>NZ_VFTY01000006.1:0-461492 GCF_006440715.1 Mesorhizobium sp. B2-7-3
GGCTCCTACACCTATCAGTCGACGGCCAACAACATCACCTCGGATGCCACCGACGTGTTCGTCTACACCATCAAGGACGGCGACGGCGACCTGTCGACGACGACACTGACCATCAACGTCGCCGACGTCAACACTGCACCGATTGTCGCGGACACTCATAACTGGATGTCCAGCGACCCGGGGCAGCAAGTATTGGGCACGCCAACCTTTCCCAATGGATATCCCTTGCTGGTCACGGTCCCGTCGGATGCCGATGGTGACAACCTCATCGTCACCGCTACAGGAACGATCCCTGCCGGAACATTCTACTTCGACGGCGTGAACTATGTCGCCCTGACCACTGGAACCGTCCTCTATAATCCATCCGCTGGAATTAACCTTCTAGACGACCTGGTTTACAAGCCGACAACGACGGTAACCGATACAGTCGACAAGAGCCTGTCGCTAGATGTCTATGACGGTACTATCCATGTCACGCAGACGGTCGGCATCCACGAAGTGCCGCCAACCAGCCTGCCCAGTGACACGTCACAGATTGGCAATGGAAGCAGCCCGCTTACGTCGGGAAATGACCAGATAACGACGCTGACTCTGTCCCAAGCCACGGTAAACGCCATAGCAGCCGATCCTCATGGCGCGACAGTGGTGGTCTATACCGACTTCCAGGAGAGTCCATTCGCGACGCCCATTCCTTTGTCGGAACGGAATCCCGGCGCGTTCGGAGACGCCAGTGCGGGGTCTCACCGCGAACAGGAGGTCCAGGTCGAAATAATCATAGGGGCCAATCACTTTGCGGTTGTCGAAGATGACCTGACCGCCGGAACATTCGAGCAGAGCTGGTTTTTCGATGCGACTACGGGGTTGATGAAAGCCACCGTCGACTACGATCACATTTTCTTGCTCGACGCCGCCGGCAACGCCACCGCTACAACGCTCGCGAGCTACTTGATCGCACACCCACCGACAGCCGGCGATTCTTGGACATTGTCCTATTTCGACAACAATGGCGGCAACTATCAGGCTCGCAACGTCAGCTTCTCCTTCTTCTCGCATGACCCCGGTGATCCCGGCATCACAGTGAATGGAAACGCAACGCTGGGCGACCAGATCTATGGAACGTCAGGGATTGATCATTTGTCCGGTGGCGGCGGAAATGACACGATCGTCGGACGGGGTGGCAGTGATTTCCTGACCGGCGGAGGCGGCAACGACACGTTCTTGATCGGAACGGGCGATTCGACACCCGTCATCGGAGGGTCGGGCAATGCCGGTACGATCTCGGGCTACGACATCATCACCGACTTCGTCGCCGGCACCGACAAGCTGACCCTGCCGGGTGCGCTGGTGGCTGCCACAGCCGGCCTCGTCGACGGCGCAGGTGACTCGGTCTTGACGATCGGTGGAGATACTGTTGAATCTCATTTCGTCACGAATGGCATCGCCAGTTTCTTCGGAACCGATGCCGGCGCCTCGCCCTTGGCTATCACCACAACGTCAGGCGTTGCCGCGGCTGTCCAGTATCTTATGGGCACAGACATCGGCAACGCTGGGGCGACGCTCGCATTCACGGCAACGATTTCAGGGGTAAACCACACCTACGTCTATACTCAGACAACCACGAATGCCGGCGTGGGAGCATTGGTCGACCTGCAGAATGTCACGGTTACGAACCTGAACACCCTCATCGGAGGGTCGATCGATCCCATCATTCTCGACCTGAATCACAATGGCTTTGCCTTCTCCGATGTCAGCCACGGTGTTCAGTTCGACATGAACGGCGATGGCACCAAGGAACAGATCGCCTGGAACACATCGAATGATGGCATGTTGGCGGTCGACCTCAACCATGACGGCAAGATCGACGATGGCACGGAACTGTTCACGCCGAACTTCGACGGCGGCCACTTCGCCAGCGGCGCGGCCGCTTTGGCATCGCTCGACAGCAATCATGACGGCGTCATCGATCACAACGACGCGGCGTTCAGCAGCCTGCTGATCTGGAAGGACGCCAATGCCAACGGCACCAGCGACGCCGGGGAATTGTCGCACCTCGCCGACAACGGTATTGTCTCCATCAGCACGGCAGCGCAGCCGGCTGTCGGCGAAATCGACGGGCAGACCGTGACCGGCAACGGCACTTTCCAGATGGCCGACGGCACAAGCGGCAACTATGTCGAGGTGGAACTTGATACTTCGCTGGTTGCCCCGGCGCAGCAGTCGATGGCCATCGACGGCACTTCGGGAGCCGACACGTTCAAGATCGACAATCTGAACATCAAGGATCTGATCGCCGACTACCATGGCGCCGAGGGCGATAAGATCGATCTGACCGCTCTGTTCGACAAAGCCGCCGCGGGCAATATCGCCGACTACGTGCATTACAACAGCGCGACCAGCACGGTAAGCGTCGACACCAGCGGCTCAGGCAACGCGGCAAACTTCGTGGATGTGGCTGTACTGCAGAACGCGCCCGCGGCCGGCACCATCAACATCCTCTATGACGACGCAACACACACGCAGCACAATGTCACGATTTAACGCTTCTGCGCGCTCGTGCTCCCATGCTATGCATTAGCGGGACATGAAATGGCAAATTGGAGAGGGGCTTACATGAGAATTCGTTCAAGGTTGCTGATTTCGGCCACGGCGCTGCTGTTGGCAGGATCGACCGGCTTTGCCGCCGACATCATCGAGGGACCCGTGGCCGATTATTGCCGCACCGTCGGCACTTCCAACCTCGTGCTGACCGACAACACGGTCGACCTCACGAAACAGGTCGTCAAGCTGATGGATGAGTCGGTTGCCGTCGCCAACAGCCCGGAATGGATCCATTCATCCCGGCCGGTCTTCGTCTGGGCATCGGAAGCCAAGGTCGCCTGCGGCATGGCTTACGGCTACCTGAAGACCAACTACAAGGACGAAGACACGCTCAATAAATGCGAGTGTTTTCACGACCGCATGGTCGAGTACATGAACTGACCGCAAGAGCGAAAGCGCTGGCAGAAAATGGAATCTGACCGGCAGGTTCACCGCCTGCGGACATGGGTGGTCGCTTGCGCGCTGGCGCTATCGCTGCTCGGCTGCCAATCCAAAGGCTCGGTGTCGGACGCGCTCGACCCCGCTGCCATCCAGGTCGCCAGTCAGCCGGCTGCTGTTGTTGCTGTGGCAAACGCAAGCCAGGCGACGCAGTCCCTCGGCACGGGACCCACGAAAGTCGCCATGCTGCTGCCGCTGTCCGCTTCCGGATCAGCGGGCGAAAACGGCAAAAAGATGCTCGACGCCGCCAAGCTCGCCATGACGGACCTCGGTAATCCCCTGCTGACGCTTACCGTCGAGGACACAAGGGGAGACGCGGCTTACTCCCAGCAACTGGCGGTAAAGGCCATAACTTCGGGAGCGAAAGTGGTCATCGGTCCGACCGAACTGCCGGCAGCGCAGCATGTCGCGAAACTGTCGGGCTCGAACCGGCCGGTGGTTCTGGCTCTCGCGGACAATTTTGCCGGCGGCCCGGGCGTCTATGCGGTATGCCTTGGCGAGGCGGACAGCGCCGCGGCGGGCGCCGGCGCAATCGCGGCCAAGGGCGGCAAGAAATTCGTCCTGCTGGTGCCAGCGGGCGCGGGTGCCGATATTGCCGAAAAACACGTCGCCAACAGCCTCAGCGTGTACGGCGCCGCACTTGCGATCACCATCCCCTACACGAGCGCCGACAGCGCGGCAAAGGCGGTCGCGGACATGGGCTCGCTGGTTGACGCCCCCGACGCCGTGATCGTCGCCAGCGGCGACAGCAATCCATCGCCAATCCTGATCGCCCTGAAGGCAAAAGGCATCCCTGGAAAATCAACCTCCGTGGTTGGCACGAACCGCTGGCTGGAGCACCCGACCAGTCCGCTTTTCGAAGGCGCCTATATCGCCACGCTCGACCAACATGAAACAGGCCCCATTTCGGATCGTTTCAAGGCAAGCTTCAATTACCAGGCCGACGTCAATGTCGCTTATGCCTATGATATGGTCGCGCTGACCGCGGGCATCGCAAGCGCTGCCGGACCCAACGGTTTCAGTAGGCAGGTTTTCGAGAACCCGAATGGCTTTCGCGGATCGACCGGCTTGTTCAGGTTCCGCGCGGATGGATCCAGCGAACGCTCGATGCCGTTTTACCGGATAGAAAAAGGTGCGCTCAAACTGGTTGCCAAATCGACGTCCAGCTTCTAGCGAATTGGGCGCGGGCGGCCCGATGGGAGATCGGGGGCGCGTTCGCATCATGATCGCGCTCGCAGGCCTCGAGCTTCTCATCGGCATCCTGCTGCTGGTCAAGGCAGCGACCCTGTTCCCCGTCGAACGAAGCCTCACCGACCCAGCACCTGACGTCGGCGATGACGTCGCGCGACATCCGGCTCGATCGATCGTCAACTCAGCCCGCAAGATTGCCGAGGATCTCATCGCACCGCCGCAGATCGAGGGATCGGAGATGGAGCGGGTGGAACCTCGTTTGCCGCTTGGCGACCTCGGCCTCGCATCACGCCCCAAGTCATCGATGCCCAGGGATTGGCGGGAAACATTGCTTTACGATCCAGTGGCCACGTCGTCGGCTGGTTTCGACTCCATGGGGCGGAAACTGTTCATCAGTGGAACCCAGGGCGTCCAGACCGACAGGGTCTGCCTGTTTCACGAGAGCGCGTGGCCATGCGGACAGCGAGCCTACGCGGCTTTCAACAACTGGATGCGCGGGCGAGCGCTGAACTGCTTCGTGCCTCCGGTGGTCGACCGCTTCCCTGTCGCGGTGACATGCAGGCTGGGCAAACAGGATGTCGGTGCCTGGCTGGTATCGAATGGCTGGGCGCTGGCCTTGCCGAGCGGCATCTATGGCAAGGCCGAAGCAACAGCCAGGGCGGCGGAGATGGGAATCTTTGGCCCGCCATAGGCGACAGCACCGGATTCGCCACAAAGGGCAGCATCCTCCGTTCAGAAGCTTGGCGATCTAACCCGACGTGTCAAATTGTATTGTTCTTCGAAACCGAAATCGTAACTTGCCGGTCTTATGCTTGGCGATCGAACGGAGATCGACGATGAGCAATGCAGCAGCTGATGTCCCGGCCCATCATGAATGGAAGACCATTGCCTGGCTGGCATTTCTTGGAACCGTCGGCAGCCTGTGCGTGTCCCTCGTCCTGAACTATCTGCTGTTGTTCAGCGAGACGCTGACGCCTTTCGGGCGCGGCATGATCACGGCAACACTTTTGCCTGTGGTGATCTGCTTGCCGCTGTTTGTGTTCATAGGCCTGAAACTGGCCGAGATCCGTCGCTATCGGCGGGAACTCAACCGGGCCGCGACCTTCGATACGCTGACCGGTTGCCTGAACGGGAGGGTCTTCTCGTCGCTGATCGAGAGACGGGCGATCAGGTCTTCCCCACAAGGCGAGCGATCGGGCGCGTTCCTGGTCATTCATCCTGAACACCTGAACGCCATCAACTTGCGCTTCGGCCTGAACTGGGGCGACGAGGCCTTGCGCCTGATCGCTTCAACCATCCGGTCTTGCGTGCGCTCGCAAGACATCGTCGGCCGCATAGGTGCCTCCATGTTCGGTGTATTCCTTCCCGGAACGAGCGAGGCCGAAGCCAGGACGGTTGGCGAGCGTATCCGTGCCACTGTCTCGCAGGTCTATTTCGCCCCTCAGGGAGCCGAGGAGATCCTGGCCGTGTCCGTCGGGGGCGTGGTTTTCGAGCAGGACCTGGACTTCGAGGACATGTTCCGGCCTGCCGAAGAGAGCTTGTCGGGCAAAAGCGGTTTTGGACTGTCGCGTATTCAACGCGCTTCAATCTGACGAGCCGGCACCATTCTATCGCCAATAGGCGGAAGGCGTGCCCTGCCCGGCAAATGGGCGGGCACGCCTTGGGATCCCCTCGTGATCGCGAGACGGGCTCGTTGCTTTTCGAAGCCGGCTTATGCAATCGTGGCCATGGACGCCAGCCTGCCGCTTACACCGGCATGCCACCTGACCAAGATCTCCGGACCCGACCTCGATGGCTGGTGTATCGACGGAACAGAATGAAATTTTACTCAGCCGCCGAGCGGATTGCCTTTATCGCCACGCTCATTGCGGTCTTGGTGCTCGCGTTGCTGCCGATATCTCGCCTCGACGAATTCGGCATCGATATCGGCTTCCACTACGACAAGGCCAACCATGCGAGCGCCTTCGCGATCCTGGCGTTTCTGGGAAGTCTGGGCTGGCCGGGCCGCAAGACGAGGCTGATCATCTTCCTCGCCCTGGTTGGAGCCGCGATCGAAATCCTCCAGGGCACGTCGCTGATAGAGCGTGATCTCGACGTGTTCGACTGGATCGCCGATTGCGTCGGCATGGCTTGCGGACTTCTGGCGGCAATCTGCGCGAACTGGATTTCGCGACGCGTGCATTGAGATAGCCAAATCAGCAAGTTGCCGCTGAAGGTGAAGGTCTACCGCGAACTGCGCGATCGCGAGCGGGATCGTCGTGTGCCTGTGCTGAAAATGGGCCCGCTCTATTTCCTCTGGGCCTCGGCCAAACACCGGTCTCACGGACACGATCAGAAAACCTAAGCGGTCCGCCGATGGCTGCCGGACGCTCCACCTCGCGGTGGCGGTCGGACGCGTCAACTCGCCTCGCGCATCGCCTCTGCCGCCTGCAAATCAACAGAGACAAGCTGGCTGACGCCCTGCTCGGCCATGGTCACGCCGAACAGCCGGTCCATGCGGGCCATGGTGATGGGATTGTGGGTGATGATGACGAAACGCGTCTCGGTGGTCTTGGCCATCTCGTCCATGAGATTGCAGAAGCGCTCGACATTGTGATCGTCGAGCGGCGCATCGACTTCGTCGAGCACGCAGATCGGTGCCGGGTTGGTCAGGAAGACAGCGAAGATCAGCGACATCGCCGTCAGCGCCTGCTCGCCGCCAGACAGCAGCGTCATGGTCTGCGGCTTCTTGCCGGGCGGTCGGGCAAGAATCTCCAGGCCCGCCTCCAGCGGATCCTCGGATTCGATCAACTGCAATTCCGCCGTGCCGCCACCGAACAGATGCGAGAACAGTCGCTGAAAGTGGCTGTTGACGACATCGAAGGCGGCCAGCAGCCGTTCGCGGCCTTCACGATTGAGGCTCTGGATCGCTTGCCTGAGCTTGCGGATCGCTTCGATAATGTCCTCGCGCTCGGAAACGATCGCCTCCAGGCGCTCGGAAAGCTCCCTCTGCTCTTCCTCGGCACGCAGATTGACGGCGCCGAGCCGTTCGCGCTCGACCTTTAGCCGATCCAACTGGCGTTCGATCTCGGGCATTTCGGGCATCGGATCGTCGGCTTCCAGGCCGGTGTGGCGGATGACCAGATGCGGCGGCGTGTTCAACGTTTCCTGGATGCGCGCCTCGACCTCCAGCCGGCGTTCGTCGGCCGCCGTCAGCCGTTCTTCGGCGCGGGCGCGGGTTTCGCGCGCTTCGGCCAGCGACTGGATGGCTGATGTGGCTGCCTTGTCCAGTTCGGCCTGCCTGTTCTCCGCCTCCTGCAACCGGTCGGCGGCCGCCTTGCGCAAGCTTTCGGCCTCGGTGAGTTGCGACAGCAGCGCACGCCGCTTGGCGTCGATCTCGTCGGGCGCATCGGCCAGCCGTTCGCGCTCGGCCTCGGCCTCTGCCTTGCGTTCGGCGAGCGATGCGATCTGCGTCGAGGCGTTTTCGGCGCGCACCAGCCAGTTGCTGCGTTCGGCACCGATGGCATCAAGCCGGCGTGTGCGTGCCTCGGCTTCTCGCCGCAAGCCCTCATGGACGGCGCGCGCGTCGGCAAGGGCGGCGCGGTCGCGCGAGACATTGGCCGAGGACTGTTCGAGCTGCAATTGCAGGTCGCCGAGGTCGGGCGCATCCTGCAGCAGCATCTCGGCCTCGACGAAAGCCGCTGACGTCTCCTCATGGCTGTCGACGATGCGGGCGCGCGCCTCGTCCAGCGCGGCACGCCGGCTCGATAGTTCACCGCCGGCCTTTTCCGCCTCGGCCAGCGCATTGCGGGCGGCGTCCAGCCGGTGCTGGGCCTCACGTCCCGCCTGGCGCGTGTTGCGTTCGGCTTCGCTTGCCTGGCGGAGCGCCTGCTCGGCCTGCGCTAGCGCTTCCTCGGCCTGGCGCAGCACAAGCGTCGCCTGCACCGCTTCGGCATCGAGTTCGGCAAGCCGGTTCTTCTGTGCCAGCCTTTGTGCCGCGGCGGTCGGCGCATCGGCGCTGGCGGTCAGGCCGTCCCAGCGCCACAGCGCACCCTGGCGGCTAACCAGGCGCTGGCCTGGAGCCAGAAACCCCTGCAACCGGCGGCCGTCAGCGGCCTCGACGATACCGATCTGCGCAAGACGTCGGGCTAGTTGCGCCGGCGCGCGAACCACGCTGGCAAGGCTCTTGATCCCTTCCGGAAGCGCGGCATCACCGGGCTGGATTTCGCTTTCGCCCCAATGCGCCGGTGCACTGCGGTCGAGCGGCACGTCGAGGTCTTCGCCAAGGGCGGCCCCCAGTGCCGTCTCGAAGCCGCGCTCGACGCTGATCTGCTCCAGCACCGAAGGGAAGAGATCGCCGCTGGCCGCGTTCAGGATCTTGGCCAGCGTGCGCGCTTCGGTTTCGATCCGCGCCAGCTCCGCCTTGGCGTCCTGAAGCGGCGGGCGGGCAGCGCTTTCAGCGCCACGGCCGTCGATGACCGACTGTTCAGCCTGCTCCACCGCTGCCTCGGACTCCTCCAGCAATGCCATCGCCTGCTCGACCAGTACCTGCTTCTCGGCCGGATCCGGCAAGCCGGCGACCTTGGAGAGGATGTCCGACAATTCGCGGTCGACGTCGGCGAGTTGGCGGGCGAAGCGGTCGCGACGCTCCGCGGTTTCGCGCAAAGTCCGTTCGATCTGGTGGCGCGAGGCGGCGGCCTCGGCGCGCTCGGCGGTCAGCGCGGCAAGTTTGGCTTCGCTTTGCGCAAGCGTCGAGGCGGCCTGTTCGAATACAGCGCGGGTGGTGGCCTCACGCTCGGCGGCACCGGCGTTTTCGGAGTTCAGCGTGGCCTCTTCCGCACGCAGGCGCTCGAGAACGTCGGCATTGTCGCGCACCATCCGCTCTTCGCGGGCAATGTCGCCGTCGAGCTGCTGCAGCCGACGTTCGAGTTCGGCCTGCCGGTTGCGGATACGGCCAGCTTCTTCCTCGATCTGCGACCTGGCGATCGACAGGCGCTGGAAAGCCGCGGCAGCCGCGGCTTCCGCGTCGCGCAGGTCAGGCAGGCGATGGGCGGAGATGCCTTGCTCCTTGGCCGCGTTCATCTGCGTGGCGGCGCGGTCGCCGACGAGCGCCGTTGCCGTGGCCAGCGCCGAACGCGCCTCGCCTTCCTGTGTCTTGGCCAGCGTCCAGCGCAGGTGCAAGAGCGTTGCTTCGGCCTTGCGGATGTCGGCCGACAGGTTCTTGAAGCGGGAAGCCTGGCGCGCCTGGCGCTTGAGGCTTTCGATCTGGCTTTCCAGCTCGCCCACGACATCGTCCAGGCGTTCGAGGTTCTGCTCGGCCGCCTTAAGCCGCAATTCCGCCTCGTGGCGACGGGTGTGCAGGCCGGAAATGCCGGCCGCTTCTTCGAGCAGGGCGCGACGGGCCTGCGGCTTGGCCTGGATCAGTTCGCCGATACGGCCTTGCCCGACCATCGAGGGCGAGCGCGCGCCGGTCGACTGGTCGGCGAACAGAAGCTGCACGTCCTTGGCGCGCGCTTCCTTGCCGTTGATGCGGTAGAGCGAGCCGGCCTCGCGCTCGATGCGGCGCGACACCTGCAGTTCGTCGGCATCGTTGAAGGCGGATGGAGCCGAGCGGTCGCTGTTGTCCAGGAAAAGCGTGACTTCGGCGGTGTTGCGGGCGGGACGGGTGCCCGAGCCGGAAAAGATGACGTCGTCCATGCCGGACGCGCGCATGTTCTTGTAGGAGCTTTCGCCCATCACCCAGCGCAGCGCCTCGACCAGGTTCGACTTGCCGCAGCCGTTCGGCCCGACAATGCCGGTCAGGCCGCGTTCGATGACGAACTCGCCGGGTTCGACGAAGGACTTGAAACCAAGGAGGCGGAGGCGCGAAAACTTCATTCGCGCGCCTCATACACCGGTTCGGGAAGAGTGTACCGAGGTTTTGCGATAGGACGCAGAGCGCGCGAACGGATAGAGAGGCAAGCAGCGCCGGAGCGCTGCCGCTTCAGCACTGAGCCGATGTCAGAGCAGAGGGTCGATGATGGCCGACATTTCCTCAATCGACATCGCCCCTTTGTAGGTCTTACCGTTGATGAAGAAGGTCGGCGTCGAGTCGACCTTGAATTCATTGGCGCCACGCTTCTGAACCGATCTCACATCGTCCAGAAGTTTCTGGTCCGTCAAGCAGGCCTCGAAGGACTCCTGTGTAAAACCGGCAAGCTTGGAAATTTGCAGCAGCGCTTCCTTGGTGTTCGACACGCCGACCCAGTTCGCCTGCTGCCTGAACAGCACGTCGACCATCGGGAAATAGTTATCCTTGGCGCAACGCGCCAGCATGAAACCGGCTTCGGCGCTCGGATCGAATGGGAATTCGCGCAGGATGTAGCGCGCCTTGCCGGTATCGATGTACTTGGTCTTCAAATCCGGAAAGGTGGTCTCGGCGAAATGCGCGCAGTGCGGGCAGGTCATCGAGGCGTATTCGACGATGGTGACCTTGGCGTCATCCTTGCCGAGCTGCTTGTCGGGCAGCGCGCCCGGCTTCATCAGTTCGGTCATGTCGACGGTGCCCTGCGCTTCCGGTACCTGGACCGCGGCGGGCGTGGCCGGCTTTGCGGGCGTTGCCGGATTCGCGGGTTTGACATCCGCGGCCTTCGCCTCTTCGCCGGAATCACTGCAGGCGGCGAGCAGGGCCACCGCCGGGATGGCGGCCAGCGATGTCAGGACGTTTCTGCGAGAGAAGCTTTGGCCAAACGGGGGACGGCTCATACGAATCACCTGATAAGGGTTGGATTTTGCAATGCAAAGGCACGAAAAGGCGAGAGTTGGCGCGAATTAAGGCATCCCTGTCCCCAATCCAATCGTGAAACCTGACAAGGGCGATCACGAATGCGCGAGATTAACGACAAACCTATGACCGTTTCCAATCAGAACCAAGGGGATCGTCTCCGTTTGGGCCGACCGGGGCAACTGTAACCGTTCCACTTCGCCCTTGGCCAGACGGCCTCGGAATAGTCCCCGGGGTCATTGCAGCCGTCTAGGCTTTCCTTGCGCCCAGAATGGTCGTCCCCAGCCGTTCCAGCGAGGCGCGCAGCCCGTCATCCTCTATAAGCCCGACAGTATCGGACAATTTCGCCTTTTCGGCCGCGCTCAACGCCCTGAGGGTGGGTTTGGGCCGGGCTCTTCCCGAGCTTATCGGCTTCTGCACGATCCTGATGCGGCCTATCGCCCTGAAACCCAGGAAGGCGTTCACCCGGTTGATGATCTCGCCGGTCTCGTGCTGCAGATGAAGCGCGGCCATGCCTTCGCAGGCGATGACCAGTACGGCCGGCTCGAACGGATCATCCTCGTGCAGGCGGCGCGGCCACTGGATCTTTTCGGGCCGCGAGTGGATGGCCAAGCGCGGTCCGGCAATCTCTTCCCACGACTGGACGAGACCGATCGAGATGCCTGCCCGCTTGCGCAGCACCGGGTCGAGGATGTCGGTGGCGAGATCGCTCACCGGAACGGGATTGCCGAAGCGCCTTTTCCCTGCCATGTGCGTTCTCCAGCCACGACCCAGCAGATACCGGCCAGGCCAACGCAAGATCAATGGCACCAGCAGACCAGACCCGCAAGGCCCAGACCAGCAAGGTCATCTCGGATGATACGGCGTCGCGCCTGCTCGCCTGGTATGACGCGCATCATCGCGAATTGCCGTGGCGCGTGACGCCGCGCGAGCACGCACGCGGTGTGCGGCCCGATCCCTACCGTATCTGGCTGTCGGAGGTGATGCTGCAGCAGACCACCGTGGAAGCGGTGAAATCGTACTTCCTCGCCTTTGTCGAGAAATGGCCCGATGTCGAAGCGCTGGCCGCGGCGCCGACGGAGGATGTGATGAAAGCCTGGGCGGGGCTCGGTTATTACTCCCGCGCCCGCAACCTCAAGGCCTGCGCGGATCTGGTGGCGGCGCGCGGCGGCCGGTTTCCGGACACCGAGATCGGACTTCGAGAATTGCCGGGGATCGGCGCCTATACATCGGCGGCAATAACGGCCATCGCCTTCGACCGCCACGCCGCCGTCGTCGACGGCAATGTCGAACGCGTCATCTCACGGCTGTTTTCGATCACGACGCCGCTCAGCGAAGCCAAGGCCGAGATACGGGTCCATGTCGAGTGCATGGTGCCGGCGACAAGGCCCGGCGACTTCGCCCAGGCGATGATGGATCTCGGCGCCACGATATGCACGCCGCGCCGGCCGCGCTGCATGCTGTGCCCGCTGCGCGAGGACTGCAGCGCCGTTGTTTCAGGAGATCCCGAAAATTTCCCGGTGCGGCTGCCAAAGGCCGACAAACCGCTGCGGCGGGGGGCTGCTTTCGTTGCCATGCGTGACGACGGTGCCATTCTTTTGCGCAAGCGGCCAGAGAAAGGGCTGCTCGGCGGCATGACGGAAGTGCCGACCACCGCCTGGACGGCGCGGATGGACGGAGCCACCACAGAGGCGGCAGCGCCCTTTGCCGGCGACTGGCGGCGCGCCGGAACAATCGGGCATGTGTTTACCCATTTCGCGCTCGAGCTCGAAGTCTTTCGTGCCCACATCAAAGGTGATGCCCTGGCAGGGTATTTCTGGTCGCCCGCCCATGAGATTTCAGGCGAGGCGCTGCCCACCGTCATGAAAAAGGCAATCGAGGCTGCGATACCCGGCGCGACGAAAAAACCTCGCCATTGAGTGCAAAGAGGCCCCATGACTGAAATCCGCCACATCGTTTTCGACATCGGCAAGGTGCTGATCCATTACGATCCGAACATTCCCTTCAGCCGCCTCATTCCCGACGACGAAGAGAGAAAGTGGTTCTTCGACAATATCTGCACGCATGACTGGAACATAGAGCAGGATCGCGGCCGGACGTGGGAAGAGGCCGAAGCGCTGCTGATCGCGGAGCACCCCGAGCACGCCGAAAACATCCGCAATTTCCGTCGCCACTGGCACGAGATGGTACCGCATGCCTATGACGACAGTGTCGCCATCATGCTCGGCCTGATCGACAGCGGCCACGATGTGACGATGCTGACCAACTTTGCTTCCGACACGCTGGCCGAAGCGCGCGAGCGCTTCGATTTCCTCGATCGTCCGCGCGGCGTCACCATCTCGGGCGAGATCGGCAAGATCAAACCGGATCGTGGCATCTACGACCATCACGTGGCCGCGTTCGGCCTCGAGCCGTCGGCGACGCTGTTCATCGACGACAGCCAGAAAAATGTCGACGGCGCCAAGGCCGCCGGCTGGCAAGCGGTGCTGTTCACCGATGCCAGCACGCTTAAAGCAGACCTTGAGCGATTGGGGATCAGAGTGTGATCTCCATCGCTTGCGGCGATCCGGTGAGACTTTGAATCAACGAATATGAGGCAGGCTGCAGGGGGTCAGCCCCCTGCCCGTTCCATGCCAAGCCGGGCGATGCGGCGCAGTTCGTCGATGGGGGTAAGCCCGCCGCTGCGCTCATAATGCCAGAAGGTCCAGCCGTTGCAGGCGTCCAGTCCCTGCACCTCGGCGCCGATCTTGTGGATCGAGCCGGCGCTGTCGCCAATCGCGACGGTCCCATCGGCGCGAACCCTGGCGGCCCAGCGCTTCTTGGCGTCATAGAGCGTGGCGCCAGGCGTCATCAGCCCGGTGTCGATCAGGCTGACGAAGGCGACGCGCGGCTCCGCGCGCTTGCCGGTAAGCACGGTGAGATCCGCTTCGTCGAGTGGCCGCACGGCATCGATGCGCTCATTGGCGGCGTCGATATAGGCCTGCTCGCGCTCGATGCCGACGAAGTGACGGCCGAGGCGCTTGGCAACCGCGCCTGTCGTACCGGAGCCGAAGAACGGGTCGAGCACGACGTCCCCCGGCTTGGTCGACGCCATCATGATACGGGCAAGCAGCGCCTCGGGCTTTTGAGTCGGATGCAGCTTGTCGCCATTCTCATTCTTCAGGCGCTCGCCGCCGGTGCAGATCGGGAACAGCCAGTCGGAGCGCATCTGGATATCGTCGTTCGACGCCTTCAGCGCTTCGTAGTTGAAGGTGTAGCCCTTGCCCTTCTGGTCACGCGAAGCCCAGATCATCGTCTCATGCGCGTTCTGGAAGCGGCGGCCGCGAAAATTCGGCATCGGATTGGTCTTGCGCCAGACCACGTCGTTGAGAATCCAGAAGCCGAGATCCTGCATCTTGGCCCCGACGCGGAAGATGTTGTGATAGGAGCCAATGACCCAGATGGTGCCGTTGGGCTTCAGCACGCGGCGTGCCGCCAGCAGCCAGGCGCGGGTGAAAGCGTCATAGGCTTCGAAGCTCTCGAACTGGTCCCAGTCGTCGTCGACCGCATCGACCTTGGACTGGTCGGGACGGTGCAGGTCGCCGTCGAGCTGCAGATTGTAGGGCGGATCGGCAAAGATGACGTCGATCGACTTTTCCGGCAGGCGGTCGAGCGCCGCGACGCAGTCGCCTTTCAGGATCGTGTCCAGCCATTCGGATTGCTGGGGAGCGTGGGAGAGCTCGTCGAGAAGACGCACGGCTGACATTTTTACACCCAAGGCACGCGTTACTGTTTACTGCCCGTTATGGTTACCGATCAGCGTAAATATTCGGTGAAGCTTTATCGATGCCGTGGAGGAGTTTGCGAAGCCGTGTCCATTGGTGTATGCCGCGCCGCTTGAGCCCTGAGCGGCCATTCCTCCACCCTCCATCGTCCGGATCACCATGCCCCAGCCAGATCTTGTCATCTTCGATTGCGACGGCGTGCTCGTCGATTCCGAAATCATCGCCGCGCGGGTCGAAGCTGAACTGATAACCCTGGCCGGATACGAAATCTCGGCGGAGGAGATTGCCGAGACCTATGCCGGCCTGACCTTCAAGGACATCCTGATACGAATCGAGGAGAAGTCCAAAATCCCGTTCCAGGTGTCGCTGATCGACCGCGCCGAGGAACTGGTCGACCGCAAACTGCGCAGCGACGTGCGCGCCATCGAAGGCGTGCGCGAAGCGGTCGCCTCGGTCACGTCGCAACGCTGCATCTGCTCCAACTCACGTTCGGAGCGGATCGAGTTCATGCTGGAGAAGGTGCATCTGCTGCCGTTCTTCGCCGGGCGCATCTTCTCGGCGATGGAAACGCCGACCGGAAAGACCAAGCCGGCACCAGACGTGTTCCTGCATGCCGCCGAAAAGCTCGGCGTCAACCCGGCGAACACCTTCGTCATCGAGGATTCCGTGCACGGCGTCACCGGCGCCAAGGCCGCCGGCATGCGCGTGATCGGCTTTACGGGCGCCAGCCACAGCTATCCCGGCCATGCCGACGCCTTGACAGAGGCCGGTGCCGAGACGGTGATCCGCCGCTGGGCGGAACTGAAGAGTGTCATTGCCGCTCTGTCGGAGTGGTCGGCGGATGCCTGAGATGCGTGCGTCCGGCTGGAGGCACGCCAGGCCGACAGCCGCCTAGTTCGTCGCGGCCGTCTTCTTCCTGTGGGTCTTCTTCCTCGGCTTGTCGGTCGTCGCCTTCGGCGCGGTTTCGTCGTAACCGGCATAGGCTTGATAGTCCTGCGCCGTCGGCGCCGGTACGACCACATTGGAATCGGTGAAGACAAACTGGGTCGCGACCGAGGGATCGGTCACCTGAACCTGATACTGGTGGATCTGCGAATAAAGCACGTCGGTGCCATGCATGACCGCGGTGCGGATCGGCATGGTGATGGTGCCGGGCGTGAATTTCGGTCCTGGCACGATCTTGCCGGCAACCGCGATCTTCATCGTCAGTTGTCCGTCGGCACGGCTGCAATCGCGGGTCACGTCGCTGATCGACGCCTGATAAATAATCCTCGCCGAATCGTCGGGCGGCGTAGCAGCAGCGGCGTCAGCGGCGGCCTGGGCCGCGGCATCCGCAGCGGCATCGCCGGTCTTCTTGAGCTTCGGCTTGGGCTTCTGCACCTCGTTGACATAGGTATTGAAGAAGGCCGTGCCGTCGCGCACCGTCACCCTTGGGCAATAGGCGTTCAGCTGGCTGGCCAGCACCTTGGGGTCCTGCGGCGGGGGTGGCGCCGTCGGATCCTTCTTGCCGAAACCGAGGTTCAGGATGCCATTGTCGCCTGATTGGCAGCCTGCGGCGGCAAGCATAAAGCCGGTGAGCGCAAGACCCGCCAAAAAGCGACCACTTGATATACGAAACGCCATGAAACTGCACTTCCCTCTCGCAAAGCTGGTGACGTATATCAACCGCGCGGCAAAAATGCGACTAGAGCCGGTGCAGAAATTAACCACCTTGTGGTGAACGGAAAAACAGGCGGCAAACGGATCTGTGACATGCATTATGTGAGCACCCGCGGTGAAGCGCCCGCGCTTGGATTTTCCGACGCCGTCCTGGCGGGCCTGGCGCGCGATGGCGGCCTCTACGTGCCGCGCGAATGGCCGCATTTCTCGCCATCTGAGATCCGAGCCATGCGCGGCCTCGCCTATGCCGACCTGGCCATACGCGTGCTGATGCCGTTCCTGGGCGGCGAGATCGCCGCGCCGGTCTTCGAGCGCCTGGTCCGCGAAGCCTATGCCACCTTCCGCCATGAGGCCGTCTGCCCGCTGGTGCAGACCGGCGCCAACACTTTTGTCCTCGAACTCTTTCATGGGCCGACACTGGCGTTCAAGGACGTGGCGATGCAGTTGCTTGCCCGGCTGATGGACCATGTGCTTGCCGAACGCGACCAGCACGCCACCATCGTCGGCGCCACGTCGGGCGATACCGGTGGCGCGGCCATAGACGCCTTTGCCGGGCGCAGCCGCACCGACATCTTCATCCTTTTTCCGCATGGTCGCGTCTCGCCGGTGCAGCAGCGGCAGATGACGACGTCGAAGGCTGAAAATGTCCATGCGCTGGCGATCGAGGGCAATTTCGACGACTGTCAGGGCCTGCTGAAGGACATGTTCAACGATCACGGCTTCCGCGACCAGGTGTCGCTGTCGGGGGTCAATTCGATCAACTGGGCACGCATCATGGCCCAGATCGTCTATTATTTCTCCTCGGCATTGTCGCTCGGCGCGCCGGACAGGCCGGTCTCGTTCACCGTGCCGACCGGGAATTTCGGCGATATCTTCGCCGGCTACGCCGCCAAGAAGATGGGCCTGCCGATCGACCGGCTGGTCATCGCCACCAACGACAACGACATATTGGCACGCACCTTCGCGACCGGCGAATACCGGACCAAAGGGGTCTTTGCGACCACCTCGCCGTCGATGGACATCCAGGTTTCGTCGAACTTCGAACGTCTGCTTTTCGAGGCGTCAAACCGCGACGCCGCAACGGTGCGGCGCTACATGGCCGGCCTCAAACAATCGGGCGCCTTCACCATCGAAGCCGCGGAAATCGCCGGTATGCGAACCGAATTCGACGCCGGCCGCGCAGATATGGACGAGGTTGCCGCCACCATCCGCTCGACGCTGGCAAACAGCAACTATCTGCTCGATCCACATACGGCGGCAGCCATGCATGTGGCGGCGGCCAGGGCTGCGGGCGCCGTGCCGATGGTGGTGCTCGGCACCGCCCATCCGGCGAAATTCCCGGCCGCCGTCGAAGCCGCCAGCGGTGTCTCGCCCGCCCTGCCCGCATGGCTAGGGGGATTGATGACATTCGAGGAAAAATACACGGTACTTCCATCCGACCTCAAAATGGTGGAAGATTACGTCAGTCGCCGCGCGCGGGCGGCGCGTTAGGGAGTACGAGCCATATGGGTGTTGAGGTAAGCCGTCTGTCGAACGGCCTGACAGTCGCCACCGAAACCCTTCCAAGTATCGAATCGGTTGCCTTGGGTGCCTGGGTCAAGTCGGGTGCCCGCAATGAACGCGAAGACGAGCACGGCATGGCCCATCTGCTCGAGCACATGGCGTTCAAGGGGACGAAGCGGCGAAGCGCCTTCGAGATCGCCTCGGAAATCGAGGACGTCGGCGGCGAGATCAATGCGGCCACCAGCGTCGAGACCACATCCTACTACGCCAGGGTGCTCTCCGACGATGTGCCGCTGGCCGTCGATATCCTGTCCGACATCCTGCAGGAGTCCGAATTCGACCCGCAGGAACTTGAGCGCGAGCAGCACGTCATCCTGCAGGAGATCGGCGCCGCGCACGACACGCCCGACGACATCGTCTTCGACCGTTTCACCGAGACGGCCTTTCGCCACCAGACCATCGGCCGCTCGATCCTGGGTACGCCCGAAACGGTAAAATCCTTCACCTCCAAGCAGTTGCACGATTTCATAGAACGCCAGTATGGCGCCGAGCGCATGGTGATCGTGGCCGCAGGCGACATCAAGCACGACAAGTTCGTGCGCGAGGTCGAAAACCGGCTCGGCGGTTTCCGCAGCAAGGCCGACAGCACCATCCCGCAATACGCGCAATATGTCGGCGGCGACTTCCGCGAGGACCGCGACCTGATGGACGCGCAGATCGTGCTGGGCTTCGAGGGCCGCGCCTACCATGTGCGGGATTTCTACGCCTCGCAGGTGCTGTCGATGATCCTCGGCGGCGGCATGTCATCGCGCCTGTTCCAGGAGGTCCGCGAAAAACGCGGCCTCTGTTACTCGGTCTACGCCTTCCACTGGGGCTTTTCCGATACGGGCATATTCGGCGTTCACGCCGCGACGGGCCAAAGCGACATCGCCAAGCTGGTGCCTGTCATCATCGACGAGTTGCAGAAGGCCGGCGAGAGCATCCTGCAGGAAGAGCTCGACCGTGCGCGCGCCCAATATCGGGCCGGCCTGATCATGTCGGCCGAAAGCCCGGCCAGCCGCGCCTCGCAGATCGCGCGGCAACTACTCCTTTTCGGCAGGCCGATCGCGAAGGAAGAGCTGATGGAGCGCCTGGCGGCGCTGACGATCGAGCGCCTTACCGACCTGTCGTCGCGGATGTTCTCGACCAAGCCGACGCTTACCGCTGTCGGGCCCGTGGGTACGCTGGCACCATACGAGGCGATCCTCGATTCGCTTCCGGGCACGCAGACCACGGCCCGCAGGCTCGCCGTCTAAGTCCCAAGCGCCGTGTTCGCGCTCCCTTTCTTTCGCCGTGACCTGCCGGCACTGAAGGGCAACCTCGTCACGCTGCGCGTGCCGTTCACCAACGACTACCGCGAGTGGTCGGCGGTGCGCGGCGAAAGCCGGGCGTTCCTGGAGCCATGGGAGCCGCGCTGGACCCCGGACGAACTCGACCGCACGGCATGGCGCCTGCGCATCAGCCGCTATCGCGAGGACTACGCACAGGGAACCGCGATCGCCTTCTTCATCTTCGAGAAGTCGAGCGGCAAGCTCGCGGGCGGCATTACGCTCGGCAACATACGCCACGGCGTCTCGCAAAGCGGCCATGTCGGCTACTGGATCGGCGAGCGCTTCGGCGGCCGCGGCCTGATGACAGACGCGGTCAAGGTGGTGGCCCGCTTCGCCTTCGATACGCTGAGGTTGCACCGGATCGAAGCCGCCTGTATTCCCGACAATATCAGGTCGATCCGCGTGCTTGAAAAAGCCGGATTCCGGCGCGAAGGACTTCTGCGATCCTATCTCAGGATCAACGGCATCTGGCAGGATCACTACCTCTACGCCCGGATCGCCGACGATCCGCCGGGCGCTGGAACGAAGGACTGATTTTTGACGAATTCCCTGCGAAACGGGCCGCTGTTCGCCTTTCTTCTGGCGACGATGCTGACGCTGTGCGCGGCTTCGTCGGCCTTTGCCGTAGAACCGATCAAGATCGCCCGCGACGATGTCGCGCTCGATCTTTCGCGCGCCGTCGAAATCTACCGCAACCAGGGTGAGAACTTCCAGGTGTCGACCGCGCCCGGGCCGGACGGCATCGTGCGGCGGATCGAGGTCGAAGCCAACGATGCCCGCTCGACCGGCGACTGGGCTGTCTTCGCGCTCGCCAACACCACCGACCAGCAACTCGACCGGCTGATCGTGGCGCCGCACTTCCGGCTGGTCAATTCCGGCATCTTCTGGCCGGATCTGGGTTCTACGCGCATCGCCGCCATCACGCCCAGCGAAGGCTTCGCGCTCGACCGCCAGACCAGCCCCGACGCCGACGTGTTCCGGGTGACGCTGAACCCCGGCACGGTGATCACCTTCATCGCCGAACTCGCCTCGCCGAAGCTGCCGCAGGTCTACCTCTGGGATCCGGAATCCTACAAGGATTCGGTCAATTCCTACACGCTGTTTCGCGGCATCGTCATCGGTATCGCCGGCCTTCTGGCGCTGTTCCTGACCATCCTGTTCGTGGTCAAGGGGACGTCGATGTTCCCGGCGACGGCGGCCCTCGCCTGGGCGGTGCTTGCCTATATCTGTGTCGATTTCGGCTTCCTCAACAAGGTCATCGAGATCTCGCCAGGCAACGAGCAGATGTGGCGGGCCGGCACCGAGGTGGCGCTGGCAGCGACCTTCGTGGTGTTCCTGTTTGCCTATCTCAACCTCAACCGATGGCACGGCCATTTCAGCTACGGCGCCCTGGTCTGGATTCTGGGGCTGCTCTTGATCGCCGGCGTCGCAATCGTCGATCCGGCGGTCGCCGCCGGCATCGCCCGCATCTCGTTTGCCGCGACCGCACTGACCGGGCTCGGCTTGATCATCTTCCTCGGTATTCGTGGTTATGACCGAGCGATCATGCTGGTGCCCAGCTGGGTCATGGTGCTGTTGTGGTTATGCGGATCGTGGATGGCGATCACCGGCATGCTCGATAACGACATCGCCCAGCCGGCACTTGGCGGCGGCTTGATCCTGATCATCCTGCTGATCGGCTTCACCGTCATGCAGCACGCCTTTGCTGGCGGTGCGCTGCATCAGGGGCTGTTCTCCGACCTCGAGCGGCAGGCGCTGGCGGTCGCGGGATCGGGCGATACGGTGTGGGATTGGGACGTGCTGCGCGACCGCGTGGTGACCAAACCCGACGTCAGCATCCAGCTCGGCCTTGCGCCCAACAGCCTGGGGGGCGCCGCCCGCAACTGGCTGCCGGTGTTGCATGCCGACGACCGCGACACGTTCCGCACCACGCTCGACGTGGTGCTGGAACATCGCCGCGGCCGGGTGTCGCAGAATTTCCGCCTGCGTGGCGCCGATGGGCACTATCACTGGTTTGCCCTGCGCGCGCGACCCGTCATCGGATCGGACGGCGAGGTCATCCGCTGCGTCGGTACCATGGTCGACGTCACCGAACAGAAGAAATCCGAGGAACGGCTGCTGCACGACGCCGTGCACGACAATCTGACCGGCCTGCCGAACCGCGAATTGTTCATGAACCGGCTGGAGGCGATCATTTCGATCGCCCGCACCGAAGAGAAGGTGCGGCCGACCGTCTTCGTCATCGATATCGACCGCTTCAAGCAGGTCAATGACGGGCTCGGCATCTCGGCCGGCGACACCATCCTGCTCACCATAGCGCGCCGTCTGCACCGGCTGTTGAAGCCGAAGGATTCGCTGTCGCGCTTCGCCGGCGACCAGTTCGCCCTGATGCTTTTGTCCGAGCAGGACCCTGCCCGCATCGCCGGCGTGGCCGATGCGATCAAGCATGCGATCAACAATCCGATCACCTTTGCCAAGCGCGAGATCGTGCTGACCGCCTCGATCGGCCTGATCACCTGGACCTCGGCGCAAACCTCGGCCGAGGACATGGTCAAGGACGCCGAGCTCGCCATGCACCAGGCCAAGCGCTTCGGCGGCGACAGGATCGAGCCGTTCCGCCCGGCGTTCCGCACCGTCGGCACCGATCGCCTGCAGTTCGAATCCGATCTGCGGCGCGCCATCGAGCGGCGCGAATTCACGCTGGCCTACCAGCCGATCGTGCGGCTCGAGGATGGCAGCGTCGCCGGCTTCGAGGCCCTGCTGCGCTGGGACCATCCGCGCCGCGGCATGATCCCGCCGGCCGATTTCATCCCGGTCGCGGAAAGCTGCGGGCTGATCGTGCAACTTGGGCTGTTTGCCATGCAGCAGGCGGCCGAGGATCTGGCAGGATGGCAAAAGCAGATCGGCGACGCGCCGCTGTCGGTGTCGGTCAACTTGTCAAGCCGCCAGCTCATCCGCCGCGACCTGGTCAGCGACGTGCGTTCCGTGATCGCGCGCGCCAATTTGAAGCCGCGCTGCTTCCGGCTCGAACTGACCGAGTCGCTGGTCATGGACAACCCCGAGCAGACGGCCCATGTGCTGACCAAGCTCAAGCAGCTCGGCATCGGCCTGTCGCTGGACGATTTCGGCACCGGCTATTCATCGCTCGCCTATCTGACGCGGTTCCCGTTCGACACCATCAAGATCGACAAGAGCTTCGTCGACGACAGCACGCCAAAACGCGCGGTGTTGCTCAAATCCATGGTCAACATGGCGCATGAGCTCGGCCTTTCGGTGGTCGCTGAGGGCATATCGGACGAGCGCGATGCGCTGGAGCTGCGCCAGATGGGCTGCGAATATGTCCAGAGCTTCATGTTCGGCGCGCCGATGCCGGGCGACCAGGTGCTGAAGACGCTGAAGGAGCAGTATCCGCTCACGCAGGCCTAATGCCTGTCACCCGGAAGTGTCCTCGGTTCCGGAACAACGACATGCATCACTATTGTTGCGAGAGTCGCAGCGCATTGACCAATGCTGACAGCGCCGCTGGCTGAAGCTGACGACTGGGATAATACAGGAAAAAGCCTGCGATTGGCGGCGTCCATTCCTCCAGGACGCGGACAAGCCGTCGCTCCGCGATATACTCCGCGGCTTGCTCTTCATAGGCGAGACCGAGACCAACGCCGGCGAGCGCCGCCTCAATTACCAGGTGAGTATCGTCGATTATGAGCGAGCCGCTGGCGTTGATCGTGACCGACTTTCTCGCACGCTCGAACTCCCACCGAGATGGACCACCTGGAAGACGCAGGGCTATGCATTGATGATCCTTGAGATCCCTCGGCTTTTGGGGGATTCTTCGTGATGAGAAATAACCAGGCGATCCCACCACAGCCAGCCGCAACTCCGGCGTGACGCGTACCGCGATCAGGTCTTTCTGAATATATTCGCCGAGCTGGATACCGGCATCGAACTCGCCGGCAACGAGGTCTACAGGGCCTGTCGTGGTGACAACGTCGAGAACGATATCGGGGTAGGCCTGCGCGAATGCCGCGAGCCGTGGCAGCAGCACCATTACGGCGGCCGAGCGTGACATCACAATTCGAAGGCGCCCCGCAGGGCGCCGCCTGAGGCTTCGCGCTCCGTCAAGGGCAGCAGCGATTTGCTCAAGCGCCGGAGACAGGTCTTTCAAGAGAGCGGCCCCTGCGGCTGTTGGCGCGACGCTCTTCGTCGTTCGAGCCAAAAGCCGTAGCTCGAGCCGCTGCTCGAGCCCACGGATAGTGTGGCTCAGCGCAGATTGAGACACGCCTAGTTTTGCCGCGGCTCGTGTAAAGCTTCGTTCCCGGGCGACCATCGCGAACGCGGCGAGTTCGTTCAGTTCGCTTCTCATCATTCATGAGTATCACTCATGAGGCCTTGCTGTGCAACAGGCCTATCCTCATAGGTGACTCTATCCTAGCTTTGATCGGCAACGGCAGATTGAGGTACTCTATGATCGTAACATTCCGCAGCGATAACGTCCTCGGCTGCACCGCCGGCGCCTGGCGGGTCTGGTCGCTCTCGGACGGCTATATTGAGATGCCGGCGGACCTTCTGCGCGATCCGCGCGACAAACCGGTGCCGCAAGTCGCGCAGGCAGGGGCGCTCCGCCTGTCCGTCAATTGCTTTGCCCTCGCGGGTCCAGGCGTTGACGGCATTCTGATCGACAGTGGAGGAGGAGGCTGGGCCTCAACAACAGGACGCCTCGAGCAGACACTAGCCGAAGCCAGCATCGATCCTGCCTCGATCACGGTCTTGGCGCTCACCCATGCCCACCAGGATCATGTGTACGGGCTTTTGACGCCGGACGACCGGGTGCTCTTTCCGAATTTGAAGGCGATCGTAATCGCCGAGGAGGCTGTCGAGAGCTTTCTCGCCGAAACAGACCTTGCGCGGTTCAGATCCATGTTGAAGCCCGTGCGGAATGGCGACCAGGTGGCCAAGCGACTGCGAGCAGTTGCCCTGCCGGGTCATGCTCCCGGTCACATCGGCTACGCATTCGACACGGACGAGGCCCGCTTCCTGTTCTTCGGGGACATCGTTCATGTGCCGGCATTGCAGTTTGGCAATCCCGCGTTGAGTTGGGGTTATGACGACGACCAAGCGATCGCACGCGCAACGCGCCAGAAGGTTTTCCTCGACGCGGCCGAGGCTGGAACATGGATCGCCGGAGCGCACCTTGGCTGGCCGGGCATCGGCCGCGTGATGCGTGAGGACGGAGCGTACGGCTATGAGCCGGCATAGCGGATAACAAGCCGGACACGCGGTTTCGCCTGTTTACGCAATTCCAAGCCTGAACAGCTCTCGCGCATCGCCATGGGATGAGATTGCGCTAACGGCGCAGCGTTCCGGCTGCGCCTTACCTGGCGAAGGGACCCTGGCCGGCAAAGACGAGGCTCAAGCGTGCCCGGCGGCCAGGCTGAGATGGGCGAGATCGATGCCGATGGAGGCGAGAATCCGGTCGTATTTGCGTTCGATGTCGGCATCGAACAGCAATTCCGGCGTCGCCGGGCAGGTCAACCAGCCGTTCTCAGCGATCTCGGTTTCCAACTGGCCGGCGCCCCAGCCGGAGTAACCGAGCGCCATGAGCGCGCGGCGCGGCCCGCGCCCTGACGATATCGCCCGCAGTATGTCGACGGTCGCGGTCAGGCAGATGTCGTCGGAAACGGTGAGCGAGGAATCCACACGGTAGTCGCCCGAATGCAGGACGAAGCCCCGGCTGCGGTCGACAGGCCCGCCATTGCGCACGACGAAATCGCGCGCCTGTGCCGGCAGGCGGATCGCCTCCTGCTCGTTCATGATGCCAAGCTGTACCAGAAGGTCCGGGAACAGCATCTGCTGCGTCTGGTTGATGATCAGGCCCATCGCGCCTTCATCGCTATGGGCGCAGATGTAGATGACCGAGCGCGTGAAACGGTCGTCCTTCATACCAGGCATGGCAATCAGGAACTGATCGTCGAGAAAGCCGCGGCCGGCGGCTGTCTTTTTGTGGCGCAACAAATCCATGCCAGGGAAGGTAACGCGTTTCCCCGGCGCCGAAAAGATGCGCCGTAGCGGATTCGACCAAAGCTCATATTGCGAGTCCGGCCTTGGCTTGCCCGCAAAGGTCACGCAAATATGATATCAGCACGGCCATGAAATCATTGCGCGGCCACGAAGGGACGATCAAATCACCGCCATGCAAAGCTTGAAAATCCTGTTGCTCGGCGCCGCCATTGGATTGGCGGCCGCCCTCCCCGCCAGCGCCTCCTCATCCGCCTGGTACAACAGCGAAGGCGGCAAGGTGCGGCTGGTGACATCCGGCAAGCCGGACGACGCTGGCCGCATACACGGTGTTCTCGATATCGCGCTCAAACCCGGCTGGAAGACTTATTGGCGCGACCCGGGCGATGCAGGTGTGCCGCCGCAGCTCGACGTCTCGGCCAGCACCAATATAACCGATGCGACACTGTCTTTTCCCGCGCCGCAGCGCCACGATGATGGCTATGGCAAATGGGCCGGTTACAATTATCCGGTTTCCTTGCCCGTGACGTTCACGCTGGGGACGCCGAACCAGCCGGCGGTCATCGATGCCGACGTCTTTCTCGGCATTTGTGAATCCATCTGCATCCCCGTGCAGACACGGCTGAGCGTCGACCCCGCTTCCGATCCCGATAATGCCGACGACGCGGCGTTGGTGAAGGCGAGTTTCACCGCACTGCCGGCGGCGGCAAAGCCTGACTTCGGCATCAAGGTGCTGCCCGGCGATCACGAGACGCTGGTTGTCGAGGCAAGTTTTCCTGGCGATCCGCAAGCAGCGGATTTCTTCGTTGCCGGCGAGCGCGACTATATGTTCGGCACACCTTCCCGCTCGGAAAAGGACGGCAAGCTGATCTTCACCGTGCCGATCCTCGATCGCCCCTCGACGACGCCGACCGACGGCGGGCTTCACTACACGTTGACGAGTTCGGCGGGCGCGGTCGAAGGGTTGCTGCCTTTCCCTTGAAGACGCCGCGATGGTTGCAGGAAGCCGCTGAGTTCGCTACGCAAGCACGCGTCCTTCCCATCCCAAGCGAGGAATTCATGACCATCTCCGTTGGCGACAAGCTGCCCGAGGCGACCTTCAAGACCATGACCGCGGACGGCGCCAAGCCGATCACGTCGGCCGAGATTTTTCCGGGCAAGAAAGTGGTGCTGTTCGGCGTTCCCGGCGCCTTCACGCCGACCTGCAGCAACAACCACCTGCCCGGCTATCTCGAGAACCATGACGCGATCCTGGCGCGCGGCGTCGACACCATCGCCGTCGTTTCGGTCAACGACGTCCACGTCATGGGCGCCTGGGCGCGCTTCACCGGCGGCGAAGGCAAGATCCTGTTCCTCGCCGACGGCAATGGCGATTTCGCCAAGGCGGTCGGCCTCGACGCCGACTATTCCGGTGGCGGCATGGGCCTGCGCTCGAAGCGGTTTTCGATGATTATCGACGACGGCAAGGTTACCGCGCTCAATGTCGAGACCAAACCCGGCGTCGACGAGTCCGGCGCGGCTCATATTCTGGGCCAGCTCTGAACTTCGACGGCCAATCACGCGAGGCCGCAATGGCCGGCCTCGCGTGACAAGCAGCCGCGCTCCAGAATTGCCGGTTTTCGGGGGGATCCTACGATGTTTGACATCTTCTGGCGCGCTGTCGCGATCGGCGTCGGCGCGACCGTCCTGATGGATCTCTGGGCCTTCTTCCTGCACAAGGCGTTCGGCCAGCCACGCCCGAACTGGGGGCCGGTCGGGCGCTGGGTCTGGCACCTCCGCGACAAGGTGTTTCACGACGATGTCGGCGATGCGGCGCCCTACGCGTATGAACAGGCGCTGGGCTGGGCCTTCCATTACTTCGTCGGCATCGCCTACGGCATAATCCTGGTGATGCTGGCGGGCGCGGGCTGGCTGGCCGCGCCGACCTTCCTGCCGGCCTTCATCCTCGGCATCGTTACCGTCGGCGCCGGCTGGTTCCTGCTGGCGCCAGGCATGGGCGCCGGCTGGGCGGCCTCGAAGCGGCCGAATCCGATGCGGGTCCGCGCCCTCAATCTGGTCTCGCACACGGTGTTCGCGCTCGGGCTCTACGGTACGGCGCTGCTGATCCGGTAGACAGCTAGAACAGACTGTTCAGATCCCGCCGCCCGTCGACCACACGGACGATTTCAACCCACTCCACTGGGCCATCGTCCGTGTTTGGAATCGTTTCGTAGAGCAGTACAAAAGGCGCCTCCACCAGCATTCGTGCGGAAGGCCTGATATCCGGTCGCCTGACACCCATGCGCGGCTGGTCTGCCAGCTGCATGGCCCACGCTTCTAACTGATCGTAGTAACGATCGGCCGCCCGTATGTTTTCGCTGCCTATCGTCACGTAGATGTCGATGAGGTCAGCCTTGGCCGCGGGTGACCAGACTAGCCTAACGGCCATTCCGCGAGGCTTCCGTCAGCTCTCGCCGAGCTTCCTTTCGCAACACGTCGAAATCCACAGACTCCGGTCTCCCGCTTGCCTTGCCTTCATCCCACAACCGTCTCAGCCGACGAACATCGTCATGCCGCAGTTCGCGCTTGGCCAGCCAATCCCGCATCGCTTCACGCACGATCTCGCTTGCAGTGGCATACTCGCCCGCCTCCACGGCCTCGCGCATCAGGGCTGCCTGTTGTGGGGTCACAGCCACGCTCATTTTTTCAACGTTCGCCACGCTGCGTCCTCTCTTGCATTGCTCGATAGTGGGAAATATTACTCCCATCCACATCCTCGAGCAACTGCGATGTCGCGAGAAGAGCCTGTCCTTGCGCTACGAGTACGGCTGCGGTACGCCGATCAGGACAGCCTGTCGATCGGTCGCCATCCATGAATAATTTGGCGCGTGTGGGTAACGAAGGCGAAATAGTTGCCGCCGCCCGCCAGCTGATCGGCTTCGCGGCTGATTTGTCTGCCGCTGAGCGACAGCAGCAGGAGCGTGCCGACACCGCCATGTCCGACAAGGGCGATGTTGCCGGCGCCGCCGGCACCGAGGACGGCCTCGACCTCGCTCACGATGCGCTGCTGTGCGTCGATGGCCCGCTCCCAGCCACGAATGCTTTCGTGCGGATTGGCGAAGAACCGGTCGGCGACCGCCTCGAACTCCGGAGGCGGCAGGAAACCCGTCGCCGACCGGTCGTTCTCATGCATCCGTTCCCTCACCTGCACCGCAAGGTCGAGGTGCCGCCCGAGCACCTCGGCGGTTTCAACGGCCTTGCGTTCGCCCGACGACACCACACGCCCGATCGATGCGATCCACGGCTGGTTCAGCATTGCATGCGCCCTGGCACGACCGATGTCGGACAGACCCCAATCCGGCACGGGTGATGTAATAGGCGATCGGCATAACAGAAATTCTCCTGTCGGCCTGGCGCAGCGAATGCCAGAAGCTCAATAGCTCTGGGTCGAACGACGCGCCTTCGGGGCCAGCGGCTGCTTTGCCTGGACA
The DNA here is from genome assembly GCF_006440715.1 of Mesorhizobium sp. B2-7-3. Classification (NCBI taxonomy): domain Bacteria; kingdom Pseudomonadati; phylum Pseudomonadota; class Alphaproteobacteria; order Hyphomicrobiales; family Phyllobacteriaceae; genus Mesorhizobium; species Mesorhizobium sp. B2-7-3. Next base: position 28,751 of record NZ_VFTY01000006.1, read on the forward strand.
TCCGGCTTTGGCGCCGACACTACCGGCCTGAAAGGCCCTTTCTTGAACGGCGCCATGCCTTCCCTAGCCAGCTCGTCGGCGCGCTCGTTCTCGATGTGGCCGGCATGGCCCTTCACCCAGTTCCAGGTGACCTTGTGGCGCCGGTTGGCCTCGTCCAGCGCCTGCCAGAGTTCGCCGTTCTTGACCGGCTTCTTGTCGGCGGTCTTCCAGCCATTCTTCTTCCAGCCATGGATCCATTTGGAAATTCCGTCCATGACGTATTTGCTGTCGGTATGAAGCTCGACCGTGCAAGGCTCCTTCAACGCATTCAGCGCCGAAATGGCCGCCAGCAATTCCATGCGGTTGTTGGTGGTTTCGGCCTCGCCGCCGAAGAGTTCCTTGGTGGTGCCGTTGAAGCGCAGGATGGCGCCCCAGCCGCCGGGGCCGGGATTGCCCGAACAGGCGCCATCGGTAAAGATTTCAACCTGCTTGCTCATGACACCCCGTTTTCGGCCAATCCATATTCCGAAGGAAATCTGATCGCCCGGTGGAACCGCATCCTTCGGATATATTCGGACGGGTCGCGTTTCATCACCAGTCCGCCATCGGGGACGGTCAGCCAGTCGTAAAGCCGGGTCAGCATGAAGCGTAGCGCCGAACCGCGCGCCAGCATCGGCAGCGCCGCTTTCTCGTCATCGCTCAGGGGGCGCACGCTTTGATAACCGGCAAGCAGTGCCTTGCCCTTGGTAAGGTTGAAGGAAAAATCCTTCTCGAAACACCAGGCGTTGAGGCAGGTGGCGACATCATAGGCATAGAGATCGTCACAGGCGAAATAGAAATCGATCAGCCCCGAAAGCTTCTCGCCCAGGAAAAAGACATTGTCCGGGAACAGATCGGCATGAATGATGCCCTCGGGGAGGCCCTTGGGCCAGTTCCGCTCGAAATCGGCAAAGTCGGCATCGACCTCGGCCGCAAGGCCCGGCTCGACCTCGTCGGCGCGGCCGCGAGACGCATCCCAAAGCTTGCGCCAGCCGTCGAGGGCGAGCGCGTTCGGACGCGTCATCGGAAAGTCGGCGCCGGCCAGGTGCAGCGCCGCCAGCGCCTTGCCGACCTCGGCGCAATGCGTTGCGGCCGGTCGCCGCAGCGAAAGTCCTTCGAGGAAGGTGATGATCACGGCCGGCCGGCCGGCCAGCGTGCCGATGACGCTGCCGTCATGCGCGGTCACCGGCAGCGGGCAGGACACCCCCTTGCTGGCGAGATGGCCCATTAGCCCGAGGAAAAACGGCAAATCCGCCTTCTCGACCCGCTTTTCATAGAGCGTCAGGATGTAGGAGCCGCTCGAGGTGTGCAGCAGAAAGTTCGAATTCTCGGTGCCTTCGGCGATGCCCTTGTAGGATAGGAGATCGCCGACCGGGTAGTGCTTCAGGAAAGCGCCGAGTTCGCCCTCCGCAACGTCGGTATAGACCGCCATGGCCGTTCACGCGGTTCCATTGACGAAGGCCATGTCGGCCGGCGTCAGTTCGACATCGCGCAGTACCCGCATGACCGGAAAATCCTCTGTTTCGGTGGCCGTGACAGCCAGGTCGATGGTGACGTCGAAACGCTGGCGGAACGCGTCGATGATCTCGTCGACGATGATCTCCGGCGCCGATGCTCCCGCCGACAGGCCGAGCGTCGAAATGGTGCCGATATCATTCCACGGAATTTCAGCGGCGCGCTGCACGAGAAGCGACATCGAGGCACCTGCCCGTTCCGCAACTTCGACAAGGCGGCGCGAATTCGAGGAATTGGGGGCGCCGACGATCAGATAGAGATCAGCACCCGGGGCGGTGTCCTTGACCGCTTCCTGGCGGTTGGTGGTGGCGTAGCAGATCGATTCCGCCGCCGGCGCCTGCAGGTCCGGAAAGCGCTCCTGCAACGCGCGGATGATGCCGGCGGTATCCTCGACCGAGAGCGTGGTCTGGGTGACAAAACCAAGTGCTTTTGGATCGGCCGGTACAAGCCGGGCTGCGTCGGCTTCGGTCTCGATCAGCGTTACCGCGCCTTCCGGCAACTGCCCCATTGTGCCGATCACCTCGGGGTGCCCAGCATGACCGATCAACAGCACATGGCGGCCAAGCCGCTGGTGACGCATCGCCTGCTTGTGGACCTTGGAGACCAGCGGACAGGTTGCGTCGAGATAGAACAGGTTGCGCGCCTGCGCATCCGCCGGCACGGACTTGGGCACACCGTGCGCGGAGAAGACGACCGGCGACTGCCGATGTTCGGCCGGGATTTCGGAAAGTTCCTCTATGAAGACGGCCCCAAGGCTCTGCAGCCCCTCGACGACATAGCGGTTGTGGACGATTTCGTGGCGGACATAGACCGGGGCGCCATATTTTTTCAGCGCCAGCACGACGATCTGGATGGCACGGTCGACGCCCGCGCAAAAACCGCGCGGCTGGCAGAGCCGGATCGTCAGAGGAGGCTTGGCGATTGTGTGAAGCATCAAATCCTGCCGGTTGGTCAGCGCCGAAATGAGGTGCCTACCCCTGCCCTGTCAAGGGTATCGGTGGAAAGAGAGGCGTCGCTTGCGTTCATTCCTCTTTCGCGGGCCGGCGAAGCCGGAGGACAAGCACCGCGGCGAGTGCCGCGGCAAGCCCGTACCAGGTGACGGCATATTGCAGATGGCTGTTCGGAAGGTCGATGATGGTGACACCCCCGACCGGAAGGCCGCCGGGATTTGGCGTCTTGTCGGCATCGATGAAGATCGGCACCAAGGTGAACCCAGCCGGCAGGCCGGCGCTCGCGGCCATGACGTCGCGGTCCTTCCAGTAGAAGATGTTCTTCCCCACATCATTGTCGGGAAGCATCATGGAGGGCTTTGCCGGCAGCGGGTTGCGGGCAAGCCCGGTGACCGTGACCCTGCCCGTTACCTGTCCCTTGGCGCGCTTCGCCGCATCCTTGAGGTCGTAAGGAACAAAGCCGCGGTTGATTAGGACGAAACGGCCATCGTCGAGGGCCAGCGGCGTATAGACATTGAAGCCGGCATCCCCTTCCCAAGTCGCGTAGAAATGCCGCTCGCCGGAATGCAGGAAAGTGCCGGTGACAGTGACCGGCGTGTAGTCGACGTCGCCGGTCGAGGCGAATTCCTTCTCGACCTCGGAAAGCGGTCGTGGCGCCGAATGGGTGCGCTGGTCGATGGTCTGCAGCAGGCCTTCCTTCCAGTGCAGGCGCTGGACCTGCCAGGTGCCCAGCGCCAGCAGAATCAAGAACAACACAAGGCCAAGGACGAACAACAGTGCCGATCGTGGCCGCGAATGGCCGCGGTCTTTCAGGGACGCTTCGCTCATTCGCCGCGATCCAGCCGACCCTCGGCTGCTTTGTTGCTGTATTGCAGGGTGAGCAGCACGCCCTTGATTAGCCGAAGCGCCGTGAGACACAGCACCAGGGCGAGTGGGATCCATATCAGCAGATGCAGCCAGAGCGGCGGGCTCAGCGTCACTTCCACCCAGAGCGCCAGACCGACGATGATGAAGCCGATGATCAGGATGACGAACACGGCCGGTCCATCGCCGGCATCGGCGTAGGAATAGTCGAGGCCGCAATTGACGCAGCGCTTGCCGACGGTGAGAAAGCCGGAAAACAGCCGCCCCTCGCCGCAACGCGGGCAGCGGCCGTGCAGGCCGGCCGAAATCGGATCGATCGGAGGCCAGATCGCCTTGTCTTCACTCATGCGTAGTGCCGTAATTCATGGCTATTGCTCGATCTCTATCGGCGCCCCATCGGCCACCATCGCCCAGATTTGGTCCATGTCGGAATCCGTAAGCCCAATGCGGCCATCGGTCCAGTCGACCAATTGAAGCAGCCAGCCCCACCAGCCAAACCGCTTCGCTTCGTGGACGCGCACCAGACCTTCTCAGCGGCAAGAGCCGGAATGCCAAGACGTTAAAATGCGCAAATTGAAGTCAGCCGCATCTTTCATCGATTGGCGATCCTTGCGCCGAAAAGAAGAAAGGCGGCCACGTCGCCGCGGCCGCCCTAACGAACTCGAAATCCAGAAGGCTGAATCAGTGGCCTTCGATCACCGCGCCGACCGATCCCCAGACGTAGATCGAGGCGAACAGGAACAGCCAGACCACGTCAACGAAGTGCCAATACCAGGCGGCCGCCTCGAAGCCGAAATGCTGCTTGGGGGTGAAGTCGCCCTTCATCGCCCGGATCAGGCAGACCAGCAGGAAGATGGTGCCGATGATGACATGGAAGCCATGGAAGCCGGTCGCCATGAAGAAGGTGGCGCCGTAGATGGAGTCCTTGAAGCCGAACGGCGCGTGCATGTACTCGTAAGCCTGCACCATGGTGAACAGCATGCCAAGCCCGACGGTCAGCACCAGGCCGTTGATCAGGCCCTTGCGGTCGCCATGGATCAGCGAGTGGTGCGCCCAAGTGACCGTGGTGCCCGACAGCAGCAGGATGATGGTGTTGTAGAGCGGCAAATGGAAGGGATCGAGAACCTCCATGCCCTTCGGCGGCCAGACACCACCGGTAAACGTGTGGCGCGCATAGTTCTGCACCTCACCGGCAAAAAGGCTGGCATCGAAATAGGCCCAGAACCAGGCAACGAAGAACATCACCTCCGAGGCGATGAACATGATCATGCCGTAGCGCAGGTGCAGCGACACGACGCGCGTATGGTGGCCTTCATGCGCTTCCTTGATCGTGTCCGACCACCAGGCGAACATGGTGTACAGCACGATCACAATGCCGATGAAGAACAGCCACGGATTGGCGATGTTGACGCCGAAGATCGGGAAGGAGCCGCCTTTCAGGTATTCCATGAGGCAGACACCGCCAAAAGCGGTGACAAGCGCCCCTACCGATCCCAGAAAAGGCCACGGGCTCGGGTCGACGAGATGGTAGTCATGGTGTGGTTTTGCGTGCGCGTCTGCCATATCAACCCCCGAGATTTCCTTCGGTATCTGAAACTGTCTTGCTATTGCCCTGGGCCGGCCCGGACGACGCCACCGGCTTGGTCTTCTCGACCGGGAACATCGTATAGGACAGGGTGATCGTCTTCACGTCCTTCAGTTCCGGCACATTCACGATGTCGGGGTCCACATAGAACAGGACCGGCATGTCCAGCGTCTCGCCCGGCTTCAGCGTCGTATCGGTGAAGCAGAAGCATTCGACCTTGTTGAAGTACGGACCCGCCAGTTCCGGCTGCACGTTGAAGGTTGCGCGGCCGGTGACGGGGCGATCGAACTTGTTGGTCGCCTGATAATGCGCCTGCACGGTCTGCCCGATCTTCATGGTCATCGAGCGCTGGACCGGCTGGAACTCCCATGGCACGCCGGCGATGTTGGCGTCGAAACGAACGGTGATCTCGCGATCGAGCACGCGGCCGGCATATTGCTTCTCGGCACGTTGCGTCGTGCCGCCATAGCCGGTCGCCTGGCAAAACATCTTGTAGAGCGGCACGGCTGCATAGGCCATGCCGATCATGCCGGTGAAGAAAGCAAGGCAGACAACCGCGACAACGCGGTTGCCGGTCTTGCCTACCGTCTTCTTGGACGTCTCGGCGCTCATCACATCGAGCCCGACAAATTGTGGCCGAACTTCACGATTGTCGCGATGTAGAAGATCACGACCAGCACCGCCAGCGCCACGCCGATGGCGATGGAACGGCTGCGCTGGGCCTTCTTCTGGCGATCGGTCAAGGTGACCGTTTCGAGTTCTTTCTCGGCCATGGTCATGCCCCACCCATGGCAAGCGCGCGTTCGACGACACTGTCAGCCAGATAGGCGGCGAAGATTGCGAAGAGATAGAGCAGCGAATAGGCGAACAGGGCCTTGGCCGGCTTCATGACGCGGTCATCGTCGGCCATGCCAAGCACTTTCCACGCATACCAGACGAAACCAGCCCCCAACAGCAAGGCGGCCACGCCGTAGAACGGCGTCGTATAGCCGAGCAGCCAGGGCAGCACGCCGACCGGGGCCAGCACCAGCGCGTAGGCGAAAATCTGACGGCGGGTCGATGCATGGCCGGCGACGTTGGGCATCATCGGGATGCCGGCGCGGCCATAGTCCTCGGACTTGAACAGCGCGAGCGCCCAGAAATGCGGCGGCGTCCACAGGAAAATGATCAGGAACAGGATGATGCTTTCGAGGCTGACCGACCCGGTCACCGCGGCCCAGCCGATAACCGGCGGGATGGCGCCCGCTGCACCGCCAATGACAATGTTCTGCGGTGTCGAGCGTTTCAGCCACATCGTGTAGACCACGGCATAGAAGAAGATGGTGAAGGCCAGCAGCGTCGCCGACAACCAGTTGACCAACACGCCCAGCGTCATCACCGACAGCACCGACAACACCAGGCCGAAGCTCAGCGCCTCGTGCGGCTGGATCCGGCCGGAAGGCACCGGGCGGCTAGCGGTCCTGGTCATCACCGCGTCGATGTCGGCGTCGTACCACATGTTGAGCGCGCCAGAGGCGCCGGCCCCAATCGCAATGGCAAGGATGGCGATCACCGCCAGCAGCGGATTGATGGTCATCGGTGCCGCGACCAGTCCGACAAAGGCGGTGAACACCACCAGCGACATGACGCGCGGCTTCAACAGGGCGAAGAAATCGCCCGCCGTGGCTTCCGACATACGGAAGCCCGCTTCGTCAATGCTGGTTTTGTCGACTAGGGCCATGCGTACTCAAGTCCATCATTCCGTTGGCCAAAACCGCCGGCGGGCCGGCGGTTTTGTATTCGAGCGGGGAGCCGCCTCACTTGATCTTCGGCAGCTGCTCCCACTGGTGGAACGGCGGCGGCGAAGGCAGCTGCCATTCGAGCGTGGTAGCACCCTCACCCCACGGGTTGGCGCCGGCGATCCGCTTCTTCTGGAAGGCTTCGAACACGCCATAGAGGAAGATCACCACACCGACGGCCGAAATATACGAACCGTAGGACGAAACCATGTTCCAGCCCGCAAACGCGTCAGGATAGTCGATGGTGCGGCGCGGCATACCGGCGAGGCCGAGGAAATGCTGCGGGAAAAAGATCAGGTTCACGCCGACGAACATGACCCAAAAATGGGTGTTGGCGATGACGGGCGAGTACATGTAGCCGGTCATCTTCGGGAACCAGTAGTACCAGCCGGCGAAGATGGCGAACACCGCGCCCAGCGACAGTACGTAGTGGAAGTGGGCAATGACGAAATAGGTGTCATGCAGCGACCGGTCGAGGCCGGCATTGGCCAGCTGGACACCGGTGACGCCACCGATGGTGAACAGGAAGATGAAGCCCAGCGCCCACAGCATCGGCGGCTTGAACGAGATCGATCCGCCCCACATGGTTGCGATCCAGGAAAAGATCTTCACGCCTGTCGGCACCGCGATGACCATGGTGGCGAAGACGAAGTAGCGCTGCGTATCGAGCGACAGGCCCGTCGTATACATATGGTGCGCCCAGACGATGAAGCCGACCGCGCCGATCGCGACCATGGCGTAGGCCATCCCGAGGTAACCGAATACCGGCTTCCTCGAGAAGGTCGAGACGATATGGCTGATGATGCCGAAGCCCGGCAAGATCAGGATGTAGACTTCCGGGTGACCGAAGAACCAGAACAGGTGCTGGAACAGGATCGGGTCACCACCACCGTCAGGCGCGAAGAAGGTCGTGCCGAAGTTGCGGTCGGTGAGCAGCATGGTGATGCCGCCGGCCAGAACCGGCAGCGACAGCAAGAGCAGGAAGGCGGTGACCAGCACCGACCAGGCAAACAGCGGCATCTTGTGCAGCGTCATGCCGGGGGCACGCATGTTGAAGATGGTGGTGATGAAGTTGATGGCGCCGAGGATCGAGGAGGCGCCGGCGATGTGGATCGACAGGATCGCCAGATCCATGGCCGGTCCGGGCTGGCCCGAAGTTGACAGCGGCGGATAGAGCGTCCAGCCGCCGCCCACGCCAAAGGCGCCAGGCGCACTCGGCACGAACATCGAGGTGAGCAACAGGATGAACGCCGGCGGCAGCAGCCAGAATGAGATGTTGTTCATGCGCGGGAACGCCATATCGGGAGCACCGATCATGATCGGCACCATCCAGTTGGCGAAACCGCCGATCAGGGCCGGCATGACCATGAAGAAAATCATGATCAGCGCGTGCGCGGTGGCAAACGCATTGTACATGCTCTTGCCGCCGTCGATCGCGGCGTCGCCGTTCATGCCATAGACCATCTGCGCAAGACCGCTGAAGATCTGGATGCCAGGCTCCTGCAGCTCCATGCGGATGGCGACCGAAAGCGCGCCGCCGATTATGCCGGCCATGATCGCGAAGATCAGGTAGAGCGTACCGATATCCTTGTGGTTGGTCGAATAAACCCAGCGCACCCAGCCATGATACGGCTTGTGGTCGTGCCCGTCGTGAGCTGCAGCGTCTGCCATGTTCCGCTCCGTTCCCTAAATCTTGCTAACCCGCGACATCAGTTGCCGGCGGCCGCTACCTTGTTCTGGCCATCGACCTCGGCCATGAGCGTCTTGTTGGCACCTGGCAGATCGGTCTTGGCCGCGGCCAGCCAGGTCTTGAACTGCGTGTCCGACACCACACGAACGGCGATCGGCATGAAGGCATGGTCCTTGCCGCAGAGCTGCGAGCACTGACCGTAATAGAGGCCTTCTTTCTCCGCCTTGAACCAGGTCTCGTTGGTGCGGCCGGGAACGGCGTCGATCTTGATGCCAAAGGACGGCACGGCAAAGGAATGGATCACGTCGGTCGCGGTGACAAGCACACGGGTCATCGTATTGACCGGCACGACCAGCTCGTTGTCGACGGCGAGCAGGCGCGGATAGACCGCGCGATCCTCCTTGCCGGCCTTGGCACGATCGCCATCCTGAAGGATGGCCGAATTGAAGGCGAGCGTGTTGTCGGTCTGGTATTCGTAATCCCAGTTCCACTGGTTGCCGGTTGCCTTGACGGTCAGCTTCGCCTCTTCCGGCGGCGTATACTGGGCAGTCAGGAGCTGGAACGAGGGGATGGCGAGGCAAAGCAGGATGACGACAGGGCCGATGGTCCAGATCACCTCGATCAGCGTGTTGTGGCTGGTCTTGGACGGGGTCGGATTGGCGCTCGCGCGGAATTTGACGATGCAGTAGATCAGCAGAAACAGCACAAGGACCGTGACCGGGATGATAAACCACATCGTGTAGTTTCCGAACCACTCGATCTGCCGCATCATGTCGGTCGCAGGCGCCTGGAAGCCGGTCTCCCACGGCCTGGGCTGGTCCGCATAAGCGGATCCGCAGGCGAGGAACGTGGCAGCAGCACCGGTGCTCGCTAGGAATTTTCTCATCGCCCTCTTCGTCTCCCAGTCTCTCACCGGCTGTGCCCGCGAGAATAACGAACAATGCCGGGACGGGAATCCCGGACAGTCTCAAGCTGGTTCAAACCATACTCTTTTTCCCTCCGCAAGAAAGGAGCGGTCGAAACCGTGCGGCATTTTTGCGCGCAAGCTGACGTGGCTCTTCCGGGGCAATGGCCGTAGTGGCGAATCGCGTATGTTCGGCGGGCCGCACGCCTTGTGCCGGCGACACCCGCAAAGCGTCGTAATTCAGGCGAATTTGGCAGGAAAAGCGCCGCATTGCCTTTTTAGGGACAGTTCGGCCACGGTCTCGTCCTTTACTTGGCATTGGCGCGGCTTAAAGTGCCGTGATTCGCAATGGAGCCGTCATGAACTCTTGGCTTTCGAGACTGAGGCATACGCGACTGGGCCTTTCGAGAACCTTGGCAAACGCCCTGTTTCTCGCGGTCCTGTGCGCGGCCGGTCTGTCCATCGCCGGCAACGCCAATGCTGCCCAGCCAAGCGGCACGGTGCGCTCGACCCATGGCGCATGGTCGATCATCTGCGACACGCCGGCCGGCGCCACCTCGGAACAATGCGTGATGATGCAGAACGTCGTCGCCGAGGATCGTCCGGAGATGGGGCTTTCGGTCGTCGTGCTGCGCACCGCCGACAACAAGGCCGAGATCCTGCGCGTGCTGGCGCCGCTCGGCGTGCTGTTGCCGAACGGCCTCGGGCTCAACGTCGACGGCAAGGACATTGGCCGCGCCTATTTCGTGCGCTGCTTCCAGGACGGCTGTTATGCCGAGGTCATTCTCGAAAAGCCGCTGCTCGACACGCTGAAGACCGGGACGTCGGCAACATTCATCGTTTTCCAGACCCCGGAAGAGGGTATCGGCATTCCCGTCGACCTCAAGGGTTTCGCCGAAGGCTTCGCCGCTCTGCCCTGATCGCGGCTTCACGCTGTACCAGCCTGGACGCGGCTTTTGCCGACCCCAGACGCATGCCTTGTGTTTAGCGAACGAAATCATTCGTCGGCGCCAATTCGTCATTGCCGATTGTGTGGGCGCGGCTTCACGCCTACATCGGGGGAAAGCAAACATCCCACGGACGGACGCGCCATGAACAGCCTGATCGGCCAATTCGACATTTCAGACGACCGCATCAAGCAGATCGTCGCTGACACCATCAAGGGCGTGGACGACGGCGAGCTTTTCCTCGAATACAGCGAGAGCGAAGCGCTGATGTTCGACAATGGCAAGCTGAAGACCGCCAATTTCAACACCGACCAGGGCTTTGGCCTGCGGGCCGTCGCCGGCGAGGCCAGCGGCTACGCTCATTCCAGCGACCTGTCCGAGGCGTCGCTGCTGCGCGCGGCCGAAGCCGTCTCGACCGTCAAGGGTGGCTATTCCGGCACGCTTGCGGCAGCCCCCGCCCGTACCAACCGCCATCTCTACGGCGACGAGAACCCGATCCCCTCGCCTTCCTTCGAGGCCAAGGCGAAGCTGCTGCAAGAAATCGACGCCTGGCTGCGCGCCGAGGATCCACGCGTGCGCCAGGTAACGGCCTCGATCGCCGCATCCTGGCAGCATATCGAGATCGTTCGTGCCGACGGCCAGATAGTGCGCGATATCAGGCCGATGGTCCGCGTCAACGTCTCGGTCGTCGTCGGCGACGGCGACCGCCAGGAAAGCGGCTCCTATGGCATGGGCGGGCGCAAGGCATTCGGCGAATTCCTGATCGAGGATAGTTGGAAGCACGCCGCCAGCGAGGCACTCCGGCAAGCGGTGGTCAACCTGGAGGCAATCCCGGCCCCGGCAGGCACTTTCGACATCGTGCTATCCAATGGCTGGCCGGGCGTGATGCTGCACGAAGCCGTCGGTCATGGTCTTGAAGGCGATTTCAACCGCAAGAAGACGTCGGCGTTCGCCGGCCTGATGGGGCAGCAGGTGGCCGCCAAGGGGGTGACGGTCGTCGACGACGGTACCATCCCAGAGCGGCGCGGCTCACTCACCGTCGACGACGAAGGCACGCCTTCGGCCCGCAACGTCTTGATCGAGGACGGCAAACTGGTCGGCTACATGCAGGACCGGCAGAATGCCCGGCTGATGGGCATGAAAGCCACCGGCAATGGCCGGCGAGAAGGCTATGCGCACCAGCCGATGCCGCGCATGACCAACACTTACATGACCTCAGGCGACATGGAGCCGGACGAAATCATCGCCTCCGTCAAGAACGGCATCTACGCCGTATCCTTCGGCGGTGGCCAGGTCGACATCACGTCGGGCAAATTCGTGTTCGGCTGCACCGAGGCCTACATGATCGAGAACGGCAAGGTGACGCAGCCGATCAAAGGCGCGATGCTGATCGGCAACGGGCCTGATGCCATGCACCGCGTCTCGATGGTCGGCAACGACATGAAGCTCGACAACGGCATCGGCATGTGCGGCAAGGCCGGCCAGGGCGTACCCGTCGGCGTTGGCCAGCCGCATCTCAGGATGAACCAGATGACGGTCGGCGGCACGCGGGTTTGAAACTCGGTGCCGTTCCGGTGTCATCGCCCGCCGTGACGTTTCCGGATGCAGGCGCCCTCCACCATGCCCATTGTCATCCTGACAGGGGCCGGCCTGACAGGGACCGGCTTTTCGGCGGCCGGGACCTTGAAGTGGACACAATCCACATTAACAAATTATTAGGTCTTTGACTGCCTGGGCTGCCTCTCGCGCACGAACGCAGCACCAGTTCCTCGTTGCGGTGGTGGTTTTGGCAATGCGGCACTCCCCCGTCCTGGCTCTCCTGCTTGGCTTTGTTTCGTTGATTGGTGCGGCATCGCTGCTAGCCAGTCCGGCGTCGGCCCAGTCGACTTTGTTCAAGTCGCGATCGACCCAATCTTCCATGGATGGGTCGCGCTCTGCCTCCGTGGGTGGAAGCACCAGCGTCCCCTACGGTTGGATCGATTTCTGTCATCGCCGCCCAAAAGAGTGCAAGGTGCCGGCTCTGCCGGCCGCGAATGTCAAGCTGACAGCGCGGACCTTCCGCATCCTCAAGCGGATAAATCAGAAGGCGAACAGCGCCATCAAACCCGTCAGCAATTTCGATCACTGGGGCACGATGGCGGACCATTGGGATTATCCGGTTGACGGCAAAGGCGATTGCAAGATCTACGCCCTCTACAAACGCAAGCTCCTTCAAGAGGCTGGATTTCCCCGGCAAGCGCTGTTGATGACGGTCGTGCGCGATCTCAACAATGAGGGCCACACCGTCCTGACGGTGAAAACCGATAAAGGCGATCTTGTCCTCGACAATATGGTCGACCAAATCAGGCCCTGGAATGCAACCGGCTACTACTTCCTGAAACGTCAATCGCAGCAGAATCCGAATGTCTGGCAGTCGGTCAACCAGCGAGGCGGCACGCCGAAAACCTTCGCGAATGCTGCAAAGCTCGTAGATTGAGCCTGCCTGGACCGTACGGTTCAGGCATTACAGGCCTTCGGCGGCTTTTTTAGAGCGGTTCGGTGTTTGATAGAATCGCTGAACCGCTCTCTCTTCATTTCGACGCAATTCCGGACGGAAAACCGCTACCCATTCTTCCTGGAGTCGCTTTAACCGGAGGATCCCGCAGCAGCGCTTGGGAAGCGCGGTTTTCTGTGGCTCAGTAGTCTGAACGAAACGTGCTCAGCCGCGCCTCTTCTTGGGTTTTTCCAGCAAGGCGACCGCCTCGACATGTGGCGACCACAGGAACTGATCGATTGGCGTCACGCTGGTCAAGGTATAGCCGCCGTCGATGAGAATGCGCAGGTCGCGGGCCAGCGTCACCGGGTTGCAGGACACCGCGGCAACGTATGGAACATCCGAGCGGGCGATCTGCTTCGACTGGTCTTCGGCGCCGGCGCGCGGCGGATCGAAGACAAGGCCGTCGAAGGCGTTCAACTCCTTGAAGGTCAGTGGCCGGCGAAACAGGTCGCGTCGTTCGCCCGTCACCCGCTTGAGGCCGGTCGCGAAACGTGATCCCCGGTCGAGCGCCGAAAGCGCGGCCGCGTCGCCTTCGACCGCATGGACTTCCGATTTCGCCGCCAGCCGCAAGGCAAAGCTGCCGCAACCGGCAAAGAGATCGGCAATTTTTTTTGCACGCTTCAGATGTCCGCCGACGATCTCGGCCATGGTCCGTTCGGCGGCCTCCGTCGCCTGCAGAAAGGCGCCGGGCGGCACGGCGACCGCAACACTGCCGAACATGACCACGGGCTTCCTTGGTTCGATGACGATCTCGTCATCGATGGACAGCCTGGCAAAGCCTTGCGCAACGACAAAGTTGGAGGCGATACGGCGCTGGTGTTCGCCGAGCTTGCCTGACTCGTGCACCGCGATGTCGAGGCCGGAACCCGTAACGGTGACCGCCATCCGGAACGATTTGGTGGTGGCGCATATCAATTCGGCCAGCGCCCTCAGCTGGCCGAGTGCCGCGACGATCTCGGGCAGTGAGATCGGGCATTCGGATATGGAGATGATCTCGGGCGACAGATGGCGATTGAAGCCGAGCAGCATGCCTGCGTCCGTGCGCCGGGCGGCAAGCACGACGCGGCGGCGCGACTGCGGCGCGCAGGCGACCAGTTCGCCAATCTCGCACTCGATGCCCTTGCCCTTCAATGCGTGCACCACCTTTTCGCGTTTCCATCGGCGATAGGCTTCGGTCTCGAAATGCTGGAGGGCACAGCCGCCGCATTCGGTGAAATGGCGGCAGGCTGGTTCGACGCGCAGCGGAGAGGCTTCCAGCACCGCCATCAGCGTGGCGCGATCCCGCTCGCGCGCGGCGGTGACGATCTCGCCTGGCAGCGTGAAGGGAATGAACAGATCGCCGCTCTCGGTTTCGGCGATGCCGTCGCCCTGCGATCCGAGCTTTCGTATTGTGAAGCGTACGCTCATCGGTCCTTGATCCCACCGAGCAGGAATTCGCGATTGCCGTCGCCACCTTCGATCGGCGACAGATGCAGGCCAAGCGAGCGCCAGCCGGGAACGGCATCCAGCCAATCCTGCAGCAGGCCCGCGACACGGGCGGCATCGAAGGGATCCTTCAACAAACCGCCCTTGCCGATCGCCTCGCGACCGGCCTCGAATTGCGGCTTGACCAGAAAGATCGCACCGGCGCCGGGATTGGCAATGGCGAGTGCCGGCGGCAGCGCCAGTTTCACCGAGATGAAACTGACGTCGGAAACGATGAAATCCGGATTGCGGCCGGCAAGATCGGCAACGGTGAGATCGCGCGCGTTCAGGCCCTCGATCACGGTCACGCGCGGATCACCACCGACATCAGGATGCATCTGGCCATGCCCGACATCGATTGCCGTGACATGGGACGCGCCGCGTTCGAGCAGCACCTGGGTGAAACCGCCGGTCGAGGCGCCGATGTCGAGGGCCTCGCGACCGGCCGGGTCGAGGCTGAAATGGTCGAGCCCGGCGATCAGCTTGAGCGCGGCGCGCGAGACATAGGTTTGCGCCGGATCGTCGATGGCGACAACGCATTGCGGCGAAACGTTCTGGCCGGGCTTGCGGGCTATGGCGCCGTCGACCGTCACCGTGCCGCGCTCCACCGCGTCGCGGGCGCGCGAGCGGCTGGCAAACAGCCCGCGCTGGACGAGCAGGTCGTCGAGCCGCTGGCGTGTGCTGGCTGGCAGAGGCGAGTTCATCGGCCTTCTCTGACGAAAGCCCGCGGTGAAGGCAAGGACATTAGATGGACCAAAGTGATCCTACGAGAGCGGCTGGTGCATCGAACCAGGCTGCGGCTTGCGCCCATCATGCCGGGTCCGGCAGAATATTGGTCACGAAGAGCCCTCTGTTTGTCGCAACTCGAAGGAGAACGAATGCTGACGGGAACCTGCCACTGTGGCGCCGCCCACTGGACGCTGGAGGGCGACCCCGGCCCGGTGACGGCCTGCAACTGCACGCTTTGCCGCCGCTATGGCACGCTCTGGGCCTATGATTATGTCGACGAACGCATTCGCGTTTCGGGGCCAATGGGCAGCTATACGCGCGCCGGACAGGAAGACCCGTCGCTCGAGATCCTGTTCTGCCCGCGTTGCGCCTGCGTGCTCGGCTGGCGCGGACTGCGCGCCAGCGCCTCGGGTCGAAGACGCATGGCCGTCAATGTCCGGCTGGCGCCCCCCGAGGCCGTCGCCGATCTGCCGATCGACCATTTCGATGGTCTCGACACGTACGACGATCTGCCGCGCGACGCCGCTGCGTACGCGACATGTGGTTTTAGAAGATGGTTCGCGGAGCCTGGCGCTCGATGGCTGGAGACAAACCGTCGTCTCGACCGCCTGAAGCCTGCTCACGCGCATGCCCGGTCGCAACAGGTGATACAGGCGAAGGATCCGGCGGCACCACAAGCTGCGGAATTTGCTTGTAGGAAAAGCCGCCGCGGATATCGCCCATCTTGCCGGCGACAATGCCTATCGCCGCCTTTTCGAGATTGCGGTCGTAGGGCGTTTCGGCGGCAGCCGGTACGACCATCACCGCCAAGAAGGCCGCGCCGCACAGAAGCGTCTTCATTCTCGTTGTCTCCCTGCCTGGCTGTGATCTAGCAGGGCGGCGTTGAAAAACGGCCAAGGGACAGGGTAAGCAAAACGCCAAACGGCAACGTTAACAATGCCTTATAAAATCGAGCCGGCAAACTGATTCAAGCTGTTGAGGTTTTGATTCAGGCGCGCTGGGCGCGGACCGTATGACCGAGCGCGGTGAATACGGTGCGCACGATTCCGGCGACGTCGAGGCCAGCATCGGCATACATCTTCTCTGGCTTGGCGTGGTCGGTGAAGTCATCCGGCAGCACCAGCGGGCGTACCTTCAGGCCGCTTTCGAGCAGTCCTTCATGGGCGAGGAATTGCAGCACATGGCTGGCGAAGCCGCCAATTGCGCCCTCCTCCACCGTCACCAGAACCTCATGCGAGCGGGCCAGCCGCCGGATCAGATCCTGGTCGAGCGGCTTGGCGAAACGGGCATCGGCGACCGTGGTGGAAAGCCCGGCCGCGCCGAGTTCCTCGGCCGCGATGAGGCAATCCTGCAGCCTTGTGCCGAAGGACAGGAGGGCAACCTTGCTGCCTTCCCGGACGACGCGGCCTTTGCCGATCTCCAGAACAGAGCCGCGCTCGGGCATGTCGACGCCGACGCCGTTGCCGCGCGGATAGCGGAAGGCGATCGGCCCGTCGTCATAGCTGGCGGCGGTGCGCACCATGTGACGCAATTCCGCCTCGTCGGCCGCGGCCATTACGACAAAGCCCGGCAGGCTTGCCAGGAAGGTGGTGTCGAACGCGCCGCAATGGGTGGCACCGTCGGCGCCGACAAAGCCGGCGCGATCGATGGGGAAACGCACCGGCAGTTTCTGGATCGCGACGTCATGGACGACCTGATCGTAGGCACGCTGCAGGAAGGTCGAATAGATCGCGGCGAAGGGCTTGTAGCCTTCCGTCGCCAGGCCGGCGGCGAAGGTCACCGCATGCTGCTCGGCAATGCCGACGTCGAAAGTCCTTGACGGAAACACCTCGCCGAACAGGTCGAGGCCGGTGCCGCCCGGCATGGCGGCGGTGACGGCGACGATGCGGTCGTCCTCGCGGCCCTCCTGGATCAGGCTTTCGGCAAACACCTTGGTGTAGGCCGGTGCATTGGCCGGCGCCTTGGCCTGTGCGCCGGTGATGACGTCGAATTTGTTGACGCCATGATACTTGTCGGCGGCCGCTTCCGCCGGCGCGTAGCCCTTGCCCTTCTGGGTGACGACATGGATCAGCACCGGACCCTTGCCGTTGTCACGGACATTTTTCAGGACCGGGATGAGATGCTCCAGATTGTGACCGTCAATCGGGCCGATGTGATAGAAGCCGAGTTCCTCGAACAAGGTGCCGCCGGTGACGTAACCGCGCGCATGCTCGACCGCGCGGGTGATGGCTCGATCGGCCCGCTTGCCGAGATAGGAGGTCAGCTTCTTGCCAAAGTCGCGCAGGCCGACATAGGCCTTGCCGGAAGCCAGACGCGCCAGATAGGCGCTCATGGCGCCGGTTGGCGGGGCGATCGACATGTCATTGTCGTTGAGGATGACGATGAGGCGCGCATCGAGCGCGCCGGCATTGTTCATCGCCTCATAAGCCATGCCGGCCGACATGGCGCCGTCGCCGATGACGGAGATGACATTGTTGCGCCCGCCTGAGAGGTCGCGGGCGGCGGCCATGCCGAGGCCGGCCGATATCGATGTCGAGGAGTGGGCGGCGCCGAACGGGTCATATTCGCTCTCGGCTCGGCGGGTGAAGCCCGACAACCCGCCTTCCTGGCGCAAGGTGCGGATGCGGTCGCGACGGCCGGTCAGTATCTTGTGCGGATAGGCCTGGTGGCCGACATCCCAGATCAGCCGGTCATCGGGTGTGTTGAAGACATAATGCAGCGCCACGGTCAGTTCGACCACGCCAAGGCCGGCACCGAGATGGCCGCCGGTGCGCGACACCGCGTCGATCAGTTCGAGGCGAAGCTCTGATGCCAATTGCGGCAAGTCGCTCTCGGCCAGCGTGCGCAGGTCGGCCGGGACGCGAACCCTATCGAGAAGCGGCGTATGCGGCGTTGCGTTCACGTTGGGCCCAGACTTTCTGTTCATCGGCGGGATAGGCCGCCGGCCGGCGAAAGTAAATGCGTGTCGCTGACGCGGACGGTCAGCCCCTCACCGATCTTCTCAGCCTTCCGGCAGCGGGATGAATTCTTTCTCATCGCCAGGAACGATATCGAAGCGGCCGGTCTTCCATTCCTGCTTGGCCTGCTCGATGCGCTCCTTGGACGAGGAAACGAAATTCCACCAGATGTAGCGCTTCGAACCGAGAGACGCGCCGCCGAACAGCATGAAATGCGCACCCGTCGATGACGATATGACGATCTCGTCGCCGGGCCGGAACACCAGCAGCCGTTCCGCTGGAAAGACATCACCCGAAATCGAGACCTCGCCCTCCAGCGTGTAGATGGCGCGCTCCTCGGCATCGGCCGGGATCTTGACGCTGGCGCCGGGCGCCAGCCGCAAATCTGCATAGAGTGTCTCGGAATCGGCCCGCACCGGAGACCGCAAACCCTGGAAATCACCGATGACGACGCGGCCGCTGACGCCTTCGGCGTCGATTTCGGGAAGCCGCAGCGCCGCTGTGTTCTCGAACACCGGCGCCACCTCTTCCTTGCCGTCCGGCAGAGCCAACCAGGTCTGCAGGCCGGAGATCGACATCGGCGCGCCGCGCAATTCCTGCGGCGTGCGCTCGGAGTGGACGATGCCGCGACCAGCCGTCATCAGGTTCACGTCGCCGGGTTGGATGACCATCTCGGTGCCGAGCGAATCGCGATGCCTGATCTTGCCGTCGAACAGATAGGTCACGGTCGACAGGCCGATATGCGGGTGCGGACGAACATCGAGCGCCTGGCCGGCACGCATGATCGCGGGGCCCATTCGATCGAAGAAGATGAACGGCCCGACCAGGCGCCGCTTGGCTGTCGGCAAGGCGCGACGCACCTCGAAACCGCCAATGTCCTTGGCGTTGGGGATAACCATCAACTCGATCTGGTCGCTGGCGAAGGCATCGCCGGCCTCAGGGTCCTTGCCGGGGAAGAAGCTCATGAACTCTCCTCGTCAGCGGTCAATGGGCGCTTGGGCATATCAGGCGAACCGGATCGCCGCTTTTGCTTTTAATTTGGCCGCCACCTCTTCGCGATTGCGCGGATGCTGGTGGGTTTCGAGGGAATCGAGCAATTCGCGTGCGGATGCCGCGATGGCTTCGACGGCATGATCGAACGCATGCTGGTTCTTGGCAGAAGGCCGCGTTGTGCCGCTCAGCTTGCGGACAAACTGCAGTGCCGCGTCGCGGACTTCGTCGTTGGTTGCCGGCGGATCAAAATTGAACAGGGTCTTGATGTTTCTGCACATCGCTTCCGTATCTCCTCTTGTCCGTTTCAATCGGGACGAACTGTATCCTCAATGATGATCGTGTCCAAAAACCGGTAGGCTGCTCCGGACCTCAGTCCGCGTCGAGCGGCTCGGTTCCAACCGGCTTGCCGTCGCGCGACAGCCTGATCTTCTCGACCTTGTCCTCGGCGGCCTTCAGCAGCCGGTCGCAATGGACCTTCAGCGCCTCGCCCCGCTCGTAAATCCGGATCGACTGGTCGAGCGGCACGTCGCCACGCTCCAGATCATCGACGATCTTCTCCAGTGCGTCGAGTGCCTGTTCAAAGCTCATCGCCTTGACGTCTTCGTTGATCTCACCGGTCATCATTCATCCTTTCATCAGTCGCCCGACATGGGCGGCGACCGAAAATGCCAATCCCTGCAGATCGTAGCCGCCCTCGAGCAGGCTGACGAGCCGGTTGCCGCCGTGGATTGCGGCGCGCTGCATCAGCTGGCCGGTCGCCCAGTCGAAATCGTCTTCGGTCAGATTGATTTCCGCCAGCGGGTCGCGATGGTGCGCGTCGAAGCCGGCCGAAACGATAATCAGATCCGGCGCGAAATTGTCGAGTGCCGGCAGCACGCGCGACAGGAACGCATCGCGAAACACCTCGCTGCCCGTCCGAGGCGCCAGCGGCGCATTGACGATGTTGCCGGCGCCGGTCTCACTCTTCGCGCCCGTGCCGGGATAAAGCGGCATCTGGTGCGTCGAGCAATAGAGCACCGAGGGATCGTCCCAAAAAATATCCTGGGTGCCGTTGCCGTGATGCACGTCCCAGTCGACGACAGCGACACGCTCGGCGCCATGCTTCCTCTGCGCATGGCGCGCTGCGATTGCCGCCGTGTTGAAGAAGCAGAAGCCCATGGCCGTGGTCTTTTCGGCATGGTGGCCGGGCGGGCGGGCGGCGACGAAGACGTTGTCGGCGCGGCCCGCAAAGACGTCGTCGACGGCGGCATTGGCGGCACCGATCGCCGTAATCACCGCCTGCCAGCTTTTCGGGCTGGCGGTGGTGTCGGCGTCGATGCGGGCAATGCCTTCGTCGGGGATGGCGGCGCGGACACGCGCGACGAAATCGGCGGGATGCGCGTAGAGGATGGTCGCCTCGTCGCCTTGCAGTGCCTCGACGCGGTCAAGCGCGGCAAAAGCTTCGTCGTCGAGCACGCGCTCGATGGCGCGCAGGCGGTCGGGCCGCTCAGGGTGACCGGGCGGGGTGATGTGTTCGAGAAAGATCGGGTGCGTGTAGAGACGGGTGGCCATGCCCCCTATCTAGTGCCCCGGCGCCGTGATGGCCATGCGTCGCGGCTTGATCGCTGGGGAAAATCGAACCTGCGTCCATTGATGTCGCTGCGGGCATTGGCGTCGCCGGCCCTTCGGAGTAAGACTGCCGCTACTGCCTGGTGCCTGCCGGTCTGTTTGTTTTAGCCGCATTCTGCGACGCCAAGTGATTCCACTTGGCTGCAAATGCCCTGGCGGGAGAATCGGGAACACGGTTGAACTCCGTGGCGTGCCCAACGCTGTGAGGGGGACCGCGCCGGTAAATGCCACTGTCGATGACGGGAAGGCACCGGACGCGGGTTGATCCCGAGCCAGAAGACCGGCCTGGCAGGCATCGTCATCCGCATGGTCAGGCGGATGACATCGGTTGCAATCGCAAGGGGACAAGCGATGCCGGAAGCTATGACCACTCCAATGGGCGATGGATTTGACCAGATTGCGCGCGACGCTGTTTACCGCGCCATCTTCACGCGGCGCGACGTCCGCAGCCATTTTACATCGGAGGCCATCGACGACGAGGTGCTGGCGCGGCTGCTGCTTGCCGCCCACCACGCGCCATCGGTCGGCTTCATGCAACCTTGGAATTTCATCGTCATTCGCGATGCCGCGCGGCGGGCGGAAGTGCGCGACCTGTTCCTGGCCGCGCGAGAACGGGAACTGCCTGAAATCGAGGCAGAACGGCAGGCGCTCTACCGCAAGCTCAAGCTCGAAGGCATTTGCGAAAGCGCGCTCAACATCTGCATCACCTGCGACCGCGAGCGCTCGAAAGGCTCGCCGCTGGGGCGCTGGCACAATCCGGAGATGGATCTCTACAGCACGGTCTGCGCGGTGCAGAATTTCTGGCTGGCGGCACGCGCCGAGGGCGTCGGCGTCGGCTGGGTCAGCATCATCGAGGCGCAAGCGCTGAAAAGCTTGCTGGCCATTCCCGATCAAGTGACGCCGATCGCCTATCTCTGCGTCGGCCGCGTTTCCGAATTCGCACCGAAGCCGGATCTCGAAACACACGGCTGGGGCCGGCGGCTGCCGTTGCCCGAGCTTATCATGAGCGAGACTTTTCGCGGACAAGGCGAAGCGCCGCTCAAATCAGCAGTGGCGTGGCTCTGTACCGCCGCCGGTGCGCCCGCGAGCCTAGCCGATCAGCGCGTCGCGCCGGCCGTGCCCCAGCGCGAACCGCCGAAAGTGGAGAGCGCCTTGTCCTTGAGTTCCCTGAACTTCGACGAGGCTTCGGCCAGCCTGGCGTCCCAGGCGGCATCGGGCACCTGACCCTCGATGGTCTTGAAATAGACCTGCATCAGGCAGGCAATGGCGAACGGCTCAATGAAGGCCGCCTTGAAGGCCCAGGCAAAGACGATTGCCAGCACGAAAGCCCAGCCGGCGAGCTGCCCGGGCATGACGTAAAGAATAGCGGCTGCCGGAGCCAGCATCAGCAGGAAAATCACGAACGACACGCCCCACATGATGACCCCTAGCCAGACGGCATTCTTGACCATGGTCTTGCCGTTCTGGGCGTAGAGCACAACGCCTTGGCGCGCGGTTTCGAACGGCGAGGACGAACTGATGCGGATGTTGTAGCCGAGAATGATCTCGTCGACATAGGTCAGCGACAGGCGAATCACCGTGTTGAGGAACGAAACCAGGCCGCTCAGGCCAGGAATGGGCAGGAAGGCCGCGATGCCGCCGAGCAGGCCGGTGATGGCGCGTATGGCGCCCTTGACCAATTGGTCGACGACGAAAAGGATATTGGCCTCGGCAAAACGCTCGGTCACGACTTCTTTCGCGTAGGCGATCTGGTTCTGGCCGTGGGGAATATCATTGCCGTCGATCAGATGCACCATGACGGCGATATGGCCCGCCTTGACGACGTAGAGGATGTATTCGCGGATCCAGTAGACGGCGATCGAGACGATGCCGAAACCGACCACGCCACCCCACATCGCAAAAGACAATGGTCCGTCGGGATCGGTAGAAATATGGCCGACGCCATAGCCGACGGAGGCGCCGGTGCCGGTGGCCACGATGTAGGCCAGCGTGATGCCGAAATAGACGATCATGCGAAAGACAATGAAAGGCCAGGTCCGCATCATGATGGACACCGACCTGCCGATATCGAAATCCCACATGCCCCGAATCTCCCCTCAGAGATGGCTGCGGAGGATGCGCTCAAACCGGCTATTGTCAATTGCAGGCAGTGGCGGGACTGCCATGGTGGTTCATCTTGAAAGCGCTTCCGGCTTTTTCAGCAGGCCTTCGAGCAATTGCTTGAACGCGGCCACCACCATCTTCGATGTCGTTTCGGGATCTTGCGAATTGGCGATGCGCTGCGCGGCCTGGCTGCTCGCCCCATTGATCAGCCGCGCTGCCGACTCCGGGTCGACGCCGGGGACGACCACCCCTTCCCGCTGCAGCGCTGTCAGATGATCGGTCATTGAACCGACGCAGGCATTGGCATTCGACCACAGTGCCGGATCGCCCAGCACAGCCGGACCATCCCGGAACATGATGCGCTGGATTTCCGGCTCCAGCGCCATTTCGATATAGGTGGTGCATTCGTCGACGAAATGCTGCCAGCGGGTCGGCGCCCGCGACGCGACCTCATTCACCCGGGCCGCCATTTCCGCGTCGATTTCGGCGATAACCGCCTCAAGCAGTCCCCTCTTGTCGCCGAAGTGATGATAAAGGGCGCCGCGCGTCAGCCCGGCCGACGCGGTGAAATCATCCATCGACGCTTCGGCATAGCCGATGGTACCGAAAGCCTGGCGTGCCGCGGTGATCAGCTTGGCGCGTGTTTCGGCGATCATCTCCTTGCGCGGTCGATGCATGCTTCCGGCCTTACTTACATACGCTCCGTATGCCAATTGACATACGCGACGTATGCTCTATTTAACACTTATACGTCTCGTATGTAATTGTTGAATCGCCCCTTGTCGAGGAACAGGATCATGCAAAACCCCTATTCGGAAATGTTTCGCGCTCCCGGAGCCAGGGGCTTTGCCGCCGCCGGCTTCATGGCGCGCCTGCCGATCGCCATGGCCCCGATCGGCATCGTGGCTATGCTGTCGCAGACGCGTGGCGAATACTGGGTGGCGGGTGCGGTTTCGGCGACATTCGCCTTGGCCAATGCCTTCCTGGCGCCGCAGATATCGAGGTTGGTCGACCGCCTCGGCCAGACGCGGGTTGTCGTACCCACCACCATCATCTCCGTGCTCGCATTCGCGGCCCTGATCGCATCGGCCAATCAAGACTGGCCGGTATGGACGCTGTTCGCGTCGGCGCTGCTGGCCGCGGCGATGCCAAGCATGCCGGCCATGGTGCGGGCGCGCTGGACCGAGATTTTCCGGGGCCGGCCCGAGATGAACACCGCCTTCGCCTTCGAGTCGGCGGCGGACGAACTGGTCTATATTGCCGGCGCATCGCTATCTGTGGGCCTCAGCGCCGCGCTGTTCCCGGAAGCGGGCGTTGCCGTCAGCACGCTGTTCCTCGCCTTGGGCTCGACAGCCTTCATTCTGCAGCGTTCGACCGAGCCGCAAGTGCGGCCGGTGGACCATGGCTCCAGCGGCTCGGCAATCCGCCTGGGGCCGGTCCAAATCATCACCTTCGCCATGATCTTCATCGGCGCGACCTTCGCGACGACGGAGGTGAGCACGGTGGCGATCACCAAGGAACTCGGCCAGCCGGGCACTGCCAGTCTCGTCATCGGCGTCTATGCGCTGGGCTCCTTCGTGCTCGGCATCATCATCGGCGCGCTCAACCTGAAAGCACCGCTGCAACGCCAGCTCGCCATCGCGGTTGCCTTGGTCGCGCTCGGCACACTGCTGCCGCTTACCGCCAGCACCGTGCCAGCGCTCGCGCTGACTGTCTTCATCAGTGGCGTGGCGATCTCGCCGACCTTCATCACCGCCTTCGGCCTGATCGAGCGGCATGTCCCGGAAGCGATGCTGACCGAAGGCATCACCTGGGTAACCACCGGGATCGGCATCGGCATGGCGCTGGGCTCCTTCGCCGCCGGCGCCGTGGTGGATGCATTCGGCGCCCAGAACGGATTCTG
Source organism: Mesorhizobium sp. B2-7-3 (assembly GCF_006440715.1). NCBI lineage: Bacteria > Pseudomonadati > Pseudomonadota > Alphaproteobacteria > Hyphomicrobiales > Phyllobacteriaceae > Mesorhizobium > Mesorhizobium sp. B2-7-3. The sequence continues at coordinate 53,295 of NZ_VFTY01000006.1, forward strand.
GGTCTCGGTGACGTCAGGCGCTATCGCGCTGATCACGGTGCTGCTCGGCCAGCGCAGCCTCGCCACCCACGAATGCGAGTTGGAAGGATGCGAGGCGGCAATCCCGGCCGAGTGACAGGCAGGGTTTGTCGAGATCAGAGGATCTCGGTCTTGGCGATGTGAATGCCAAAACCCTCGAGGCCGACATAGTGGCGTTCGCGCGAGGCAATCAGGTTAATGGATGAAATGCCGAGGTCCTTCAGGATCTGGGCGCCAAGGCCGATCTCGCGCCATTCGCTCTCGCGCCGGCGCGCCTCTTCATGGTCCTCGCGGTCGCCTGGCGCCGGCCGGTTGCGCTCCTGGTGGGCAACGCCGACCGAGCCTTCCCTGAGATAGACAATGACGCCGCGCTTGCGCTCGCCCATCGCCTTCATGATGCCGTCGAGCCGGTGGCTGGTTCCGAACACGTCGGTCACCACATCCTCCGAATGCAGCCGCACCGGCACCTCCTCGCCATCGCGGATGTCGCCGAAGACGATGGCGACGTGATGCATCGTGTCCCAGGGCAGCGTGTAGGTGAAGACCTGCGCCTTGCCGCCCAGCGTCTCGATGTCGGAGCAGGCGACGCGCTCGACCAGGGTCTCCTTGCGCTGCCGGTAAGCGATGAGGTCGGCGACCGATACCTGCTTGAGGCCATGCTCCTCGGCGAAAGCCGCGACCTGCGGGCCGCGCTTGACGGTGCCGTCGTCGTTGACCAGTTCCGAGATCACGCCGATCGGCGGCAGGCCGGCGAGCTTGCACAAATCGACCGCCGCCTCGGTATGACCCGAGCGCATCAAGACGCCGCCCTCGCGCGCGATGAGCGGGAAGATGTGGCCAGGGCGGACGAAATCGGAGGCGCCGACATTGCCGTTGGCGAGGTTGCGCACGGTCAGCGTGCGGTCGTCGGCCGAAATGCCTGTCGTCGTGCCATGCTTGAAGTCGACGCTGACGGTAAAGGCGGTGGTGTGAGCCGAATCATTGTCGGCCACCATCGGCGCGAGGTTCAGCCGTTTAGCCTCCTCGCGCGGCATCGGCGTGCAGACAATACCCGACGTGTTGCGAACGATGAAGGCCATCTTCTCCGGCGTGCAATGGACGGCGGCGACGATCAGGTCGCCCTCGTTCTCGCGCCCGTCATCGTCCATGACGACGACGATCTCGCCGCGTTCGAAGGCGCGGATGGCTTCGACGATCTTCTTCTGGTCATAAGGCATGGAACGCTCGCTTTGCTCGCAGGGCAGTAGGGGAATAGGGCAGTAAGGCAGTAGGGGAAAGGAAAATCCTGGCTGTTTCGGCTGGCTGCGTAACCTACTGCCTACTGCCCTACTGCCCTACTGCCCTACTGCCCTACTGCCCTACGGCCCTATTCCCCTCCCTTCCCCGTCTGTCCTCTGTGCCGCAGATAGTGGTCGGCAATGGCGCAGGCAACCATGGCCTCGCCGATCGGCACGGCTCGGATGCCGACGCAGGGATCGTGGCGACCCTTGGTCATCACCTCCACGTCGTTGCCGTCCTTGTCGATCGACTTCCGGGGCGTCAGGATCGACGAAGTCGGCTTCACCGCAAAACGGGCGACGATCGCCTGGCCCGTCGAGATGCCGCCCAGGATGCCGCCGGCATTGTTGGACAGGAACACCGGCTTGCCGTCATTGCCCATGCGCATCTCGTCGGCATTCTGTTCGCCGGTGATGCGGGCGGCCTCGAAACCATTGCCGATCTCGACGCCCTTGACGGCGTTGATCGACATCAAGCCGGACGCGATGTCCTGGTCGAGCTTGGCGTAGATCGGCGCGCCGAGGCCGGCAGGCACACCGTCGGCGACGATCTCGATCACCGCGCCAACCGAGGAACCGGCCTTGCGGATACCGTCGAGATACCGCGTGAAAACAGGAATCGAAGCCGGATCCGGCGTGAAGAACGGGTTCTCGGCATCGCCGATGAAATTCCAGTTCCAGTTGGCGCGGTCGATCGACTTTTCGCCCATCGACACGAGCGCGCCGCGCACCACCATGCCCGGCACCACTTTGCGGGCGAGCGCGCCGGCAGCGACCCTGGCAGCGGTCTCGCGTGCCGAGGAGCGGCCGCCGCCGCGATAGTCGCGTATGCCGTATTTGACGTCGTAGGTGTAGTCGGCATGGCCCGGCCGGAACTGGCGGGCGATCTCGCCATAGTCCTTCGAGCGTTGATCGACATTCTCGATCAACATCGACACCGGCGTGCCGGTGGTGATCATCGTCGCGCCGTCCTCGTCGAGGACGAAGCCTGAGAGCATCTTCACTTCGTCCGGCTCGCGGCGCTGCGTGACGAAGCGCGACTGACCCGGGCGGCGCTTGTCGAGTTCGGCCTGGATTTCATCGCGCGTGAAACGGATACCCGGCGGACAACCATCGACCACGCAGCCGAGCGCCGCGCCATGGCTCTCGCCCCAGGTGGTGACGCGGAAAAGATGGCCGAACGTGTTGTGAGACATGGAAAGTGCCCTGCCCGGCATCGAAACCGGCTGAAGCCAGCCTTCTATTGGCGTTTTCCACAGTGGTCAAACTGTGATCCGACGGATTTAGTTTTGACACATTCGGTTGGTTTCTGCTCTCCTCCATTCGCCGTTGAGGATCCGCCGCCACCCAGGCCGGCGCAATGACCAAAGAGGACGATGATGCGTACCCTGATTGGCGCTGTTGCCGCCACGCTGCTGCTCTCCACCGCCGCCTTTGCCGGCCAGACCGAAGGCCTGATCAAGAAGATCGACAAGGACGCGCTGACGCTGACGCTGGACGACGGCAAATCTTACAAGCTGAACGCCGAAACCGATCTTGATGCGCTGAAGCCGGGGATGGACATCGTCATTGCTTACGATGTGACCGATGGCGAAAACGTCGTCACCGACATGCAGCTGCCGGGGGACAGCGACACGAACTAGGAGTTGGCGTCACCGGGCGAGCCACTCCAGGCTCCTGCCTTCAAGTTTGAGCACGCGATCCTGCGGTATCTCCAGGTTCGCGGCCTCGTCCTCGGGCATATCAAGCACGAAGCGAAACAGGGTGCGCATGACGCCCCCGTGCGTCACGCAAATCGTCTGCCCCCGAAGCTCGTCGAACCATGGCTTCACCCGTTCGAGCAGCATCTGGTAGCTCTCCGCGCCTTCACCTGGCGGCTGAAAATTCCACTTGTCCAGTGCGCGGGATCGGCTCGCGCCGGGCGACTGCCTCTCAAGCTCGGCGAAGGTAAAACTCTGCCAATCGCCGAAATTGACTTCAATCAGTCTGATATCGGTTCGATAGGCGAGCGGATCGAGCCTCATGGCGGCGCGGATGCGTTCCATCGTTTCGCGCGTGCGCCGCATCGGACTGGCGACGAAGTCGAATTCCTGGGGAGCGCCGACGAGTTCGGCCAGCCGATGCCCGTTTGCGCTCGCCTGTTCGCGGCCGAGAGCATTGAGATCGGTATCGGCCTGGCCCTGAAGCCGGAACTCGGCATTCCACGCGGTCTGGCCGTGGCGCACGATATAAACCAGCGGGTACATCAGCTCTTCCGGAGATCGGGCCAGGGCCTGGAAGGAGGAAAGGCGGGGAGACCTAATCCTTGACCGTCGAAATATCTGGCGCGTCGACCGCTTTCATGCCGACGACGTGGTAGCCGGAATCGACATGGTGCACTTCGCCGGTGACGCCGCGCGACAGGTCGGACAGGAAATAGACGCCGGAATCGCCGACCTCTTCCTGCGTGACCGTCTGCTTCAGCGGCGAGTTGTATTCGTTCCACTTCAGGATGTAGCGGAAGTCGCCGATGCCGGAGGCGGCGAGCGTCTTGATCGGGCCGGCCGAGATGGCGTTGACGCGGATCTTCTTGGCGCCAAGGTCGACGGCGAGATAACGCACGCTGGCCTCCAGTGCCGCCTTGGCGACGCCCATGACGTTATAGTGCGGCATGACCTTCTCGGCGCCGTAATAGGTCAACGTCAGCAGCGAACCGCCCTCGGTCATCAGCGCTTCGGCGCGCTTGGCGATGGTGGTGAAGGAATAGACTGAAATGTCCATGGTGCGCAGGAAATTGTCGCGCGTCGTCTCGACATAGCGGCCGGTCAGCTCGTCCTTATCGGAAAAGGCGATGGCGTGCACGAGGAAGTCGAGCTTGCCCCAATGCTTGGCGACATTGGCGAAGACCTCGTCCAGGCTCGCCGGATCGGTTACGTCGCAATGGCCGGCGACAAAGGCGCCCAGTTCCGCCGCCAGCGGCTCGACGCGCTTCTTGAAGGCTTCGCCCTGATAGGTCAGCGCTATCTCGGCGCCGTGATCGACGCAGGCTTTGGCAATGCCATAAGCGATCGACCTGTTGTTGGCGACGCCAAGAATCAGGCCGCGCTTGCCGGCCATCAGGCCCTGTCCACCCGCCATATGCGTGTTCTCCGCAAGATATCTGCTTTGTGGAGTGCCTATCGCACAGGCATACAGCCCCTTCAAGCGTTCAAAGCGGACAGTTCGGGGGACAAAAGCTCTCGATCAGCCTTTTTGGCCGCGCAACAGCGATTCCAGCGCGCTGTCGCCGCCTTCCGGCAGCATGATGCGCACATGGGCATAGAGATCGCCATGGCCGCCGGCTTTCTCCGGCAAGCCCCTGCCCTTGAGCCGCAGGACCTTGTCCGAGCTCGACCAGGCGGGAACGTTGACCGCAAGCCTGCCTGTCGGCGTCTCGACCGGCACCTTGGCGCCCAGCACCGCATCGGCCAGCGAAACCGGCAGGTCGGCGTGCAGGTCACGGCCTTCGATGCGGTAACGTGGATGCCGGCGGATATGGATCTTGACCAGTGCGTCGCCGGGTTGGCCCGGTCCCTGCTCGCCCTGGCCCTTCAGCCGGATGGTCTGGCCATCCTCGACATAGGCCGGCAGCTTGACCGCAACCTTGCGGCCATCCGGGAACATCGCCGTCACCTTCTCGGCATTGGCCGCTTCCTCGATGGTGACGTCGAGCGTGACGTTCAGGTCGGCTGCTGTCGCCGTCTGGCGGCGGTCGCCCGCGCCTGGCCCGCGCGCGCCTGAAAAGGCATCGCCGAAGATCTGGCTGAAGATATCGCTGTTGCCGTCGAACGGATCGCCGCCCGGACGGCCCGAGCGGAACTCGAATCGCGAGCCTCCGGCGCCCTGTTGCTGGCGGCGGAACCCGGCAAAGGGGTCGCCACCGCCGGCCGCACCTTCAAAACCCTGGAAACGCGGCTTGCCGTCGGCGTCGATCTCGCCACGATCGAAAGCCGCACGGTTCTTCTCGTCGCCGATGACCTCATAGGCCTGATTGGCCGCGGCAAAACGGTCCTTTGCCTTGGGATCATTCGGATTCTGGTCCGGATGATGCTTCTTGGCGAGTTTCCGGTACGCCGATTTTATGTCCTTGGCCGATGCGTTCTTTGCAACGCCCAGCACCTCATAGGGGTCGCGCATGCTTCCTGCCCTGGAAATGAGTTGAGTCCATACTTGCCCCCTATATGCGCTCGCATAGGAAGAAATTCCAGTAGCGGACCTTCATATCGACGGCGGAAAATCAGAGTGCCTTGAAGCCCTGCATGCGCCAGCCGCCGGCACCGGCAAGACAGAGTTCGCCCTGGAACATGGCAACGCCGTCAAAGCTTTCGCGCGAAACCTTGAAGCGGCGGCAGGTCTGGCCGCTGTCCTTCAATTCCGCCAGTTCGGTGATGGAGCCGCGCGACCCGGTGCCGGTGTTCGCCCACGGCACCGCCTGGCCGCCGAGTTGCTCGATATCGGCGGACGATACCGCATTGCCGATCGTCGTCTGGTCGGAGTCGCGATCCGAATCGGCCGGCTTGGGCGAAGCCGATGTGCTGCTGGTCAGGATCGAGCGGTCGACTTCGGCCTTCTCCAGGCTGAAGCCACCTGCACCGCAGGCCGCGAGCGGCAGGACGACTGCCACGATCGCCGCTTTCGTGCTGGCTGAAGCGATAACGCCCCATTGCCTGCTGTCAAAAGCTTGCGCGATACGCGACAATCGGCAACCTCCTGGTCTCGTGACAATTTGAGAAAAACTATGAGTGACACAGAGTTAACAAGCAGTGACTTTACCGAGGCGGCAGAGCCGTTTCGCCTCTTTGCCGCATGGCTGGACGACGCTACCAAGAGCGAAATCAACGATGCCAATGGCGTGGCATTGGCGACCGTCGATGCCGAGGGCATGCCGGACGTAAGGATGGTGCTGCTCAAGGGGTTCGATGAAAGCGGCTTTGTGTTCTACACGAATTTCGAGAGCGCCAAGGGCCAGGAGATTCTTGGCAGCATGAAGGCGGCGATGTGTTTCCATTGGAAATCGCTGCGCCGCCAGGTGCGCATTCGCGGTCCGGTGGAGCTCGTCAGCGATGCGGAAGCCGACAGCTATTACGCGACGCGGCCACGCGGCAGCCGCATCGGCGCCTGGGCGTCGAAGCAATCGCGCCCGCTGGAAAGCCGCTTCGCGCTGGAAAAGGCGGTCGCAGAATACACGGCGCGTTATGCCATCGGCGAAATCCCGCGACCGAAACATTGGTCGGGCTTCCGGATCGTGCCGAAGACGATCGAATTCTGGCACGACCGGCCGTTCCGGCTGCATGACCGCGTGGTCTTTTCACGCAACGCGGCAGGCGGCTGGGACAAGGCCAGGCTCTATCCCTGACGAACCATCAGCCCTTTTTCCTGGTCACGAATGCCGTGAGGGCGGCGCGCGCCTCGTCGGATTTCAGCCGCTCGCGGAAATGCTCGCTCTCTATCCCGATGCGGGCAACCAGATCGTCGCGTGAGCCACGCATCAGGTCGCGCGCGATCTTGAGCGCTTGCGGTGGCTTGGCCGCGATCTGGCCGGCCGCTGCAAGCACCGAAGCCTCCAGCCCACCTTCCTCGACCACCTCGTAGATCAGCCCGGCGGCCTTCGCGCGCTCGGCCGAAAATCCCTCACCGAGACCGAGCAGGGCGAAAGCACCCTGCTGGCCCAGGATGCGGGGCGCCAAAAGGCTCGATCCTGCCTCGGGCACGAGGCCGAGATCGACGAAGGGGGTCCGAAACACGGTGCGCGGCGTGGCGAAAGTCAGGTCGCAGTGCAGGTTGATCGTGGTGCCGATGCCGACCGCGATACCGTCGACGCCGGACACGATGGGCTTTTCGACCCCGGCCAGGGCGATCAGGAAATCCCAGACTTCGGTGCCGCCATCGCCGCCGGTGGCCACGACCATGAAATCGGCAAGGTCGTTGCCGGAGGAAAAGGCGCCGGGCACGCCGAGAAAGACATGGACGCGGACCGCCGGATCGGCGTCGCCTTCGGCAAGGGCCGCCGACATTTTCGCATACATGGCACGCGTCAGCGCGTTCTTCTTGTCCGGCCGGTTCATGCGGATGATCTGGATGGCGCCCTGGCGCTCGACGAGGATGTGGTCTGTCACGGTGTTTTCCTTGTGAAGGTCAGGCGGAAATCAGTGCCTCGGCGGCAGCAGCCAGGCTATCGGCGCCATCGATGACGCGCTCCTTCAACGCGCTGGCTTCGCCAAGCAGGTTTTCGGCGAAGAAGCGGCAAAGCGCGATGCGGCCCTGGTCGGCAAGAGCGGCCAGCGCCAGATAGGCACCGCCGGCGGCAAGCGAGATCAGCCGGAGATACGGTGTCGCACCGGCCAGCGCCTCCTCCGTCCGGCCCTCGGCCGACAATTTCTGCAGGAAACGCGTCGCTTGCGTCAAATCGGAGAGCGCCTGATCGAGAGTGTCGGCGGTGCGGCCAAAACCTTCGAGGTTCGACGTTCGCACCGCATTGGCGATACCGGCCAGTTCGTCGATATAGCCATGCACATGCTCGCCGCCGCCAAGCGGCAGTTTTCGGGTCACCAGGTCGATCGCCTGGATGCCGTTCGTGCCTTCATAGATCGGCGCGATGCGCGCGTCGCGATAGTACGCGGCCGCACCCGTTTCCTCGATGAAGCCCATGCCGCCATGCACCTGGACGCCGAGCGAGGCGACTTCCACGCCGACATCGGTCGAAAACGCCTTGGCGAGCGGAGTCAGCAAATTAGCACGGTCGCGCCAATGCGTCGCCTCGCCGCCAGACGACACGCGCGCCATGTCGATGGCATGGGCACAGGAATAACTGATCGACCGCGCGATCTGGGTTAGCGCCTTCATGGTCAGGAGATTGCGCTGCACGTCGGGGTGATGGACGATCGGCGCCATGCCGGCGCCGGCGTAATCCGCCGCCTTGCCCTGGCGGCGTTCATTGGCATAGGCAATCGCCTTCTGGGTCGCTGCTTCCGCGACCGCGACACCCTGCATCCCGACAGCAAGACGCGCATTGTTCATCATGGTGAACATGCAGGCGAGGCCCTTGTTCTCCTCGCCGATCAGCCAGCCGATGGCGCCAGGCCTGGCGCCTTGAAAACCGTCGCCATAGATCATGGTGCAGGTCGGCGAGGCATGGATGCCGAGCTTGTGCTCGAGGCCGGAACAGAAGACGTCGTTGCGCGCACCGAGCGAGCCATCGTCGCCGACCAGGAATTTCGGCACCAGGAACAGCGAGATGCCACGCGTTCCGGCCGGCGCATCGGGAAGCCGCGCCAGCACCAGATGGATGATGTTGTCGGTGAAATCGTGCTCGCCGTAAGTGATGAATATCTTCTGGCCGAAGAGGCGGTAGGTGCCATCGCCGGCGGGCTCGGCGCGGGCGCGCAAGGCGGCGAGGTCCGATCCGGCCTGCGGCTCGGTCAGGTTCATCGTGCCCATCCATTCGCCGGAGACGAGCTTTGCCAGATATGTCGCCTTGAGTTCCTCGGAAGCGTGCTTGTCGAGCGCCTCGACCGCGCCCATGGTCAGCGTCGGGCCGATGCCGAAGGCCATGGCGGCGGAGTTCCACATTTCGAGTGCGGCGACGCCGAGCATGGTCGGCAGTGCCTGGCCGCCATACTCTTCCGGCCCGGAGAGCGCATTCCAGCCGCCTTCGATCCAGCGGCGATAGAGTTCCTTCCAGCCCGGAGGCGTGGTCACCGCGGCATCCCTGAGCACGGCGCCATGTTCGTCGCCGATTTTATAAAGGGGGGCCACCTCCTCGGAGGCGAAACGGCCCGCCTCACCAAGGACGGCGTCGACCAGATCCTCGCTGAGGTCTCCGAACGCTCCCGTGTCGATGGCGGATTTCATGCCGGCCACATGCTTCAGGGTGAACGCGATATCCTCGACCGGTGCCCGATACATGCCGCTCGATCCTCCCTTATGCATCGGCCTCGTCGACCGTAGAGCCAGTGCCGCCGCAAAACCATCCGCCTTTGGGCGGTCTCCGATCGCCTTTTTACGTAAACGTCAAATTTTGTCACGCTGATTTTGCAATCAGGCAGGGCTGTATTAAATTCGACAGATGCCGGGCCAAATCGACCGGCGACGGAAAACCAGCGACCGGAACATTCCCATGCTTGCCAGACCTGACGCCTATCGCTGCATCGAATGCGGTTTGCCCTATCGGGCAACCGGGTTTTCCTATTATCACGGCGACCTGGGAAATGGTGCCGCCTACTGGTCGGATCGCGGCATATTGTGCTCGCCGCGATGCTCGCTTGCCCACCACCGCAAACGCGCCGCCGAAGGTACGCTGCAACAGGAGCCCGCGCCCGACCCGTTCGAATTTCAACCGTTCAGCCGGCGCTAGCTTATCCCGCACCAGGGTCCGAGAAGCATTTTCTTAACCATAGCGGTCCAGGATTTACCCTTGATCAACGGGGATTCCCTGTTTTGAAAAGGACGGCGCGCCTCCTTTGCCGCACGGCGCTTCTCGCTTTCGCGGCAGCGATTGTGCTGGGCACGACGGCAAAGGCTTCGGACTTCTCCGAGCCGTGGAAGAGCGCTGACCGCGCGCTCGTCATCGACGCCTACGAATACAATTCCATCGATTGGGCCCAGCTTGCCACCGACAAGCGCATCGTCGCCTTCATCAACAAGGCTTCCGACGGCATGCCGCCGCCCTATTTCTGTTTCGGCGGCGAGACTGACGTGAAACTGTGCAAGGCACTGTGGAAACGCCACGCGGTGACGCGCGAATTGTTCCAGACACGCAGGGTCGTGGCCAAGGCGCTCGGCATGAAATGGGGCGCCTATCATCTCGCCCGTCCCGGCAATCCGGTCGAACAGGCCAACAATTTCCTCGATTTCGCCGACCCCGCACCGGACGACCTCATGGCCCTCGACATCGAGGGCATCGATCCCTCGCAATGGATGTCGCTCGACGATGCCGAGGAGTTCGCCCGCCAGGTGCATCGGCGCATCGGCCGCTTCCCGGTGCTCTACACCAACGGCAAGACCGCCCAATATATCGCCGACAACCGCTACAAATACCGGCTCTTGTCGCGGCTGCCGCTTTGGTACGCGCGCTATAAGCCTGACATCGACGTGCATTTTCCGATGGGCAACTGGCAGGGCTACGCGCTCTGGCAGTTCTCGGCGCAGGCCAATTGCGGCCGCTTCCGTTGCCCCTACAGAGTTGCCGGCACACCCGACAACATCGACGTCAACGTGGCGCCCACGGATGCCGTCACTCTGCGCCAGCAATGGCCTTTCGGTGGCCTGATCGACGTGCCTGCCGATTATCTTGCCAGCGTACCAGTGCCGCTCTCGCGGGAAGCCGCGCTCGCCGGCAAGGCCACCATCATTTATGCCGATGTGGCGACGCCGCCGACCTTCGAGGAAATAGTCGCCGTGCTTGGTTCGCGCTGGTCAAAATTTCGCGACGGGTTCCGCATGCCAGTCGTGAAGACGGTGCCGCGACGGCCGGGGTTCGGCATTGTCCAATATGTGGCCTGGAAGCGGGGCGGGCAGCCTTCCCCCGAACAGCTTGACGCCGCCTTTGCCGCGGCCGACCCGGTCAGCACCGCTTCGACAACCCTCGACCGAGGTCAGCAATAGCCGCCACCCGGTCGGAGCTTCAGCCGGCCTGCTCGCGCGCCACGGCCTGCCAGCCTATGTCGCGGCGGCAAAACCCGTCCGGCCAGTCGATGCGGTCGAGGGCGGCATAGGCCCGCGCCTGCGCCTCTCCGACCGTGGCCCCGCTCGCCGTGACATTGAGCACACGGCCGCCGTTGGCGACCAGCGCACCGCCATTGATTGCGGTGCCGGCATGGAAAATCTGGACGCCTTCACCGGCGGCGTCCTCGACGCCGCGGATGACGGAGCCTTTCTCCGGTGTGCCGGGATAGCCCCTGGCCGCCATCACGACGGTCAGCGCCGCCTCGTCACGCCAGCGCACCGACATATGCGCGAGCTGGCCATCGGTCGCGGCATTGAGCAGCACCAGCAGGTCATCCCTGAGCCGCATCACCAGCACCTGGCATTCCGGATCGCCGAAGCGGGTGTTGTATTCGATCAGCTTCGGCCCGCTTTCCGTGATCATCAGTCCGGCGAACAGAATCCCGGCGAAAGGCGCGCCAAGCTCGGCCATGCCGCGCATCGTCGGCTCGATGATCTCGCGCATGGTGCGCTCGATCATGTCAGGCGTCATTACCGGGGCCGGCGAATAGGCACCCATGCCGCCGGTGTTGGGACCGACGTCGCCATCACCGACGCGCTTGTGGTCCTGCGCGGTGCCGAAGGGAAGCGCCGTGGTGCCGTCGCAGAGGCAGAAGAAACTCGCCTCCTCGCCGGTCATGAATTCCTCGACCACCACCTCCGCGCCGGCAGCACCAAAGGACCCGTCAAAGCAGGAAGCGAGTGCCGCCCGTGCCTCGTCCATCGTCATGGCTACGGTGACACCCTTGCCAGCTGCGAGCCCGTCGGCCTTGATGACGATCGGCGCGCCTGTCTTCTCGACATAGGCCTTGGCCGAGGCCAGGTCGCCGAACCGGCCATAGGCGGCGGTCGGAATGTTGTACCGGGCGCAGAGGTCCTTGGTGAAACCCTTCGAGCCTTCCAGCCGCGCGGCGGCCTTCGAAGGCCCGAAGACGCGGATGTTTTCGGCGCGCAGATCATCGGCGATGCCGGCGACGAGCGGCCCTTCCGGGCCGACCACGACGAGATCGATTTTTTTCTCCCGGCAGAAGGCGGCGACCGCGGCGTGATCGGTGATATCAAGCTTCACCAGTTCGGCCTCGCTGCCAATGCCCGGATTGCCGGGGGCCGCGTAGAGCTTGGTCAGCAGCGGCGAAGCGGCGATCTTCCAGGCCAGCGCATGTTCGCGGCCGCCGGAGCCGAGAAGAAGAACGTTCATGGCCACCTCTTGATGCCGCCGATCCCATAGAGAGAACAACCCGCTATTGCTCTCTGGGCGACGGGTCAAGGCGTCAGGGTGGATTGCGCACGGGAACGTTATCCCTGTCGAATAGGGCGCCGGCTACCGCCGCCCCTATTCCGGCGCTCGTTCAGCCCTGAAAGACCACCGGAAACCAATCCTCGCGCAGCTTCTGTCCCGGCTGCATGCCATGGCCGTGATAGGGCGGCGAGGTGCGGCCCGGTCGCTCGACATAATGGGCATCGTCGCCGACCCAGCGCAGCGACAACGCCCGGCGCCGGGCCGCGGTCATATTGCCGCGCGCGCCGTGTGCCGTCCTGAAGTCGAACAGGATGGCGTCGCCCGGCTCCATCTCCCATTCGATAACTTTCATCGACGGATCGGTGTCGGGATCGGGCACCGGACGGTAATCGCCCTCGGCGGCGTAAAAATTGCCATCGTCCAGCCAGCGTACCAGCAGGATCATCTTGTCCCATTTGTGCGAGCCGGCGATCAGGCGCAGCGTCGCCTCCTTCACTGGATCGATGGGGATCCAGAAGCTCACCGTCTGCTGGCCGTCGACGAAATAATAGGGGATGTCCTGGTGCCACGGCGTCGGCTTCTGCGTACCGGGCTCCTTGACCAGCACATGGTCGTGGAAGAACTGCGCGGTGCGCGACTGCATCACCGCGGCCGCCAGTCGCGCCGCCGGCGAATTGCGCACGACGTCGACGAATTCAGGGATACGCTCCCAGTTGCAGTAGTCGTCGAAGAAGCTGCCCTTGCCGCCAGCGATGTCGGACGCGGTGGCGCTGCGGCTCCGCATGTTGCGCTCGATGCCGGCGGCAATCGTGTCGACCCAGCCCTTGAAGGCGCCGCGGATGCAGACCGCGCCGTCACGCTGGTAGTCGGCGATTGTCTGCGCATCGATGATTTCGGTGACGATTGGCTGCGTGGCGGTTTGGGAAGCCATGGTGTCCTCCTCTCAGGATCGAGGCCACTATCGCAATGTCCTCTCATTCAGTAAAATAATAACTTCTCATCTGACACATAGGTTTTGGCTATGAGCCTTACGCTCACGCAACTCCGCTATCTCATCGCCGTCGCCCGCCATGGCAGCGTCACCGGCGCGGCGCGGGCGATAAACATTTCGCAGCCGTCGGTTTCAGTGGCCATCGACGCCATCGAAAGGGATTTCGGCCAGAAACTATTCGTACGCCAGCGGGGAAGCGGCGTTTCGCTGACCTCGTTCGGCCGTGTCGTGGTAGCGAAGGCAAAGCAGGTTCTTGCCGAGACTGACGAACTCATGAGCCTGGGGGCGGGCAATTCAGCCATCGGTGGGGAGCTGGTGCTCGGCTGCTTCGAGGATCTGGCGCCCTTTTTCGCGCCGGGCCTTATCCGCGCCTTCTCCGAACGTCATCCAGCGGTCGCGGTTGTCGTCCGTGACGAGACGTTCGAGACGCTTGGGCGACGCCTGGCGGACGCCACAGTCGACCTCGGCCTCAGCTACGATCTCGGCCTGCCGTCGCATTTCGCCCGCATCCTGCTGCACGAGCTTCGGCCGCATGCGCTGCTGCCGGCGGGCCATGCACTGGCGGGCCACCCCGAGGTCAGTCTGGCGGATCTGGCCGCCTACCCGCTGATCACGACCGACCAGCCGCATAGCTGGCAGCATATGCTCGACCTGTTCCGCGGCCGTGGCCTGTCGCCGGTGGCCGACATGCGCACAAGTTCGTTCGAACTCCAGCGCAGCATGGTGGCCAACGGCTTCGGCGTCGCGGTCAGCTATACCCGCCCGCATGGCGACCGCAGCTATGACGGCTTGCGCCTCGTCTGCAAACCGCTGTCGGATCCGCTGCCCATGCAGCGCATCATTCTCACCCACGATACGCATCAGCGCGTGTCGAATGCGGCGCTGGCTTTCATCGCGGTGGCGAAAGTCTGGTTTTCCACACGCGACATCTTCGCGTCGTGACGGTTGGCGGGCCGCCGCTCCTCCGCTTGCCGCTTGACGGTTTCCGCCACTGCTGCCACTCCATGCCGATGGAACCTGTCCAGTCAAAAGCGGCCCAGGGTCGCGTCGCCGATGCGCCGAGCCGCCATTGGGTCTATCGCGTGCTGCCGCGCGCGATCTGGCCCTATGCGCAGCTGGCGCGGTGGGACAGGCCGATCGGCTGGCAGTTGCTTTTGTGGCCATGCTGGTGGTCGGCGTCACTTGCGGCGAGCGCCTATCCGCGCCCAGGCGACCCGCTGCTCTCGCTGCTGCCGGCGCCCTTGTACCTTGTGCTCTTCCTGATTGGCGCCATCGCCATGCGTGGCGCCGGGTGCACCTATAACGACATTGTCGACCATGACATCGATAACCAGGTCGAACGCACCCGCTCACGCCCGCTACCGTCCGGCCAGACCACGCGCCGGCGGGCCTGGCTGTTTCTTGTCCTGCAGGCCCTGGTCGGCCTGGCGGTTCTCCTGCAGTTCAACAGCTTTGCCATTCTGCTCGGCGTCTGCTCGCTGGTGATCGTCGCCGTCTACCCATTCATGAAGCGGATAACCAACTGGCCGCAAATGTTTCTCGGCCTCGCCTTTTCCTGGGGCGCGCTGATGGGGTGGGCGGTCGAGTTCGGTGATCTCGATGGCCCCGCCGTCATGCTCTATATCGGTTCGATCCTGTGGGTGATCGGCTATGACACGATCTATGCCCACCAGGACAAGGAAGACGACGCCATTGTCGGCGTGCGTTCGACCGCGCGGCTGTTCGGCGACAACACCAAGGCATGGCTCGCGGGGCTCTATGGTGGTACGCTGATCTGCTTCGCCATCGCCTTCGCCTCGGCGCAGGCCCCGGTGGTGGCACTGGCGGGATTGATCGCCGCCGGCGCCCACATGGCCCGGCAGATCGCGGTTCTGGATATCGACGATCCAGACCAGTGCCTGCGGCTGTTTCGGTCGAACAACCAGGTCGGCTGGCTGATCTTCCTCGGCCTGATCGGCGGCGCATTGTGGGTGGCGCTGAAGCCGCTGGTGTAGCGGCTTTTCCTTCTCCCCGTCTCTATACGGGGAGAAGAACGCTAGTCTCTTGAAATGATCTCCTCGCCGCCGATCACCAGCCTGAGGCCGAGGTCACCGGCTCTGCGGCGGGCAAGGAAGCGGGGGCGGCGCATATTGGAAACGCGGCCCTTGCGGCGCTCCCGCGGCGGCAATGTCTTGATGGCGGCGCCGAGCGATTCTTCCAGGGTGCGGGCGACGCCATCGGATTCGATCAGCAGCATCGGCAGACGGTAGGCGTCGGCCCAGGCGCGCCAGTCGGCGGCGACGTCTTCGAGATCGTCGGCCACCAGCAGCGGCACCGACAGCATCGGATCGTTGTGCAGGAGTTCCAGGGTCACCGTGACATTGCCTTCCGGATCCTCCATCGCACGGGCGGCGACGCCGCGAAATGCATTGGCGGGCAGCACGATGATCGCCGGCAGGCCGCTCATCTCGAGCAGGCGGCGGATCACGGCGCCGCGCTGGTCGATGGTGAAGGTTACGTCGCCATAATCGTCGCGCGTGGCATAGCTCACCACCTGCGGCAGGCGGAATGGGTCGAGACGCATGTTGCGTCCCGCCCAGACTGGCTTCAGTCCAGTGTTCACGTTCATAGAGCGCCTTCCTGTCTGTCTCCTGAGAGCCGGTGTCCGGTTCTCTCCGGGCCAGTTTTCCCGGCCTCGTTATGGGGAAACAGTAGCGCCGGCTCCTTACCGCCGCGCTTAAGAAAGTCGGTTAAATTTTGCTGATCTCAGGGATGGTTATCGGAATGCCACCAGCCACAGGATGCTGAAAGGATCAGATAACCTTACCAGGATTCATGATGCCGGCCGGATCGAAGGCAGCCTTTACCCGGCGCATCAGATCGATGGCCATCGGCGGCGCGGTGGCGATCAGTTCGTCGCGCTTCAACTGACCGATGCCGTGCTCGGCCGAGATCGAACCGTGCAGGCTGCGCACCACGTCATGCACGGCCTTGTTCATCGCATGATAGAGCGCCAGGAACGCCTCGTCGTCGCCGTCGACGGGCCGTGAAATGTTATAGTGGAGATTGCCGTCTCCCATATGGCCGAAGCAGACCACGCGGGCGCCGGCGCTCACTGACGCCACCGCGCCGGCGGCCTCCCTTATGAAGCGCGGTATCGATGCGATCGGCACCGAAATGTCGTGCTTGATCGAAGCGCCTTCCGGCTTTTGTGCCTCGGGCAACAGCTCGCGAAAATCCCAGAAGGCATCGCCCTGCCCGAGGCTGGCGGCGATGACGGCATCGCCGACGAATTCCTTCTCTAGACCCGCCGAAAGCACATCCTCGATCAGCGCCCGAGAATCCTCCGCTGAGCGGCCGGACGATATCTGCATCAGCACGTACCAGGGCCAGTCTTCGGCCAGCGGCCGCACGACGCCCTGGGCGTGCGCAAGGGTAAAGTCATACGGGCGCTTGCCGATCAGTTCGAAGGCCGTGAGTGCGGCCCCGGCGCGGTCCATGGCCAGGCTGAACAGGGAAAGGGCGGCTTCGGGCGACGACAGGCCGACGAAGGCGACGTCCCTCCCCTTCGGCTTCGGGAACAGTTTGAGCACGGCGGCGGTGATGACACCGAGCGTGCCTTCGGCGCCGACGAACAGGTCCTTCAGGTCGTAGCCGGTGTTGTCCTTCTTCAGTTTGCGCAAATCGTCGAACACCTCGCCGGTCGGCAGCACCACCTCGACGCCGAGGCACAGTTCGCGCGCATTGCCATAGGCCAGCACGCCGGTGCCGCCGGCATTGGACGACAGGTTGCCGCCGATCTGGCAGGAGCCTTGCGCGGCGAGCGACAGCGGAAACAGCCGGTCGGCGGCATCGGCCGCTTCCTGCAAGGTCTGCAGGATGACACCGGCCTCGACCGTGACCGTATTGGACAGCACATCGATCTCGCGGACGCGGTTCAGCCGCGATAGCGACAGGACGATCTCGCGACCGGATCTGTCCGGCACCTGCGCGCCGACCAGCCCGGTGTTGCCGCTTTGCGGCACGATCGGCGTTCCGGTCTCAGTCGCCAGCCGCATGATCCGGCTGACCTCGTCGACGCTGCCCGGCCGCAGCACCACGGATGTCGCGCCGTGCCAGAGGCCGCGTCGCTCGATCAGATAAGGCGCGATGTCCCGCTGGTCGCGCAGCGCATATTTGTCGCCGACGATCGCCGCGAAACGATCGATGAGAGCAGGATCGAGTGTCTTTGCGGTTGCGGTCATCTGGGAAAACTACGTTGTGGGCTGTGCGTTGTCACGAGGAGCGGCGGCACGGGAGAGCCGGTCGTTGATGGCCTCGCCAAGTCCGTCAAAGGGAATCGGCTCGACGGCGATAATCCGCGCGCCGCTACGGTCGAGATCCTGCATGTAGGCAAAGAGATTGCTTGCCGCTTCACTCAGGTCACCTGACAGGGAGAGGTTGAGGAAAGCGGTCGCGCCGCGCCAGCCTTCCGCGCGGTGGTCGCCGAAGGCAAGCAATGCTTCTCCTTCACCAACCGTGCCGGCATTGAGCCGAACAGCCGCGCCCGGTGCGTAGTGCGAGGCAAGCATGCCCGGTGCCTCGACGCCGGCAGTGCCGCCGCGCTGCAGCTCCATGCGGATGGCTGCCTCGATCTCATCGGCGGCAATGCCGCCGGGCCGAAGCAGGCGCAACCTTTCGCCTTCGGCCTTGACGATGGTCGATTCCAGCCCGACCGGGGTGGCGCCGCCATCGACCACCAGTTTGATGCGCCCGCCTAAATCCGCAGCCACCGCTTGCGCCGTCGTCGCGCTGATCTTGCCGGATGAGTTGGCGCTGGGCGCGGCAAGCGGTCGGCCAAGCCTAGCGATCAGGTCGCCGCCAAAACCCCTCGGCATGCGCACGGCGATCGTGTCGAGCCCGGCCGTAACCAGCGGATGAATGCCGTTGCCGGGGCGCTGTGGCAGCACCAGCGTCAGCGGACCCGGCCAGAAGGCAAGCGCGAGCTTCCTGGACAGCGGATCGAACGAGGCGATGCGCTCGGCCATCGCCATGTCGGCGACATGGGCGATCAGCGGATTGAAACGCGGCCGCCCCTTGGCTTCGAAAATGCGCGCCACGCCAATGCCGTTGGTGGCATCGCCGGCAAGCCCGTACACGGTTTCCGTTGGAATGGCGACGACATCGCCGCCCTCAAGCAGCGTCAACGCCGGTTCCATCGCTTCGCCGACGGCAAGTATTTCAGCCACTCTCGTCACCTCGCGGATGCCGGCTGCGTAATACGACGGGGCCGCCGGGGCAAGCGGGCATTGGCAATTCATCAATTCCTAAAATGCTATCTTTCCACGAAAGCCGGCATCAATCGCCGAGTACTATCGTGCGGCTTCTGGGCAATGGGGAGCTATGTCGGTGTCTGTTCGTATCTGGGGAGCGCTTGCCATCACTTTGGCCTCAATGGGTGGCGGGGCTCAGGCCTCGTCGCTGGTCTTTCCCGGTGCGCCGGCCTCGACACCCTCCATCCTTGCGCTGAAGGCGGCCGACGGCAAGGCGAGCGACGTTGTGTCCGTCGTTGTGCTTGGCGAGCCTGACGTCACCTACGAAAAGGTCGCGGCAATCCCCGGCAAGGCCGAGGCGAGGCACTCCTTCGCGCAGAGCCCGATGATCATTAGGGGCGGCGTCGTCGGCGGCGCTTTCTCGACACCCATGCAGGCCAAGGCGCCGGCCGCGGCAACGGCCCCAGCCACCCCAACCGCCCCCGCCACGGCGACAGCCTCGGCAGCCCCCGCGCCGGCAGCGCACGGGAAAGCAGCGGCACCGGCGGCAGCCGCGCCGCCTCCGCCAGCCCACCAACCTGCTTCAGGAGCCGGCAAGGTCAAGTAGCGACCACGCAAACCGGACGGGCAAAATGCTCGGCGGCTTGACGGCGGTCTGGCCTCCTGCGCACCACTGTCCGGCGAATTTCGTCTAGAGTATCTCGCTGGCGGCCCTGCGGCTGATTTTCGCCAAGCGGCTCCGGCGGACTCAATCGCATTGTTCAAGGCAAAGGGGATTGCTCATGAAAAAATCGAAGACCGTTACCGTGGCAGGGCTTCTGTTGGCGTCATTGCTTGGTGGCGTGGCCCAAGCGGACGACATGCTGGGATCCTATGTCGCGCGCATTTCTGATCGCGACCACCAGGCGAGCGACGGCTATGCGCTGGATGGCGCCGCGCAGATGGTGCGGCAAGACCGTGCCAACTGGCACAAATTCCATCGCCGCGACGGCGACGACGAGGGCGACGCCTGGTTCAGGACCAACGACCAGCGCGCCGACCTGCAGCGCATGCTGGAGCGCCCCGGCGCGATGAGTTCCTCGACCAAGCGCGCCATCGTCAATGGCGAGCCGCTGATCCAGGTCGACGTCTATGAAAACAGCGTGCGCGTCAGCATCCTGGAGAACTGATCAAATCAATTTGGGAAGACGGCGGAAGGGCGGCGCGAAAGCGCCGCCCTCGAGAACCTGTTAACTGAAAATCAGGCTGCTTCTTCCTTGTCGTCGTCGTCTTCGGACTCGCCGTCTTCGGATTCTTCGGCGTCATCGCCTTCGGCCTTCACGGTGTCATCGGCGTCGTCTTCGTCAGACTCTTCGCCGTCTTCATCGTCGCCTTCCTCGTCATCGCCATCTCCGTCTTCGTCAGACAGATCAGCGGCTTCGACCGTGGTCGCAGCGGCGTGATCGAGGGCGGTTTCGGAAGCGGATTCAAGCGGCTCGGCAGGAGCCGAGGTTTCTTCTGTCACTTCGATTTCGTGATCGGAATTCATGGAAGCCTCCGTTGGGGTGGGGAACACACCCCTTTTGCCACGGAGAGATCATCGTCATATGACTGTAAGCCGGCTCGAAGGGCCGGCCGGAACATATTTTTCCCGGGGCCTGCGGCCCCCTCTATCCCGGCGTGATCTCAGGACAAACGGAAACCGTTTGTCCGAGAAAATCGGTGCCGACTTTTCGAAAAGTGCTTCTCAACCAGCGATTTTCGAGAAATCCGCGACCTGACCGGTAGCCGTGCGAATGCGCGCGAGCAGCGCCAGTCGGTTGGCACGCACGGACAGGTCCTCATCATTCACGAGAACATGCTCAAAGAATGAATCAACGGGTTCACGCAACACGCTAAGCGCCATCATGGCAGCCGAAAAGTCTTGGTTTTGAATCGCTTCGCCGACTTGCTTCTCGGCCTGATTCACCGCGGCGAACAGCGACTTCTCCGCATCTTGCCGGAACAACGCCGGCTCAACGGTTTCGGCGACGGCCGTTTTCTTCTTCTCCTCGGCGGCCAGAATGTTGGCGGCACGCTTGGTGCCGGCGAGCAAATTCTTGCCGTCCTCGGTGTCAAGGAAAGAGCCGAGCGCCTCGACACGGCGGACGATCTGCAGGAGGTCATCGGACTGAGGCGTGATCACCGCGTCGATCAGGTCATGGCGCGCGCCCTGGTCGCGGAGGTAGACTTTCAGGCGGTCGTGGAAGAAGGCGAGGAGGTCGATCACCTCGGCCCCAACCTGCCTTCCTTTGAATTCCCGCATCCCTCGCCCAATAGCTCCGCCACGAGGACGCTGCATCGATTGGTGGACAAAGAGAACATGAGATTCTGCTAGTTCGGCGATGCTCAATTGAATTCTATTCTCAATAAGAATTCTCACTACCCCAAGTGCAGCCCTTCGCAGTGCATAAGGATCCTTAGATCCAGTCGGCTTCTCGTCGATTTCCCAAAATCCGACCAGCGTATCGAGCTTGTCTGCAACCGCAACGGCCACAGATACCGGATCAGTCGGCACCCGGTCTGACGGTCCTTGCGGCTTGTAGTGCTCCTCGATGGCCGCGGCCACGGATGGATGCTCGCCCTGCAGCAGCGCATATTTGCGGCCCATCGCCCCCTGCAGTTCGGGAAACTCGCCGACCACTTCGGTGGTGAGATCGGCCTTGGCGAGAACCGCCGCACGGCCCGCGAGCGTGGGATCGGCGCCAACGACCGGCGCCAATTCTTCCGCCAATCGCTTGATGCGCCCCACCCGCTCGCCCTGCGTGCCAAGCTTGGCATGGAAGGTCACATTGAGATGGTCGAGCCGCGCCATGCGCTGGTCGAGCGGCTTTTTCAGATCGAGCCCGAACTTCTCGGCCGATGCCTGGAGTTGGTCAAGGTCCGGCAAATCGCCCTGGTCGGTAGTCCAGAAATAGAGCGCATCGGACAGGCGGGCGCGCACCACCTTGCCGTTGCCGTGGGCGATCTCCTTGCCGCCGTCCTTCGCCTCGATGTTGGCGGTGAGGATGAAGCGGTTGGAAAGCGCCTCGCTTTCCCCCTGCGGCCGCGTGACAAAACACTTCTGGTTGGCGCGGATGGTCAACCGGATCACTTCCGCCGGAATGGCAAGGAAAGCCTGCTCGAACTCGCCCATCAGCACGACAGGCCACTCGACCAGCCCGGACACTTCTTCAAGCAGCCCCTCATCCTCGACTAGGTCGAGCCCGTTGGCGAAGGCGAGGTTGCGGGCGTCGGCGAGGATGATCTCCTTGCGACGGTCGGCGTCGAGCACGACCTTGCCCGCCTCCAGCTTGCCCACATAATCGTCGAAGCGGCGCACGGTGATTTCGCCGGGCGCGAGGAAACGGTGGCCGTAGGTGATGTTGCCCGAACGGATGCCGTCGATCTCGAAATCGACCACCACCGGCTCCTCGGTCTCGGGGCCGAAGGTGCACAGGATCGACTGCAGCGGGCGCACCCAGCGCAGCGAGCCCGGTTTGGCCGAGGCCGGTCCCCAGCGCATCGACTTCGGCCACGGAAAATCGCGGACGAGGTCAGGCACCAGTCCGGCGATGATCTCTTCGGCCGCCCTGCCCGGCTTCGAAATATGGGCGACGTAGAAGTCGCCCTTCTTCGGGTCGGAATGGACATGCGCCTCGGCGATCGAAGACAGGCCGGCCTTGCGCAGGAAGCCCTGGACCGCCTGTTCTGGCGCCGATGTCGACGGACCCTTGATTTCCTCGTGAATGTCTTTTGAGCGTGCGGTGAGCCCGCGTATATCGAGCGTCAGGCGCCGGGGCGTCCAATACTCACGCGCCGCCTCATAGGTGAGACCCGCCTCGACCAGACCGTCGGTCAGCATCTTCTTCAAATCGCCCGCCGCCTTGCGCTGCATGCGGGCAGGAATTTCCTCGGAACGAAGTTCAAGAAGCAGGTCAGGCATCGGGGTCAGCTCATGCGGGAGAGTGGTCCGGGCGGGGCATAGCAACTCGGCTGGCCGCTGTCACCCTTTCCATAAATTTCAATAGGCCTGTCGGGACGAGCCGAACCCGCCCGTCCTTGGATCAAAGATTTCCATGAACCGAAAGCTGCGCTGAAGCGACCCACGCTCAGGCAGGGAACTATTGGCTGAACGACAATGAAAACGGCATCCAGACTTCTTCAGATCCTTGCGCTCAGCGCCTGCTTCACCGCGCAGGCCCACGGCGCCTTCTCGATGCCGGGCGTGCGGCAGGCGCTAAGGACAATGGCTGGTCCGAGCGGCCAGATCCTGCCGCCGATCCATGCTTCCCTCGGAATGATCGAGGACGCTTGAGGCTCAGGCCGCCAATCCACCGGCCTGCGTCTTCAAGAACGCCTCGCCGCAGGCCTTCGCCAGATTGCGCACGCGCAGGATGTAGCTCTGGCGCTCGGTGACAGAGATCACGCCACGCGCGTCCAGCAAATTGAAGACATGGCTGGCCTTGATGCACTGGTCATAGGCCGGGAAGACCATCTTGTGCATCGGCAGATTGTCGTTCGAGGCCGGCGCGCCGGCCTCGAGCAGCGCCTTGCACTCGGCCTCGGCGTCCTCGAAATGCCTGAGCAGCATCGCCGTGTCGGCGTATTCGAAATTGTGGCGCGAATATTCCTGCTCGGCCTGCAGGAACACATCGCCATAGGTCACCTTGTCGGCGCCCTCGCGGCCGTTGAAGTTGAGGTCGTAGACATTGTCGACGCCCTGCACATACATGGCCAGGCGCTCCAGGCCGTAGGTGAGTTCCCCCGCCACCGGCGCGCATTCGATGCCGCAGACCTGCTGGAAATAGGTAAACTGCGACACCTCCATGCCGTCGCACCAGCATTCCCAGCCAAGCCCCCAGGCGCCCAAAGTCGGGCTTTCCCAATCGTCCTCGACGAAGCGTATGTCGTGCAGCAGAGGATCGACGCCGATCGCCGCCAGCGAGCCGAGGTAAAGCTCCTGCAGGTTCGGTGGATTGGGCTTCAGGATCACCTGGTACTGGTAATAGTGCTGCAGCCGGTTGGGATTCTCGCCATAGCGGCCGTCCTTGGGACGGCGCGAAGGCTGGACGAAGGCGGCGTTCCAGCCCCTGGGCCCTAGCGCGCGCAACGTCGTTGCCGGGTGAAAGGTGCCGGCGCCGACCTCCATGTCATAGGGCTGGAGGATGACGCAGCCATAAGCCGCCCAGTAATTGTGCAAAGTGAGGATCAGCCCCTGAAATGAGCGGCTGGGATGCATATGGGCTGGGATTTCAATCGTCACGGTGGCCTCGGCGACACAGGCTAGCTTGCGGCCACGTCCTAGAGACACGGCGGCGAAGCGTCAAGCAAGGCGCGCGCCCGCGACCTTTGCAGGACCGGTCGAAAGCTTTGCGAGCGGCTGGCCCATTGCCGGACGTAGCGACCTGCGCTTTCTTCGAAGCCCTGTATCACCCATGTCAACGACGACAGGTCAAGCCATGTCCAACCCCGTCACCATCCGCCCCGTCACGCGCCAGGATTTCGACCGATGGCTGCCGCTGTGGGACGGCTACAACGCTTTCTATGGCCGTTCGGGCGAGACGGCGCTGGCAAGCGACATCACGGCAATGACGTGGTCCCGCTTCTTCGACGCCTATGAGCCAGTGCATGCGCTGGTCGCGGAAAACGAAGGCGAGTTGCTTGGCCTCGTCCACTACCTGTTCCACCGCAGCACGACGGCGATCGCACCAAACTGCTATCTGCAGGATCTTTTCACCAACGAAGCCTCGCGCGGCAAAGGCGTCGGCCGGGCGCTGATCGAAGGCGTCTACGAGCGCGCCCAGGTGGCCGGTTCCGGCCGAGTATACTGGCTGACGCATGAAACCAATCACGCGGCGATGAAGCTTTATGACAAGGTCGGCGAACGCTCTGGCTTCGTCGTCTATCGAAAGATGTTCTGAGCGCGTTCTGAGCAGACGGACATCAAAACGAAAACGGGGCTCCGAGAGCCCCGTTCGGATTCCAAAAAGGCGTTTCACCCCTTCGGGGCGGGAACCGGCTCCGGCTTGACCTTCGGGGTTTCCTGCGCCGTGTTGGACTCGATCGGCGGCAGGCCCTTCATCAGCTTCTGTTGCAAGGAGGCAAGCACGTCGGGATCCGGCTTCAGGTCGCGGGCCTGGTTCCATTGGAAGGTGGCTTCCAGCTTGCGGCCGACGCGCCAGTAGGCATCGCCGAGATGGTCGTTCAGAACCGGATCTTCCGGCTTCAGCGAGACCGCGCGTTCCATCTCGCGCACCGCGTCATCGAACCGGCCGAGGCGGAAATAAGCCCAACCCAGGGAATCGACGATGTAGCCGTCGCTCGGCTTGAGATCGACGGCCTTCTGGATCATCTCCAGGCCCTCCTTCAGGTTGGTGTTCATGTCGACCCAGGAATAGCCGAGATAGTTCAGCACCTGCGGCTGGTCTGGCTGCAATTCCAGGGCCTTGCGGAAATTCGGCTCGGCCTTTGGCCATTCCTTCAGCCGCTCATAGGCGATGCCGCGCTGGTAGAAGATGTTCCAATTGGCGGCGGTCGGTGTCTTCAGCACCTCGACGGCCTTGTCGTAGAGATTGGCGGCGGAGCGGAAATCCTCCTTCGAGGAGTAGACACCGCCGAGCGCCAGATAGGCGCGCATGTCGTTTGGATGAGCTTCGACGAAGGCCTTCAAATGCGTGATCGCCTCGTCATGGCGGTCGAGATCGGCAAGGTTGAGGCCAAGCTGCAGGTCCGAAATCTCCTTCAGTGGCGAAGAGTCGGGGATGCGCCGATAGAGTGCGATGGCGCCCTCGCCGTTCTTCAGCTGTTCGGCCACGGCGGCGAGCTGCACGAGGGCAGCGTCGCTGTCGGGCTTCAGGGCCAAGGCATATTGCAAATAAAGGCGCACGAATGGCTCGCCGCCGCCACGGTTGAGCGCGGTGGCAAGATCGAGCAGGATTTCGGAAGCACCGTCGGACGGACCGGACACGAAGGGCGCGATCTTGTCGCCCTTGCTGATCCTGTCGCGCAAGGCGACGATTTCCAGCTTGCCCGGCGAGAACGCCTCGGCCTGGTCGAGAACCGACATCGCCTTGGCCTTGTCGCCCTTACGGGCCAGGAACGAGGCATAGGCCTGCGCATTGCGCATCCAGGTTTCAGGCGCCGCACCGCCGGCGGTGGTGTCCTGCATCGTCGCGGCATAGAGAGCCTCGGCCTTTTCAGGCATACCAGACGCATCGGCGATCAGGGCGCGGTGGAAGGATTTGAACAGGCCGAACCAGTCCGGCCCCTGCAGCTTGTCGATAGAAACCATCGCTTCGCTGGCCTGGCCGGCACCTTGCTCGGCCCAGCCGGACATGACGCCGGAGATCAGCCGATCGAGATCGGATTCCAGCGACAGCTTGAGCCAGTACTGTGCCTTGGTGAAATCCTTCTTGTGGAAGGTGTCGACCGCCAGCGCCAGGCGCGAGAAGCGTTCGACATCGGGCACTTCCTTGAGCTTGTCGGCATAGACCAGCGATTCGTCGAAGCGGCCTTGAGCGATCAGCGACAGCATCAGGCTCTGCTGCAGGGCTGTGTCACCAGGATTGAAGGCCAGGGCTTGCTTGTAATAGGCGATGGCGCTGTCGAGGTCGTTGTCGCCCTCGGCGATCCTGGCAGCCAGATAGGCGCCCGAGAATGACGAGATCTTGACCGGTTCGGTGGATTGCTTGGCATAGGCCGGCAATGCCGAAATCGCCATGCCCGTCACAATTGCCAGCCTTGTCAGCCAGCGCGCACGTCCTTGCTGCATCATATCCCTTTCAGCCAGGCGCCATCTCCGCGTCAGCGGATCGACCCAGACTCGATCTTTCCAGGCAAAGCATGGCCTTTTTGGGGTCGCGCTTCAATCCGCCTGAAATTCACAATCGGGTCACCCGATTAACAAACCATGGCTAAATGGGACGGTTTTGCGCGTCAACAGGCCGCCGCAGCCGCGCATCGCGATAGCCGCCGCTTGCCACCGCGCCGCACAGCCCGCTCCATTCGCAGCCGCCGCACGCCTTGCGCACGTGGCCGGTCGAAAACGCCTGCCGCAGCCTTGTCAGGATGGCGGCATCGAGATCGACGCGGATGCCGTCCCGGATCGGCCGAGCCAGCAGCGCTTCCACGTCTTCCGCGGCCTGCCGGTCCCGCCCGGCCGCGCCGTCACGCAAGCAGTGCGGTTCCGGCTCGCCAAGCAACGGAGCGCAGATGTCGTCTGGTCCGGAAACGAGGAGGATGTCTTCGCCCCGGCTCAAGCGCTCCGCGATTCCGTCATAATTGGCGGTGAAAGCGGGGCTGTATCCCTTGCCCACATAGGTGAGCAGGCAAAGGAGATGGTGGGCGCGCAGCCTGACCGTCACGGCTTCGGCAAGTTCATCTTGCCGCGCGGGAGCGCCATCAGCGTCGCGGCGCCAAGCGCCGATTTCAGCAACCCGCCGACGATGAACGGCACGAAGCCGAAGGTGATGGCCTTCTCGGCGCCGATCATGACGGCAAGCCAGGCTGTGCCGAGAGCCAGGCAGGCAAGATTGCCGAGCAGCATGGCGGCGAAGGCAAGCAAAACCCTGTTGCCGTTCCAGCCGCGCTCGGCCAACCAGCCGACCAGCGCGCCGGTGACAGGAAAGGCAAAGAGATAGCCACCCGTCGGGCCGACGAAATGCTGAATGCCGGCAGCGCCGCCGGCCAGGACTGGAAAGCCGACAGCACCTTCGACCAGCCATGCCGCGATCGTCACCGCGCCAAGCCGCCAGCCATAGAGCGCACCGATCAGCGTCACGGCGAAGGTCTGCATGGTCACCGGAACCGGCACCATCGGAACCTCGATGTAAGAGGACAGCGCCAGGAAGAGCGTGCCGAGCACGACGGCGCCGGCCTGCCAGCCGAGCGATCGCTGCTGGAGACGCAGCGGGCTGAAGGACGGTCTGGCGGACGAGAATGCGAGGTTGGTCATAGGCTTCCCTTCGGTCGATCCGAAATTATAGATAATTTCTGTTTTCGATCTATTATCGAATCCACATTTCTGGAGCGATAGCAAGCCTGGGCTTGGGAAAAGATCGTTCAACCCACGATCGCGAAAGCTTCGCGCGTGGCGCCGGAGGCTGTCTTGACCGGCTTGCGGCCAATCCATTGGACATGCCGTCCCAATGTTGCCGCGGCCGATTCGGTGTTTCCCTGCCGCAAGGCGGTGAGGATCGCCCGGTGGTCCTGGTCGGTGCGCGTCTCCCACTCCGAGCGCCAGGCCGCGAACAGGAAGCGCGCGCTTGCCGCGTGCAGATCGTCTATGGTGGCAAGCAGGCGGGGCATGCCGCAGGGCGTCAGGATCAGCCGGTGAAAGGCGCGATTGGCCTCCTCCCACGACCTGACGTCACGGGATTTGTCGCCGGCTTTTGTCGCCTCCTCGGCCTGGTCGAGAATGGCCGAGGTCAGATGCGGCGCGGCGTGGCGCAGTGCCAGCACTTCGAGTGCGGCCCGCATCTCGGCGACCTCCTTGACCTCACCCAGATCGAAGGCCGCGACACGCACGCCACGGCGCGGCTCACTGACGGCGAGGCCCTGCGCCTCGAGGCGGCGAAACGCCTCGCGCACGGGAACGTGGCTGGTGTTGAATTCCTCGGCGACATGATCCTGCCGCAACCTCGCCCCTGGCTCGATCGCGCCGGAGATGATGCGATCCGCCAAAACCTTGCCGATGCGGACCGCGATGGTGTCGTCAGTGCCCTTGGCCATGTTTTATAGATAATTTGCGACTGGGCTGCTTGTCGAGACGGCAGGGCGAATTCACAGGCGTCTTTTCACTGACGGCCCCGGTAGCAAGCCGTCAGGCGCTCAGTTCACGCGGCTGATGCAGAAATCGATGACGTCGATCAGCGCCGATTTCTGCGGCGTCTCTTCCAGCGGCGCCAGCGCGTCGCGGGCGATCTCGCCGAAATGGCGAGCGCGCCCGATCGTGTCGGCAATGGCGCCGTGGCGGGTCATCAGGCCGATCGCCTTTTCCAGCCCGGCGTCGTCGGTGACATTGTCCTCGATGGCGCGCTTCCAAAAGGTGCGTTCGGCCTTGCTGCCGCGCCGGTAGGCGAGGATGACCGGCAAGGTCACCTTGCCCTCGCGGAAATCGTCACCGACATTCTTGCCCAGATCCTTGCTGGTGCCGCCATAGTCCAGCGCATCATCGATCAGCTGGAAGGCAAGGCCGAGATTCATGCCGTAGGAACGCAGCGCCGCACGGTCGTTGCGGGTCGCCTGGGCGATGACCGGGCCAACCTCGGCAGCGGCCGAAAACAGCGCGGCGGTCTTGGCCTTGATGACGGCGAAATGCTCGTCCTCGGTGGTTTCGAGGTTCTTGGCGGCGGCCAGCTGCATGACCTCGCCCTCGGCGATAATCGAGGCTGCGCTGGACAGGATGTCGAGCGCTTCGAGCGAGCCGACATCGACCATCATGCGGAAGGCCTGGCCGAGCAGGAAGTCGCCGACCAGCACGCTGGCCTGGTTGCCCCAGATCATGCGGGCGGTCTTCTTGCCGCGCCGCATGCCGCTTTCATCGACCACGTCGTCATGCAGAAGCGTGGCCGTATGCATGAATTCGACCGAAGTGGCGAGCTTGACGTGGCCCTCGCCGGCATAGCCGAACATCTGCGCCGCAGCCAGCGTCAGCATTGGCCTGAGCCGCTTGCCGCCGGACGAGATCAGGTGATTGGCGACCTCGGGGATCATCTCGACGTCGGAGCCGGCCTTGGACAGGATCAGCTCGTTGACACGTCCCATATCGGCAGCAGTCAGATCGATGAGATCCTTGATGGAGGCGGGCTCCCGCTTCCCGTTTTCGATGTTGAGAACGACACCCACGACAATCACTCCCGTCTTGGTATAACGCGTGCGACGGCACCCTTAGTCCCGACAAGACTCTAGGGCCGCTGGCACGGCCACGGCAAGTGGCGAATTGGCGCGGCGGCGGCGACAGCGTGTCAACGCAGGGAAATGCGGGAATGCGGCCGCACGTTTACATGCACGCCGCAACCTGCGAGTTTCTTGCGATGATAGAGCTCATCCGCACCAACGACGCCGTCATCATCTCCTTTGTCGAATCGCTGATGCGCGATGCCGGGATCGGCTGCTTCGTCGCCGACCAGAACATGAGCGTGCTCGACGGCTCGCTTGGTATCCTGCCGCGACGCGTCATGGTGGATGCCGACCAGGCCGACGCCGCGCGCCGCATCCTGACCGATGCCGGCATCGCCAACGAGATCCGGGGGAAATAATGTCGGCCGCGCCAGCCGCCCTTGTCCCGGATACGCCGGCCCACACGGTCGATGCGTTCCACCGCGGCCGGTTCTGGCTCGTGCAGCCCAAGCATGGCGGCCATCGCGCCGGGATGGATGCAATGATGCTGGCCGCATCCGTACCATCCTCGTTTGGCGGCCGGCTCGCCGATTTCGGGGCCGGCGCCGGTGCTGCCGGTCTTGCGGTGCTGTCGCGCTGTCCGGGTGCCCAGGCTGTGCTGGTCGAACGCGCGCCTGAGATGGCGGCCTTCGCGGCAGCCACGCTTGCCCATCCGGGCAACGCGCACCTCAGCGATCGCGCTGCCGTGCTCGTCGCCGATGTCACCGTGTCGGGCCGCGCCCGGGCCGCCACCGGCCTTGCCGACAATGATTTCGACTTCGTCATCATGAACCCGCCTTTCAACGCCGCCCGGGACCGCGCCACTCCCGAGCCGCTAAGAAAGGAAGCGCATGTCATGGAGGACGGACTGTTCGAAAGCTGGATCCGCAGTGCGGCGGCGGTTGTCAGGCCGCGCGGCGGGCTTGCCGTCATCGCCCGGCCCGAACAGCTCGGCGCCATTCTCGACGCGATTTCAGGCCGCTTCGGCGAAGCCGAGATGCTCGCCGTGCACCCTCGCCCGGACGCGGCCGCAATCCGCATTATCGTGCGGGCAGCACTTGGGGCACGAGGAAAGCTCGCCATCCGTCCGCCCCTGATGCTTCACGCGCGATCGGGCAACGGCCCCGACGAGCGCAGCGAAATGATCACCAACGGGCTCGCCTCGCTGTTCGGAGACTGAGCTGTTGGCGGCCTACACATTGCCGTTGGCCGGGAAATCCCTACATGCCTGCAACCATCGCCGGAGACCACGCCATCGTGAAACGTCTTTTCAACCGCCTGCTGCCGAAGTCCTGGCGCTCCTCCGTCGTCACCGTTCCGGTCATCCGACTGCACGGCACCATCATGGCCGGCGGAGGCCAGTTCCGGCCGAGCCTGTCGCTTGCTTCCACCGCCGGACTGATCGAAAAGGCGTTTTCCTTCGAGGCGCCGGCGGTCGCGATCTCGATCAATTCGCCGGGCGGCTCGCCGGTGCAGTCACGGCTGATCTTCAAGCGCATCCGCGACCTTGCGGTCGAGAAGAATAAAAAGGTCCTGGTCTTCGTCGAGGATGTCGCGGCGTCCGGCGGCTACATGATCGCGGTCGCCGGCGATGAAATCTTCGCCGATCCCTCCTCCATCGTCGGCTCGATCGGCGTGGTGTCGGCCTCGTTCGGTTTCCCGGAACTGATGAAGAAGATCGGTGTCGAGCGCCGTGTCCACACCGCCGGCCAGAACAAGGCGGTGCTCGATCCGTTCAAGCCCGAGAAGAAGGAAGACGTCGAGCGGCTCAAGGTGCTGCAGCTCGAAGTGCACGAGACCTTCATCGATCTGGTCAAGGAGCGGCGCGGTACGAAGCTGGCGGACGATCCAGACCTGTTCACCGGGCTGTTCTGGACCGGCAAGCGAGGCCTGGAGCTCGGCCTCGTCGATGCGCTGGGCGACATGCGCACGGTGCTGAAGACCCGCTTCGGGCCGAAGACCCAGCTCAGGCTGGTGGCGGCGCCGCGCGGTTTGTTCGGCCGCTTTGGCCTGTTCGGCTCGAGCAAGGGCTTTTCGGCACCCGATATCGCCGCAGTTGCCGCCAGCGGCGTCATCGATGCGGCGGAAGAGCGCGCATCGTGGGCGCGCTTCGGGCTTTGAAAAAGCCATGAAAGCGTCTAGCATGGTTGCCCGAAAGACCCGACCGGCCGGTCTTACCGGCCCAGCGTGGTAGGAGTTTGACATGCCGCAGCTCATTTTTTTCGCCGTCGTCGGCGTCGCCGCCTATTTCGGTTACCGCACCTTCGTGCGCGAGGCTGAACGCGTGACGGCCAAGGTGCGGCGCACCGAAAAACAGGCGGCCAACGGCGCGATGGGAACGCTGGTCAAGGATCCGCAGACCGGCGAATACCGGCTGGCCAAGGACTGACCCTCATTTCACTCGCAATCGAGACTGCGGAATCCGGTCAGCGTGTCCGGACATGGGCCGCACCCGCCAAGATAAACCTAGCTTTGCACGTCACCGGCAGGCGCGCCGACGGCTATCATCTCATCGAAAGCCTGGCTGTGTTCACGCGCTTTGGCGACAGGATCGAGATCGCGCCGGCCGACGCCGATGAGTTCAGCGTGTCCGGCCGCTATGCGGCGGACGTACCGCTCGATGGCGGCAATCTTGTGCTGAAGGGCCGCGACGCCCTGCGGCAGGCCGCTGGCGTTCGGAGCACGCCGCCGGTAAGCATCAGGCTCGAAAAGAACCTTCCGGTCGCATCCGGCGTGGGCGGAGGATCGAGCGACGCGGCGGCCGTGCTACGCGGGCTGACCGAGAGCTGGGGGCTGGAGCTCGACAGCGCCGAACTGGCGCGGATCGGTCTTTCGCTTGGCGCCGATGTGCCGATGTGCCTGGCGGCAAAGCCGCTGGTCGCGCGCGGCATTGGTGAGGAACTGTCGATGGTGCCGGATTTTTCAGCACTGGGTCTCGTGCTGGTCAATCCGGGTGTGCCGGTCTCGACGGCGGAAATCTTCGCCGCATTGTCCCATCGCGAAAATGAGCCGCTGCCGCCGCTGCCGCGCAGCATCGATTTTCACAGCCTGCGCAACTGGCTGGAAATCACCCGCAACGATCTCGAGCAGCCAGCCCTTGCGATGCAGCCCGCCATCGGCAGGGCGCTTTCATGGCTTGATAAGGCCGGATCTGGCTTTTCACGAATGTCCGGGTCGGGCGCGACGTGCTTCGGCCTGTTCGAGACCGGCAATGTCGCCAAGCGCGCGGCGGCCGAGATCCGCAGCCGCCAGCCCGACTGGTTCGTCGCGGCAACGCGCAGCATGGCGTCGGAGGCTGGGCGAGATGGCCAGAATTGACGAGAGCCGAGCCTTCATTCCGGTGCGCATCGCGGTGCTGACTGTTTCCGACACACGCAGCTTGGCCGACGACAAATCCGGCCAGACATTGGCCGATCGCATTACCAAGGCCGGCCACATCCTGGCCGCCCGCGATATCGTCACCGACGACCGCGAAAAAATCCGCGACGCCGTTCTGGCGTGGTCGCGGGACAAGGCCATCGACGTCGTGATCACCACTGGGGGAACCGGTTTTACCGGACGCGATGTGACGCCCGAGGCGCTGGAGCCGATCTTCGAAAAGCGCATGGACGGCTTTTCGGAAGTGTTCCACCGCATTTCCTATGACAAGATCGGCACCTCGACGATCCAGAGCCGGGCGACCGGCGGTGTCGTCAACGCCACTTTCGTCTTCGTGCTGCCGGGCTCGCCCGGCGCCTGCAAGGACGCCTGGGACGGTATCCTCGAGCCACAGCTCGATTACCGGCACATGCCCTGTAACTTCGTCGAGATCATGCCGCGCCTGGACGAACATCTGCGGCGCGGCAAATCGGCGTCGTAAGCAACGCCACGCAGAGCCGTTGCAAAAATCACCCCCCAGAGCGGTGCTGCTGCTTCGGCTGCGCTGGCCAGATTTCGGCGTCGAGCCGTCTGGTCGCCAGCCCGCGCGCTAAGGCCTCGGCGCTGCCGGCATTCTTGGACAGCGATGCCGCCTGTCGCTTGCTGATCACCAGTCCGTCGGCGAGCGCGCGGTTTGCCGAAAAGACCCGGGCCAGGAACGGTGGACGGCTGCCCCGCGCCCGCGAGAACCGGGCCGCTATTGTCTGCCTGGCCGTATGGGCGACGACGGCGTCGATCCAGCCCTCCACCAGCCTCGCACCCGGTTCGAGAAACAGCAGCCAGTCACCCTTGGCCTGGCGGATGCCGGCGGCGATGCCCCCGCTCCCCACATAGTGGCAGCCGGCATGCTCGGCGACGCGATGGGTCTGGTCACTGGAGCCCGTGTCGCAGACGACAACCTCACGCACCACGCCCTCGACCGCGCCGCCAATCAGCGTCCCCAGCGTACGGGCGAGCCCCTCCTCGTCATTGTGCGTTTCAATCAGAACACTGAGCATGATTAGCCGAATAGCGGAAAGCGTTGGTCGGCGCCAGTTTTTGCAGCGCACCATAGAAAGTTCTTGATTTGTTCTCATCGATAAAATAGGAATAATTTCATGAACAGAGCGATTCGACACAACATGGACAGTCCCTGGGAGCGGGCGAAGATGGAACCGATCATGCGAGCCGACATTGCAGCCTTCGGAGCAGGACGAGCCGAAATGGCCAATGCAATGATCGAGCAGAGCGGCATGCGGGTCCGTCCGGACCGCAACCGCGGCCGGTCGGCAGGCATCAATCCGTCCGGCCGGTTCGAACCTGTCAGCCGGCATGTCTTCGACGACGGCTGGAGTTCGCTGGAGGAACTTCCTCCCTTCAAGACCGAGGTGCAGGTGGAAAAGCCGCGCACCATCATCACCCGCAACGAATCGCCCGACATCTCCTTCGACCGGTCGATCAATCCCTATCGCGGCTGCGAACACGGTTGCGTCTATTGCTTCGCGCGGCCGACACACTCGTTCATGGGCCTGTCGCCGGGCCTGGACTTCGAATCCAAGCTGTTCGCCAAGCCCGACGCGGCACGCCTGCTCGACAAGGAATTGTCAAAGGATGGCTACCAGCCGCGCACCATCGCCATCGGCACCAACACCGATCCCTACCAGCCGATCGAGAAGCAGTACCGGATCATGCGCGAAATCCTCGAAGTGCTGGAGGCGCGCGGCCACCCGGTCGGCATCGTCACCAAGTCAGCCCTGGTCGTGCGCGACATCGACATTCTGTCGCGCATGGCGGAGCGGGGCTTGGCCAAGGTGGCGCTGTCGGTGACGACGCTTGACCGCATGCTGGCCAGGACGATGGAACCTCGGGCATCGACGCCGACCAAGCGGCTGGAGGCGATCAGGCAGCTTTCGGATGCCGGTATCCCCGCTTCGGTGATGGTGGCGCCGATCATTCCGGGCCTGACCGACCAGGAGATGGAACGCATCCTCGACTCGGCGCACCATGCCGGGGCGCGCGAAGCCGGCTATGTGGTGCTGCGCCTGCCGCTGGAGGTCAGCCCGATCTTCAAGGACTGGCTGCTGCGCCACTATCCCGACCGCTACCGCCACGTCATGTCGCTGGTCCGTTCGATGCGCGACGGCAAGGACTACGATTCGGAATGGGGCAAGCGCATGAAGGGCGCCGGACCCTATGCTTGGCAGATCGGCCGGCGCTTCGAAATCACCGCCAAGCGGCTCGGCCTCAATGCCGAGCGGCGTACGCTGCGGACCGACCAGTTCGTCGCTGCCGGCAAGGACCAGGAGCAGTTGATGCTGCTCTGAACCGAAAATCGCCTCGGCTGTTCATTGCCGCCGTGGCAAAGAAATCCCGTCCGGCCTGCCCCGGCCTGCAGACGGTGCCCTCCCGGTCCGGCGCCCCACCCGACCCGGAGGGACTTGCGGAGAATCGGAGCCGATGCGAACCTCGCCGCAACATGGCTCGCGCGCGTTCTGATTCTCCGCCTCTCTTCGAAATCGTCGAGAAACCCGATTTCTCCTTCGAGACGAAGGCGATGGCCGATGGTTTGTGGCCGGTCGCGGGGATGGACGAAGCCGGTCGCGGCCCGCTCGCGGGTCCCGTGGTCGCGGCGGCAGTGGTGCTCGACCCCGCCAATATTCCCGAGGGTCTCGACGATTCCAAGCGGCTTAGCCACCTGCAGCGCGAAGCGCTGTTCCTGCACATCATCGGCTCCGCTCTCGGCGTCTCGATGGCGTCGATCAGCGCCGAGGGCATCGATGGCACCAACATCCTCAAGGCGAGCCTCGAAGCGATGCGCCGCGCACTGGTCGGGCTGCCGGTGCAGGCTAAGCTCGCGCTCGCGGATGGGCGCGACGTGCCGCCGGGATTGCCCTGCGAGGGGCGCGCGCTGATCAAGGGCGACCAGCGCTCCCAATCGATCGCCGCAGCCTCGATCGTCGCCAAGGTCATGCGCGACCGCATGATGCGCGGCTGCGGCAACCATCACGACCGCTACGGCTTCGAAGTCCATATGGGCTACGCCACGGTCCGGCACCGCACGGCGATCGAGGCGCATGGGCCAGTGGCTCGGCTGCATCGCACCTCGTTTGCGCCGTTCCGGCTGGGCGGGACTGAAGTGGTTGAGGAAGAGAGCTTGGCCGGGCTGGAGTAAGGCGACGGCAGTGGCAATTCCGATCTTCCCCACGAGGGCGGAGATTGGCCGCTTTGACGCGCCGCTTTCTCCCAAACAAAAAAGCCGCCAGGTTGCCCGGGCGGCTTCATGTCAGCGACTGAAGAACGCTCAGTTCAGCTTGGCCTTCACATCCTGCAGCGCGGACCTGAACAGGTCGGCTCCGGCCTTGGCGTCAACCTTGGCGGCGAGCAATGCGCGTGCCGCCTCGACGGCTATGTCGACGGCGCTGGCGCGCACTTCGGCAACCGCGTCACGCTCGGCTTGGCCGATCTTCTGCTCGGCAAGCGCGGTGCGCCTGGCAACGTAATCCTCGGTCTTCTTGTGGGCGTCGGCAGCCAGCAGTTCGGCCTC
Source organism: Mesorhizobium sp. B2-7-3 (assembly GCF_006440715.1). Lineage (NCBI taxonomy): Bacteria > Pseudomonadati > Pseudomonadota > Alphaproteobacteria > Hyphomicrobiales > Phyllobacteriaceae > Mesorhizobium > Mesorhizobium sp. B2-7-3. The sequence continues at coordinate 89,590 of NZ_VFTY01000006.1, forward strand.
GCGCTTGGCGGCCGCTACAATGTCGGCGGCCTCCTGCTCGGCTTCCTTGCGCTTCTTCTTGTATTGGCCAAGCAGTTGCTGGGCTTCGTCGCGCAGCTTGCGGGCCTCGTCGAGTTCACTGCTGATCCTGGCCGCGCGGGCGTCCAGCGCCTTGGCGATCATGCCGGGCACCTTGATATAGACGGCGATGGCCAGGAAGATGATCAGGGCAATCGTGGCCCAGAGCGTTGCGAGAGATGTAGCGTCCATGATGCGCTCCTCACCGGGCCACGGATTTGACCGCGGCCGCGATCTCGGCCTTGCTGGCCTTGCCGCCAACGAGTGCCTCGATGATCGCCGAAGCGGTATCCTCGGCGATGCTGCCGACTTCCTTCATGGCGTTGGCCTTGATGGAAGAAATGCGTGCCTCGGCCTCGCCAAGCTTCTCATCGAGCGCGGCCTCGATCTTCTTGCGCGCGGCGTCGGCTTCCGCCTTGGCCGCATCGCTGGCCTGCTGACCGATCGAGTTCGCGTTCTTCTTGGCTTCCGCCAGTTCCTGCTCGTAAGCGGCAACGGCGGCGTCGGCCTCGCCCTTCAACTTGGCCGCCTGGTCGAGATCCTGGCTGATGCGGTCGTTGCGGACATCGATGATGCCGCCGACGCGCGGCATCACGACCCGCTTCAGGAACAGGTAGAACAGCCCGAACGTGATCGCCAGCCACAGAAGCTGCGACGGAAACGTCTCCGGATTGAATGGCGGAAACGTGCCGTGCGCTTCGGCAGGCACGCTGGTGCCGGAATGCGTGTCGCCTCCGGTCGCAGCGTGGCTGGTGTCGGCTGATGGCGCGGACTCTTGCGCGAAGGCAGATGTCACGAACATGGACTATCCCCAGATATCAGGCCCGCCGCTTGCGCGGCCGGCCTGTCCAATCTTCTCAGTACTCAGCCGAACAGGGCCAGCAGCGCAATGAGAAGCGAGAAGATGCCCAGAGCTTCGGTCACGGCGAAGCCGAAAATCAGGCGGCCGAACTGGCCGTCGGCGGCCGACGGATTGCGCAGCGCGCCCGAGAGGTAGCTGCCGAAGATGTTGCCCAGGCCAATGCCCGCGCCACCCATGCCCAGGCAAGCGATGCCGGCGCCGATGTACTTTGCTGCTTCTGCGTCCATTTGTTCAACTCCTTTGGGTCTGAAAATTTCGTTGCTATTCCATCCGGCGTCGTGCCGGAAACCTGATTAGTGCGAAGGATGGAGGGCGTCGTTGAGATACATGCAGGTCAGCACCGCAAAGACATAGGCCTGCAACAGCGCCACCAGCAATTCGAGCGCCGTCAACGCCACCGCCATGGCCAGCGGCAGGATCGATCCCGCAATGCCGAGCGCACCCAGCGCACTGAGGCTGACCACAAATCCCGAAAAAACCTTCAGCGTGATGTGGCCGGCGAGCATGTTTGCGAACAGACGAACCGAGAGGCTGACCGGGCGCGACACGAAGGAAATCACCTCGATCGGAACGACAAGCACCATCATCAGGAGGGGCACGCCCTTCGGCACGAACAGCTTCAGGAAGCCAAGGCCATGCTTCATGAATCCATAGACGATCACGGTGCCAATCACCATGATGGCCAAACCGAAGGTGACGATGATGTGGCTGGTGATGGTGAAGAAATACGGGAACAGGCCGAGCAGATTGGCGACCAGCACGAACATGAACAGCGAGAACACGAAGGGGAAGAATTTCATGCCCTGCGTGCCGGCGGCATCGCGCAGCATGTTGCCGACGAATTCATAGGCCATTTCGGAGACCGACTGCAGCCGGCCGGGAACCAGGCTGCGGCTCGACGTCGTCAGGTACAGGAAGGCCGCGGCAATGACCACGGTCGCGACCATGAACAGCGCGGAATTGGTGAAGGACAGATCATAGCCGCCGATCTCGATCGGAACCAGCTTGATGATATGGAACTGGTGGATCGGATCGACCTTGTCAGCTGCCACGTTCAAACCCCGTCAATGCCGCGCACGGCTAAATTACCATTGCCGCGCCAGGGCGGCTATTTGCTGTCGTCTCGGTCAGGACGCGATTTATCGCCCTGTCCGAATTCCGCCACAACGCCAGCTGAACGCATGACATTGAGCACGCCGGCGCCAAAACCAAGCAGCAGGAAAATGATCAGACCCCACGGCGATGTCCCCGCCATACGGTCGATGATCCAGCCGATGCCGGCGCCTACCACCACCCCGGCGATAAACTCGCTGGATAGCTTGATCGCCTGACCGTATCCGGTCACTGGTTTCGCGTCGTCTTTCCCCTCGAGCCGGTTCGGCAGCCTTGTCGCAAGCGATGCTCCAAGTTCACGCCGACGTCGCTCAAGATCGTCGTCGCGGATTTCGGGGTCATGCTGCTTGCCGCGGCCGGTTTCTCCGGTTCCGTCTGGCCTGTTTTTCTCGGCCATCGCAACCCCCCTGCCCGGGCAGACCGTCACCGTCCGTCCGCTTCTAAAGTCGCCGGCAACATAGTTAGAGGGTTTGCGCCCGTCAAGCCACGGAGGGAAGTTCCGCGCTGTGTATTTTAGCTAATAAAATCAAACGGTTATAAAGGTGCGACATCGTGCCCTTTGCGATCGGCGGGATGCGCCGCGCGAATCCCCCCGACAATGTCTCTCCGATCGACCGTGCGACCGTGCGAAAAGACGGGCGGGCGGCGGACCGTTCAGCTCCAGCCACCACCATAGGTCCGGTAGAAGATATGCAGGCCGATCTTGGTCATCTTCTGCATCGTGCGGGCCCAGCCGGGATGGACGTAATTGGCATAGTAGTGGGTCGACGATCCCACTTCCGGAATGAAGATCTTGCCAGCGGTGACGGCCATGCCGACATCCTGAGCGGTCTTGTAGGCGACCGGATTGTCGATGCGCTTCTTCCTGCCGTCGCAGGCGAAGGAGAACTGGCAGCGGTTGAACCAGCTGTCGTTCTGGTAGACGACGCCGCAGATCGAATTGGGATAGGCGGGGTTGCGGACCCGGTTGAGGATCACCTGGGCGACGGCGGCCTGACCGCGCACGGCTTCGCCGCGGGCCTCGAAATAAATGCCGTTGGCCAGGCACTTCTGCTCCGGCTTGGAGAAGACGCTGGCCGGAAGCGGATTCTGGATCCATGAATGGTCGCCCTTGGCCATCGGCGGAATGAAGCGGCCGCTGTTGGGCTCTTCATCCTGAAGCAGGGCTTCAAAGGGCGAGGCCTTGGCATAGTCCGGCGCGGATTGCGCATAGGCGGTCGCCAGCACATCGGGATGGTCGTTGTTGACCAGGGCCGCAAGCATGGCCGGCACGCCGGGATCCGGCTTCTTGTCCTCACGCGCATGGAATGCCGCGGCGATCTGAATTTCCTTGCCTTTGATCCGCGGCTTGGCGAAGGCCATTTTCAGGTCGCCGTCCATGCTCGGCCGCATCAGCGAGGAGGTCCGCTGGAAGATCGAGCCGGCATTGAAGTTCTTCGGTGGCGCCACGGGAGAGACCTGGACGATGCGGCCCTTCTTGTCGGCGCGCACGACGCGATCCTCGTCGGGCGACCCGCTGACCTTGCCGCCCTTGCCGCGAAACGAGACGGCGCCGACACCGGGAAGGCGAACACCGGAACCCGAGATCGAGCTGGTGATGTCGGAATCGACGAACGGCATCTCGGCGGCGTGGACCGAACCGGCGACGGATTTCTCGACATAGGAATTCCAGCGCGTGGTCGGCGATTCAAGGCCGGAAACGAGGCTGGTCATGTCTTGGTAGGCAGCGACGGTCGGAAAGCCGATCCAGATACCGAGACCAATGATGAACGGAGACACAAGGCTGCGTTTCTCACCGGCGACGGCCATCAGCCGCTTCAAGACACGTCGATGCACGGAACTCTCTCCAGGAACGCAACTGACCCACTGGAGAGCAAAATGATGCATTAACCTTGATGGGACGTTAACGAGGTCGGTCAGGTTTTCTCGGTCGGCTAGAGGTCGTGGGTTCGAAGTCGGGCGATTTTGCGGCGGGAGGCTCAGGTCCGCCGCAGGAAGATCGGCCAGGCGACCAGGGCGTAGGCGGCTGCCGACAGCCACACGCCGGGCCATGACCAGAGGTGCAGCAGCCCTGGAATGGCCACCGGAACCAGGAAGAAGCCGACGAAGACAAAGCTGTTGGCAAGGCTGAGTGCGGTTCCGACATGGCCTGCACCGGCAAGCGTGGCAAGCTCGGTATAGGCAACGCCGTGCCAGGCGGAGACCGAGATGCCGGCAACGACAAGCACCAGGGGCAGGACAGCGATCAGGAAAGGTTGGCTGCAAGGCGTTGCGGGAGCGGCCAGAACCAGCAACCAGAGCACCACGAAGGCCAGCGCGCTCAGCGCACTGCACAAGCGAAGAAATTGACGGCGGTTGCCGTGGCGGTCGGTAAAGCGGCCGCTCCAGACGCGCATGACCATGGCGCCGACCTGTACAGCGGCGAGGCTGGCGCTGATCGCCGTCGTGCCAAGCCCGGCAAAGTCGTGCAGGAACACCGATGCGAAAGTGAGGACCGCCACCTGCGGAAAGCAGAGCAGGCCGATGGCGGTCGAGATGCGCCAAACCTCGATGTTGCGCAACGGTGCCGGCCCGGCAACATCAGATGAGACGGCGTCGCCCGCCATCGGCGGTTCGTGCAGCCAACGCCAGGCGAACAGGGCGGAGAGAGCGGATGCCGCCGCCAGAAGCCCGAACACCGCGGCGAAACCGAAAGCCAGGGCAAGCGAAGGCAGGACGAGCGCGCCGAGGCCGCCGCCAAGCGGCACCGCCGTCTGCCTGATGCTCATGGCAAAACCACGCTCATTCTCCTGGAACCAGGCCATGATGGCGCGGCCGCTCGAGCCATTGACGCTGCCGCCGAGCAATCCCGTGACGAGCAGGCTTGCCGCCAGCAACGAGACATCGGGAATGCTTGACCTTGTCGGCACGACGAGCATCGCCATCGCAAGCAGCCAGGCCGCCGTTGCACCGAGGCCGATCAGAAGCACGCGGCGATCCCCCCAGCGGTCGGTGAGCAGGCCCCATGGCAACTCACTGAGCGCAACCCCCAGGCCAAGAAGACCGAGCGCCAGGCCAAGCTCGGCAGTATTCAAGTGATAGCCTTGGCGAAGCACGACCGCCGTTGCCGGTATGCCGGAGAAAGTAGCCGAGAACCCGGCATTCGCGGCCACGCCGATGCCCAGGACCTTCCAGCGGTGGTTGGGGCCGAAGGTCCGGCCGGCCCCGGTCGTGGCGGTGCCTCGCCCGGATAGCTGGCAATCGTTGCGAATGACGGTGGCAGACATGATTCCATTCCCGTGACGCCGGCCGAGCGGCCTTGACGGGAGGCATATAGCGCCATAGCTTCATCCATAAAATCAGGAAGATTTTGATCGATAATCCTGAAAATAAGGACGATCTTATGCGCCACGTCACCTTCGATCTCGACGTGCTGAGGACTTTCGTCACCGGCATGGAACTGGGAAGTTTTGCCAGGGCAGCTGAGCGGCTTGGCCGCTCGACCTCCGCCGTCAGCGCGCAGCTGAAGAAACTGGAAGAGCAGGCCGATACGCCGATCTTCCGCAAGGCGGGGCGCGGCCTGTCACTGACCGAAGCCGGCGAGACGATGCTCGGCTATGCGCGGCGCCTGATCGAGCTCAATGACGAGGCAGCCCTGGCGATCCGCGACGTCGAACTGGAGGGCTGGGTGCGGCTCGGCCTGCAGGAGGATTTCGGCGAGGCCGTGTTGCCGGAAGTGCTCGGTCGCTTCGCTCGCGCCCACCCCAAGGTCCGGATCGAAGCACGGATTGGACGCAGCCACGAATTGGCCGAGCGTGTCCTCTCCGGCACCCTCGACATTGCGCTCGCCTGGCATGATGGCACGACGCTGCCGTATAGCCGGCATGTCGCCGACGTGCAGGCGCGCTGGATCGGCCCGTCGAAACCGATGGAGGCGGGCCCCCACGATGGCGAGGCGCTGCAGCTGGTCATGTTCGAGGCGCCTTGCCTGCTGCGCACCGTGGCGACCGAGACGCTGGATCGTGCCGGGCGGCCCTGGCGGATGGCGTTCTCCAGCCCCAGCCTTGGCGGCATATGGGCTGCGGTGGCGGCGGGCCTCGGGCTGACGATCCGCACCGATATCGGCCTGCCCGCGAATGTCCGGGCGCTCGCGCCCGGAATGCTCGGGCTGCCGCCGCTGCCGAAGATGGCGCTGCATCTGCATCAGAAGGACGCCGAGCTCGATCCGGTCGCGGCGCGGCTGGCCGGCATCCTGCTGCAATCGGCGTTCGAAGCGTTGCCCGAGGGCGCCGAAATGAAAGAGAACCTGCTGAAAGTCGCTTAGCCGCAGCTGTCGGCGGAGGGGGTCGCCGCCCCTATGGTTAACGCTTCTTCGCGCGGCCGGCGAACGGATTGTCCGAAGTGCGCAGCGCGATGCGGATCGGCACGCCCGGCATGTCGAAGGCTTCGCGCAGGCTGTTGGAGAGATAACGGACATAGCTTTGCGGCATCGCGTCCGGCCGTGAACACTGGACCACGAAGCCCGGCGGCCGGGTCTTGGCCTGGGTGACGTATTTGACCTTCAGCCGGCGTCCGGCGACGGCGGGCGGCGGGTGATGCGTCAGGATGGCTTCAAGCCAGCGGTTGAGCTTGCCGGTCGAAACACGGCTGTTCCAGACCTTGTGCGTTCTCAACACCGCATCCATCAGCTTGTCCAGGCCGCGTCCGGTCTCGGCCGAGACCGGCACGGCCTGGATGCCGCGCGCCTGCGGCAACAGCCGCTCGGTCTTCTCGCGCAGTTCGGCCAACAGTTCCTGCGGGTTGTCGATCAGGTCCCATTTGTTGAAGGCAATCACCGGTGCCCGGCCCTCGCGGATGATCAGATCGGCGATCTGCAGGTCCTGCTTCTCGAAGGGAATGGTGGCGTCGAGTACGATGATGACGATCTCGGCGAAACGGATGGCGCGCAGGCCATCCTGCACCGACATCACTTCCAGCTTTTCGTGGATCCTGGCCTTGCGGCGCATGCCGGCGGTGTCGAACAGTTTGATGCGGCGGCCGCGCCAGTCCCAGTCGACCGAAATGGAATCGCGGGTGATGCCGGCTTCCGGTCCGGTCAGCAGCCGCTCCTCGCCGATCAGCGCGTTGATCAAGGTCGATTTGCCGGCGTTCGGCCGGCCGACGACGGCGATGCGCATCGGCTTGGTATCGTCATAGGATGGCTCGGCGTCCGGATCGGCGATGTCCTCGCCGATCAGCACCTCGCTGGCGGCGGCCTCTTCGTCGTCTGTATCCTCGTCTTCACCGAAGGCGCGCCCCTCGCCGAGCGCTTCGATCACGGCGTCGCGCAGGTCGGGCATGCCCTGGCCGTGCTCGGCAGAAACCGGGATCGGTTCGCCAAGGCCAAGTTCCCAGGCCTCCAGCATGCCGCCCTGGGCGCCCTTCGCCTCGGCCTTGTTGGCGACCAGCACGACCGGCTTGCCGGATTTTCGCACGATCTCGGCAAAGGTCCTGTCATCCGGCAGCAGGCCGGACTTGGCGTCGATGGTGAAAAAGATCAGATCCGCCTCGCGGATGGCGATTTCGGTCTGCGCGCGCATGCGGCCTGGCAAGGTCGAAGCGCCGGCGTCCTCGAAGCCCGCGGTATCGATGACATCGAAATGCAGATCGTAAAGCTTGGCGGCGTGGACGCGGCGGTCACGGGTCACGCCCGGCGTGTCGTCGACGAGCGCCAGCTTTCTTCCCACCAGCCGATTGAAAAGCGTCGACTTGCCGACGTTAGGTCTGCCGATGATGGCGACTTTGAATGTCATCCGACCCTACATCTTCCACGCATGTCGTGGTGCCAAACCGCTACGCGCCTTGGGCAAGGGGTCACGATGCACTGCCCGACCCGCGGATCAGCTCGGACATCAAGGTCGCCCGCTCGCGCGTGTTGCGCGGGGCGCCATCATCGGCGGCGATCTGATCGAACAGCTTCAGCGCATCCTGGGTCTTGCCTTCCTTCCAGGCGGCAAGGCCAAGCGCCTCGCGCGCGCTGTGGCGCAGCGTGTTGGTGTCCGACGTCAGCGCCTCGACGCGGCTCGACACGTCGGCGAAGGAGCCATGATCGACGAGCAGGAACGCCGCCCTCAGCCGCGCCATGTCGCGCAGGCCCTGGGGAATGGCGGTGTCGGCGGCGACATCGTCGAAGTCCTTGACGGCGGCATCGACGTCGCCCTTGTTGGCCTTGACCGTCGCGGCACGCATGCGAGCGAGCAGCGGATAGGCGCCGTAGCCATCCTTTTCCAGCTGATCGAGCGCGGCCAGCGCGTCATCGTTCTTACCGTCATTGGCGAGCTTCAGCGCCTGCGAGAAGGCATCGCCGGAGCGATTGGCGCGCGTCTCGTCCCAATAGCGATAGCCGACGAAGGCCGCGGTGCCGAGCACCACAAGCACCGCAATGACAAGCAAGGCCGGGCCAAAACGGTCCCACAGCTTCTGCGCCTGCTCGCGACGCATCTCATCATTGACTTCGCGAATAAAACTGTCGTCGGACATCAATCAAACCATTCCTGCCCCGGGCCGGGGCGGTTCATGAGCCCGCGTTTTAGCGAAATTTTGTCGGCATGGAAGGGGTTCGGCCGGAAAATCGGCTATTCCTGGGGCAAACAAATGTTTGTCCCCGGGCAAACAACTGTTTGTCCCCCGGGCAAACCAATGTTTGTTCCCGGGGGGCAAACCCACGAAAACCCAATCGCACCGGCGCCACATTTGCGCGATAGCCGGCTTGCCGACCACCCGGAGCCTGTGAATTTGCCGATGCCTTGTTTGTCCCGCGTTGTTTTGTTCTCGCTTGCCTCACTCGCCACCGCCGGCGTGGCCCTGGCCGATCCGCCCGCGCCACCAGCACCGGCAAGGCCGAAGCAGATCGTGATCATCTCCTTCGACAGCGCGCGCGACATCTCGCAGTGGAAGCGCAGCCGGGCGCTGGCCCAGCGCACCGGCGCGCATTTCACCTATTTCCTGTCCTGCGTCTTCCTGCTGTCGCCCGAGACACGCGGCCAATACACCGCGCCTGGCAAGACGGCGGGCAAATCCAACATCGGCTTTGCCGCCTCCAGGCAGGACGTGGCCGAGCGGCTGGAACAGATCGGCCTCGCCGCCCATGAGGGTCACGACATTGCCAGCCACGCCTGCGGCCATTTCGACGGCAAGGACTGGAGCAAGGCCGACTGGCTGAAAGAGTTCGCCTCTTTCGAGCACATTTTCGAGAACGCCTATGCCATCAACGGCATTGCGCCCGAACCCGAGGGCTGGCGGGAATTCGCGCGGCATGCGGTGGCGGGTTTCCGGGCGCCGTATCTGTCGACTGGCAAAGCGCTTTACGAGGCACTCCCGGCAGCCGGCTATCGGTTCGACGCCAGCGGCGTTTCAATGGGTCCTGCCCTGCCGCCGACCGTTGGCGGCGTCACCCGCTTTTCCCTGCCGCAGATTCCCGAAGGGCCGAAATCACGGCCGGTGATCGCCATGGACTACAATCTGTACGTCCGCCATTCCGGCGGCTTCGAGCGGCCGAGCAACGCCGGGGAGTTCGCGGACCGGACCTATCAGGCGTTTCGCGCCGCCTTCGACGCGCAATATCGGGGCAAGCGCGTTCCGCTGGAACTCGGCTTCCACTTCACGCTGATGAATGACGGCGCCTACTGGAATGCGCTGGAGCGTTTTGCCGGCGAAGTCTGCGTCAAATCAGATGTCGAGTGCATCAGCTTTCGCGATTACGTCTCGCGGCAGGATGGCGGCCGGAAGCAGGCCTCCGTCGGCGGCTGAGCCGCCGACCGGCGTTTCGTCAGCGCATCCTCAAGCCGGATCCCCGGCCCCCTGCCTTGCCAGATAGCGCTGGTCGATATCGGGCAACGGCTCGCCTTGCAGCGTCGCCTCGAAGGCGCGCAGGCGTTTGTGCACCGATTGCAGCTCGACGATGGTCGACCATGAGGTAAGCAGGAACTGCAGCGAACCCGTCACCTTGCCGAACGCGTTCGATATCTGGTTCAGCGCGCCGAACGTTATCTTGTGCGCGACCAGCGACGGGCCCAGGATCAGCAGCGAGAAAATGTTGTCGGCCTGAAGGTAGGTGTACCGGACGACGTTGAAATAGATGTAGTGGAAATAGAGCCGGAAATAATTGTGCCGGACATTGGCGAACAGCTCGGCGGTGGTGGCGGGTTGCGCCCTGTCCGCATGATCCTCGCCATAGACCAGCTCCTTGCGGTAAGCGGCTTCGACGCGCTGGTTTCGGAACTGCAGGCCGGGAAGCTTCATGCCGGCAATCATCACCGAGATCGTGCCGAACAGACACCAGGCAAGTGCCGCGACCACCAATGGCTGCGGGATCGCGCCGATGATCGGCAGTTCGCTGATGTGGGCCTGCAACTGGATCATCACCGGCAGGAAGGCGATCAGGGTCATGATCGACTGGACAAAGCTGGAACCGAGATCCTCCATGATCTGCGAGAACCGCATCGTATCTTCCTGGATGCGCTGCGAAGCGCCCTCGATATGGCGCAGCCTGCTCCAGTTCTCGATAAAGTAGTTGTTCATGGCTGTGCGCCAGCGGAAGATCCAGTGGCTGACGATAAAGGCGTTGACCACCTGCACGTTCATGCCGACCAGGGCCAGCCATGAGAAGTCGGCCAATCCGGTGTAGAACTCGGCGTTCGTCGACTTTCCGGTCCCCGACATCAGCCCCTGTACATAGTCGAAGAACGGGCCGTACCACGCGTTGACGGCGACGCTGACCTGCACGTTGAAATAGATGAAGAACAGGATGACCGCCGTCATCAGGATCGACCAGCGCTGCCATGGGTGCGGCGAATACCAACTCCAGAACGCGTAGAAGATGGCCACGCAAAGCGTGAAGTAGATATAAAACCAGAGGAATGGCTTCGATACGAGAATGGCGATGCCGATGATGGGTGGCGCTCCGGGAGCAGCAGGCGGCATGCCGAAAACCGCCCCCAATTGCTCCCCGCCGAAAAACCAGAACAGGATCGCCGCAAGGCTCCAGATGGCGGCCGAAGAGAAGAACAGCTTCGGCTGCGGGAAGAAGGATACGAACACTGTGGCGAATTCCTCGATCGATGCGCAAATCAGCAGGTTTGAGCCGGCATAAGGTCACACATTAGGGGGAAAGAAAATGCCTGCCCGATGCCGGTGCAGAGCAAGACCACAAATCATGGCGATTTTGGCGCAGCGGACCACGTGACGGCGCCGGAGGCGACCAGGACGGCCGCGGCGACTATCGAGGCGAGGAAGAAATCGCCCGATGCCTGCGCTAAAAGCCCGGCCGCGATCGGGCCGATGATCTGGCCAAGACCGAAGGAGGCGGTCATCAGGGCAAAGATGCGCCGGGGCGACGCAGGGGCCTGCTGCCGGGCGGCCTGCAGGCCAAGTGCCGTGATGGCAATGAACGTGCCGCCGAGCAGCACGCCGCCAAGCAGCGGCCCCATGCGCCCGCCGGTGGCGACGCTCGCGGTAACGCCGACAACTTCGACGAAACATCCCAAGGCATAGGCGGCATAAAGCCCGATCCGCGCCGCTATCTTCTGCCACAGCCAGACCGAAGGAAAACCGGCAAGGCCGGCAACCATCCACACCATGGCCTCGAAGACGCGGCTGCCGCCGCCTTGGCGGACGATGGCGACGAGGAAGGTCGCCGTCACCACATAGCCAAAACCGAACAGGCCATAGGCGACGATCACCTTCATCAGCGACCGATCTTTCGGCAGCGCCGGTTCACGGCCGACCTCGCCATTGATGAGCGGACCCTGGTTCACCAGCAGCGCCACGGCGACGAAGCCGCCAGCCGAAATCGCCCCCGACCACAGCCAGCCCTGCGCCCAGCCGGCATGCTCGGTGACCAGCACCGTCATCATCGCCGCCGATATCGCTATGCCGAGGCCGACGCCGCCGAAATGCCAGGCCTGCAGGTCGCCGCGCCCGGCGGCCGCGATATGGCTGAAAACGATGCTGGCCATGAACACCATGACGAAAGCGCTCGCCAGACCGGCCAGAAAACGAATGGCGACGAAGGCGGCCATAGCGTCGGTCAGCCCCATCGAGGCGGCCAGCACGGCGCTGGCACCGAGGGCGCCCAGCATCAGCAAACGCTCGCGTCCATGTGCCCAGCTGCCCGCCGCCGCCAACGCGCCAACGAGATAGCCTAGATAATTCGCCGAGGCGATCCAGCCGGCATTGGCCGGCGACAGATGCAGTTCCTCCATCATGCCAGGCAGGATCGGCGTGTAGACGAAGCGGCCGATGCCCATGGCGACGGCCATGGCGATCATGCCGGCGAAGGCGTAACGCAGCGCTGTCGATTGGGGCGAAGTCATTGCAGTGCACAATAGATGTGCGAGCGGGTGAAACAATCCGCCTCGTGTTGGGCCAGTGCCCTGATCGCGATCGCGCGGTCAGCAGCGATCGCCGAAACCGGCGCTCGGTGAAACGGTCTCATAGGCGGTCCGGCGCGCCGTCAACCGGAACGGCACATCACCGAGTTCGCGCTCCGACATTACATCCAGCGCGGGATGGGCAAGCGGATCGGTCAGCCAACTCAGCGTATCGAAGTCGCAGCGCGTGTCATCCGGCGAAGTGGCCGCGACCAGGGCCTTCAGCAACATGCTCAGCATTTCCGGCTCCATGGGGACTGTTTCCATCGATAAGGTCTGCCGTTTCGATATCCCTTTCAATTGAGATTTCGGCCGGACCGGTTTAGAAAATCTCAAATGGCCATGCTCAACCGCGTTCATCTCAACGGCCTTCGCGCCGTGGAAACCGTCGCCCGTCTCGGCTCGCTCGCCGCCGCCGCCGCCGAACTCAATGTTTCCGTCAGCGCCGTCAGCCAGCAGATCAGCCGCACCGAAAAGCAGCTCGGCCAGGCACTGTTCGAGCGCACGACCAGCGGCCTCGTCCTGACCGAATTCGGCGCCGTCTTCGCGGCCCGCCTGGGCACTGGATTTCGCGAGCTTGCCCAGGCCGTGGCACTGGCCGACGAAGCCAGCCAGTGCACATTGGTCGTTTCGGCGGCACCGGCCTTTGCCTCCAAATGGCTGCTGCCACGGCTGTCGCGGCACTTCGACCGGCATCCCAACGTGCTGCTGCGTATCGACGCTTCAGTGCGGCTGGCCAATCTCGATCACTCGGACGTCGACATTGCCATCCGGCTTGGCGACGGCAAATGGCCGGGTGGAAAGGCGGAGCTGCTTTTGGCGCAGGAAGTCTTCCCGGTCTGCGCGCCCGGGATTGCCAGAAAACTAACGTCGATCTGCGACCTCGCCCAGACCTGCGCCATCACCGACGAGCGGGCGATGATCAACTGGGAAAGCTGGTTCGCGGCCGCCGGCGTTCAACCCGTTACCTTCCAGAAAGGCGCAAGCTTCACCGACCCGATGCTGTGCCTGGAATCGGCGATCGCCGGCCATGGCGTGATGCTCGGCTGGCAATTGCTGACGGCCGATGCGCTGGCCGACGGGCGCCTGGTGGCGCCGTTCGGAATTCGCGCCCAGAGCGGCCTCGGCTACTGGCTGGTGACCTCCGCCACCAAGGCCGAGAGCCGCAAGGTCCGGGACTTCATGATCTGGATCAAGGAAGAGATCGCGGCGACGATGGCGCGGTTCGGATCGTCGGTCGCGGAGCCCAGCGGCACGATCACGGTGGAAAGCACCGCGGCACCGGTCTATGTTCAATCAAACATCCCAAGACGACAGGCAGGATCATGACCACACATTCGCGCGGCGTTTCCGCAACGATCGACCCGGTGAAGCTCGACAGGCTGGCGGAAGTCGCCATCAAGGTGGGGCTGCAATTGCAGCCCGGACAGGACCTGGTGCTGACATCGTCGATCGCGGCCCTGCCGCTGACCAGGCGCATCGTCGAACACGCCTACAAGGCCGGTGCCGGGCTGGTGACGCCGATCTTCAACGATGACGAGATGACGCTGGCGCGCTACCGCTTCGGCGCCGATGCTGGCTTCGACCATGCCGCCGGCTGGCTCTACGAAGGCATGGCTAAGGCCTTCTCCAACAACGCAGCCCGGCTTGCCGTGCGCGGCGAGGATCCGTCGCTCCTGTCGGCGCAGGATCCGGCGAAGGTGGCGCGCGCCAACAAGGCCAATTCGATGGCCTACCAGCCGGCGCTGGAGAAGATCACCGGCTTCGACATCAACTGGAACATCGTCGCCTATCCGGATCTGGCCTGGGCCAGGCAGGTTTTCCCCGGCGATGCCGACGACGTGGCGGTCGCGAAGCTCGCCGACGCCATCTTCGCCGTCTCGCGGGTGGATGTGGAAGACCCGATCGGCAACTGGACGGCGCACAATGCGGCGCTGCGCGGCCGCACCGAATGGCTCAACGGCCATGATTTCCATGCCCTGCATTTCGCTGGACCGGGCACCGACCTGACGGTCGGGCTGGCGGATGGCCATGAGTGGATGGGCGGCGCCTCGACCGCCAAGAACGGCATCACCTGCAATCCCAACATCCCGACCGAGGAAGTTTTCACAACTCCGCATGCGCGGCGCGTCGAGGGCCATGTCTCCTCGACCAAGCCGCTGTCCTACCAAGGCACGCTGATCGACGACATCTCGGTGCGCTTCGAGGGCGGCAGGATCGTCGAGGCCAAGGCGTCGAAAGGTGAGGACGTGCTGAAGAAGGTGCTCGACACCGACGAGGGCGCGCGTCGTCTGGGCGAAGTGGCGCTGGTGCCGCATTCCTCGCCGATCTCGGCCAGCGGCCTGTTGTTCTTCAACACACTGTTCGACGAAAACGCCGCCTGCCACATCGCGCTCGGCCAATGCTATTCGAAATGCTTCGTCGACGGCGCCTCGCTCAGCCCTGACGAAATCGCGGCGCGCGGCGGCAACAAGAGCTTCATCCATATCGACTGGATGATCGGGTCGGACAAGATCGACATTGACGGCGTCGCCAAGGATGGCAGCCGCGTGCCGGTGATGCGCAAGGGCGAGTGGGCCTGAGGGGTTCGGCGTAGGGAGGTCGAATGGCTTTCGACCTGATGGTCAAGCGGATTTACGAACCGCCCGCTGCCGATGACGGGCAGCGGGTGTTGGTTGACCGCATCTGGCCGCGCGGCGTCAGCAGGGAGCATGCCGCGCTGGCACTGTGGCTGAAGGAGATCGCACCGAGCGACGACCTGCGGAAGTGGTTCGGGCACGAGCCGGCACGTTGGGCGGAATTTCGGAAGCGGTACGGGGCTGAGCTCGACGGGAATGGTGAGGCGGTTGCGCAGCTGCGCGGCTTGCTTGGCGAGGGCAAGGTAACGCTGCTCTACGGCGCGCATGATGAGGCGCACAATAATGCGGTGGCACTGGCGGAGTATTTGAGCGCGGGTTGAGGCGCTCGGACCTTCGCGAGCAGGCGGGACAGCGCCCTTCTGTCCTGCCGGACGTCTCCCCACGAGGGTGGAGATCGGACGGCGCGACGCTTCCGCCTACTTCCCCACCGTCTGCTCATAAACCTCCGGCTTGAAGCCAACCACCACCCGATCGCCGATCTCCAGCACCGGCCGCCTGATCATCGTCGGCTTGGCCAGCATCAACGCTTTCGCCTTCTTCTCGTCGAGGCCTTGCTTGTCCGCCTCCGGCAGTTCGCGAAACGAAGTGCTGCCCTTGTTGAGCAGCTTTTCCCAACCGACCTTGCCGGCCCAGCCATTCAGCTTGCCAGCCTCGATCCCTTCGGCCCGATAGTCGTGGAAACGATAGGGAAGGTCATGGCTCTCCAGCCAGACGCGCGCCTTCTTGATCGTGTCGCAATTGGTGATGCCGTACATGGTGATCGTCAAAGTGCTCTTCCCTTGGGCTGACAGTCGAACCGTTTCGCAGCCTAAAACCGCCCTTCCCGCTTGGCCAGCAGCTTGGCCAGCAGCTTGGCCAGCATTGCCGTAAATTTGCGCTTGCCAACACTAAGGAAATTACCTAAGTGTTTTCGACCGCTTTGACAACCCGGGGACCGATCGATGACCAGCCTCCAGAGTAGAAATCCAAGCCTCCCGCCGATCGACGGCATTTTTCGCGCGCTTGCCGACCCGACGCGACGGCGCGTGGTCGAGCGACTGAACAGGAGCCCTGCTTCGGTTAGCGAACTGGCCCAGCCTTTCGAGATGGCCCTGCCATCCTTCATCGACCATCTCAAAATTCTCGAAGGCTGCGGGCTGGTTCGTTCGCAAAAGACCGGACGGGTCAGGACTTACGAGCTTGCGCCTGAACCGTTGAAGCTCGCCGAAAGCTGGCTGGCCGAACAGCGTACAGTTTGGGAACGCCGCCTCGACCAGTTCGATGCCTATGTCATGACCCTCAAGGAGACAGAAAAATGAGCTATCCGTTCAAGCCGGATCCCAGACTGGACCTGACGCTGGAGCGCGTAATCGATGCGCCGCGCGAATTGCTTTGGCGAGCCTGGACGACACCTGAGCATGTCAGGCAGTGGTTCACGCCGAAGCCGTGGCTGATCACCGACTGCGAGATCGACCTCAGGCCGGGCGGCCTGTTTCGGACACGCATGCAGTCGCCCGACGGCAAGGAGGTCAGTGACCGCCACTGCTGCTATCTGGAAATCGTGCCCAACGAGCGGCTGGTGTGGACGGATGCGCTGCTGCCCGGCTATCGACCCTCGGGGGAGCCTTTCATCACCGCGGTCATTTCGCTCCATCCGGATGGCCAGGGTACGCGCTATACCGCTACAGCCATTCACCGTGACCAAGCCACCCGCGACAACCATGAAGAGATGGGTTTCTTCGACGGCTGGGGCACGGTGGCCGATCAACTTGCGCAGTATGTGAAGACGATTTGAACGCCCCCAGCGGCCAGAGGATCCTCTGGCCGCCGTGCTCATTTTCAACCTTGCCGCAAAGAGAGCAAAGCTAGGAAGGCCCGATTTCCGGCCTCAGTAGTAAAAGCGCTCTTCGGTGATCTTGCCGTTCTTGACCGTGTACAGGCCAACCTCATCCATGGTGACACGCTCGCCGGTGGCCTTGGGCGTTATGTCAAAGGTGAAGCGCACCGCGAATTGATCGCCGTTGACATAAGGGCCCTCGACCGAGCCGCCATGCACTTCGTGGTTCTCTTGCCACCACTGGCTTTTCTGCCTGAGGGCCTCCTTGCCGTGACTGACGGCCATCGGTCCCTCCATCGCTTCGTAGCTGGCGATATCGTCGGCATTGTATTTTTCGGCAGCACCTTCGTTGTTGCCCTGCTTGAGAAGTTCGGTGAACTCCTTGGCGATTTCCGTGACGGTCATTTTTGTTCCTCCTGTTCAGACGCATTGCAAGTAGGGAACCGCTTGCGGACCTGCCATCGCGGACAGGTCGATAGCTGACATGACCCTGTCAGGATGGGGTGTCGCGCGAACCAGCGGCCCCTTCGTTACATCGCAATCAGCGGCCAACGTTCCAGAAAATCATATTGCGTCAGCCCACGCAGGCTGTGCACGAGAATGAACTCCCGCGCCACGAAGCTGATCGGCTCGATCGGCAGTTGTGGGATAAGTTTCTGGTCATAGGCAAGGGTCAGATGAGGGACGAACCCGTCTGACGCCTTGAGGCCTTGACGCAGCATTTCGGCGCCGAGATTCCCGCTCAGTTCACAAACCGGTCCGTCATCGGCCACAAGCACGAAGGGGTGCTTGGCCGGTCGGCCTCTTGTCGCCGGACGGCCAGGAAAGCTCCTGGCGTGGCGAAAGGTGATCTCAAAAGCAGGCATCACGACGCGCTGCCCCGATCGGGTGGCCGCAAAGATGATTTTCGACCGCAGCCGCTTGTAGTCCCCGACATGCTGCTGGCTGACATGAAAACGCTCCGGTATCAGCGGTGAGCCGGCTATGCCAAATTTGTGGCATAGTCGGCTTTGACAATCAGCAAACCTAGAATAATCCCCTGCCTGCAGAAACACGCCGAAGAAGACACGATCCGGTTTTTTGGGCCGCCTTGGCGGTTCTGGAATTCCGAAATCTAGTTCGCCTTGGTACATTACCTATACGCTCGCCAAGGAACGCCTCCGTTCTGTTCTGGCGCCCGGAACAAAACACGAACAATTCTCTGAGTCAAGTTCGAGTAACCGGACCCTAAGCCCGGTGATGTCCTTGACATCCGGACATCGTGGATGACCCAGTCGGCATATTCGCGGCCACCGCTCGACTGCTTGGATGGGATAGACCTTTGAATGAAATCCGGCGAAAGTGCCGCGCCGACCGGGCCAGCATTTTCGATTCAACGAGGAACCCAACTCATGACCAACCCGACACATCTGCCCGCTGAAGGCTTGTTTGTCGGCCGCGCCAGGAGCGGCGATGCCTCGCACCCCCTGGTCGTCACGGTGCGCGACGGCACCGTCTTCGACATCACATCCAGCGCGGCGCCCACCGTGCGTGACGTCTGCGAATTGGCCGACCCGGCCGGCCATGTGCGCTCGGCCAGGGGCAAGCCGATCGGTTCACTCGACGCCATCGCGGCCAACAGTTTCGAAGCCACGCGCGATCGGGCAAAACCCTTTCTGCTGTCGCCGGTCGACCTGCAGGCGATCAAGGCTTCCGGCGTCACCTTCGTGGTCAGCCTGCTCGAACGGGTGATCGAGGAACAGGCGCGTGGCTCGGCCGAGAAGGCCGATGCCATCCGCGCCGACATTGCGGGCCTGATCGGCCATGATCTTTCGAAGCTCAAGCCCGGTTCGCCAGAGGCGATGGAGATCAAGGCCAAGCTGATTTCGCGCGGCGCCTGGTCGCAATATCTGGAAGTGGGCATCGGCCCCGATGCCGAGATCTTCACCAAGTGCCAGCCGATGGCCTCGGTCGGCTTCGGCGCCGATGTCGGCCTGCATCCGGTTTCGACCTGGAACAATCCGGAGCCGGAGATCGCCATGATCGCCGCCTCGAGCGGCAGGATCGTCGGCGCCACCATCGGCAACGACGTCAATCTGCGCGACGTCGAGGGCCGTTCGGCGCTGCTGCTCGGCAAGGCCAAGGACAACAACGCCTCGGCCTCGCTTGGCCCCTTCATCCGGCTGTTCGACGACACGTTCTCCATCGCCGACGTGAAGCAGGCCGTCGTGCGCCTGAAGGTCGAGGGCGAGGACGGGTTTTCGCTGGAGGGGGCAAGCTCGATGGCCGAGATCAGCCGCTCGCCGGAGGAGCTGGTTGCCGCGGCCATGGGCCCGCATCACCAGTATCCGGACGGGCTGGCGCTCTATCTCGGCACCATGTTCGTGCCGTCGAAGGATCGCGGCGAAAAGGGCAAGGGGTTCACGCACAAGGTCGGCGACATCGTCACCATCTCGTCGGAAAAATTCGGCGCGCTGGTCAACCGCGTGCGGCTGTCGCCCGATTGCCCGCACTGGACCTACGGCGCCAGCCATTTGATGCGCGACCTGGCCAAGGCCGGCCTGCTCTAAGCGGCTCTTTGGGGGCTTTCGCCCTCAGAGACCGCCCAGACGTGATCGGGATAGTCCGCCCGGCTGAGCTCTCGGCGACAATCATCCGACTGCCCGGGAAAAATCATCCCGACTGATGCGATCTGATGGGGTCGCTGATGGCGCCGCGTCAGGCGCCAACTACATCTGCAGATGGAGGCTTGCCATTCGTCGAAAAAGGGAATGCTCTTATGCATCCGAGCGGCGCTGGCAAAAAGACGCAATCCGGCTGAAGCCGGAACAAGGGACGGATCATCTTCAACCGGGAGGAAATCAAATGCTGACGAGACTAAGACTTGTGCTCTACGGCCTGCTGATCGCGCTGACGGTCATTCCGGCAGCCGCGCAGGCCAAGACGTTCTACTGGATTTCACATGGCGGGCCGGCCGACCCGGTCTGGACCTACTTCCTCGCCGGCGCCAAGCAATGGGCCAAGGACACCGGCAACACCGTCAACACGTCGTTCCACAATGGCGACGTCGCCTCGCAGCAGGAGGCGGTCCGTGCCGCCCTCTCGGCCAAGGCCGACGGCATCGTCACCACCAGCCCCGATCCGGGCAGCCTGGTCGAGATCGTCAAGGAAGCGCGCGCGGCCAACGTCCCGATCATCAACTTCAACACGCCCGATCCCAAGGCCAATTTCAACGCCTATGTCGGCGGTGACAACGTCACTTTCGGCAAGCACTGGGCGCAGTATCTGGTCGACAAGGGCCTGGTGAAGAAGGGCGACTTCGTCTGGATGCCGGTCGAGATCCCCGGCGCCACCTACGGCGTGCAGGAAGAAGAAGGCATCAAGAGCGTCTTCGGCCCGCTCGGCATCACCTATGAAGTGACCGAAGCGACGCTCGACCAGGCCGAGGTGATCAACCGCATGGTCGACTACCTCACCGCCCACAAGGGCAAGGTCAACGCCATCATCGGCCTGGGCGACCTCGTAACCGGTTCGATCAAGCGCGTGCTCGACCAGGTCGGCGTCAAGCCGGGCGAAATCCCGGTGGTCGGCTGGGGCAACTCGCTCGACACCACCCAGGAAGTGCTGAACGGCTATG
Source organism: Mesorhizobium sp. B2-7-3 (assembly GCF_006440715.1). Taxonomy (NCBI): domain Bacteria; kingdom Pseudomonadati; phylum Pseudomonadota; class Alphaproteobacteria; order Hyphomicrobiales; family Phyllobacteriaceae; genus Mesorhizobium; species Mesorhizobium sp. B2-7-3. Next base: position 110,081 of record NZ_VFTY01000006.1, read on the forward strand.
TCAATGCCGGCCAGTGGCAGGATCCGCAGGCGACCAGCTATGTGGCGCTGTCGCTCGCCAACATGGCGGCCAGCGGCATTCCTCCGGGCTTCAACGTCATCACCGGCGCGCTCTATGAGAAGGACACCGCGGCGGTCTACGACAAGATCCTGTCCGGCAAATAATCCGCGATCCCCTGGCGCCGCGCGTTTTCGCACGGCGCCAGATATCTTCCTGCGCCGTGGCATGCCACCCGATGCGGTGGAGCTCGCGGCCCGTCCCAACCATGTCGCGGGTTCCCAGTGGAAAATCATTCGCTCATCCAACGCCTGATCGCGCGGCCGGAATTCGGACCTTTCATTCTGCTCATCGTGGAGATCGCCGTTTTCTGGGGTTTCAACCACGACTTCCTGTCGCCGCAGAACATCTCCAACACGCTGGCCTTCACGGTCGAGCTCGGCCTGATCGCGCTGGCGATGACGCTGTTGATGACTTCGGGCGAATTCGACCTCTCCGTCGGGTCCCTGTTCGGCTTCTCGCCCGTGCTGATGTGGACGCTGTTCAATGCCGGCGTCACCTCGCTGGAAATGGGCTTCCTTGTCGCGCTGGTGGTTGCCGCCTTGATCGGCCTGGTCAATGGCTGGTTCGTCACGCAGCTCAAGATCCCGTCCTTCCTGGTGACGCTCGGCATGCTGCTGGTGGTGCGCGGCAGCGCGCTTTTCATCACCGACGGGTTTCCGCAGCGCACCTGGAGTGCCGAAGGCAGCTGGCTGGCGGAGGCTCTGGTCGGCGACTTCTTCATCGGGCCGTTCCGCATCTACATGTCGCTGTTCTGGTTCATCGCCGCGGCGATCGCGCTCGGCTATGTCCTGACGCAAAGCCGGACCGGCAACTGGATCCAGGCGGCGGGCGGCAATCCCAACGCGGCGCGTGCCCGCGGCGTCAATGTCAATCGCGTCAAGGTCGGCCTGTTCGTCCTGTCGTCGGTCATGGCCTCGCTTGCCGGCGTCATCTCCTCGCTGCGCACATCCGCCGCCAACCCCAACAGCGGCACCGGCTACGAGCTCGAGGTGATCGCCATGGTGGTGATCGGCGGCACCGCACTCACCGGCGGGCGCGGCACCATCATCGGCACCGTGCTCGGCATCCTGATCCTGCGCGTGATGCGCAACGGCATCGTGCTGATCGGCGTGCCCGGCCTTGCCTACAACATCTTCATCGGCGCGATCATCCTTGGCATGATGGCGTTGCATTCATGGCTGGAACGCCGACACCAGGCGGGGACTTGAACCATGGCCGAGCCATTGATCCGCATGCACAACATCCGCAAGTCCTATGGCCGCGTGCAGGCGCTGGTGGACGCCAATTTCCATGTCAACGAGCGTGAGATCGTCGGGCTGCTCGGCGACAATGGCGCCGGCAAATCGACGCTGATCAAGGTTCTCTCCGGCGCGGTGCCGCTGACCAGCGGCGATATCTTCATCCGCGGCAAGAAGGTCACCTTGCGCGATACCAGCGACGCCATCGCCCACGGCATCGAGACCATCTACCAGGACTCCGCCCTGGTCACGCAGTTGTCGATCGCGCGCAACCTGTTCCTGGGTCGAGAACCGATCAAGCCGCCGCGCTTCCTCAACCGCATGGACCAGGACGCCATGAACACCGTCGCCCGCGATCTGCTCAAGCAGGTCGGCATCTCCAAGAACATCCCGCCGACGACGCCGATCGGCTCGCTCTCCGGCGGCGAGCGGCAGGCGGTCGCGATCGCGCGCGCCATGCATTTCGACAGCGACCTGATCATCCTCGACGAGCCGACCAACAATCTCGGCGTGGCCGAGACCCAAGGCGTGCTCAGCTTCGTGCGCAACGCCCGCGATTCCGGCCACTCCTGCATCTTCATCGCGCACAACATCCACCATGTCTTCCAGGTGGTCGACCGCATCGTCGTCATGCGCAGGGGCAAGGTGGTCGCCGACGACATCGATCCGAAGACGACAACCGTGACGGAAGTCGAGCGCATCATCACCGGCATGTCGGACAAGGACATCCGCGACGCCCTCGCCGACGGCAAGCCGGCGCACTGAGGACGTACGAAGCGACGTGTAGGGTTGCGGCATGAAGGCTACCGTCTCCGACATCGCCAGGAACTGCGGGCTGTCGACCGCCACGGTCGACAGGGTGCTCAACAACCGGCCCGGAGCGAGTGCCGCCAACCGGCAACGCGTCATGGAGGCCGCCAAGCAGCTCGGCTATCTGCCGGTCGCCGACCAGGTGACGCTTCCCTCGAGGCCCGCAAACCTGGAATTCTTCCTGCCGATCGGCTCGAACGACTTCATGCACGACCTGGCAAAGCACATCGAGGACTACGCCTCGCGCCTGCCGCTGGTGGCGTCCTGCCGGATTCACAATCTCGCCGGTATCTCGCCCAATGCCTTGCAGACCGCGGTCGAAAAGCTGTCGCTGCGCGCCAACGGCGTCGGTGTCATCGCGGTCGATCATCCCAGGACGCGCAACATCCTGCGCGACATGGTCGAGGCCGGTATCCGGCTGGTGACGCTGGTGTCCGATATTCCGGCCGCTCCCCGCTCGGCCTATGTCGGCATCGACAACCGCGTGGCGGGACGGACGGCGGCACTTTTGATGGGACGCTTTCTCGGCGGCCGCGAGGGGCAGCTGGCGATGGTCGTCGGTTCGCGTTCCTATCGCGGCCATGAAGAGCGCGAGATGGGCTTCCGCTCCGTGCTTGGCGAGGAGTTTCCCAACCTCACCGTCAGCAGCGCCGTCGAGATCAATGACGAGCCCGACGCCAGCTATGCCGCAACCATGAAAGCGTTGCGCAACGAGCCGGAACTGCTCGGCATCTATTGTGTCGGCGCCGGGCGCTCCGGCATTGCCAAGGCGATCCGGGAAACCAGGCCCAACCGCAAGCCGGTCTTCATCTGCCACGACCTGACCAGGGAGACACGCGGCTACCTCGTCGACGACCTCGCCGACGTCGTCATCGACCAGAACGCCAGGCTGATTGCGGAGCAGTCGGTGATCCAACTGCTCGGCTCGATCGCATCATCGGCGCCCTATCTCACCCGCAAATTCATCGAGCCGCGACTGATCTTCCGGGAAAACGTACCCGTGCAGTGAGATCCCGCATCTCCTGGGGAACCTGACCGCCCCTGCAAATCTGCACAGCAGCTATGCACAATTCATTGTTGCCGAATCATTGGGCAACTCGTACGTTCTGGTTGTCGGCCATCTACTCCTCCCAGATGCGATGCCGACGCTGAATGGGGCGCACCTCCTCCCGCGCCACATTCGAAATCGAGCCCGCTGCCACCTCCTCCCGGCAGCGGGCTTTTTTCGTTCAGTCAACGGGAAGTAGCGTGCTGCCTTCAGGGTAGCAGGCATCGTTTCGGTCACGCGACCGCAAAATCACCAGCAGCCACGGCAATGCTTAAACGGCGGCAGTGCCCCGGAAGGAAACGATCAGTCCTTCAGCCATCCGCACGAACTGCGTGCTCGGGCCCTCGGCACCGACGGTCTGCACGCTGACCCGCGCACCTTCAAACAGCAGCGACAGCGTATCGGCGAGAAGCTCGGCCTGGCCGATGCCGGCATCCCGGCAGAGCCCGACCAGGCGTTCGCGCTGGGCTTCCTTGAGTTCCTTGATGACGCGCCTTGCCGGATGATCGGGTTCGGTCAGCTCGGCGGCGGCGTTGGCCATGTCGCAGCCACGGCCGTCGGTGTTGAGCATGGCGGCGGCCTTGCGAACCCAGGCATGAAGTTGAGCGAGTTTGTCACCCGGATGCTCGGCCTCGAACGTTTCCCACATCGCGCCAGCTTTCAGTGCGTTGGCGCGCAGGCATTCGACGATCAGTTCGTCCTTGGATTCGAAGTGACGATAGAGCGTCATCTTATTCGTGCCGGCAGCCTCGGTGATGGCGTCGACGCCGACGCCCTTGATGCCGTGCTTGTGGAACATGTCACGCGCCGTCTCCAGAATCCGATCCCGGGGACGAGAGCGCTCCACGACGCCGTCTGTCATCATGATCTCCTTTCGTTTCCAAAAAACTCTCGGCCACCTCTTGACTAGGGTGTTACCGGTCTGTAACTTCCAGAATGTTACTTACTGGTAACACCTATATCGCCCGTCGTCAATAACAAGGTCGTGAACTGGTCCTACCAGATCGAGATGGACGAAAAGATTGCCAATCATGCGGCCTCGGCCGGTGAAGAGATGAAAAACGGTTCGTGAGCACGGGCTGCGAATCGACAGACAAGGAGCCGGCCAATGCCACAGCGCCGCGATCTTACCATAGATGAGGCCGTCCGGGATCCGATGATCCGGCTGGTCATGAAGGCAGATGGGGTCGACCCCCGCGCGTTCGAGAACATGTTGCGCTCGCTTGCCGATGGGCAGCGTCGCGAGGTGCCGTTGCTGCGTTCACGGGAAGGGTCCCGGGACGGGCGCGGGCAGTTGTCCAGGGTCGCCAGCGCCTTCGGGCGGGCAAGAGCGGCCGGAGAGGCGTGCGTGTCGTGGTAAACTTCTTCATCCATCGTCCGATCTTCGCCTCGGCGATCGCCATCATCATGGTGCTCGCCGGCACGATTTGTTATTTCCTGCTGCCCGTCTCGCAGTTTCCCGACATCACACCGCCGCAAGTCGTGGTCAGCGCCCACTATCCGGGCGCCAGCGCGCAAGTGGTGGCAGACACGGTGACGACGCCGCTGGAGCAGCAGATCAACGGCGTGCAGGGCATGACCTACATGTCCTCGACGAGCTCCAATGACGGCTCGTCGACCATCACCATCACCTTCGATGTCGGCTATTCCCTGAGCACGGCCGCCGTCGACGTCCAGAACCGCGTCTCGCAGGCGGCCTCGTCGCTGCCGGCGATCGTTAACCAGGGCGGCGTGACGATCAAGAAGCAGAACCCGAACTTCGTGCTCATCGTCAACCTGACCTCGCCCGACCATTCGGTCGATCCGGTGGCGCTCTCCAACCTTGCCTATCTGCAGGTGGTGGACCCGCTGAAGCGGCTGCCTGGTGTCGGAGACGTGCAGATTTTCGGCGAACGGCGCTATTCGATGCGCGTCTGGCTCGATCCGGACAAGCTCGCCAATCTCGGCATCACCGCGGTCGATGTGCAAAATGCCATCGCCGAACAGAACGTCCAGGTGGCGGCCGGCAAGATCGGCCAGTCGCCGGCGCCCGCCGGCACCGCCTTCGAGATGCAGGTCAACGCCGTCGGCCGGTTGAGCGACCCGAAGGAATTCGGCGACATCGTCGTGCGTGCCAACACCGATACCGGTTCGCTGGTGCGGCTGCGCGACGTCGCCCGTATCGAGCTTGGCGCCCTGCAATATTCGTCCTCGGCCTTTTTCGGCAAGGACCCGACCGTGGTGCTCGCCGTCTATCAGATGCCCGGCTCCAACGCGCTCGATCTGCAGCAGCGCGTCAAGGACAAGATGCAGGAACTGTCGGCCCGTTTTCCCAAGGGCGTCGATTATGCGATGCACTACGATACGACGCGCTTCGTCTCGGCCTCGATGCATGACGTGCTGATCACGCTTGGCGAAGCCCTGGTGCTCGTCGTCGCCGTGGTGTTCATCTTCCTGCAGAGCTGGCGCACGACCATCATTCCGACCATCGCCATTCCGGTGTCGCTGGTGGCGACGCTCGTCATCATGGAGATGATGGGTTTTTCGCTCAACATGCTCTCGCTGCTCGGCATGGTGCTGGCGATCGGCCTTGTCGTCGACGATGCCATCGTCGTGGTCGAGAATGTCGAACGACAGCTCGAGGCCGGACTGAAACCGCTGGCGGCGACAAAGGCCGCCATGGCCGAGGTCACCGGCCCGATCATTGCGACCACCGCCGTGCTGATGGCGGTGTTCGTGCCGGTTGCCTTCATTCCCGGTGTCTCCGGCAAGCTCTACAACCAGTTCGCGCTGACGGTGGCGATCTCCGTCGGCATCTCCGCCTTCAACTCGCTGACGCTCAGCCCGGCGCTCAGTGCAGCCTTCCTGCGCCATCGAGGCGAGACGCAATTCTTCCTGTTCCGCTGGTTCAACACGGGCTTCGACAGGCTGTCGCATGCCTATGCCCATGGCGTGCGCATCCTTATCCGGCTGCGCTGGATCATGCTTGGCCTGTTCGCCGCCGGCCTGGTCGCCACCTACTTCGTTTGGCAAAAGCTGCCCTCGACCTTCCTTCCGGTCGAGGACCAGGGCTATTTCTTCGTCGTCATCCAGCTGCCCGACGGCGCTTCGCTGGAGCGTACCGATGCGGTGGCCCAGAAGGCGCGCGACATCCTGCAGGCGACGCCAGGCGTCGACATCGTCGGCTCGATCAGCGGCCTGAACTTCCTTACCAGCGCGGCGCAGTCGAACTCGGCGGTCGAGTTCGCCATCCTCAAGCCGTGGGAGGAGCGTGGCCCCGACCAGAGCGCCTCGAAGCTCGTCGGCGACGTGCGTGGCAAGCTGATGCAGATTCCGGACGCCTTCGCGCTCTCCTTCGATCCGCCCTCCATCCCCGGCATCGGCACCACGGGCGGCTTCGAATTCGTCGTCGAGGACCTCACCGGCCGCGGCAGCACGGCCCTCAACGACGCCACGCAAGCGGTGATCGCCGAGGCCCGCAAGCAGCCTGAAATCAATCCGCAGCAGCTGTTTTCGCCGTTCTCGACCTCGACGCCGCAGTTCAACTACGATCTCGACCGCGCCAAGGCGAAGCTGCTCGGCCTCAACCTGCCCGACGTCTTCAACACGCTGCAGATCTATCTCGGCTCGCTCTACGTGAACGACTTCAACCTGTTTGGCCGCACCTTCCGGGTGACCATCCAGGCCGACAAGGATTCACGTGCCGGTGCAGCCGACATTTCACGGCTCTATGTGCGCAATGCCTCCGGCGGCATGGTGCCGCTCAGCACGCTGGGCAAGCTGGTGCCGTTCGTCGGCCCGGAAACCGTGCCGCACTACAACAACAACGCCTCGGCCACCATCAATGGCGGCGCCGCTCCCGGTTATTCGTCGGGCCAGGCGGTCGCCGCCATGGAACGGGCCGCGGCGACCGCGCTGCCCAGGGATTTCGGTTTCGAATGGACCGGCATCACTTTCCAGGAGCTCAAGGCGGGATCGATCGCGTCGGTGGTCTTTGCCCTCGCCATCGTCTTCGTCTTCCTGATCCTGGCGGCGCAGTACGAGAGCTGGGCGATGCCCTTCATGGTGCTGCTGGCGGTGCCGCTCGCCCTGTTCGGCGCGTTCGCCGCACTTTGGGTACGAGGCATGCAGATCGACGTCTATTCGCAGATCGGCTTCGTCATGCTGATCGGCCTGGCGGCCAAGAACGCGATCCTGATCGTCGAGTTCGCAAGACGGCGGCGCGAGGAAGGCCTCAGCATCGTCGAGGCATCGATGGAGGCCGCCCGGCTGAGACTGCGGCCGATCCTGATGACCGCGTTTGCCTTCATCCTCGGCGTGGTGCCGCTGATGATCGCCACCGGTGCGGGTGCCGCCAGCCGCCAGTCCATCGGCACCACCGTGTTCGGCGGCATGGTCGCCGCGACCATCCTGTCGCTGGTGTTCGTGCCGGTCTTCTACGCGGTCATCGAACAGCTGCGCGAACGGCGCAGCGGCGACGAGCCCGCTTCTCAACACACTGAACCAACGGCCAAACCCGCCTTCCCTCCCCTGGCGGAAGCGGCCGAATAAGATTGGAGAATCATCATGCGTAAATGGAAAATCGCGCTGGGAACGGCTGTCGCGCTGGGTGCGATCTCGGTGGCCAGTGTCCACCTGCTGGACATGGGCAATCTCAGCCTGAATGCCGGCACGGCCGGGGCCGCGCCGGCTCCAGCAGCGTTCGTCATGCCGGTGCCGGTGGCGAACGTGGTCAAGAAGACGATCCCGATCTATCTCGACTATGCCGCGCGGACCGAGCCGATCCGCAGCATCACGCTGCAGGCACGCGTCCCCGGCTATTTGCAGGAACAGACGGCGCAAGACGGCGCCGACGTGCGGCAAGGCGACCTGCTCTACAGGATCTCGCCCGATGACTTCCAGGCCTCGCTCGACCAGGCGAAGGCACAGGTTCAGCGCGACACGGCGACCCTCGATTATGCACGTTCCAATCTCGGTCGCGGTACCGAACTCGCCAAGAGCGGCTACCTGGACAAGGACAGCTTCGACCAGCGCACCAGCACCTTGCGCGAGGCGCAGGCGTCGCTGGCGCTGAACCAGGCGGCTGTGCGCACGGCCGAGCTCAATTTGAGCTACGCTGAAATCCACGCGCCGTTCGCTGGACGTCTGGGCCGCAACCAGGCTTCCGTGGGAACGCTGGTCAGCGTCGCCGGCACCGTGCTCAACACGCTGGTGCAGCTCGATCCGATCTACGTCACCTTCAATCCGAGCGAGACGGATCTGGCGCAGATCGAGGAAGCGCGTGCCGCCGGCCCGATCGAGGTCGAGGTCCTGCTTCCCGGTGAGACCGAGGCCCACCAGAAGGGCGAGCTCACCTTTATCGACAACACGATCGATCACTCGACCGGCACGATCACCGCACGCGCCACCATCGGCAACGCCAAGTTCACGCTCTTGCCTGGCCAGTATGTTCGCGTGCGGCTGCACGTCAAACAACAGCCCGATGCGCTGATGGTGCCGCAGGTCGCACTGGGATCAAGCCAGCTCGGCAAGTATCTCTATGTCGTTGGCAAGGGCAATACGGTCGACCAGCGGCTGGTTTCGCTGGGGCCGACCAGCGGCGACATGGTCGCCATCCTCAGCGGCGTCGCTGAAGGCGACCAGGTGATCACAGGCAATCTGCAGAAGATCGGCCCCGGAATGCCGATTTCGCCCCTGCCACAGAAACCGGCTACCTGACTCCCCCGCAGGCCCGGTTTCCGCGCGGCGCCCCGACCTTTTCTCAGGTCGCGGGCGCCGTTTTCACGAGCAGGCCGACCAGAGCGGCCACGTCGGCGCTGGGAGACGGAAAAATCCGATCACTTGCTCTTGTTAGATTGTCGACAATCTGATTGTCTCTGCTTCTGTTCTCGCGGGAGTGGGCCGGATGGTGTGAAGACGGAATTCAGTCCGATTGCCGACACGACACGCCGTGCCGAAATCGTGGCACTGCTCAGACGCGCGATCCTGACCGGTCAGCTCGAGCCAGGCCAGAAGCTCAACGAGCTCAGGATTTCCGAACAGATGCGGGTCAGCCGCGCCCCGTTGCGCGAAGCGATGCGCGAGCTGGTGCAGGAAGGCATCCTGACCAGCATTCCCTATGCCGGCACCTTCGTCATCAATGTCACCGCCAAGGACATCGACGACGCCTATTCGCTCAACAAGGTGCTGGACGAATTCGCCATCGAGCGGATGTGGGAACTGCGCGACCAGCGCTTTTTCGATGAGCTCGACCGGCGCCACGAGGCGGTGAAGCAGGCGACGCGCGACCGCGACACCACGCGCCAGATCGAGACCGCGCTGCAACTGCATGGCCTGATCCATGAATGGGCCGACAATTCAGTGCTCTTGGAAACCTGGCAAAGGCTGACCAGCCGTTTGCAGATGTATTTCGCCCTGCACCAGCAGGCACGCAACGAAGCCGTGCCCGCCGAAGACGTTCACGAGACTTATGTGCGGCTGCTCAAGAGCGACGACATGCGTGCCGCCCAGCGCCACGCACGCGAGCATATCGACCACGATTTCGAAGAGCTTCTTGCCTATGCGCGCGACCTCGAAAAGCGTCCGTCGAAAGGCGCCTGACCCTCCCCTCACCGCGGATAATGGATACTCCACGTGCAAATCGAAACCATCAAAGCCTATCACGTCGTGCAGCCTTTCGTGGACGGCCCCTATCGCATGTCCAAGGGGCGTGTGGCCGACTGCTTCGACGCTGTGATCGTCTCCATCACCTCCGACAGCGGCATCACCGGCTGGGGTGAGATGGCGCCGCTCGGCAATTTCTACTCTGCCGCCTTCCCGGCCGGCACCCGGGCCGGCGTGCCGGAGATCGCACCGCACCTTATCGGCCAGGACCCGTGCGGGCTGGCCAGCATCGGCCGACTGATGGACACGGTGTTCAAGGGCCATCCCTACATCAAATCGGCGCTCGACATGGCCTGCTGGGATCTGGCGGCGCGGGCCGCCGGCGTACCGCTGGTGACGCTGCTCGGCGGCAGGGAAAGCGACACGGCCGAACTCTACAAGGTCGTCACCCATGGCACGTTCGATCAAATGGCCGCACTTGCCAAGCGCATCGTCGAGGACGGTTTCCGCCGGCTCCAGGTCAAGGTCGGCGGCAATGTCCATGACGACGTCGAGCGCGTCATGGCGGTCGCCGCCTCGGTGCCGAAAGGCACTGTCATCTTCTGCGACGCCAATGCCGGGTGGACGCCATACCAGGCGCGGCAGTTCACTGACGCGACGCGGGCGATCGACTATACGTTCGAGCAGCCCTGCACGACGATCGACGAAAACATGTCGGTGCGCCGCATGCTCGACAAGCCGATGGTGCTCGACGAATCCGTCACCTCGCTGGAGGCGATGCTGGAAATCCGTCGCCTCGGCGCGGCGGACGGGCTGACACTGAAGATCTCGCGGCTCGGCGGCGTCACCAAGACCCGGCTGATCCGTGACGTCGCCGTCGATCTCGGCTTCATGATCACGGTCGAGGATACCGGCGGCGCCGAGATCGACACATCCGCCATGGCGCATCTGTCGCTGTCGACGCCGGAGGAGCGCCGGCTGCACGCGATCGCCTTCCATGAATGGGTGACGGTGCGCACCGCGTCGAACGCGCCGCCGGTCACCGGCAGCCGCATGGGTATTCCCGCCGGCCCAGGCCTTGGCATCGACGTCGTTCCAGACCTGCTCGGCAAGCCCTTCTTCGAAGTTGGACGCTGAGATGAAGATCCGCGGCATCAAGGCCACGCCGATCAATCTTCGCCTCGAAGCGCCCTATGCCTGGGTGTTCGGCAAACTCGACGGTTTTTCGCCTGTTATCGTCGAAGTCGAGACCGAGGACGGCCTTGTCGGGCTGGGCGAAGCGCCGACGCCGGCAGCGGCCGCCATCATCAATGATGTTCTTGCCCAGCGGCTGGTCGGCCGCGACGCCTTCGACATTGCCGGCGCCGAACATGTCTGCCTGCCGTTTTGGACCGGCGTGCAGTCGATCAACGACCGCACCCGCATCATGGCCTTCGGCGCTATCGAGATGGCGCTCTGGGACCTGCGCGGCAAGGCCTGGAACCAGCCGCTCTATCAGTTGCTCGGCGGGGCCGTGCGCAAGGACATCCCGTTCACCGACTATTTCTCGCTGCGCGGCGATGGGGATGGTGTCAAGGGCGAGACGACGCCGGAAGAAGTCGCCGACTATTGCGTGGAACTGCACGAGACGCATGGAACGACCTTCTTCGAAGGCAAATTCTCGACCGAAGATCCGAAAGTCTCGCTGGGAATGGTCGAGTTGATCCGCGAAAAACTCGGCGACGATGCGATGATCCGCATCGATTCCAACCAGGCCTATTCGCTCAGCACGGCGCGGCGGCTGGTGCGGCCGCTGGAAGAGCTCGGCGTGCGCAAATGGGAGGATCCGGTGGCGACATCAGAGGAGATGCGCGAACTGCGCCGCCATTGCTCGATCCCGTTCTCGACCCACAATATCGACATCGCGCGCGCCATGGACCTCCAGGTGCCGGATGCATTCGTCGGCAACCCGACCGCGCATGGCGGCATCGGCCGGATGCTGCGCTTTGTCGGCGCCTGCGAGCACGCGGGCATCGATTTCTGGTGCTACAGCGGCGACAGCGGCATCGGCAGCGCGGCCTACCTGCATCTGTGCGCGGCCCTGGGCTGGATCCGGGAGCCGAACCAGTCGCTGTTTCGTATGCAACCTATGGACACCACCGAGGAGGGGCCGTTTTGCCCCAGGAACAATACGGTGCGTGTCCCGGAAGGTCCCGGTCTTGGTGTCACCTTGTCGCGGGAAAATCTCGCGGCGTGCCATCGCGACTTTGCCGAGAACGGCCCTTGCAACAAATATCACGACCCGGCCAAGCCCGGGACATATCGCCGTTTGCCGCTGAACTAGGAGAACGACACGGGAAAGGAGACGTATTTCAAGAACAAGAGTCCGCCGCCGCGATCGATGGCGACGGCAGGAGCGGACGGGTGGAAGCATTGCTCAAGAAAATCTGACCCCCGCGCCGCAAGGATCGGATGGACCAGGAAAAACCGCATGCTACAGTCCGGTCGACTGACATCGTTGATGGCCGGGACAGGAGAACTCCACGGACTTCGTCAACTGAAAAACGCATTCATCAAACCATAAGAAACAGGGGAAGGGTTAAAACCCATGATCAAGAACTACCGCATTCTCGACCTGATCCGGCGCAATCGCTCGCCGCTTGAAAATCACCTGATCGACGGCCTCGTCGACGGCCGTGTCAGCCGCCGCGACTTCATCCGCCATGGCAGCCTGCTTGGCCTGTCGCTGCCGCTGCTTGGAGGCATCACCACGGCTGCCGGCCTTGGCGGCATGCCATCGCTGGCCCGCGCCCAGGGCGCACCCGGCGCCACCATCCGTGTCGCCAGCAGCGTGCCGGCGGCAGCCATCGATCCCGTCACGATCGCCGACGCCGGCGGCCTGCTGATCATGCAGCAGGTTGCGGAATTCCTCTGTGTCGACGGCCCCGACCTGGTGCTGCAGCCCGCATTGGCCGAGAGCTGGAAGCCGAACGACAACGGCTCGGTTTGGACCTTCAAATTGCGCAAGGGCGTGAAATTCCACAGCGGCGGCGAAATGAAGGCCGAGGACGTGGTGGCGAGCATCGACCGCCTGGCCGATCCGGCAAACTCGTCCAACGCGCTGTCGGTGTTCACCGGTATCCTGTCGAAGGGGGCCAGCAAGAAGGTCGACGACTACACCGTGGAATTCCACCTCGACGCGCCGAACGGCAATTTTCCCTACATGGTCTCGTCGGACAATTACAACGCCGTCATCATCCCGGCGGACTACAAGGGCGACTACGAGAAGAGCTTCGATGGCACCGGCCCGTTCAAGGTGGAGAAATACACGCCGAAGGTCGGCGCTTCCTTCGTCCGCAACGAGGACTACTGGGGAGCGAAGGCGCTGCCTGACCGTACCGAGTTCACCTTCTTTACCGACGTGCAGCCGATGATCCTGGCGCTGCAGGGTGGGCAGGTCGACGTCATCAACCAGATGCCGGTGCTGGCCGGCGTGGCCCTGCTCAACGATCCGGGCTTCGAAATCATCAGCCTGAAGTCGTCGGCTCACCAGCAACTGCATCTGCGCTGCGACGACGGCCCATTGAAGGATGCACGCGTGCGCCGCGCCATCGCGCTCTGCCTCGATCGCGACAAGCTCGCCGCCGGCCTGATGAAGGGACGCTCGGCGCTTGGCAATGACAGCCCATTCGCCGCGGTCTACCCCTCGACCGATACGAGCATACCGCAGCGCAAGCAGGACATCGCGCAGGCCAAGCAGCTCATGGAAGCGGCCGGTGCCGGCAAGGGCTTCAAGATCACGCTGACCACCGAGCGCTATCTCGAAATCCCCGAATATGCCCAGCTCATCCAGAACTGGGTCAAGGAGATCGGCATCGAGCTCGAACTCAACATCCTCGACCAGAGCGCCTATTATGGCGACGCGGTGTTCGGCAAATCGAACTGGCTGGATTCGGTGATGGGCATCACCGACTATGGCCATCGCGGCGTGCCGAATGTCTATCTTGCCGCTCCCCTGAAGAGCGACGGCACCTGGAATGCCGCGCACTTCAAGAACAAGGACTACGACGCGCTGGCGACCAGCTATATCGCGGCGCTCGACCTCGAGGCGCAGAAGGCCGACGCCGGCAAGATCCAGAAGCTTCTGCTCGAGGAAACGCCTGTCATCTTCGGCTATTTCTATGACTACCTGACGGCGACGGCAAAGGGCGTGGCCGGCGTGCAACCGACAGCCATGTCGCAGCTGTTCCTCGAAAAGGCATCGAAGGCGTAAGCGAAAAGGGAAAGCCAGTCCTCTAACAGCCAGCTCCCCCGGGGGGGCTGGCTTTGCAAGGAGTCTTAGCCATTCTCTCCTTCTTTGCGCGGCGTGTGTCCCTGTCCCTGGTGACGCTGTTCCTGCTCAGCATCATGGTGTTCCTGGGCGGCCAGGTCCTGCCTGGCAATGTCGGGCGCGCGATCCTCGGTCCGTTCGCCGACCAACGCGCGGTCGACGCGCTCAATCACACGCTCGGCGTCGATCGCCCGCTGCTCACCCAGTACTGGAGCTGGATCTCGAACTTCGTCCAGGGCGACATGGGCACCTCCTACATATTCCGCTCGCCGGTGGCGCCCTTCGTCATCGGTGCGCTTGGCAATTCGATGAAGCTGGCGGCGGTCGCCTTCGTGCTGGTGGTGCCGATCGGCATCCTCGGCGGCGTCATTGCCGCACTCAACCTCAATCGCCCGCTCGACCGCATGATCAGCCTCGGCGGCCTGTCGGTGACGGTGCTGCCGGAATTCGTCACCGGCATCATCCTGATCCTGATCTTCGGCGTGTGGCTGCGCTGGCTGCCGATCTCGGCCGCGTGGCCCAGGGATGCCGGCTTCTTCACCCAGCTCTATTACCTGATCCTCCCGTCGCTGCCGCTGTTCCTGGTGCTGTTCGGCTATATTGCGCGCATGGCGCGTTCCGGCATGATCGAGGCGCTCGATTCCGACTATACGCGAACCGCCGTGCTCAAAGGCCTGCCCTGGCGCACTGTGATCTGGCGCCATGTGCTGCGCAATGCGCTGCTGCCGACCATCACCGTCATCGCGACCCAGACCGGCTATCTCATCGGCGGCCTTGTCGTGATCGAGACGCTGTTCCGCTACCAGGGCATCGGCTCGCTGATCTTCACCGCCGCGCGCGGCAAGGATTTTCCGATGCTGGAATCCGGCATCCTCACCATCGGCATCGTCTATGCGGTGGCCACATTGATCGCCGACTTCCTCTACTCCGTGCTCAATCCGCGCATCCGCCTGGGGTCAGACCAATGAGCGCCGTCCAGACCCCCTCCCCCGCGCAGGACGACATGCGGCGCCGCGGCCCGCTGGCCGAAGTGTTTTTTTCACTGCTGCGCTCGCGAACGTTCCTCGTCGGCATCGCCATCGTGCTGTTCTGGGTTGCCTGCGCGCTGTTTGGCGAACATTTTGTCCCCTACGATCCGCTCGCCGACGACATCATCAACGCGCTGGCGCCGCCTTCGCGCGAACACTGGTTCGGCACCGACCAGATCGGCCGCGACGTGTTCTCGCGCGTCATCGTCGGTTCGCGCGATATCCTCACCGTCGCGCCCCTGGCTACCTTGCTGGCGACGGTCGCCGGCACCGCGCTCGGCCTGCTCACCGGCTATTTCCGCGGCATCGTCGACGATGTCGTCAGCCGCATCCTTGAAGCCTTCATGGCGATCCCCGTGGTGATCGTGGCGCTGCTTGCCATCGTCGCGCTGGGCACGTCCAAGACCACCGTCATCATCGTCATCGGCCTGAGCTTCGCGCCGATCATCGCACGTACCGTGCGTTCGGCGGTGCTGGCCGAGCGCGAGCTCGACTATGTCGCCGCCGCACAGCTCAGGCATGAGAGCGCGCTGCATACGATGTTCGTCGAGATACTGCCCAACGTCATCCCGCCGATCCTGGTCGAGACCACGGTGCGGTTGGGCTACGCCATCTTTGCGGTCGCTACCCTCTCCTTCATGGGCTTTGGCATCCAGCCGCCGTCACCCGACTGGGGGCTCTCCATTTCCAGCAATTACGGCATGATCGGCGGCGGCTTCTGGTGGACGGTGCTGTTCGACGCGCTCGCCATCGCCTCGCTGGTGATCGGCGTCAACCTGGCCGCCGACGGCGTGCATGGGGCCTTCAATGACTGAACCCGCCAATACAACGACAGGGAAGGCAAAGGACGCGCTCGATATCAAGGACCTGTCGGTCGCCTACCGGGTCGCCGGCCGCAATCGCGCGGTGCTGCGCGATCTCAGCCTCACCATCGGCCAGGGCGAGGCCTATGGGCTGGTCGGCGAATCCGGCTGCGGCAAGTCGACTGTAGCCCTCACGGTGGTGCGCTACCTCCCGCGCAACGGCTCGATATCAGGTGGCGCCATCTCACTCGACGGCCAGGACGTGATGAAGCTCGACGCGGAGGCGCTTCGGCGCGCGCGCGCCGAAAGCGTCTCCATGGTCTATCAGGACCCGGGAAAGGCGCTGAACCCGTCGATCCGCATCGGCCGGCAATTGACCGAAATTTTCGAGCTTGGCGGCATCACGGGCCAAGCTGCCACCGATCGCGCCATCGCCATGCTGAACCGCGTGCGCATCTCCGATCCGCCAAGCGTCATGCAGCGCTATCCGCACCAGCTGTCGGGCGGCATGCAGCAGCGCGTGGCGATCGCCATGGCGCTGGCCAACGATCCCTCGATGCTGATCCTCGACGAGCCGACTACCGGCCTCGACGCGACGGTCGAGGCCGAGGTGCTCGACCTCATCGCGCAGCTCAGGCAGGAACTGTCGGCCTCGATCCTGTTCATCAGCCACAACCTCGCCGTCGTCTCCAACATGTGCGACCGGGTCGGCGTGCTCTATGCCGGCATGCTGGTCGAGGAAGGACCGACCGATGTCGTCTTCAACGATCCGCGCCACCCTTACACGGTGGCGCTGCTGCGCTGCCTGCCGCGCGGCGGCCAGCGCAAGGACCAGGGCCGGCTCGACACCATCCCGGGCTTCCTGCCCGGCATCGGCGCTGACATCAAGGGCTGCGCCTTCGCCGACCGCTGCGCGCTGGCCACCGACCGCTGCCGCACCGAATTGCCGCCGCTCTATGATCTGACCGACGAGCGCGGGAGGCGGCTGTCGCGCTGCCACTACCACGACCAGGCGCAGGCCCTGCCACGTGCCACGCCCGCCAACGTGGTGCCCGCACCGAAACCCACGACGGCGCCGGTGCTGCGCGTCGCCCGGCTGAACAAGACCTACGCCAGCCACGGCCATGCACTGCGCGCCGTCAAGGACGTTTCGCTCGATCTCAGGCCCGGCGAGACGCTCGGGCTGGTCGGCGAATCCGGCTCGGGCAAGACCACCTTCGCCAGGCTGCTGCTCGGGCTGGTGCCTCCCGATGAGGGCGGCACCATCGAGCTCGAGGGCAAGGCGCTGGCGCCGAAGCTGGAGAACCGCGGCGACGACCAGGTCAAGGCGATGCAGATCGTCTTCCAAAACCCGGACTCCGCCCTCAACCGCTCGCATTCGATCCGCCATCTGATCGGCCGTGCGCTGAAGCGGCTGGCGGGCTTGAGGGGTGCAGCCCTGGAGGCGCGCCTCAACGATCTCGTCCGCTCGGTGCGGCTCACCGACCGGCATCTGGCGGTCAAGCCGCGCCAGCTTTCGGGCGGGCTGAAGCAGCGGGTCGCCATTGCCCGTGCCTTCGCCGGCGACCCGCGCATCGTCGTCTGCGACGAGCCGACCTCGGCGCTCGACGTTTCCGTCCAGGCGGCGATCCTCAACCTGCTCGCCGACCTGCAGGCCAAGGAAGACGTCAGCTACATCTTTATTTCGCATGACCTTGGCGTGGTGCGTTATCTCTCCGACACGATCGCCGTGCTCTATCTCGGCCGCATCATGGAGATCGGGCCATCGGAGGACGTTTTTTCCGGACCGCATCACCCCTATACCGAGGCGCTGCTATCGGCCGTGCCCAAGCTCGATCAGGCCGAGACGGCACGCATCCGGCTCGATGGCGAAATCCCCAGCGCCACCAACCCGCCATCGGGCTGCGTCTTCCACACGCGCTGCCCACGCAAGATCGGGCCGATCTGCGAACAGCAGGAGCCGCCGCTCGCCGAGGCCCAGCCGGGGCATTCGATCCGTTGCCACATTCCCTATGCCGAGTTGAGGCGGCTGCAGAAACCGGCGGCGGTCGCAGCCCTGCCGGCGTAAGCGGCCCGCATCGATCACGCCTGGCCGGTCATGCTGAAGGAGCGGTCCCCCTCGGCAAAGCCCCGATCACCGGTCCAGTCCCTTGCCAGTGTCCGCAATCCGGTCAACGCGACGTCGAGCACATCCGACGATGCGGGATTGCTGGGATAGGCGAGATAGATCGGCCGCTGAAACACAGGCGCATCCTCGATGCGTTTCATCTCACCGTTCTCGATGTAGCCGCTGACGGCACTGAGCGGCAGATAGGCCGCGGCTTTTTGCGACAGCACGTGCTGCAGGCCGATGAAGACCAGCCCGGCCGAGATTGCCGGCTGCACCATCCCAGCGAAGGCACGGTCGTGCTCGATGCGGAATTCGAGCCCCCAATCCATCAGGATGTAGTTTTGCGTCCACGGTCCTGCCTGTGCGGAATGCTGGACAAGCACGACCTGATCGACGGCCAGCGTCTCGTAGACGATGCCGGGATGCGGCCGCGGCAGATAGAGAATGCAGATGTCGAGCAGTCCTTCGGCCAATTGGTCGATCGCCAGGTCGGGAAAGCTTCCTTCGAGCCGCAGCGCCACGTTCGGCCGCTGGGCCCGCATCCACGCGATCCATGGCGAGGTGACGCGATCCCAGAGATAGGCGGGCGCGGTGAAGCGCAACAGCGACTCGTAACCGTCGGGAACAGCGATGTCCTGCCGCGATTGCTCCCAAGTACGGGTGATGGAGGAGGCGTGCGGGAGGAACTGCCGGCCAGCCGGCGTTAGCGTGACGCCGTCGCGATCCCTTACGAAAAGCCGGCGCCCCAACTGCTCCTCCAGCCCCCTTATCCGGGCGCTGACGGTTGACTGCGCGAGATTGAGCCGGCTGGCAGCGACCGTGAAACTGCCATGCTCGGCGACCTCCAGGAAGCTGCGCAGGTTTTCGGTGTCCATGCCATCATTCCAGCATCGAAAATTTCGATGGGCCCCATCAAAAAATATCGCTTTCCGGTCGCGGTCAACAATGACCTAAATGGCCACTCTCCCGAGGGCAAGCGAGGAATGCAGCCATGCCAAGGCATTTCATGACGATCGACGCCGCCCGCAAAAGCCTCACGGAAATCGAAAATTCCGCTGTCGACGAGTTGCTGGCAGGCAGGCTCGACCGGCGTAATTTTCTCCGCCACGGCAGCATGCTTGGCCTGTCGCTGCCGTTGCTTGGCGGCATTTTGGGAGCGGCCGGTTTCGGCACGCGGAAGGCCAGCGCCGAGGGCAAGCCGGGCGGCACGGTGCGTGCCGGCGTGGCCATGCCCGGCGGGGCCATCGATCCCGTCACCTTCTATGACAGTGGCAGCTATCAGCTGGTTTTCCAGACCGCCGAATTCCTTTGCATCACCCAGCCGGATCTGACCTTGAAGCCGGTTCTAGCGGAAAGCTGGTCGCCCAATGCGGACGGCAGCGTCTGGACCTTCAAGCTGCGCAAGGGCGTGAAATTCCACAATGGTGAGGAATTCAAAGCCGATGACGTCGTCGCAACGTTCGACCGGCTGGCCGATCCCAACGGCGCCTCCAACGCGCTGTCGGTGTTCAAGGGCCTGTTGTCGAAGGGTGGAACCCGGAAGGTCGACGATCACACCGTCACCTTCCATCTCGATGCGCCGAACGGCAGCTTTCCCTATTCGGTGTCGATCGACAATTACAACGCCGTCATCCTGCCGGCGAGCTACAAAGGTGATTACGAAAAGACTTTTGAGGGTACCGGGCCGTTCCGGATGGAGACCTATACGCCGAAGGTCGGCGCGACCTTCGTGCGCAATCCCGACTATTGGGGCGAGAAGGCATTGCCCGACCGGCTCGAATTCAAGTTCTACGGCGACGTGCAGCCGCGCATCCTGGCGCTGCAGGCCGGCGAGGTGGACATTCTCGACGCGGTTCCGCTCGATGTCAGCCAGGTGGTGCTGAACAGCCCCGACATCACGGTGCTGCGCGTCGCCTCGACCGCGCATCGCCAGTTGCACATGCGCTGCGACATGGCGCCCTTCACCGACAAGCGCGTGCGCCAGGCGCTGGCGCTTAGCATCGATCGGTCCAAGCTGGTCGACGGACTGTGCCGCGGCATGGCGGCGACCGGCAATGACAGCCCGTTCGCGCCGGCCTTCCCGGCCACCGACAAGTCGGTGCCGCAACGCACGCAGGATATCGCCAAGGCCAAGCAACTCATGGAGGCGGCGGGGCTTGCCGATGGTTTCGACATCACACTGACGACGTTGCGCTACTCCGATATTCCCGGCTACGCGCAGCTGTTCCAGAATTTCGCCAAGGAGATCGGCGCCCGCATCTCGCTCAACATAGAAGACCAGGACAAATATTACGGCAAGGCCGTATTCGGCCAATCGGACTGGCTGGACAGCCCGCTCGGCATCACCGACTACGCTCATCGCAGCGTGCCGAATGTGTTCCTCAAAAGCCCGCTGGTCAGCGACGGCCCCTGGAACGCGGCGCATTTCAAGAGCCCTGCCTATGACGGCATGGTCACGAGCTATCTCAAGGCGCTCGATATCGGCGCGCAGCGCGCGGCAGCCTCCGACGTCCAGAAACTGCTGCTCGACGAGACACCCATCATCTTCAGCTACTTCCCCGATCTCCTGGTGCCGGTGCGCAAGAATGTCAGCGGCTTGCCGCCGATCGCCGCCGGGCTGCTGCTCGATCGGGTGTCGCTGGGGTAGATGCTGCCAAGATCATGCTCGGCAGGCAGAAGCAATATTGGGCGGCTCCGTGTTTCGGGCGGTGAGGCTATCCGGCAACAGGCCCGCGACGAACGATGGGGGGCCATCGCTCCAACGGTTCGACACCGGCAAACGCCCACCGTACGGAAGCCCTCGCCGGCCGTCGGCCCAGCCTCATATCGTCCTAACCACGCGCCGACGACAGACAGAAACAGGAGACTACCATTCGCAAGCCTCATCTGCGCGGTCGCGGACCGCATTTCCCCGTGCTCGACACCATCGAGCAGTACGAGTTCGAGCCCGGCTATGTCGCCTTCACCATGCCGTCGCTGAAGCGGCTGCGGGTCCAGGTCGGCTCGATGACCGTTGCCGACACCACCAGGGCATTGGTTTTGTACGAATCCGACCATCTGCCGGTCTACTATTTCCCGATCGAGGACGTGCGCGAGGAATTCCTGCTGCCCTCAAAGACGACGACGGAAGATCCGTACAAGGGCGTCGCCACGCACTACTCGCTCAATACAGGCATCACCTTGGTCGAAGACGGTGCATGGCGCTATCTCGATCCGGTCAAGGGTTGTCCGCCGATCGCGGGCTACATGTCGTTCGTGTGGAGCAAGATGGGCCACTGGTTCGAGGAAGACGAGGAGATCTTCGTGCACGCCCGCGACCCGTTCCGGCGCGTCGACTGCCTGCCGTCGTCGCGGCGCGTCCAGGTCATCCTCGATGGCGAGCAGGTCGCCGATTCACGGCGCGGCGTGTTCCTGTTCGAAACCGGCCACCCGGTGCGCCACTATCTGCCGATCTCCGACACGCGGCTCGATATGTTCGCGCCCAGCCGTTACATCTCACGCTGCCCTTACAAGGGCATTTCCAACTATTATCACGTGACCACGCCCAAGAAACGGCACGAGAACATGGTCTGGTACTATCCGGAGCCGGTGCACGAGGCAGAACGCATCAAGGGACTGGTCTGCTTCCACCACGAACTGGTCGACAAGATCCTGGTCGATGGGGTCGAAATCTCGAAGGAAGCCACGGCCGCGTCCGACGGATATTTCTAGGCACGCCGCAGCCCGCTGAAGGCTTGATCGAGATATAGGTCAGCGCATACCCTCCTTGAGAAGGAGGGCTATCGATGGATCTTTTTAAACTGGACGGCGACGTTGCGCTGGTCACCGGGGCTGGCAGCGGCATTGGCCAGGCAATCGCGATCGGACTGGCCGAGGCAGGCGCCGATGTCGCTTGTTTTGGCCATGCGTCGAAGGGCGGGCTGGACGAAACCGCTCACCGGATCACGGCACTCGGCCGCAGGGCGCTGGTGCTGACGGGCACGGTGACGTCGGAGGGCGACCTGGCCACGGCCATCGATCGCGCCGAAGCCGAACTCGGTCCGTTGACGGTCGCCGTCAACAATGCCGGCATTGCCGGCTCCGAACCAGCGGAGACACTGGCGCTGGAAAAATGGCGGAAGGTGCACGAGGTCAATGTCGCCGGCGTGTTCCTGTCCTGCCAGGCAGAAGCGCGCAAGATGCTGGCGCGGGGCAAGGGCTCGATCATCAACATCGCCTCGATGTCGGGCACCATCGTCAATCGCGGACTGACGCAGGCGCATTACAATTCCTCGAAGGCCGCCGTCATCCACATGTCGAAGAGCCTGGCCATGGAGTGGGCCGATCGTGGGCTGCGCGTCAATGTCGTCAGCCCGGGCTACACGTTGACGCCGATGAACAAACGGCCGGAGGTGGCCGAAGAGGTGAAGATCTTCAAACGCGACACGCCGATGGGACGCATGGCGGCGCCGGAGGAAATGGTCGGGCCGACGGTTTTCCTGGCCAGCCGCGCGTCGAGCTTCGTCACCGGCCTCGACCTGATCGTCGATGGCGGCTACGTGTGCTGGTAAACAGGCCATGCGAACCATGTCCCGCCGTCGTCGGCCGGCTTCGCCTGCGGTCTGGAATTCTGCTTCTTCGCGGCGTTAGTCGTTGCGCGGCATCAACGTTGGTATATATATTTTCATCCTATGAAACCGCGCTGGCGAGATGGGGCTTGCCAGGCGATAGCCGAGAGCAATTCCGCCGGAAATGCTCGGGATCATGGGACCTTGATGGCTCGCATGTTGCAGGGCGCCGCAGGACTGACAATTGATCCGCGGACGATCGCCATCGCGGCGATCGATCGGCCATGAGACTGGCTGTCTCGGCAGCGTCCGTCATCACCGAAATCGAGCCTCATCGCGCCTGTGCCGGCTTTGGTCCCGACATGGCGAGAACGGTCTTGCACAACCGCCGGCCTTTCCAACACAATCAAGAAAAGACGCAACAAGGGAACGACCAATAACCGTCACAGCTTGAAGGAGAACCAAGCAATGCCATTTCGCAGTGTGATATCGAAATTCTCAGTGGGAGCTTTTGCGCTTGCCGCGGCAAGTGTCCTGACGCCGACAGCGCGGGCAGCGGCGCCGGAATCCAACGACCCGATCAAGATCGCGCTGTTCGACTGGACCAGCGTCAATCTCAACGCCAAGATCCTCGGCGGCATCCTGGAAAAGCTCGGCTATACCGTCGAATACCCGACCGCCGACTATCTCTCCAGCCTGACAACCGGCCTCACCAATGGCGATATCGATGTCGGCCTGGAATTCTGGGATACGACGGCCGGCGAAGCGATGAAGGCCTCCGATGCCACGGGCCAGACCGAAAGGCTCGGCAAGCTCGGCCCGAAGGCCAAGGAAGAGTGGTGGTTTCCCGAATACATGAAGGAGAAATGTCCGACCTTGCCGGACTGGCACGCTCTGCTCGACGCCACCTGCGCGGCATCGTTCTCGACCGCCGAGACGGCGCCAAAGGGGCGCTATCTCGGCGGCCCGGTGACCTGGGAAGGCTTTGACGACGAGCGTGTCGCGGCGCTGAAGCTGCCCTTCACCGTGATCCATGCCGGCACTGATGCCGCGATGTTCGCCGAGTTGGATTCCGCCTATCAGCGCAAGGCGCCGATCATGCTGTGGATCTATTCGCCGCATTGGGCGCCTGCAAAATACAAGGGCGAATGGGTGCAATTCCCCGAATACACGCCCGAATGCTACACCGACCCGAAATGGGGCGTGAACCCGGACGCCAAATACGACTGCGGCAAACCGCATGGCGAGATCTGGAAGTACTCCTGGAACGGCATGAAAGACAAATGGCCGGTCGCCTACAAAGTGGCCAAGGCCTACACGATCGACACCGACGAGTTGAACAAGATGAGCGGCGAGATCGATCTTGACGGCAAGACGCCGGAAGACGTCGCCGCCGCCTGGATCGCCGCTCACGAGGCAGACTGGAAAGCCTGGGCGCAGTGACCTTCGACTGGAAAGGGAGGCCCGGCTGTTGACCGGCCGGACCTCAATTCCTGATGTTCCAGAAGGGCGACTGAATGACGGAAGCGATTGAACAGGCATCCGACTCGACGGATGCCCGCCCGATAAAACTTGCTTGCCGCAACGTCTGGAAACTGTTCGGCTCGAACGCCGCCAATTTCATCCGCGAGCGTGACGGCAAGGCCAGCATGGCGGAGGTTTCGGCGGCAGGCCTTGTCGGGGCGGTGCGCGCCGTCGACCTCGAAATCCGCCAGGGCGAGATCTTCATCATCATGGGCCTGTCCGGCTCCGGCAAGTCGACGCTGGTGCGCTGCATGTCGCGGCTGGTCGAGCCGACACATGGCAAGGTCGAATTCGAAGGCAAGGACCTGCTCAAGATTTCCGATGCCGCCCTGATCGAGCTCAGGCGCCATCGCATGGGCATGGTGTTCCAGAATTTCGCGCTGTTGCCGCATCTCAACGTGCTCGACAACATCGCCTTTCCTCTGAGTATCCAGGGACAGGATCGGACGAGACGCGAGGCGCGCGCCCGGGAAGTCATCGAACTCGTCGGTCTGCGCGGCCGCGAGCATTTCTATCCGCGCGAACTGTCGGGCGGCCAGCAGCAGCGTGTCGGCATCGCCCGCAGCCTCGCCACCAAGCCGGAGATCTGGTTTCTCGACGAGCCGTTCTCGGCGCTCGATCCGCTGATCCGCCGCGAGATGCAGGACGAGCTGATGCGGCTGCAGACCATGCTGCACAAGACCATTGTCTTCATCACCCATGATTTCGACGAGGCCATCAGGCTGGCCGACCGCATCGCCATCATGAAGGACGGCCAAGTCATCCAGATCGGCACGCCGGAGGAACTGGTGGTCAATCCGGCGACCGACTATGTCGCCGAGTTCACCCGCGACGTCGACCGCGCCAAGGTGATCTCGGCGCGCAGCCTGATGCGTAGCTGCGATGGCGCCGAGCACGGCGGCACGGTGGCGCCCGAGGCCAAGATATCGAGTTTTTCGGCCAGCATCGTTGCCGCCGGCAAACCCTTCGCCGTGATCAACGGCACCGGCACGCCGATCGGCGAAGTGACGCCGCAAGCGGTGATCGATCTTCTGGCCGGCATCGAGCGAGCCGGCGCATGACGGTAACGGCAACCGCCAGCCGGACAAGGCCGCCGATCCAACGGTGGCTGGTGATCTGGGTGCTGGCGCTTGCCGCCGTGCTGGTGATGTTCCTGCTGCAGGACAGGCTGCCATGGGCCGTCAACTACCCGGTCGAGCGGGTCGTCCCCGTCGCCGACTGGGTCAGCGCGCTGATGGGCTGGATCAAGTCGAACCTGTCCTGGCTGACGCGCTCGGTCACCGCGGTGCTCGGCCTGCCGCTCGACTTCGCGCTCAATCTCTTGGCCAAGAATTTCAAGTTCGGCCATGGCGCCGACGCTTTCGTGCTGCCGCGTTTGTCCTGGGTTGGCGTGTGCGCCGTCGCCTTCCTCGCCGGCCATGCGGCGGGAGGCAGGAAGCTCAGCCTGCTGGTTGGCGGATGTTTCCTCTACATCGCGCTGTTCGGCCAATGGACCAGTGCCATGCTGACCCTGGCGCTGATCTCGATCGCGGTGCCGTTCTGCATTCTCACCGGGCTATTCGCCGGCATCTGGGCCTGGCGCAGGCCGTGGGCCGAGCGGCTTGTGGTCTCCCCAGCACTTGACCTGATGCAGACGATCCCGACCTTCGCCTATCTCATCCCGATGCTGCTGCTGTTCGGCAACAGCCCGGTCTCGGCGATGATCGCCACCGCCATCTTCGCCACGCCGCCGATGGTGCGGGCAACGATGCTGGGCCTGTCCCGGGTGCCGTCCGAGATCGACGATTTCAGCGAGATGGCAGGCTGCACGGCGCGGCAGAAATTGTGGCGCGTGCTGCTGCCGTCGGCGCGGCCGACGCTGATGGTCGGTGTCAACCAGGTGATCATGCTGGCACTCAACATGGTGATCATCGCTTCGATGATCGGCGCCGGCGGCCTAGGCTACGATGTGCTTTTGGCGCTGCGCGCGCTCAAGGTCGGCGAGGCGATGGAAGCCGGCCTTGCCATCGTCGCGCTGGCCATCGCGCTCGACCGGCTGAGCCAGGCCATCGCCCACAAGCAGGCGAAGGGCAATGTCCACCAGTCCGCGAACCCGGGGTTCTGGCGCCGCTACCCCAATCTGACGCTCGCCATTGCGATTCTTGCCGTCACCACTCTGCTCGGCCTGTTCATACCCGCCTTCGCGGCTGTGCCCAAGGCGATCACCTTCACCACCGCGCCACTGTGGAAAGCGGCGGTGAACTGGGTGACGATCAACTTCTTCGATCTCATCGAAGCCTTCCGCGTGGCGCTGATCCTCAATGTGCTCAATCCGCTGCGCGCCTTCTGCGAGGGCTTCCCTTGGCTGGGCGCGGTGTTCCTGCTCGGCCTTGCCGGCTACCAGCTTTCCGGCCCGCGGCTGGCCGTCCTGGTGGCAATGCTGACCGCTTTCTGCGCGGTCACCGGCCTGTGGGAAAAGACCATGGCGACGGTCTATCTCTGCGGCATCTCCGCCTTCATCGCCTGCCTGATCGGCATTCCCATCGGGCTGATGGCTGCCCGTGGGGACCGTTTCGAAAAGATCGTCACACCCGTCATCGACACCCTGCAGGTGCTGCCGTCCTTCTGCTTCATCATCCCGGTCGTCATGCTGTTCAGGGTCGGCGACGTGACGGCGATGATTGCAACGATAGCCTTCGCCGTGGTGCCGGCGATCCGCTACACCAATCACGGCATAAGGCAGGTGCCGTCGGCACTGATCGAGGCAGCGAAAGTGTCGGGCTGCACCCCGCGCCAGACCTTTTTCCGCGTGCAACTGCCGCTGGCGCTGCCGGAGATCATGCTCGGCATCAACCAGACCATCCTGATGGCGTTGGCGATGATAATCATCTGCGCCATGGTCGGCACGCGCGATCTCGGCCAGGAAGTGTTCATCGCGCTGTCGAAAGCCGATTCCGGCCGCGGCATCGTCGCCGGCCTCGCCATCGCCTTCATCGGCATCGTCGCCGACCGGCTGTTCAATGCCTGGACGGCAAAGGCGCGGGCAAGGCTTGGATAGCGGCGGCGGCCTACTCGGCCGCCACTCCTTTCACCTCGAGATAGCTCTCCATGGAATCGTCCAATGCCTGCAGCCAGGGCGTATGGTGCAGCGGCGCCATGGTGCCGGTCATCAGCGAGCGATAGGAATGGTCGCGGAAGCTCATAATGTCTTCGGCCTTGTGATGCTCCCACTCCATGAAGGTCTGGTTGACCGCCTCGACGTCGAAGCCGGGATAGTCGGTCTGGTCCATGAGTTCCTTGGTGTAGTCGCCCTGGAACCAGATCATCTGCTCGGCGTCCTCCAGCGTCTCCTCGCGGGCGCGCCATTTGGCGCCATGCGCCGCCATCGCCTCGGCCGACGGCAGCTTGATGCGGCCCATGATGACGTCGCGCGCGAACCAGGCCTGCGCGTCGAACATGTTGAAGGTGTAGAACTGGTCCTGCATGCCGATATAGGACAGCTTCGGGTTCTTCTCCCAGACCACGCCCTCATAGAGGTCCAGCGGCCACATGCGGTTGGCGGTCTTGAGCTTGAGATCGTCGGTCAGGAACGGGAAGGAATGGAGATAGCCGGTGCACAGGATAATGGCGTCGACATCCTTGGTCGTGCCGTCCTTGAAATGCGCCGTCTTGCCGACGACCTTTTGCAGCAGCGGCACTTCCTTCCAATTCGCGGGCCATTTGAAGCCCATCGGTTTGGAGCGATAGCTGGAGGTGATCGACTTGGCGCCATATTTGTAGCACTGCGAACCGATGTCCTCGGCCGAATAGGAGCGGCCGATGATCAGGATGTCCTTGCCCTTGAACTCCATGGCGTCGCGGAAATCGTGGCTGTGCAGGATGCGGCCGTTGAAGGTCGAGAAGCCCTCGAAATAGGGCACGTTGGGCACGGAAAAATGCCCGGAGGCGACGACGACATTGTCGAACTCTTCCGAATAGGTCACGTCGTTGGTGCGGTCATGCGCGGTGACGGTGAATTTCTTCGTCTCGTCCGAGAAGGTGACCATGCGCACCGGGCTGTTGAAGCGCACCCATTCGCGCAGGCCCGACTTCTCGACGCGGCCCTTGATGTAGTCCCACAACACCGCACGTGGCGGGTAGGAGCCGATCGGCCGGCCGAAATGCTCCTCGAACGTGTAGTCGGCGAATTCCAGGCATTCCTTCGGCCCGTTCGACCAGAGATAGCGGTACATCGAGCCGTGCACGGGATCGCCATGTTCGTCGAGGCCGGTACGCCAGGTGTAGTTCCACAGGCCACCCCAGTCGGACTGCTTTTCGAAGCAGACGATCTCGGGAATCTCGGCGCCCTTGTCGGCCGCCGACTTGAAAGCCCTGAGTTGGGCCAGACCGGACGGTCCGGCTCCGATGACGGCAACGCGAGTGTTCATTCCGGGCCTCCTTTTTTTGATTTCCCCAGCGAAACAAATTTCACTGGCAGTGACAGTAATTAGCCTCTTGGTGCTGTCAACAGACATCTGCTGGAACGGCGTTTGCGCGCAGTGGATTCCTGGCGGAAAACCCGCGGGCGTCGCGATGGTCGCACTGCCGCGCGCAACATAAGATGGCTTGCCGTTGCGGTTGCGCTCCTGTATCGGCACCTGACATGTTCACCTTGAGTGAAATAAATCCTGACGATTGGGGGCGACATGGCAAAGGCTAATTCGGATTCCAAGGCTCCCGCGAGCGCAAAGGCAAAGCCGTCGCCGAAAGTGTCGGCGGACGGCAGGACGATACGCGCGCCGCTGACACAAAACCCGCACGCTATTCGCGATACCCGCGAAAAAGTGCTGGAGGTCGCGATCGGCCGCGAGGTGCGGGCCTTCCGCAAGAAGCTCGGCATCACCGTGGCGGATCTCGCGGTCGCCACCGATATTTCACTGGGCATGTTGTCGAAGATCGAGAACGGCATCACCTCGCCGTCGCTGACCACCTTGCAGGCACTGTCGCGGGCGCTCGGCGTTCCCGTCACCGCCTTCTTCCGCCGCTTCGAGGAAGAACGCAGCGCCGTCTTCGTCAAGGCCGGCCAGGGCCTCGACGTCGAGCGCCGCGGCACGCGCGCCGGCCACCAGTACAATCTGCTTGGCCATATCGGTTCGAACACCAGCGGCGTCGTCGTCGAGCCCTATCTGATCACGCTGACCGAGGATTCGGACGTGTTCCCGACCTTCCAGCACGAAGGCATGGAGTTCCTCTACATGCTCGAGGGCGAGGTCGTTTACCGGCATGGCAGCAACCTCTACCCGATGAAGCCCGGCGACAGCCTGTTCTTCGACGCCGACGCGCCGCACGGACCGGAGCAACTGACGAAACTGCCGATGCGGTATTTGTCCATTATCTGCTACCCGCAGGGCAGTGCTGGGTAGGCGGGCCACCGCAGCCCCCCTCACCCGGATTGTCCCGAGGGGAGAGGAGCCTGACGCCGGCGTTGGTCATCTCTTCCCCTCGGGGAGACGGTGGCCGCGAAGCGGCCGGACGAGGGGGCCTTTTAATCAGGTCCAAACCCCGGGCTCGTCGGGCTGCCATCGTCCAGCTTCGACAGCCATTCGACCAGTGTCGGGCGAAAGCGCGTGAGGCCTTTGTAGCTGGCGAGTTCCTCGGGTAGGTCGCGGATGACGCGGTGCAGGCGCCGTGCCCATTTCGGCTGCGTCACCAGCTCGTCCATCTTGATCAGGTAGCAGCGGATCGGAAAGACGATGCCATTGGAGCGCGGCAGCCGCCAGAAGCTCTGCAGTTCGACCCGCAGATGCACCTTGTCGCCGACATTCTCCGACGTCACCGTCGCGCGGTCCGGACCCCATTTGTGATAATTCTCCGGGCTGGTGTCCAGCCGCGGATTGATGGTCATCGTCCAGTTCAGGCGCCGTGCCGGCTTGCCCTGCTGGATGTTGGTGAGGAACTTCAGCGCGCGCGTGAAAATACCCTTCTCATGTGCCAGCGGCACAGGCGCGTGCCATTCGAAGAAATTCATGCCGATGTCGAAATCGAGCGACCAGTCGGCCTGGGTGGTGACCATGCCGGCGTCCATCCATAGATTGCCGTCGCGCTGGTCGAGGATGCAGAAATCGCCCTGGCTCTGGCGGGTGATGTATTCCATCGGCCCGTAAGGCAAAGTCGAGGTGTCGCCGAAGGTGAAAGTATCATCGATGCCGAGCGGCCGGTTGATCCAGCGCCAGCGGTCGCCGTCGCGCGTCAGCGTGAAATGCTCGGGATAGCCCAGCGCCTGCTGCTCCATCAAAAGCTCCAGCAGATCCCAGCCGGCGAGCGTCATGTGCGGCAGCGACTGGCAGCGCAGGGGATCCTCGGCGAGCACCAAGGCGCGGTCCTGCATCTCTGCGACATAGTGTTCGTCGACGTCGATCAGGTTTTCGAGCACCGAGCCCCTGGGCCCGACGACATGCGGCTCGATGTTGACCGCGTACATGTAGCTGTCTTCATGGAAGGGGAACGGAAACCGCCTGATGTGCTCGGGGCTGTTCTTGAAGGTGAAGTCGTCGCGGAACGTTTCCTTGCGAAAGGTGATGCCCATTCTCGCCTCCTATCTTTCCAAGACCAGCGACCTGCCCTCGAAGCGCGACACGCACGGCATGATCTTCCTGCCCGAACGGTGCTCTTCCTCGCTCAGCCAATGGTCGTTGTGGATGAATTTGCCGTCACAAGAGATGACGTTGGTCTCGCACTGGCCGCAGACGCCGCCACGGCAGAGATAGGGCGGATCGACGCCGGCGGCTTCGATGGCTTCCAGCAGGCTCTGCTGCTCGCCGACGCGGATCGTCTTGCCGCTGACGGCAAGCGTCACGTCGAATGGCAGGCCGGGCTGCGGTGCCGCGAAATGCTCGTAGTGGACGGTCTCCGGCGGCCAGCCCAGGCTAGCTGCGCGGTCGCGCACCCAGTTGATCATGCCGGCCGGGCCGCAGACATAGAGGTGCGTCCCGAGCGGCTGCGAGGATAGCAACCGGTCGAGTTCGATCCGCTCCTCGAGGTCATCGTGATAGAGCCGGACGCGACGGCCGTAGCGTTCCCGCAGCACGTCGGCATAAGTGCCAAGCGAAGCGGTGCGGCAGGTGTAGTGCAGTTCGAAATTGCCGCCCTCCCCCGCCAGTTGCGCGGTCTGGGCCATGAACGGCGTGATGCCGATGCCGCCGGCCAGCATCAGGTGTTTCTTGGCGCGCAGATCGAGCGAAAAAAGATTGACCGGATAGCTGATCACCATCTCCAGGCCCGGCTTGACCGACCTGTGCATGAACAGCGAGCCGCCGCGACCGACGTCGTCGCGGCGCACCGAGATGGTGTATTCGCGCGTGTCTAGCGGCGAGCCCATCAGCGAATAGGGATTGAGCCTTGTGCGCTGGCCATCGCGCATCTCGACCACGACATGGGCGCCGCCGGAAAAGGTCGGCAACAGCTCGCCATCACGCCGGCGAAAATGGAACCGGGTGACCAGCTCATTGACCGGGACGACATCGCTGACGACGACGTCGAGCTTGGTGGTGCCGGTGCTCATCGAAATATCTCCTCCATCGGAGGAATTTCACTGCGATCCTCGGCATTGATGCAGACGCCCTGGAACGCGGCGAGGCGTCTTGAGTAGTGATCGCGCACCAGGAGAAGCAGGCCACAATGCGAGCAGGTCGCCGGCTGCGTCGTCACATTCTCGGTGATGCCCTTGCAGTGCACGCACTGCATGCGCCGCGCCAGCGAGCCGCGATGCTCGGTCTGCACGGAGGTGTGGTCAATGCCAGCTTCGAGCGCCACCTGCATGGCCTGGCCGATCAGCCCTTCGGTGCCGGCAAGATAGAGGCGCAGACCCATATGCGCGTTATCAAGCGTCTGCTTCAGACGCGGCAGCAGACTGGCGAAGGACGGGGCGGTGTGAAATTGCGCCGGCTTCAACCCTTCGAGGGCAGCAATATATTTGCCGTCAGGACCGGGAATGAAGACGATCTCGGCACAATCGAAAAAGCCAGGTGGCGCGGTTCGGGCCATATCGGTAATCGCCAGCGCGCCTTCGGCGTCGGCGATGAACAGATGATGCCTGCCAGGCTGCGGAGACAGGGTTCCGTATATGGGCCGGCTGATGATGGTCTTGGCTGCCATTCTCTCTTTGTGCCTCGAAAACCTTCGCTGTCGATTATGCCTCAGCCTTTCGCCGTGCGCTTGGTCTTCTTGGGATCGTCGAACGGCAAGGGCTGCGCCGTCGCCTTGATCAATCCGCTGTTGTTGCGGATTTCGAGCGTGGTGTCCTTGACCGCGCAGTTGACGTCGAGCCGGGCGATGCCCATCGATTTCTCGACCAGCGGCGAATACATGGCGCAGGTGACAACGCCGACCTTTTTGCCGTCGCGATAGACCGGAGCGCCCTCGTCCGCCGGCTCCTTGCCGTCGAGCAGGACGCCATAGATCTTGAAGCGCTCCTTGCCCTTCAGGCGATAGTGCTCCTCGGCACCGCGAAAGCCGGTCTTGCCGGGGCTGACGGTGAAGTCGAGGCCGAGCTCCCAAAGCGTATCGCCGGGGCCTTCATTCTCGAACGGATACTTTTGGGAATTGTCGTAGGGGTAGAACAGCAGGTAGCTTTCGACGCGCAGCATGTCGAGCGTGGTGAAGCGGCAGGGAATGATGCCGGCGCTCTTGCCCTCGTCGAGAATCCTGTCCCAGATCGTGCCGGCGTCCTGGCCACGGCAGAAGATCTCGTAGCCGCGTTCGCCGGTATAGCCGGTGCGCGAGATCATGACGGGAAAGCCGAACAGCTGCGTCTGCATGTGATGGAAGTAGTTGAGGTCGCGGATGCCGGGCACGTGCTTGGCCAGATAGTCGACCGCTGTTGGCCCCTGCAGCGACAAATCGTGCAGATTGTCGTCGAAGCGCAGCGACACGTCCCGTCCCATCGCCGCCCGCTGCAGTTCCTCATGGCCGGTGCCCGAGCCGTGCACCACCATCCAGGAATTCGGTCCCGTGCGGTAGAGGATGCAGTCGTCGGTGAATTTTCCCGCCTCGTTCAGCATGCAGGCATAGGCCGACTTGCCGGGATAGATCTTTTCGACGTCACGCGTGGTGGCGAGGTCGATCAGATGCGAGGCGTGCGGCCCTGTGATGTGCACCTTCTTCAGGCCGGAAACATCCATAAGGCCGGCCTTGGTGCGGATGGCGATATATTCCTCGTCGGCATCCTTGTCGTAGGTCCAGGCGGTACCCATGCCGCTCCAGTCTTCGAGTTTCGAACCCAGCGCACGATGGCGATCCGCCAGGGTCGAAAATCTCCAGGATGCCGTCATCCGCTCGTCCTCCATTCGAAAATGCTGCTGTTCCCTGCTCCCGTGCGCCAGGCCGGGAGCTTGGTCGAATATTGATCGCAAACGCGAGAGGCCCGCAATCCCCTAAAAGCAAATAATTTCATTGTCAGGCAAAATCGGCAGGTCGAAGCAAGCGGTTAACTCAGCGTAAATTCGTCTTGACAATTGCGAAATTCGGTCTGAATTTATGAAAAAAATTTCACTCTCTTGAAAGAGAGCGGCGGGCGGTGGATTCGGAACCGGGCGTCGGCAAAGAAGGGGAAAACCGATGGCAGACCTGCAGCAGCGCATCGAGGCGCTGTACCGCTCCGACTTGCGCGGATCCGCGCTCCTGATCATCTGCCTGTGGGCGACGATTCTCTTCGTCCTCTTCATGACATGGCCATACATTCCGCAGGGCGGCATCAAGGCCGTCGTCGCCATTGCCGCCGCCGCCGTGCTCATCTTCAACACGGCAGCCATCCTGGCGATGGTCAAACACTACAAGGAAGACAAGGAATTCATCTACGGGCTCGACATCAAGAACGCCGACGCATCCCGCAACCGCAAGTCCTGAGGGGAGAAACAATGTCCCGCTATACGCCGCCGGAGCAGAGCAAGGCCGGGCAAGTCTTCGACATCGCCGTTGTCGTGGTCGCCATCTTCGTGGCGCTGTGGCTGCCGCTGAAGCTTGGTCTTGCCGGTGCCGCAAAATCAATCGACGCGCTCGATGCCAAGACCTGGGAAGCGCTCGGGCAGAATCCGACCATGGCGTCGATCTGGGAAAAGCTCGGCTATACGCCCGAGACCGCGCACGACATCATCCAGAACCGGTTCCACTACATCATCGACTGGCCGACGCTGATCATCATGGCGGCCGTCCTGATCGGTTATTTCGTGTTCCTGTTCCGGGCATCCGACCGCGAATATCGCGATGTGATCAACGAGAAGTTCGACGACAAGTAAAGTTTGGCGACGAAGAATTTGGGGACA
Organism: Mesorhizobium sp. B2-7-3; assembly: GCF_006440715.1. NCBI lineage: Bacteria > Pseudomonadati > Pseudomonadota > Alphaproteobacteria > Hyphomicrobiales > Phyllobacteriaceae > Mesorhizobium > Mesorhizobium sp. B2-7-3. The sequence goes on from NZ_VFTY01000006.1 coordinate 144,417, forward strand.
CGATCATGTGGGTTGCACTCTCTTACGCATGCTGGGGCATCTCGATCGTGCTCGCGCTGTGGATGCTCTACGACTGGTTCAAGGTCGATACGAACTACTCCGAGGACGTTTTGACCTCGTCGCGTGAAGGCGAGCTTGAAGCCGCTTCCGAAAAACACCGGATCTGAGTGGGGATTGATCGATGACGGTCGCGCTTGAAAACACCACCACCACCACAATTCACGGCGACCGGGTATCGCTGCTTCGGGTGCTTGGCCCGGCCCATGTCTGGGCGCTCGGCGTCGGCATCGTTCTGGTCGGCGAGTTCACCGGCTGGAATTTCTCGGCCGACAAGGGCGGCGCGCTGGCTGCCCTGATCGTGTGCTGGGTCGTCGGGCTGCTCTACACCTCGGTGGCCATGATCGATTCCGAGGTGACGTCGACAGTGGCCGCCGCCGGCGGCCAGTATGCGCAGGCCAAGCACATTGTCGGGCCGTTGATGGCGTTCAACGTCGCGCTGTTCCTGGTCTTTGCCTATACGATGCTGGAAGTGTCCGACGCCATCCTGCTCGGCGACACCATCGTCGCCAAGGCGGGTGTGGAAGGGCTGACCCACAATTCCTTCATCGCCGCCACCATCGTGGTGCTGGCCTGGCTCAACTATCGCGGCGTACTGATGACGCTCAACGTCAACTTCGTCATCACGGCCATCGCCTATGTCTCGATCGTCGTCCTGTTCTTCTCGGTCAGCCCCTGGACGCAAGGCGCGGTGCTGAAGCTCAACGAACTGGTCACTCCAGGCAACGCGCTGCCCTATGGCTGGATCGGCGTCATCGCCGCCTTCCAGTTCGGCATCTGGTATTATCTCGGCATCGAAGGGACCACCCAGGCCGCCGAGGAGGTGCGCTCGCCGGCACGCTCCCTGCCCTACGGCACCATGGCCGGCATGATCACGCTGCTCATCGCCGCCGCCATGACCTGGTATGTCTGCGCCTCGCTGATGCCTTGGGAATATCTCGGCATCACCTATTATCCGCTGTGGGACGCCGGCAAACTGACCGGCAGCCCCCTGCTCGAGAACCTCCTGTTCATAGCGACGCTGCTCGCCGCGCTTGCCTCCGCCAATGGTTGCATCAACGACGCGGCGCGCGCCTGGTTCTCGCTCGGACGCGACCGCTATCTGCCGAGCTGGTTTTCGGCGGTGCATCCGAAATACCGCACGCCCTATCGCTCGATCCTGTTCCTGCTGCCGATCGCGCTGGCCTTCGCCTTCATCGCCGACCTTAACCAGGCGATCACCTTCTCGATCCTGTCGGGCGTGCTGCAATACACTTTCATGAGCATCAACATCATGATGTTCAGGAAAAAGTGGCCGCTGGGCTCGATCCGCCGCGGCTACACGCACCCCTTCCATCCGCTGCCGGCAATCGTCCTGTTCAGCCTGTGCGTAGTGACCTTCTTCGCCATCTTCCTCGGCTTCGGCTCGCAGTTGATCGCCATGGTCGCCTTCTATTTCCTGATTTCGCTGTGGTTCCATTTCTATCGCTACAAATTCGTGCGGCGTGGGGACCAGTTCACCATGCCGTGGCCGAAACCACAGGGCTATTGATGGGAGTAGGCCCGCCCAGCATCTGGACGGGCCTTGCACGATAAAATGTCCGACGTGATATCAGCACTGCTTGCCGGGGCAATTGTCCTGGCTCTCGTCCTTCACTTTGCGTGGCAGGCGCGCCGCAGCCGCGACAGGGCCTCGGCAGCGCTCGCCGCCGACGAGCCGGGCATTCGCGCTGTCGTCGCGGATGCAGACAATGTCTCGGACGGCACCGCCGGCGTCATCACCTGGGAAGGATCATGGAACGGCCAACGCGTGCAGGTGCGCACTATCGTCGACACGCTGGCGACACGGAAACTGCCGGCCCGCTGGCTCAGCGTTTCGATCACCGAGAAGGTCTCGGTAACTGCCATTTTCGATATGATGATGCGGCCGGGCTCGCCGACGACGTTCTCCAATTTCGACCATCTCCAGCATACGCTGCCGAAGGCGCCCGGTTTTCCGGCCGAGGCGGTGCTGCGGACAGACCGCAGGGGCACACGGTTCCCGCAGAGCATCATCGCCGGCCATATGGAACCCTTTTCAGAAGGCCGCGCCAAGGAGCTGCTGATCACGCCGAACGGAGTGCGCATCGTGTGGCTGCTGGCCGAGGCCGAGCGGGCACGCTACGGTGTCTTCCGGCAAGCCGCGTTCGGTGACACACGGATCGATTCTGCGCTGATCGAGCGGTTGCTCGTATCACTCTCGGATCTGCGCGACGCCATCAACCGAAGCGAACGGCAGGCCGCATGAGCACTTCAGACACTTCGCCGGCGCCAGTGAGCCCTTATCTCGTCCTGGGCGCCGCAATCGTGCTGCCGGCAAGCGGTCATGTCATTCTGGGCATCCCGGTGCGCGGACTGCAGTTTCTTTTCTTCATGGTCATCCTGGCCTGGGTGACCGCCAGGATTTCACCGCCGGACGCCAGCTTCGTCGGCCGTCACGCCGGCGGCTTCCTGATCTATGCGCTGTCGATCCTCGACGCCTACAAGATCGCCCGCATTCGTACCGCCAAATGGGCTCATAATGCCCGGCCGGAAGGAAACGGTACGCAGAGCGGCATTGGGCCGCATACGTAACCAGAGGAAAATTTCTTTCATGCCATTGAATTAGAGGATTTCATTCGGTACATCATCTTAGTCACAAACGTCGGGAGGCTGACATGTGCGGAATCGTTGGACTTTTCCTGAAGGACAAGGCGCTGGAGCCGAAGCTCGGCGCGATGCTGTCGGAGATGCTGGTATCGCTCAGCGATCGCGGCCCTGACAGTGCCGGCATCGCCATCTATGGCGCGACATCCGGCAACGAGGCCAAGATCACCATCCAGTCGCCGAAGCCGGAACGCGATTTCCGCGGCCTGGACGCCGAACTCGCGAAGGCCGTCGGAGCGCCGGTGAGCATTGCGGTGAAATCGACGCACGCGGTGGTCAGGACCACGCCGGACAAGGTCGACGCGGCGCGTGAAGCCCTCCAGTCGCTCAGGCCCGACATCCGCATCATGGGCGCCGGCGAAGCGGTGGAAATCTACAAGGAAGTCGGCCTGCCCGAAGCCGTCGTCGATCGCTTCGACGTGCGCAAGATGACCGGCACGCATGGCATCGGTCATACCCGCATGGCGACGGAATCGGCAGTGACGACGATGGGTGCGCATCCTTTCTCGACCGGTGCCGACCAATGCCTTGTGCACAATGGTTCATTGTCGAACCACAACAATGTCCGCCGCGAATTGATCCGCGAAGGCATGAAATTCGAGACCGAGAACGATACCGAAGTGGCGGCCGCTTACCTTTCCTCGCAAATGGCGCATGGCAAGAATCTCGGCGAGGCACTTGAAGGCACGCTGTCCGACCTCGATGGCTTCTTCACCTTCGTCGTCGGCACCAAGAATGGTTTTGGCGTGGTGCGCGATCCGATCGCCTGCAAGCCCGCCGTGATGGCCGAGACCGACCAGTATGTCGCCTTCGGCTCGGAATATCGCGCGCTGACCAAGCTGCCGGGCATAGACAATGCGAGGGTCTGGGAACCGGAGCCCGCAACCGTTTATTTCTGGGAGCATTGAGTTCATGCCGGCAACCTCCAAGGCAACGCGCGACAGCCATGCGCGCGTCTTCGACCTCGACGTCCTGTCGCTGCGCGAACTCAATCAAGCGCTCCACAATCTGGCTCCGGGTTCGAACGAGACGGCGTGGGAAGTGCTCAACCCGAAAGGGAGCCATTCGGTCGCCGTCGGTGTCGACCATCCTGTCAGCATCGATGTGCGCGGCAGCGTCGGCTATTACTGCGGCGGCATGAACTCCGGCAGCGCCATCACCGTGCACGGCTCGGCCGGCCCCGGCGTTGGCGAGAACATGATGTCGGGCTCGATCACCGTCAAAGGCGATGCCAGCCAGTATGCCGGCGCCACCGGCAAGGGCGGGCTGCTGGTCATCGAAGGCAATGCCTCGTCGCGCTGCGGCATCTCGATGAAGGGCATCGACATCGTCGTGCACGGCAATATCGGCCATATGTCGGCCTTCATGGCGCAATCCGGCAACCTCGTTGTCCTGGGCGATGCCGGCGATGCACTGGGCGATTCCATCTACGAGGCGCGGCTCTTCGTGCGCGGCAAGGTCGACAGTCTCGGTGCGGATTGTATCGCCAAGGAGATGCGGCCCGAGCATCTGGAACTGCTGCAAGGCCTGCTCGACCGCGCCGGCGTGACCGGCGTCAACCCGTCGGAGTTCAAGCGCTACGGCTCGGCGCGCACGCTCTACAATTTCAATATCGACAACGCCGACGCGTATTGAGGCAGCATGACCTATCGCAACCCGCCGACGACGCCGCGCAAATCCGCGACCTTCGACGACTACACGCTCTCCGAAATCCGCCGCGCCGCGGCGACCGGCATCTATGATATCAGAGGTGCCGGCGCCAAGCGCAAGCTGCCGCATTTCGATGACCTTCTGTTCCTCGGCGCCTCGATCTCGCGCTACCCGCTGGAAGGCTACCGCGAGCGCTGCGACACATCCGTGGTGCTCGGTTCGCGCCACGCCAAGAAGCCTATCGAACTGAAGATACCGATCACCATTGCCGGCATGAGCTTCGGCTCGCTGTCCGGTCCCGCCAAGGAAGCGCTCGGGCGCGGCGCGACGCTGTCGGGCACCTCGACCACGACCGGCGATGGCGGCATGACAGAGGAAGAGCGCGGCCATTCCAAGCAACTGGTCTATCAGTACCTGCCCTCGCGCTATGGCATGAACCTGCGCGACCTGCGTCGCGCCGATGCGATCGAAGTGGTCGTCGGCCAGGGCGCCAAGCCCGGCGGTGGCGGGATGCTGCTCGGCCAGAAGATTTCCGACCGTGTCGCCGAGATGCGCACGCTGCCCAAAGGCATCGACCAGCGCTCGGCCTCGCGCCACCCCGACTGGACCGGACCGGACGATCTCGAGATCAAGATCCTCGAGCTGCGCGAAATCACCGATTGGGAAAAACCGATCTACGTCAAGGTCGGCGGCGCCCGGCCCTACTACGATACAGCGCTTGCGGTGAAGGCCGGCGCCGATGTCGTCGTGGTCGACGGCATGCAGGGCGGAACGGCTGCAACGCAGGAAGTGTTTATCGAGAATGTCGGCCAGCCGACGCTCGCCTGCATCAGGCCGGCGGTGCAGGCGCTGCAGGATCTCGGCATGCACCGCAAGGTGCAGCTCATCGTCTCAGGCGGCATCCGCAACGGCGCCGATGTGGCCAAGGCGCTGGCGCTCGGCGTCGACGCCGTGTCGATCGGCACCGCGGCACTGGTGGCGCTCGGTGACAACGATCCCCGCTGGGAGGCGGAGTACAACGAACTCGGCACCACATCGGGCGCCTATGACGACTGGCATGAGGGCAAGGACCCTGCCGGCATCACCACGCAGGACCCCGAACTGATGAAGCGGGTCGACCCCGTGGCCGCCGGGCGCCGGTTGGCGAACTATTTGAAGGTGATGACGCTGGAGGCGCAGACCATCGCCCGCGCCTGCGGCAAAAACAGCCTGCACAATCTCGAACCCGAGGACCTCGTCGCATTGACGATCGAGGCTGCCGCCATGGCCGGCGTGCCGCTGGCCGGCACCAACTGGATACCGGGGAAGAACGGCTTCTGATCAACAAAGGGCCGAAGGCCATATGCTTAAGGGCCAACAATCGATAAGAAATGGGGAACTTCAGTGACAGTTGATCTTGCAGAGTTCGCAAGGGCGAAAAACGTCAAATATTTCATGATTTCCTACACTGACCTGTTCAGTGGCCAGCGTGCCAAGCTGGTACCGGCGCAAGCCATCGCCGACATGCAGAAGGACGGTGCCGGCTTTGCCGGGTTCGCCACCTGGCTCGACCTCACGCCGGCGCATCCCGACATGCTGGCGGTGCCGGATCCGGACTCGGTCATCCAGTTGCCATGGAAACCGGAAGTCGCCTGGGTCGCCGCCAACTGCATCATGGACGACAAGGACGTCGACCAGGCGCCGCGCAACACACTGAAGCGGCTGATAGCCGAGGCAGCCGCCGACGGCATGCACGTCAAGACCGGCGTCGAGGCCGAGTTCTTCCTGATCTCGCCGGACGGCAAGACCATCTCCGATGAGTACGACACGGCATCGAAGCCTTGCTATGACCAGCAAGCGGTGATGCGCCGTTACGATGTCATCGCCGAGATCTGCGACCACATGCTGGCGCTCGGCTGGGGCGCTTACCAGAACGACCACGAGGACGCTAACGGCCAATTCGAGATGAACTGGGCGTTCGACGATGCGCTGCCGACCGCGGACAAGCATTCCTTCTTCAAGTTCATGGTCAAGTCGATCGCGGAAAAGCATGGGCTGCGCGCCACTTTCATGCCCAAACCGTTCCAGGGCCTGACCGGCAACGGCTGCCATGCCCACATCTCCGTCTGGGACAAATCGGGCAAGACCAATGTCTTCGCCGACAATTCGATGGAGCTCGGTCTTTCCGCCAAGGGCAAGAACTTCCTTGGCGGCATCATGAAGCACGCTTCGGCGCTCGCCGCGATCACCAACCCGACGGTCAATTCCTATAAGCGCATCAACGCGCCGCGCACCATTTCGGGCGCGACCTGGGCGCCGAACACGGTGACCTGGACCGGCAACAACCGCACCCACATGGTGCGCGTGCCCGGCCCCGGCCGCTTCGAATTGCGCCTCCCGGATGGCGCTGCCAACCCTTATCTGCTGCAGGCGGTCATCATCGCCGCCGGCCTCGACGGCATCCGCTCGAAGGCCGATCCGGGCAAGCGCTACGATATCGACATGTACCAGCATGGCCACACGGTGAAGGGCGCGCCTAAGCTGCCGCTCAACCTGCTCGATGCGTTGCGCGAGTTCGACAAGGACAAATCGCTCAAGGCGGCGCTGGGTGAGGAATTCTCGTCGGCATATCTAAAGCTGAAGCACCAGGAATGGAATTCCTATGCTTCGCATTTCACGCAATGGGAGCGCGACCACACGCTGGACATCTAGAGCATCGGACCGAAAAGTGTGACACGGTTTTCGGCAAAGGCGATGCGTCAAGAAAGTTCCTGTTTGGGGCGAGCGACCTCGGAATGAACGTATGAAATACTCGATCTTCTCGCTCGCCCGCGCCGCTCTTTCCGGCCACAAAAACTGGCAACGCACCTGGCGCGACGCCGCGCCGAAGGACCGCTACGACGTGGTGATCATCGGCGGCGGCGGCCATGGGCTGGCCACCGCCTGGTTCCTGGCCAGCGAATTCGGCATCAAAAATGTCGCGGTGCTGGAAAAGGGCTGGATCGGTTCCGGCAATGCCGGCCGCAACACCACCATCATCCGCTCCAACTACGGCCTGCCCGGCAATACCGGCTTCTACGAATTGTCGATGAAGCTTTGGGAACGGATGGAGCAGGACCTCAACTACAACGCGATGGTCAGCCAGCGCGGCGTCATCAACCTCTACCATTCCGATGCGCAGCGCGACGCCTATGCACGGCGCGGCAACACCATGCGCATCAACGGTATCGACGCCGAACTGCTCGACCTGGCGGCGGTCAAGAAGATGATCCCGTTCCTGAACTTCGACAATGCGCGCTTTCCCGTGCAGGGCGGGCTGCTGCAGCGACGCGGCGGCACGGCGCGGCACGACGCGGTGGTCTGGGGCTACGCCCACGCTGCCAGCGAACTCGGCGTCGACATCATCCAGAATTGCGAAGTCACGGGCTTTGTCAGGGACGGCAACGGCAAGGTGACTGGCGTCGAGACCTCGCGCGGCAGGATCGGCGCCGGCAAGGTCGGCATGGCGGTGGCCGGGTCCTCATCGCGCGTCGCGGCGATGGCTGGCCTGCGGCTGCCGATCGAAAGCCATGTGCTGCAGGCCTTCGTCTCGGAGGCGATCAAGCCGCTCATTCCCGGCGTCATGACGTTTGGCGCCGGCCATTTCTATGTCAGCCAGTCCGACAAGGGCGGGCTGGTCTTCGGCGGCGACATCGACGGCTACAATTCCTATGCCCAGCGCGGCAACATGCCTGTCATGGAAGATGTCTGCGAGGGCGGCATGGCGCTGATGCCGATGATAGGCCGCGTCCGGCTGCTGCGCCAATGGGGCGGCATCATGGATATGTCGATGGATGGCTCGCCGATCATCGACAAGACACCGGTCGACGGGCTCTACCTCAATGCCGGCTGGTGTTATGGCGGCTTCAAGGCGACACCCGGCTCAGGCTTCGTCTTCGCCCATCTGCTTGCTCGCGATGAATCGCACGCCGAGGCCGCCCGCTTCCGGCTCGACCGGTTCCGGTCTGGTGCTGTCATCGACGAAAAGGGCCAGGGCGCCCAACCGAACCTGCACTGAGGACAGTCGAAAAACATGCGTATTGTCTGTCCCTTCTGTGGTGAACGCGAGCTCGGCGAGTTCACCTATCTCGGCGACGCCAAGCCGGTGCGGCCGGCGCCTGGAGCGTCGGAAGATGAGGTCTACGATTACGTCTATCTGCGCGACAACATCGCCGGCGTGATGGATGAGAACTGGTATCATGGCGGCGGCTGCCGGGCCTGGCTGAAGGTCACCCGCAACACGGTGACGCACGAGATTTCGGCGGTTGAACCGGCAGCGGGTGCCGGGGCGAGGCAGGTTGCGAAATGAATATTTCCTGCCAACTCGGCGCCGCCCCTCACCTGCCTGCCGGCATCCTCTCCCCGTATAATGACGGGGAGAGGGGTGCTGCCGTCCCCGCTTTCGCCGATCGCCAGCGCTGCAAGAAGGAAGCCAACTTAGCGGCCAGCCCCCTTCTCCCCGTCACTATACGGGGAGAAGTGCCCGGCAGGGCGATGAGGGGCAGTGCTGCCCTCCGCCATGACATCGAATCGACGAGAGGCTGGACATCGTGACCTCTCAACCCCATCGTCTCACATCCGGCGGTCTCGTCGACCGTTCGGCGCCGCTGAATTTCAGGTTCGACGGCAAGAGCTTCTCCGGTTTCAAAGGCGACACGCTTGCCTCGGCACTGGTTGCCAACGGCGTCAAGCTGGTTGGCCGCTCGTTCAAGTACCATCGCCCGCGCGGCATCCTGACCGCGGGATCGGAAGAACCTAACGCGCTGGTGGAGCTGCGCAGCGGTGCACGGCGCGAGCCGAACACCAAGGCGACGACAGCGGAGCTCTATGAAGGGCTCGACGCCGCCAGCCAGAACCGCTGGCCGTCGCTCGCCTTCGACGTGATGTCGGTCAACCAGCTGTTCGCGCCGATCTTCGTCGCCGGCTTCTACTACAAGACCTTCATGTGGCCGGCGAAGTTCTGGGAAGCGATCTATGAGCCGGCGATCCGCCGCGCCGCGGGTCTCGGCCGTGCAGCCGGCATTGCCGACGCGGATCATTACGACAAGGCCTGGGCGCATTGCGACGTGCTGATCGCCGGGTCCGGCCCGACGGGCCTCGCAGCCGCCCTCGCAGCAGGCCGCAGCGGCGCCCGCGTCATCCTGTGCGAAGAGGACTTTGTTCCCGGCGGGCGCCTGCTTGCCGATGGCGGCATGATCGACGGCATGCCTGCCGACGAATGGATCGCGCGCACGCTCAGTGAGCTTGCCGCCATGCCTGATGTCCGCATCATGACGCGCACGACGCTGTTCGGCGTCTATGATGGCGGCACCTATGGCGCGATCGAGCGTGTCAGCGACCATCTGCCCTCGCCGCCGGAGCACCAGGTGCGCCAGCGGCTATGGCGGATCGTGGCCAAGCGCTGCGTCGTCGCGGCAGGCGCGCTCGAACGGCCAATCGTCTTTGCCGGCAACGACATGCCGGGCGTGATGATGGCGTCCGCCATGCGCAGCTATATCGCACGTTATGCCGCGGCACCGGCCAGACGCATCGCGCTGTTCACCAACAACGAGGACGGCTGGCGCACCGTCGAGGCAGCGCTCGGGGCGGGACTGCAGGTCGCCGCCGTGGTCGACGCGCGCGCCGAAATCTCTTCCGAGCACCGCTCGCTTGCCAGCAAGGGCGGCTTTGCGGTTCTGCATGGCTCCGTCAGCGGCATCGATGGCGGCAAGAATGGCGTGCGCAAGATTTCCGTCTCACTCACCGGCGGCGCGCGTGCCGAAGTGGAAGCCGACGGGCTTGCCGTTTCCGGCGGCTGGAACCCGGCGGTCGGGCTCACCTCCTATCATCGCGGCCGGCCGAAATGGCGCGACGATATCGCCGCCTTCGTGCCCGACGGCGCGCCTCCGGGAATGGTCGCGGCTGGTGCCGCCAACGGCGCCTTCGGGCTTGGCGCCTGCTTGCGCGAAGGATTTGCGGCGGGCGCGGCTGCGGCACGTGATGCCGGACACGGCAATGGCTCAGGCTCCACGCCGGTGGCCGACGACGAAGCCTTTTCACTGGCGCCGCTTTGGCACGTTGCCGGCAAAGGCAAGGCTTTCGTCGACCAGCAGCATGATGTCACCGCATCGGATATCGAGCTGGCGCAGCGCGAAGGGTTCGAATCGGTCGAGCACCTGAAGCGCTACACCACGCTCGGCATGGCGACCGACCAGGGCAAGACCTCGAACGTCGCCGGCCTCGCCATCATGGCGGCGGTCACGGGCAAATCCATTCCCGAGACCGGCACGACAATCTACCGGCCTCCCTATGTGCCGGTCGCCATCGGCGCCTTCGCCGGCCATCATCGCGACGAGAATTTTCACGCCACGCGGCTGACGCCGTCGCATCACTGGGCCGCCGAACAGGGTGCGATCTTCGTCGACACCGGCCTGTGGAAGCGCGCGCAATGGTATCCCCGCGCTGGCGAGAAGGACTGGCTGGAATCGGTGACCCGCGAGGTCAAGGCGGTGCGCTCAGGCGTCGGCTTCTGCGATGTCTCGACGCTGGGCAAGATCGACGTGCATGGCGCGGACGCCGGCGCCTTCCTCGACCGCGTCTACATCAACACCTTCTCCACTCTTGCGGTGGGAAAAGCGCGCTACGGGCTGATGCTGCGCGAGGACGGCATCGTCTATGATGACGGCACCACGTCGCGGCTGGCCGAGGACCACTATTTCCTCACCACCACCACGGCCAAGGCCGGGCTGGTGATGCAGCATCTCGAATTCTGCCGGCAGGTGCTGTTTCCGGAACTCGATGTGCAGTTAACCTCGGTCTCCGACCAGTGGGCGCAATTTTCCATTGCCGGACCCAAAACCCGCGACCTGTTGAAAGAGATCGTCGATCCCTCGGAAGACCTTTCCAACGAAGGGTTCCCCTTCATGGGCGCGCGCCAAGTCGCGTTGCGCGGTGGCGTCAAGGCGCGGCTGTTTCGCATCTCGTTCTCGGGCGAAATGGCGTTCGAGATTTCGGTGCCGGCGCGCTACGGCGAGGCGATGGCGCGCACTCTGATGATTGCGGGCAAGCCGTTCGGCGTGACGCCTTACGGCACCGAGGCACTCGGCGTCATGCGCATCGAAAAGGGTCACGTCGCGGGTCCGGAACTCAGCGGCACGACCACCGCGGCCGATCTCGGCCTCGGCAAGATGATGTCGACCAAGAAGGATTTCATCGGCCGCGTCATGGCCGGACGCGAGGCGCTGATCGCAGCGGATCGGCAGGTCGTCGTCGGCATCAAGCCGACCGACAAGGCCCGGCGCCTGCGTTCCGGCGCGCACATCATTCCGAAGGGGCAGACACCCGGGCCCGACAACGACCAGGGCTACGTCACCTCGGTTTGCTTTTCGCCGACATCAGACCAATGGATCGGGCTTGCACTTGTCGAGCGCGGCCGCGAGCGGTTCGGCGAGATCGTGCATGCGCACGATCCGCTACGCGGCGAGGATTACGATTTGGAACTGTGCAACCCTGTCTTCTATGACCCGGATGGAGGGCGCCAGCGTGGCTGAGTTTTTCTGGGAAACCCGCAGCCCTCTCCACCGCGCACTCGTCGCCGGTCCACACGGCGCGCGAGGCGACGCCGGCGTGACCCTGAGCGAGATCCGCAATTTCGACCTTGTCCAGGTGATGGCGCGGCGCGGCAAGACGGCCGAGATGGCGAGCGCCGCGAACGCGCATTTCGGCGTGACGGCGCCGGAAACACCGAAGACGGCCGCAGCAGCCGAAGCCACGCTCATCTGGTCGGGACCGGATCAGTTCTTCGTGCTGTCGAAAGGCAGACACACGGTGGAGTCGCTGGCCCCGGTTTTCGCGACCTCGGCTTCGCTCTCGGACCAGTCACATGCGCGGGTGTTGATCAGCATTTCCGGCACCAAGGCGCGCGCCCTGCTCGCCAAACTGTCGTCGATCGATCTGTATCCGGCGGCGTTCCCGGTCGGAGCCGCGGCAACCACCTCGATGGATCACACCAGCGTCACGCTGTGGCGCGGCAATGATGCGCCGGACGGACAGGCTGTTTTCACCATTCTGGTGTTTTCGACCTTCGCCGAAAGCCTGTGGCACACGATGCTGGACTCGGCTGCCGAGTATGGTGTCGAGATCGGGCATTCGGAGGACTTGGCGTAGCACTGCGCTTCTTCCCCGCCTTGCCAAACTCCGCTCCGCTGCTATTCTTGCTGCTAAAATAATTTCACGCACAGGCAAACTTGTTTCTCGAACCGCAAGGCTGAGATGAGCCAGTCGCCCTACCCCACCGTGACAGCCGGACCGCCCAGGCCAAGCCTGATCCTGCGGCCTGGCCAGATCGCGCTGCCGGCCGGCATGGAGCGCTATACCGTACAGGGGAATGGCGCGGTGCTGATCGAGGTCGAGGCCGGCGATACGATCACGGTTCGCAACGTCGAGGGAGGCCAGGCCTGCGAGCTGCTGGCTTGGGACAGGTCAGGCGCCAGCGATCCCGGCATTCTCGGTGAAAAATCCAACAGCAATGCCGCCGGCATCAAGGCGCTGCTCACCGAGGGCGACGACAGTCTTTCGGCGGTGCGCCGCGGCCTCGAACGCCGCCAGGTTCAGCTTGGGCAGGCCGAGGCGGTGCGCGTGTTTGGCGGCATGACACCAGCCGGTACCGAGCAGGCATTCACAGTCGCGCGCGACGGCGCGATGCTGATCGCCGCACCCGGCGGTCCGATGCTGGTCGACGGGCACGACACAGCGACGCCGCTCAGGGTCGTCGTGCGGCGCAACACGATCCGCCTGAAAACGAAATCCCGGCTTGCCGATCCATTGGCCGATCCGGTGCTCGATTTGCGCGTTCATTCGGCGACGGCGGAATCGTATTTCGTCAAGGCGGGCGACTATCTGCAGATCATCGATGTCGACGGGCGCCAGTGCACCGACTTCCAGTGTTTCTCGGCCCGCAAGCTGGACAAGGGGCTCGACCGTCCGCTCGACGTCACGACGACGCGCACGCTGATGGGCGCGAGCTATCCGATGCCCGGCCTGCATTCGAAATATTACGACCAGGACATGGAACCGCTGGTTGAGGTGGTGCAGGACACATGCGGCCGGCATGATGCCTTCGCGCTCGCCTGCGCGGCGAAATATTATGACGACATCGGCTATCCCGGCCACACCAACTGCTCGGAGAACTTTAATCGCGCGCTGGACGGCAAGGGCGTCAATCCCCGCGCCGGCTGGATGGCGATCAACTTCTTCTTCAACACGGCGGTCGACGCCCATGGCGTCATGGTGTCGGACGAGCCATGGTCGCGGGCCGGCGACTATGTTCTGCTCAGAGCGCTGACCGACATCGTCTGCGTCTCCTCGGCCTGCCCCGACGACACGACGCCGGCCAATGGCTGGGACCTGACCGACATCCACGTGCGGACCTATTCCGGCCAGCACAAATTCTCGCGAGCGATCGCCAGACGCATGACGCCTGATTCGGAACCGAAAATGACCCGCGAGACAGCTTTCCATTCGAGCTTTGCCAAACACACACGCGACTTCGTCGAGTACAGGGGCTATTGGCTGGCCAATTCGTTCGCCAGGGAAGGCGCCATCGCCGAATATTGGGCCTGCCGGCAGGATGCCGTGATCATGGACCTGTCGCCGCTGCGCAAGTTCGAAGTGACCGGCCCGGATGCCGAAGCGCTGCTGCAATATACGCTGACGCGTGACGTCAAGAAGCTCGGCGTCGGCCAGGTCGTCTACTCCGCCATGTGTTACGAACATGGCGGCATGATCGACGACGGCACGCTTCTGCGGCTCGGCAAGGACAATTTCCGCTGGGTTGGCGGCGACGATCTGTCCGGCGAATGGCTGCGCGAGACGGCGACAAAACTCGGCCTCAACGTGCTGGTGCGCTCGTCCACCGACCAGATGCACAACATCGCCGTGCAGGGACCAAAGAGCCGCGCCATCCTGAAGGAGGTGATCTGGACCTCGCCCGTGCAGCCATCGATCGAGGAACTCGAATGGTTCCGCTTCGCCGTCGCCAGGATCGGCGGCGGCAACGGCATCCCCGTCGTCGTCTCGCGCACCGGCTATACCGGCGAACTCGGCTACGAGATTTGGTGCCATCCGCGCGACGCGCAACAGGTCTTCGACGCGATCTGGGAGGCCGGCCAGCCGCATGGGCTGAAGCCTATGGGCCTGCAGGCGCTCGACATGGTGCGCATCGAGGCCGGACTGATCTTCGCCGGTTACGAATTTTCCGACCAGACCGATCCGTTCGAGGCCGGTATCGGCTTCACCGTGCCGCTGAAGAGCAAGACCGACGATTTCATCGGCCGCGAGGCGTTGATCCGGCGCAAGGATCATCCGCAGACAAAGCTGGTCGGCCTCGACATCGACAGCAATGTCGCCGTCGGCCATGGCGACTGCGTCCATGTCGGCCGCGCCCAGATCGGCATCGTCACGTCGGGCATGCGCTCGCCGGTGCTGAGCAAGAACATCGCGCTGGCGCGGCTCGACGTCGCTCATGCCGCTGTCGGCACGGAGGTCGAGATCGGCAAGCTCGACGGCCACGCCAAGCGGCTGCCGGCTCGGGTCGTGGCCTTTGCCCATTACGATCCGCAAAAGACCAAACCACGTTCCTGACCTGCCCTTTTGGGACTCGCAAAGCGCCCGCCGGCCGCACCGCCGGACGCTTTGATGTTCGCGCGCGCAAGCGTGATGTGCATGGTTTCACAAATCGCTTGACGTGACGGCGCGCCGGATCAATCTTCACTCCTAAGAAAAAAATACGACTGAGTGGAAACACTGCGGCCGGAACGATCATTTGCCGGGGAGTAAGTTTCGCGTAGCCGAGGCATCACTGGCGGGGAACATCGAAAAAGGGGAACTCATCCACATGAGCACAATAAGTACGGTCCTGGACCAGCCTGCCGAAAGCAAGCTGCTCAGGCATATCGACTGGCGCGGCGCCTTCTGGGTGGCGAGTGGCGTTCCGGCGCTGGTCCTGTTCTCGATCGGCGGCATTGCCGGCACGACGGGAAAGCTGGCGTTCCTGATCTGGACGGTCTCCATGATCATGGGCTTCCTGCAATCCTTCACCTATGCCGAGATCGCCGGCCTGTTCCCGAACAAGTCCGGCGGTGCCTCGATCTACGGCGCCACGGCCTGGCTGCGCTACTCCAAGTTCATCGCGCCGCTGTCGGTGTGGTGCAACTGGTTCGCCTGGTCGCCGGTGCTGTCGCTCGGCTGCTCGATCGCCGCCGCCTATATCCTCAATGCACTGGCGCCGGTGCCGCTGTTCACCGAGGCCTCGCCCGATGTCGTCGCCTACATCGCCGCGCACGCCGGAACGGCGCCTGCCGACGCCATCACCGCGGTGACCGCCGCCGCGACGCCGGCGATCCGCAACTGGACGCTGTGGAGCCACACGCTAGGCCCGGTGTCCTTCACGCTCAATGCCACCTTCTTCATCGGCGCGGTGCTGATGCTGATCATCTTCTCGATCCAGCATCGCGGCATTCTGGGCACTGCCAGCGTGCAGAAATATATCGGACTGCTGGTCATTATCCCGATGCTGATCGTCGGCGT
This sequence comes from Mesorhizobium sp. B2-7-3, assembly GCF_006440715.1. NCBI lineage: Bacteria > Pseudomonadati > Pseudomonadota > Alphaproteobacteria > Hyphomicrobiales > Phyllobacteriaceae > Mesorhizobium > Mesorhizobium sp. B2-7-3. Next base: position 160,371 of record NZ_VFTY01000006.1, read on the forward strand.
GGTGCCGATCTTCACCGGCCAGATCGACTGGTCGAACTTTTCGCCGCTGGTGCCGCTCGCCGCCGCCTATGCACCTGAGCCCGGCTCCTGGAACATCGCCGGCTGGACATTGGCGCTCGGCGGCATGTTCATCGCCGCATGGTCGACCTACGGGTTCGAAACCGCCGTCTGCTACACGTCGGAGTTCAAGAACCCGGGTACCGATACGTTCAAGGCCATCTTCTATTCCGGCCTGCTCTGCATGCTTTTGTTCATCCTGGTGCCCTTCACCTTCCAGGGCGTGCTGGGCTTGAACGGCATGCTGGCAACACCGATCGTCGACGGCTCCGGCGTGGCCGATGCGCTGGCCGGCATGGTCGGCGGAGGCAGGCTTATCCACAGTCTGCTGGTGATGCTGATGATCCTGGCGCTGGTGCTGTGCATCATGACGGCGATGGCCGGCTCGTCGCGCACGCTCTACCAGGGCTCGGTCGACGGCTGGCTGCCCCGTTATCTCAGCCACGTCAACGAGCACGGCGCGCCGACGCGGGCCATGTGGACCGATCTCTGCTTCAATCTGGTCGTGCTGGCGATCGCCTCGGCCGACGCGACGAGCTTCTTCTTCATCCTCGCCGTGTCGAACTGCGGCTACATCATCTTCAATTTCCTCAACCTCAATGCCGGCTGGATCCACCGCATCGACAACGGCCATATCGCACGGCCGTGGAAAGCACCGAGCTGGCTCTTGGGGATCGGGGCGATCTTCGCCTACGTCAACGCGATCTTCATGGGCGCAGGCGCCAAGGTGTGGAACCCGATGGCGCTGTGGGCCGGACTGATCACGGCGGCGCTGATCATCCCGGTGTTCTGCTTCCGCCACTACATCCAGGACAAGGGCAAATTCCCCGACCACATGCTGGCCGATCTCGGCATGGCGGGAGCCGACCTTTCGGTCAAGAAGGCGGGCATGCTGCCCTATCTGACGCTGGTCGCCGGCGTGGCGGTCATGCTCATCGCCAATTGGGTGTTCGTCATCTGATGGTCTGACTGCGGCCTAAATCATTGCATCAAGGAAAACCGGCCGGTCGCAAATCGACCGGCCGGTTTTTTATTCCGCCGCCAACGGCAGTTGCGGCCGTTCGATGCCTTCGATCTCCCCTGGCTCCGGCGCCTGCTGGTCGGTCTTCGCCTTCTTCGGCTCGCGGCCGAAGAAGAGCGCATAGCCCGCCGGCAGCACCAGGATGGTGAGCACGGTGGCGACCAGAATGCCGCCCATCATGGCATAGGCGAGCGGTCCCCAGAACACGCCGCGCGAGATCGGGATCAGTGCCAGCACCGCCGTCATCGCCGTCAGCACGATCGGCCTGAAGCGGCGCACGGCCGAGCCGACGATCGCTTCGGAACGGTCCATGCCCTTGGCAATGTCCTGGTCGATCTGGTCGACCAGGATGATCGAGTTGCGCATGATGATGCCGAGCAGGGCGATGACACCGAGGATGGCGACGAAGCCGAACGGTGCACCGCTGATCAGCAGAGCCGCGGCCGCGCCGATGATGCCGAGCGGACCGGTGGCCAGCACCAGCATCGCCTTGCCGAAGTTCTGCAGCTGGATCATCAGGAGCACGACGATGATGGCCAGCATGATCGGCGCCTTGGCGGCGATCGAAGCCTGGCTTTCGGCTGAATCCTCCGCACCGCCCTGGATCTCGATCTTGTAACCGGGCGCCAGGCCGTCACGCAGGCCCTGCATGTCCTTGTACATCTTGGTGACGACGTCGTTGGACTGCACGCCGTCTGGCAATGTGGCGCGCACGCTGATCGTCGGCAGGCGGTCGCGCCGCCATTCGATGCCTTGCTCCAGCACAGGCACCACCTTGGCCACCTGCGACAGCGGCACGAAGCCGCCGAAATCGGTCGGGATATAGACCGAGTCCACCGACGACAGCAGGCTGCGGCTGGCATCCGGCTCGCGGGCGACGATCGACACCGTCTCCTCGCCGTCGCGGAAATCGTCAAGCGGCGCGCCCGACATCGTCGCCTGCAGCATCTGGCGGATGCGCTGCGAGGTGACGCCGAGCGCACGGGCACGATCCTGATCGATGACCAGCTTCATCGCCGGAACGGGCTCCAGCCAGTCGTCATGGACGGCGCCGAGCAGGGGATCCTGCCGGAACTTCGCCTTCACCTGGTCGGCGATGCGGCGCACCTCCTGGCGGTCCGGACCCATGACGCGCATCTGCACGGGCCACCCGGTCGGCGGTCCGAGGAACAGGCGGTCGACCTTGGCACGGATCGACGGGAAGTCTTCGGCCAGAACCGTACGCAGCTTGACGATCAGCCGCTCGCGCGCCGGCTCGTCATTGGCCATGACCAGCATCTGGGCGAAGTTCGGGTTGCGCAGTTGCTGGTCGAGCGGCAGGAAGAAGCGCGGGGCGCCCTCGCCGATATAAGTGGCGATGAAACGCTTGTCCTTGTCGTCCATCATCTTGGCTTCCAGGGCCTTGGCCTGCGCCTCGACCTCCTTGATGCTGGTGCCTTCCGGCAGCCAGAGGTCGACGAGAATTTCGGGCCGCGACGATTGCGGGAAGAAATTCTGCGGGATGAACTGGAACGCCCAAAGGCTGGTGCCGAAAGTCGCCAGCGTCATCACCAAAACGATGATGCGATGGCGCACGGCCCAGCCCACCGTGGCACGCAGCCGACGATAGAAGCCTGTGTCGAAGGCGTCGTGATGGCTGCCGGCATGCTTGCGCTGCTTAAGGATCATATAGCCGAGCCAGGGCGTGAAATAGACCGCCACGAACCACGACACGATCAGCGCGATGCCGACGACATAGAACAGGGTGCGCACATATTCGCCAGCCGTCGAAGCTGCGAACCCAACCGGTATGAAGCCGGCGGTGGTGATCAGTGTGCCGGTCAACATCGGGAAGGCGGTCGAGGAATAGGCGAAGCTCGCCGCCTCGATCTTGACCAGCCCCTCCTCGAGCTTGCGCTCCATCATCTCGACGACGATCATGGCATCGTCGACAAGCAGGCCGAGCGCGATGATCAGCGCGCCCAGCGAAATACGCTGCAGGTCGATGCCGATCTCGTACATGATGGCGAAGGTGGCGGCGAGCACCAGCGGTATGGCGATGGCGATCACCAGCCCCGAGCGCCAGCCGATCGACAGGAACGAGACGACGAGCACGATCAGCAACGCTTCGCCGAGCGCATGCATGAATTCGCTGACGGCATCCGTGACGACGCCCGGCTGGTCGGAAATCTGGTCGACCGAAACGCCATAGGGCAGCGCCTCCTCGAAGCGCTTGTAGGTCGCCTCGACATCCTTGCCGACATCGGTGACTTTAAAACCCTTGGCCATGACCACGCCAAGCTGCACGCTGTCGTGGCCATTGAAGCGGTATTTGCGCTGGAAGGGGTCCTCCAGGCCCGAAGTGACGGTGGCGATGTCGCCCAGCCGGGTGACCTGGCCGCCGGCGCGCAGGCGCAGTTCGCGGATGTCGGCCGCCTTGGCGACGTCGCCTTCGACCGAGATGCGAACCGAATTGACGCCGGTATCGACGGAACCCGCGGGGTCGACGTTGTTCTGGCCCTTGATCGCGTTCTGCAGGTCGGTCAGCGTCAGGCCGCGTTCGGCCAGCGCCTTGGACGAGACATCGATATAGAGCTTTTCCGGCTGGTCGCCGATGATGACGGCCTTTTCGACGCCGGGCGTCGTCAAAAGCATATCGCGCGCCTGGATGGCGAACTTCTTCAATTCGGGAAAGGAGAAGCCGTCGCCGCTGATCGAATGCAGGGTGATAAACGTGTCGCCGAACTCGTCGTTGAAATACGGGCCGAGCAGGCCTTGCGGCAGGTCGCCCTGGATATCGCCGACTTTCTTGCGCACCTGATAGAAAGCATCCGTCACTTCGGCGGCGTTGGTGTCACCCTTGATCTGGACGGTGATGATGGCGCTGCCGGCGCGGGTGAAGGAACGCACGAAATCGAGATGCGGCGTCTCCTGCAATTTGCGCTCGATCTTGTTGACGACCTGGTCCTCCATCTCCTGGATCGAGGAGCCCGGCCAGATCGCCTGCACGACCATGACGCGGAAGGTGAAGTCGGGATCCTCCTTCTGGCCCATGCGCATCAAGCCGAGCGCGCCGGCTATGATGATCAGCCCGAACAGGAAGCGCGCAATGGAGGGATGGCCGATGGCCCAACGCGACAGGTTGAAGGGACGCTTTTCTTCAGTGGGGGTCGTCATCGGAAGTGGTCCACTTTGCTTGGTTGCCGGCGCTTGGTGCTTCGAAAAAGGGGCTTCGAGGAAGCGCGCGCGGAACGAAATCATCTGCGTTCGATACTGGCTTCCGGGCGGCGTTGCTCTTCAAGCGGAGAGACACTCATCGCGGTGGGACGCGAGGATCGATGCGGGGGTACATCGGCCTTGACGTCTCGACCTTCGGGCACGCCGCCCGGAAACCTGCGGCCGCGGGAACGCGCGGCCGACCTGTCTGTCGTCAGCGCAACTGGCTGGCTTCGTCGCCCTCGGCCGAGGCGGACTGCTGTGCGGTGCCGCCGGGGAGTTTCACCTTCAGGTTCTCGGTCATGAACTGCGTACCGGCGGCGACCACGACGTCGCCCGGTTTCAATCCCTCCGCGACACGCACGCCGTTTGGGGCGAACTCGGCGACCTTGACCGAACGGGCATGCACGGTGTCGGCGCCACGATCGACCGTCCAGACGATCGACTGGCTGTCTTTCTCGGCGAGTGCACTGAGCGGGATGGACACGAGCTGCTTTTCGTTGACCGCCGACGCCTCGATATTGGCGGTCATGCCGAGCAGCACGCGCGGGTCGTTGGGCAGGCTGACGCGGACGGCAAAGGTGCGCGACTGCGGATCGGCGCTGCCGGCGACCTCACGGACCTTGCCGTCAAGCTTCAGCCCATCGTCCGACCAGAAGCCCGCCTTGACGTCCTTGCCCGGCTTGAACTCGGCGATCTCCATTTCCGGAACCGCGATCAGCACTTCCTTTTCACCGTCGACCGCGACGGTGACCACGGGCGTGCCCGAGCCGACCACCTGGCCGACATCGGCGTTTACCGCCGTGACGATGCCATCCCTGTCGGCCTTGAGGTCAGTATAGCCGACCTGGTTCCTGGCCTGGGCAAGCGTAGAGCGGGCGGAGTCGCGCGTGGCGATTGCCTGGTCATAGGTCAGTGTCGCCTGTTCGAGCTGCGATTTCGGCGCGAAGTTCTTGGCGAAAAGCTGTTCGGCGCGCTTACGGGCGAGTTCGACCGTCTCGACCTGCCGTTCAGAGGCATCGAGTGCCGCCTGCGCGCTCTTGACCGACAGGTCATAGTCGGAGGGATCGATGCGAGCGAGCACGTCGCCAGGCGCCACGTGCTGGCCGATGTCGACGAGACGCTCGGTGATCTTGCCATTGACCCGGAAACCCAGCGTGCTCTCGGTGCGGGCGCGCACCGATCCGGAATAGGACAGCGTACGGGTGTCATGCGCCTGGGCGATCTCGACGACCTTCACCGGACGGATGATGTCCTTCACCTCGGCTTTTTCCTGCGAGCAGCCGGCAAGCCCCAGCGACGCGACGATCAGGCCGGCAGCTGGCAGCTTGCGAAGGATGGAACTGGGCAAAAACATTTCGGTACTCCCGACTGGAGACGGACTGTCGACACCGGCACCGGCTGGCGACGGCTATTTCAAGGCTCTGATGGCGTAATCGATGAGGTCGTCGGGCATTGCCCGATTAGTCTTGGCGAGGCACTGCGCCACCATCTGCGGATGGCACAGGATGACGGTGGCGGCACCGAAGCAACGCGATGCGGTCACCGGGTCCTGCTTCCTGAACTCGCCAGCCTCGATGCCCTCGCCGATCACCTCGGCGAAGAGATCGTGAATGCTGTCGACATGCTTGTCGATCACGCCCCAGTCTCGCTCGAGCGCGACGATGACCATCTCGTGGACCTTCTGGTCGTCGAGCATGACCTCCATCGTCAGCTTGTATTGTGCATGCACATAACGACGCAGCCGCTCCTCGGCGCTGATCGGCAGGTGCATGATCTCGTAAGCCATCTTGTAGCTGGCGCCGAGCATCCGGCCACATACGGCTTGGTGGATTTCGACCTTGGACGCAAAGAAACGATAGATGTTCGCCGGTGACATGCCGAGTTCGCGGGCGATGTCGGCGACATTGGTCTTGCCGTAGCCATAGTGCCGGAACAGGCGCTCGGCGCAATCGAGTATGCGCGTTACATTTTCCTGTCGGGCGATGTCGGCGACGATGTTGGCGGCTTCGGACATAGCTCTCTGTCAAATAACGAGTGACGAATTTCGATTTTCATCACTCGTAAATCTAAATGAGCGAGGTGTCAACGCGGATTCGGTGTACGCGTACGATAGGTGACAATTGGTGACATCCAGTAGACGTCACAAGGCGCCCTCAGGATGCGGACCATTGAAAATATTCTCTCGAAAATCCCCGGGGGCTTCAGGCGACCTTGGCCATCTCCCGCAGCCGGAACTTCTGGATCTTGCCGGTCGAGGTCTTCGGTATCTCGGCAAAGATCACCGCTTTCGGCACTTTGAAGCGGGCGAGCAGCGTCCGGCAGTGCTCGATGATCTCGGCCTCGCTCGCCTCCTTGCCCGGCTTCAGTTCCACATAGGCGACAGGCACCTCGCCCCATTTGTCGTCATGGCGCGCCACGACGCCGCAGGAGGCGACGGCGGGATGCTTGTAGAGCGCTTCCTCGACCTCGATCGAGGAAATGTTCTCGCCACCGGAGATGATGATGTCCTTGGAGCGGTCCTTGAGCTGGATATAGCCATCCGGGTGCATGACGCCGAGATCGCCCGAGTGGAACCAGCCGCCGGCGAAAGCCTCGTCAGTCGCCCTGCGGTTCTTCAGGTAACCCTTCATGACGATGTTGCCACGAAACATCACCTCGCCGATGGTCTCGCCGTCGGCGGGCGTCTCGGCCATGGTCTCGGGATCCATTACCGTAAGGCCTTCGAGCGCGGCATAGCGCACGCCCTGCCGTGCCTTCTTGCCCGCCCTCGCCCCTTTGTCGAGTGCGTCCCAGCCATTATGCCATTCGTTGACGACAGCGGGACCATAGGTCTCTGTCAGGCCGTAGAGATGGGTGACGGCAAAGCCGGCATCGGCCATGCCCGACAGCACGGCTTCGGGCGGCGGGGCGGCCGCCGTGTTGAAGGTGACAGTTTGCGCAAACGCGCGCTTGTCCTCGTCCTTGGCGTTGATCAGCACCGACATGACCACCGGCGCCCCGCACAGATGGGTGACGCCATGATCGGCGATAGCGTCATAAATGGGCTTCGGCCGCACCCAGCGCAGGCAGACATGCGTGCCGGCCTGGACGGCGAGCGTCCAGGGAAAACACCAGCCATTGCAGTGGAACATCGGCAAGGTCCAGAGATAGACCGCGTGCTTGGCCATGCCGGCATGGATGGTGTTGGTGTAGGCCATCAGCGCAGCACCTCGGTGATGGTAGACGACGCCCTTGGGATTGCCTGTCGTGCCCGAAGTATAATTGAGCGAGATGGCGTCCCATTCGTCGTCCGGCATCGACCAGGCGAACGCCTCGTCGCCATTGGCGACAAAGGCCTCATAGTTCACCGTGCCGACCCTCTCGCCTTTCGGATAGGGCGCGTCGGTGGCGTATTCGGGATCGTCGTAGTCGATGACCAGCGGTTTGACCACGGCCAGACCGAGCGCTTCCCGCACCACGCCGGAAAACTCGCGATCGACGATCAGCACCTTGGTCTCGGCATGGTCGAGTTGGAAGGCAATGACGGCGGCGTCGAGACGCGTGTTGAGCGAGTGCAGCACCGCCTTGGTCATCGGCACGCCGAAATGCGCTTCCAGCATCGGCGGCGTGTTCGACAGCATGACCGTCACCGTGTCGCCCTTGCCGATGCCATGCTTGTGCAGGGCCGAGGCGAGCTTCAACGAACGGCGCCAGAAATCGCGGTAGCTGATGCGCTGGCTGCCATGGATGACGGCGACATGGTCGGGATAGGTTCTTGCAGCGCGCTCCAGATAGGTGAGCGGCGTCAGCGGCTGGTGATTGGCCGCGTTCCTGTCGAGATCCTGTTCGTAGGGATTGGCCATCCCATTCTCCCCAAAGTCTTTTCGAGCTTTCTAACCTTACGCTCGTCGTCACGCTATCCCCCTGAAGGGCTGAGAATGCTATCCTGCACCGACTTGCTAGAATGGGGATTTCGATTGTGCCGCGCCGGCAGGAGATCTCTTCCCGTCTATTCCAAATTTGACTTTTGTCGAGAGCCGTGACTAATGTCAGCCAAGGAGGCGGCATGGCGATCCGACCGGCAGAACAGCTCATCCACAAGGCGGCCTGGCTTTACTATGCCCATGGGCTTCGCCAGGACGAAGTGGCCAATCAACTCAACATTTCGCGCGCCTCCGTCGCCATGTATCTGCGCAAGGCGCGCGAGACAGGCATCGTCAACATCTCGACCTCGACGCAGCTCTTCACCGACGACGTCATGGCGCGTAGGCTGGAAGACGCCCTGAAGCTCGACGCCGTCTGGATCGCGCCTGAGAACGCCTATCTCGCCGACCCCTCGACCGATATCGCGGTGCTGGCGGCAAGCGTTTTCCTGGAACTCGTCGGGAAAGGCGACCGCATCGGCGTCGCCTGGGGCCGCACCGTCTACACCATCGCCGACATCATGTCCTATGCCGACCTGCAGGACGTCACCGTGGTGCAGCTCTGCGGCAATCTCGGCGCACCCTATTCCTACCGGCCCGATCAATGCACTATGGAAATCGCGCGCCGGCTCAATGCCAAGGGCCTCAACTTCTACGCGCCCCTGGTGCTGTCGACCGAGGAACTGGCGCAAGGCCTGCGCGCCGAACCTGTGATCCGCGACCAGCTTGCCGGGATCAGCGACTGCGATCTTGCGCTCTACTCCATCGGCGCGGTCGATGCCGACAGCCATCTGGTGAAGTGCGGCGCGCTGACGGCAGCCGAGATGGCGGCGCTGCGCAGGGAAGGTGCCGCAGGTGTCATTGCCGGGCAGATCATCGATGCCCGTGGCGAGTTGCTCGACTGCAGCTACAACCGGCGGGTCATCTCGGCCGGGCTTGCTTCACTGCGCGTCATCGGTAAGCGGCTGATGGTCGTGCAGGAAGACAGCAAGTTCGAGCCGCTGCTCGCCGCGATCGCCGGCGGCCTCTGCACGCATCTGGTGGTCGGCGCGCATATGGCGCAGCGGCTGCTCGATCATGCCGGAACGTCAGCAGAAAAGGCGTCCTGAGAACCAATCCTTTGCCGACGCATTTGTCATCAAGGCGTCGCGGCATTCCTGTTCACCATCAAAGACAGCAACTGGACGAAGCGAACATGAAGAATCTGTGGAACGACGACGTGGCCGAACAACTCGTTGCCGACTATGCGAAGAAGGGCGTCGGCCGCGATCTGGCGTTGCGTGTCTACACGACGCGGCTTCTGGGGGGCGTGCCGCAACTGGTCCTGCATGGCGGCGGCAACACCTCCTGCAAGATCAAGGCGACCGATCTCGTCGGTGACGAATGGGACGTGCTGTGCGTCAAGGGCAGCGGCTGGGATATGGCGGTCATCGAGCCGCAGGGCCTGCCGGCGGTCAAGATGGGCGCCCTGCTCAAGGCGCGCAAGCTGGACAGGCTTTCCGACGAGGACATGGTCGCATTGCAGCGGGCCAACCTGATCGATCCCGCCTCGCCCAACCCTTCGGTCGAGACCCTGCTGCATGCCTTCCTGCCGCACAAGTTCGTCGACCACACCCACTCGACCGCTATCCTGGCTATCGTCGACCAGGAAGACAGCAAGCCGCTGGTGGCAAAGGTGTTCGGAGCAAAAATGGGCTATGTGCCCTACATCATGCCGGGCTTCGATCTCGCCAAGGCGGCGGCCGATGTCTTCGACGCCGACCCGACGGTAGAAGGCCTGATCCTCGACAAGCACGGCATCTTCACTTTCGGCGAGGATGCCAGGCAGGCCTATGACCGGATGATCCACTATGTGAACGTCGCCGAGGATTATGTGGCCGAGCATGCCAAGCCGAAGGCTGCAAAGACAGCGCTGCCGGCAAGACTAGCGTCACCAGCGGCGATCGCGCCCATGCTGCGCGGCGCTGTAGCGGCCCCACGCGGCGAAGGCCGCTTCGACCGCATGATCTCTGACTTCCGCACCTCGGACGCGATTGTCGATTTCATCAATTCCGCAGAGATCGCCGACTATGCAGGACGCGGCGTGTCGACGCCGGATCTGTCGATCCGCATCAAGACCGGGCCGCTGGCCGTGCCGGCGCCCGATGCCGACAAGATCGGCGACTACAAGGCCGTAATCCAGAGCCATGTCGACGCTTTCGCCAAGGATTACCGCGCCTATTTCGAGACCAATGACGCGCTCGACGACGTCAAGCGCACCATGCTCGATCCGATGCCCCGGCTGACGCTGGTGCCGGGGCTCGGCATGTTCGGCCATGGCCGCACGCTGAAGGATGCCAGGATCGCCTCGGACGTTGGCGAGATGTGGATCGAGGCCGTGCGCGGCGCCGAGGCCGTCGGGCGTTTCCACCCGCTATCCAAGGCCGACCTGTTCCCGCTCGAATACTGGTCGCTGGAACAGGCCAAGCTCGCCTCCAACAAGCCGAAGCCGCTGACCGGCCAGGTGGTGCTGATCACCGGCGGCGCCGGTGCGATTGGTGCGGCGACCGCAAAACTGTTCGCCGACAATGGCGCTCATGCCGTCGTCGTCGATCTCGACGCCGAAAAGGCCGCCGATGCCGCCAGGAAAGCGGGCAACAATTCGATTGGCGTCGGCGCCGACATCACCGACCCGGACCAGATGCGTGCCGCCTTCGACAAGGCGGTCGCCGTCTTCGGCGGCGTCGACATATTGGTGTCCAATGCGGGTGCTGCCTGGGAAGGCCGCATCGGCGAGCTTGACGATACGCTGCTGCGCAAGAGCTTCGAGCTCAATTTCTTCGCTCACCAGTCGGCGGCGCAGAACGCCGTGCGCATCATGCTGGAACAAGGTACAGGTGGGGCGCTGTTGTTCAACACCTCCAAGCAGGCGGTCAATCCGGGTCCGAAATTCGGCGCCTATGGCGTGCCGAAAGCGGCGACGCTGTTCCTGTCAAGGCAATACGCGCTCGACTACGGCCCCCATGGCATCCGTTCCAACGCCGTCAACGCCGACCGCATCCGCTCCGGGCTTTTGACCGACGCCATGATCGCCAGCCGCTCGGGCGCACGCGGCGTGTCGGAGAAGGAATACATGTCCGGCAATCTGCTCGGCCAGGAAGTGACCGCGCAGGACGTGGCTCAGGCCTTCCTGCACCATGCGCTGGCCGACCGGACGACCGCCGATGTGACGACGGTCGACGGTGGCAACATCGCGGCGGCGCTGCGGTAAGCACCTCCAATTGACAATAAAAAGGGCGGCTCACGGGCCGCCCTTTTCCTTTGTGTGTTGACGAGCCTTACTTCGCGTTGGGGTTCGGCATCCAGGCCGGCATGGCGACATCGGCATGGGCGAACTGCGGCAGCTTGGCCGACAGGTCTTCCATGTTCTTGATGTCCTTGTCGATCAGCTCCTTCTGGGTGATCAGCGTCGGCGGCACGATGACGTTGTGGCCGGGATCTTCGCCGGCGAGCAGTTGCGCCAGGGCGCGCACCGAGACCTGGCCGACGACGGCCGGGTTGGTCGCCGCGGTAGCCGCCCAGGCACTGTCGGGTTCGCGCATCGCAGCGATGTCGGATGTCGAAATGTCGGCCGAATAGATCTTGATCTTCTTGTTCAGGCCGGCTTCGTCGACGGCGATCTTCACGCCCTTGGCGAACTCGTCATAGGGCGCGAACATCACGTTGATGTCGGGGTGCGCCGACAGCACCGAGCGCGCCTGGTTGGCGACGGAGTTGGCGATCGGATTGTCGAGCGTGCCGAACATGGCGGCTTCCTTTATGCCGGCATATTTTTTCTTGACGTCGACCCAGGTCTCGTTGCGGCGGTCGAGCGGCGCGATGCCGGCGACATAGACATAGCCGGCGTTCCAGCTTTCGCCATTGTCCTTGACTGCCTGTTCGAGCGCCAGCCGTGCCAGGTCTTTGTCCGACTGTTCGATCTGCGGGATCTTGGGGTTTTCGACATTGACGTCGAATGCCACCACCTTGATGCCGGCGTCGACGGCGCGCTGGGCGGCGTCCTTCATCGATTCCGTCAGGCCGTGCTGGATAATGATGCCCTGCACGCCGAGCGCGATGGCCTGGTCGACCATGTCGGATTGAAGGGCGGCGTCCTGGCGGCTGTCGAGCACGCGCAGGTCGATACCGAGCGCCTTCGACTGCGCCTCGACGCCCGACAGATACGCCTGGAAGAAGTCGCCGGTCGAGAGATAGCGAACCAGTGCGATCTTGACGCCGGGTTTGTCGAACGGCGCCGGCTTGTCGGCGGCAAATGCCCCCTGCATCAGCATGGTTGCGCCGGCGAGCCCGAGCGCCACTTTCCCCAGAAGTCTTCTAGTGATGTTCACCTTGTTTTCCTCCACTTTTGTTGAACCCAAATCCTATCTGGCCGAATGCTAGTTCCTGCCCCTGCCCGAAAGGGCAAAGGTGAAGACAAGGGCGACGACCAGAACCACGCCCTTGACGAAATCCTGCGTGTAGTAAGGCGCGTTCATCATTGTCAGGCCTTGCAGCAAGATGCCGACGAACAGCGCGCCGATGGCGGTGCCAAAGGCGTTCGGCTTGGCGGCGCCGAGCACCGCGTAGCCGATCAGCGCCGCGGCAACCGCATCGAGCAGCAGATTATTACCCGAGGCGATGTCGCCGCGTCCAAGCCGGGCCGCGAGCAAAATGCCGCCGATCGAGGCAAAAACGCCTGAAATAACGTAGGCCCAGATCTTGTATGCCTTGACAGGCGCGCCAGCGAGTTCGGCGGCGCGCTCATTGCTGCCGACCGCATACATCATGCGGCCGAAGCGGGTGTATTCGAGGAAGAACCAGATCAGCACGGCCAGCGCCAGAAGCACGACGACCGAGACCGGGATGAGGTTTGGGATGAAGAAGTCGAAGCGGTGGCGGCCGAGCGCCAGGAAGGCATCGGAGAACTTGCCGCTGGCGACCGAGCCATCGGGCATGGTCATGCCGGTGGCGATCGAGCGGCCTTCCGTGGGGATGCGTTGCAGGCCGACCAGCAGGAACATCATCCCGAGCGTCGCCAGCAGATCGGGTACACGCATGTAGACGATCAGCCAGCCATTGATCAGGCCGACAATGGCGCCAATCAACAGGCAGACGATGACCGCCACGAACGCGTTTTGCTCCAGCACCACCATCACATAGGCCGCAGCCATCATGGCAGAGGTTGCGACCGAACCGATCGACAGGTCGAAGCCGCCGACGACAAGCGTGGCGGTAACACCGAGCGCCAGCACACCGGTGATGGCGACAGACTGGAAGATGAAGACGGCACTTTGCGGCGAAACGAACCCGTCGGCGGCGATCGCGAAATAGGCGACCAATCCGAACAGCAGCACGATGAATCCATAGCGGATGGCATAGTCGCGCAGCGTCATTCGGCGCATCCCGGCGCCGCTGCCGTTTTTACCCAACTCGAAACCATGGTCTCTCCATTTCCAATTCCTTCGGCCGCCACGCTCAGGCAGCGCTGTGCAGCGGTCCACCGGCAACCTCGGCCAGCAGGCGGTCGAGGTCGACATCGGCATTGCGGTGTTCGCCGACGATCGTGTGCTCCGACATCACCAGGATGCGATCGGCCGTCTCCAGCGCTTCATCGAGTTCGGTGACGAACAGAAGCGTGGCGCGGCCATTGGCGCTTGCCCTCAGCTTGGCGGCGATGTCGCGCCGGGCGGAAATATCGACGCCCTGGAACGGCTCGTCGAGGATGAACAGCGCGGCATTCTGCGCCATCCAGCGGGCGACCATCACCTTCTGCTGGTTGCCGCCCGACAGCGCCGACATCTCGTCCTTCTCGGAGCGGCAGACGATGCCCAGTTGCTCGATCTGCCTGCGCGCGGTGGCGCGTTCGAGGCGGCGCCTGAGCACGCTTAGACTGGACATGCGCTTCAGAAACGGCAGGCTGATATTGCGCTCGATGTTGAAGCTGCCGACGATGCCGCTGGTCGCACGATCCTTGGCGACCAGGAACACGCCGGCTGCGATCGCGTCGCCCGCCGAGCGCGGCGCGTAAGGCTTGCAGTTCATCGTCATGGTGCCGTCGAGCGGCCGGCGCACGCCGAACAGCGTCTCGGCAAGAGCGGTCTTGCCGACGCCGACGAGGCCAGTGATGGCGACGACCTCGCCATCGCCGAGTGTCAGCGACATCGGCCTGGCGCCCTGCGCGATGCGCAGGCCTTCGACGGTCAGGACCGCCCTGGCGGAACTCCTGGCCACGATCCGGTCGAGATGGATCTTGCGGCCGAGCATGGCGTTGACCGCACCTTCATAATCGAGCGGCTTGGCATCGAAGGCGCCCGAGACGACACCGTCGCGCATCGAGACGATGCGATCCGCGAGCCGCCTGATGTCCGACATGCGGTGCGAGATGTAGAGGATCGCCACGCCCTGCTCGCGCAGACGGTGGACCAGCGCGAACAGCCTGTCGGCCTCGGCACTGGAGAGCGACGAGGTCGGCTCATCGAGGATCAGCACTTTCGGCTGGTGCGCCAGCGCCCGGGCAATCGCCACCATCTGGCGGTCGGCCAGCGAAAGATCGCTGACGCGCGCCTTCAAATCGATGGCCAGCCCCATGCGGTCGGCGACCGCTTTGGCCTCACGGCGCACGCGAGCGGGATTGAACAGGGTCGGCACGCCCCGGCCGCTCAGCCGGTCGAGCGTAAGATTGGTGGCGACATCGAGATCGGCGACCACGCCGTCATTGATGTTCTGGTGCACGGTGACGACACCCGCGCGGATCGCTTCCGCCGGCGTGTTCGGCGCGAACTCCGCACCGGCGAGGGTCATAGAGCCGCCGCCACGCTCGTAGACGCCGCTGATGATCTTGACGAGGGTGGATTTGCCGGCGCCGTTGGCGCCCATCAGCACGGTCACTTCGCCGGCATGGAGGTCCAGCGCGATGCCGCCAAGCACCTCGTTGCGGCCAAAGGATTTCCTCAGTCCCTCTACGCGGAACACGGCATTGCCGACCATGCGTTCCTCCCTGGTCATGACGCTATGGTCAATGTAGGCAATTGTCAACACGATTGACAATTGCCAGACAGCTTCCTAGCTTGGCCCCGCCGCTTGGGCTCCTTATGATCGGAGCACATAGGCGGGAGGGACAAGGATGACTGGGAACTTGCCGTTCGAAGCATTGTCGGTGGAGACGCTCGCAACCCGTCTCGGCACGAACGAAGCGCTGTGCGCGAAGATCGGCAAGGATGCGAGCGCCTGGAAAGTTCGCGAGGTTGGCGACGGCAATCTGAACCTGGTGTTCATCGTCGAAGGCGCCAGTGGCGGCGCCATCGTCAAGCAGGCCCTGCCCTATGTCCGCCTGGTCGGCGACAGCTGGCCGCTGCCGCTAAAACGCTCCTTCTTCGAATACCACGCACTGACCCGGCAAGAGGCGCGCGCGCCGGGCTCGGTGCCGGCGATCTACTACTTCGACGAGGTCCAGGCGCTGATCATTATGGAATATCTGGCACCGCCCCACATCATTCTCAGGCGCGCCCTGATCGATGGGCGCCGACTGCCGAACATTGCCAGGGATATCGGCCTGTTCATGGCCCGCACGCTGTTTCGCGGTTCCGACCTGTCGATGGTGACCAAGGAGCGCAAGGCGGATTTGGCGCTGTTCGCCGACAATGTCGAGCTTTGCGACATCACCGAGAACCTGGTGTTTTCCGACCCCTATTTCGACGCCAAGATGAACCGCCACACCAGTCCGCAGCTCGATAGGCTGGTGGCGGAACTGCGGGCCGACCGCGACCTCAAGGTGGAGGCGCAGCGGCTGAAGCATATGTTCGCCGCCAATGCCGAGACGCTTTTGCATGGCGACCTGCATTCCGGCTCGATCATGGTCACCGATCAGGAAACACGGATGATCGATCCGGAGTTCGCCTTCTACGGCCCGATGGCCTTCGACGTCGGCATGCTGCTCGCCAATTTCTGGATGTCCTTCTTCTCGCAGCGCGGGCATGAGCAGAACGGCAGGCGCGACGCCATGCGTGCCTATCTGCTCGGCGTCACGGCCGAGACCTGGGCCGTGTTCCGCGCCGAGTTCTCGCTGTTATGGCGCACCGAGCGCACCGGCATGCTCTATCAAAAAAGCCTGTTCGAGGATCAGGGCGACCGGCTGGGCGCCGAGCAGGCACTCGATAATGTCCTGCATCAGATCTGGGACGATCTGCTCGGCTTTGCCGGCATCGAGGTTCACAGGCGCATCCTTGGCCTCGCGCACAATGCAGACTTCGAGACCATTGCCGATGAAGATCTGCGCGCCAGTTGTGAGGCGAAGGCACTGAAATTCGGCCGCCACATCGCCGTCAATCGGCGCCAGATCCACAGCATCGACGAGGTCAACAATCTGGCCGCGCTGATCGAACAGGAGAACAGCATTTGAACGTCGGCGACCGCCACTTTCGGACCATCTGGCTGAGCGACGACGGCCGCTCGGTGGAGATCATCGACCAGCGCTGGCTGCCGCATGAGTTCCGTATCGAGAAGCTCGTCACGGTCGCCGGCATCGCCACCGCGATCCGCGACATGTGGGTGCGTGGCGCACCGTTGATCGGGGTCACCGCGGCCTATGGCGTCGCCATGCAGATGACGGATGATGCATCCGACGAAGCGCTCGACACTGTGTGGGAGATACTGCACGATACCAGGCCGACGGCGATCAACCTGCGCTGGGCGCTCGACGAGATGCGGCGCTTTCTGCGGCCGTTGCCGCTTGGTGAACGCGCCGCGGCCGCCTACCGGCGTGCCAATGAGATCGCCGACGAGGATGTCGGGCTCAACCGCGCCATCGGCGAGAACGGTCTCGCCATCATCAAGGATATCGCGGCGCGCAAGCAGCCGGGCGAGACGGTCAATATCCTCACCCACTGCAATGCCGGCTGGCTGGCGACGGTCGACTACGGGACAGCCACTTCACCGATCTACCTCGCTGTCGAAGCCGGCATTCCGGTCCATGTCTATGTCGATGAAACACGCCCACGCAACCAGGGCGCCCAGCTCACCGCCTGGGAGATGGCTGGCCACGGCGTGCCGCATACGCTGATCGTCGACAATGCCGGCGGCCATCTGATGCAGCGCGGCGCAATCGACATGGTCATCGTCGGCACCGACCGCACTACCGCCGACGGTGACGTCTGCAACAAGATCGGCACCTACCTGAAGGCACTCGCCGCCGCGGACAATGACGTGCCGTTCTACGTCGCGCTGCCTTCGCCGACCATCGACTGGACGGTGGCCGACGGACTTGCCGAAATCCCGATCGAGGAACGCTCCGGCGACGAGGTTTCGCTGGTGTGGGGCAAGACAGCGAGCGGCGAGATCGCCCAGGTTCGCGTCTCGCCCGAAGCAACGCCTGCGGCAAACCCCGCCTTCGACGTGACGCCGGCGCGGCTGGTCACCGGGCTGATCACCGAGCGCGGCATCGCCAAAGCGTCGCGCGAGGGGCTGAAGGCGATGTTCCCCGAGCGGGGATAGGCGGGCCGCGCTCAGAACTCGGCATTGTCCAGCGCGTTCACAAATTCCAGCGAGCGCCGCAAGGCGCCGCGAATGGTGCCGATATCCACCGGCGTGCTTCGCCGCTGGGGATCATTGCGCTGCGGGCGCTGCAGCCGCAACGGCAGTTCGATGCTGACTGGCAGCGTGGCGGGCAGCACGGCCCAGTAGGATGCATAGTCGACAGAGCCGTCGCCGATGGCGCAGAAGGCCCATCCCTCGCCGGTGCTGACGACATCCTTCAGATGAGCATGTCCAACCGTATCGATGGCATCGGCGATATCTTGCGCCGGCTGCATCGTCTCGCCGCTGTAAGTGAAGATGTTGCCGGCATCGTGGTTCAGGCGGACGTACGGCGATCCGATGTCGCGGACGAAGCTTGCCCCCGATCGCGCGCTGCCGAGCAGATCGCCACTGCCATGTCCGGGGTTTTCGAGCGCCAGAACCATGCCGGCCTCCTCCAGCCTCGGCAGGAGAGCGTCGATCGTCGCGCGGATCGCCGCGCTGTTTCTCGCCGGGCCGGCATTGGTGATCAGGAACGACGCGCCGAGACCGGCGGCAAAGCCGATGCGCCGGGACAAGGCGTCGGCGGCATCGGCCCCCGACAGGTCGAGATGAGCCGACACGGCGTTGATGCCCAGCCCGGCATGTTCCGCTGCCCGGCGCAGCTTCGCGGCGTGCGCAGCCGCAAACAGACCCTCGTCGAAATCGACATAGCCGCTGATAAAGGCCGGCTCGACATGGGCGGCACCCACAGCGGCAATCTCCTCGACGGCCAATTCCATGGAATAGCCGTCGAAGAGAGCGGTCGATACCGACATGATCCGCGAAGGCAGGGCTCAGGCTCCCTTGCCGTAGACGATCAATTCCGAGGCTTCCTTCACCTTGGCCGGCGAGAGTGCCTCGCGCCAGTCGTCACGGACCACGACGCCCTTGGCGAAGCGCATCAGGCGCAGTGCGGCGTCGGACGGCACTTTCGGCGAGAAGCCGAACCACATGGCGATCTCGACATTCAGATGACCGATCAGGAAGTCGAGCGCGGCCTGCCTGGGAATACCATATTTGCGCTCGCACTCCTCGACGGCCTCGACCATCGTGTCGACGAAGGGCATGGCGACCATTTCGGACAGGCCGGGCTCCAGGATCGCCAGCTGTTCGACCGTCACCCGGTGGCTGTCGATGATCGGCGACCACATCGCCTTGCAGACCTCCTCGCCAAGCGCGTAGTCCTCTTCAGGTCCCTGCATCAGGGCGCAGACGATCGACTGCCTGGCGATGCCGCCATGATAGTCGCGACGCGCGGCCCACTCCGTCTCGTCGCCGAACAGCGGCGGGTGGCAGGGATGGCCGACGAAATAGGTGAGATCTGGCCTGTCCTTCGGCAGGTCGCCGGCATAGGGTGCGGCCGCATCCAGAACGAGGATCATGGTGCCCTTGGCAAGCATCGGCGAGACCTGCCGCGTCACCTGGCCGATGATGTTGTCCGGCAGAGCCATCACCACGACCTTGGCGCCGGGAATGCCTTCCTCCATGGCGACGGCGGCGATATCGGCTTCTCCCAGCCGCTTGCGGCCGGCCTCGCCGATCTCCACGGCGCGGACATCGTAGCCCGCTTCGATCAGCTTGCGTGTCACGCGGAAGCCCATCTTCCCTCCGGCTCCAAGCACCGCCACGGATGTCATCATTTGCTTCTCTCCCATTTCCTCTTGATGGCGCGCCGATGGCGCAGATTCAGCCGAACGCTTGCAGCGCGGCCTCGAGCTCCGGATGCGTGGCCGCGTAGTCGCGCGCGGGAATGCCTGCCGCCGCGGCTTCGAAAGCATCGTGCAGGCTTTGAACGCCGGCGGCCGGACCGCCGGGATGCGCCATGATCCCGCCGCCGCAGCAATAGATGAAATCGTTCGTGCCGAGCCTTCCATAGGTCTCGCCCGCCTGCACCGCGGTCTGTCCGGACGAAAACACCGGCATCACCGTATCGGGCCGGTCGGCCCGGCCGAACATCGGAGTGAGGCAGGCGTGGGCGGATGCCATCACCGAATCGTCGGGCTCGCAGAACTTGTTGGACAGCCCGTTGACGTGCATGTGGTCGATGCCGGCCAGGCGCCAGAATTTCTGGTAGGCGAGATAGCTCATGCCGACATCAGGAGAACGGCTGAAGAGACCCCAGCCCGCCCGATGGCCGTGCAGCGCGACGGCGGAATGCCGGCGCATCTTGACGACACCCGACAGGCCGACGGAATTGAGGACAAGCATGGCGCAGGTGCCGCCACGGCGCTCGATCAGGTCGAGCTGGCGGCGCATGGCGTCGATGTCGCCGGAAATGTTGGCCGCGTACATGACCTTGCGCCCGGTCCTGTCGGCGTGCCGGTCGATGACAGCCATGACCGCCTCGAACCGCTGTTCGAACGGCGAATGCGGGGGATCTCCCATCAGTTCGTCGTCCTTGATGAAGTCGAGGCCGGCTGAGATCAGCGTATCGGCCAGGGTCGCGGTCTCCCGCGGCGTAAGGCCGACGCTCGGTTTGACGATGGTGCCGATCAGCGGCCGTCCCGTGACGCCGGTCAGACGACGCGTGCCTTCGACAGCGAAAGCCGGCCCCGGATAGGCATCAGCGAAGACATCGGGAAAGCTGACGTCGAGCAGACGCATGGCCGAGAAATGATGCAGCTCGAACAGATTGCCGAGCACCGTCGACCAGACCGAAGCCAGCACGGTGCCCATGTTCTCGATGTTCCAGGAAAGACCCACTTTGGCCCGGCGCGGCCTGACGGCCGCCGCATCTCCGGGCGCGCGCGAAAACGGCAACGCCTCGCCATCGACCTCGCCAAGATCCTCGATGAATTCGACGCGCGCGCCAAATCTGAGCAGCAGTTCTGGCGTCTCCCCAGGGATCGGACGGAATGTCCCGCTCGATTGCTCACCCGCCATCGCGGCCGCGGCGACCTCCATGGGATAGCGGGTTTCGATCAGGTAGGTGGCGTTAAGACGACCGGTCAATGCAGGCTTCCCGGCTGGAATGAACTTCATAACGGGAGCGATAGCATCAAAAGGACATCATGTCATCACATGAGTTTTCCGGTCAAAAAATTTGCAACTGTCAGTCCCCGCCGTTGTTGCCCGCCAGTTTCGAATAGAGTTCGTTGGCGCGGCCTATATGGTCCGCCATGGCGGCGCTGGCGCCTTCGGCGTCGCCGCTGGCGATCGCCTTGTAGATGCGTTCGTGTTCCTCGACCGTCAGACGCTCGGCGCCTTTCACGGCCACGAGATCGCGCTTGAAGCGCGACAGCCATTCGAGCATGCCCTTGGCCACGGCCGCGATCATCGAATTGCCGCTCATTTCCGCTATGACGGCGTGGAATTCCATGTCGGCGGTTACGAACCGAGCCTGGTCGCCCTTCGCCTCGCGCAGATGGCGCAAGGTCCCGGCAAGCCGTTCCAGGCTCTTGGCCGTGGCGCGTCGCGTGGCGATCCGGACCAAACCGGTTTCCAGCAAGAGCCTGACTTCCTTGAGTTCTTCGAGGCCGCGAGAGTTCGTCGCCAGCATCATGACCATTGCCGCGGAGACCTGATCGACGATCACCTCCGGCGTCGGGTTGATGACGCGCGCCCGTTCGCCGTGCGATATCCGGATGAGCCCCATCTGCTGCAACGTCAGCATCGCTTCGCGGATCGACGGCCGCCCGACGCCGATCATCGTCATCAGTTCCTTTTCCGACGGCAATTGGGAACCGGGCGGAAATTCGGACGTCGAGATCGCCGCCATCAGCCGATCGAGAACCTCGACATACAACTTCTTCTTCTGGACCGGTTCCATCCGCATCTCTCCTGATCGTTTCCCGGGGGCAATCGATCCCGAGTCGCACCAACAGGCAAGGTCCCCGCTAATTATTGACATTACATATATGATGACCTAGCGTCCAGTATGGCCAGTCTCAATGCGGCCGTGTCGGCAAACAGGGGTCGGCCGGCCCGACTGGCCAAGGATGAGACAGAGAACCCGGCGGGCGCGCGTTGCTCCCGTCGACGCGGTCAAATGAGGTTCCGAGCGGCTTGCCTATTTGGTATGCTGGTATAACATGTAGCTGGTATGGTGTCTTTCGGAAGAGACGCCATTGCGGAGTGACAGACGAGCCGATCAGGTCGGCCGGTTTTTGGGAGGAGAGATCATGAAGTTTTCAATTGTGGCGGCGCTTGCCGGCGCCGCGCTGGCCAGTGCTTCTGTTTTGCCGGCGATCGCATCGTCGGACAAACCGGTGATCGCGCTCGCCAACGCCTATTACGGCAACACCTGGCGCCACCAGATGGTGGAGGCGTTCGAGGCCTCGGCCAAGGAAGCCAAGGCAGGTGGCCAGATCGCCGATTACATCATCATGAACGGTGACGGCTCGGTGGCGCAGCAGAACAGCCAGATCGCCGAGCTGATCCTCAAGAAGGTCGATGTGCTCGCCGTCGACGCCGCCTCGGAGACCGCGGTCAACGGCATCATCGAAAAGGCCTGCAAGGCCGGCATCATCGTCGTTTCCTTCGATTCGGTTGCTTCGGCGCCCTGCAACTACCAGCTCAACTTCGACTTCAAGGGCTACAAGGCGGCCCAGGCCGAAGCCGTCTTCAAGATGATCGGCGGCAAGGGCAACGTCATCCAGGTGCGCGGCGTGAAGGGCTCTGCGCCCGACAACGACATGTTCAACGCGCAGCAGTCGGTGCTGGCGAAATATCCCGACATCAAGGTTGTCGCCACCGTCTACGGCCAGGCGACCGCCTCGGTCGCGCAGGCGGCGATCGCCAACGTCCTGCCCTCGCTGCCACATGTCGACGCCGTGCTCGGCCAGGGCGGCAGCGACGATGTCGGCATCGCCCAGGCCTTCGTCCAGTATGGCGGCGATTATGCCGGCAAGATGCCGATCATCGAAGGCGGCGGCGGCACCGACTTCGTCAAATGGTGGGCCGAAGAGAATGCCAAGAACGGCTACCAGACCGTCTCGATGAACACCACGCCGGGCATTGGCGGCGCCGCGTTCTGGCTCGGCCTTTCGTTGCTCAAGGGCGGCAAGGCACCGAAGCTGATGATCATGCCGGTGGCGACGGTCGATGCCAGCAATCTCAAGGAGTATGCGAAGCTGCCGGGCGGCCAGATCATCAGCCCTACCTATTCGCTCGACTGGGTCAAGCAGAACCTGCTCAGCAAGTAAGGCTGCCATTGCCAGGGACCGGGCGCGCCAAACGGCCGCGCCCGGTCCCTGCCCGTAAGAAACGGAGGACGAATGTCCCATCTCGCCGTAACCGATCCGGAGGGTGCAGCCGCTACGGTGCCCGACACCAGGCCAAACGTCGTCTCGCTGTCGCGGATCACCAAGAGCTTCGGGCCGACGCTGGCGAATGCGCAGATCGACCTCGCCGTCTCGGCCGGCGAAATCATCGGCCTGGTCGGTGGCAACGGCGCCGGCAAATCGACGCTGATGCGCATCCTGTGCGGGGCGACGTCACCGACCCTCGGCTCGATTTCGTTCACCGGCCAGGATGTGGGCTTCGCCGACTACGACACGGCGGAGGCGCAAAGGCGCGGCATCCGCATGGTGCATCAGGAACTGTCGCTGTGCGCCAACCTTTCCGTCGCCGAGAACTTCTTCCTGGAGACGCCAGGCGAAGCGGCCAACCGGCCTGGCTGGCGTGCGCTCTATCGAGCCCGCGCCCGGGCGGCGCTGGACGCCGTCTTTCCCGCCAACGGCATCGATGTGAACGCCGAAGTCGGCCATCTCTCCATCGCCGAGCGGCAGATGGTCGAGATCGCGCGCGCCGCCGCCACGCCGGGCGTCAAGCTGATCGTGCTCGACGAGCCGACCTCCTCGCTCGACCTCGACCGCTCGAGGCAGTTGCGGGCCTTCATCCGCGAACGAGCCAAATCCGGCCTTGCCTTCATCTTCATCAGCCACAAGCTGCAGGAAATCATCGACATCGCCACGCAGGTGATGGTGCTGCGCAACGGGCGCACCGCCTGGCGCGGCGATGTCGCCGGCACTTCGATTGGCCAACTTGTGCAGCTCATGGGCGGCGACGCCAATTCGATCCACCAGCACAGCGCCACTGCCGCCAGCAGCGGCGAGGCGCTGGTCAAACTGTCCGGCTTCCTGACCGCCGGGCTCGGCCGCGACATCGAGATCGGCCGCGGCGAGATCATCGGACTGGCAGGGCTCGAGGGCAGCGGACAGAAGGAGTTGCTGCACGCCATTTTCGAGCCGGATTCCGCCAGAGGGGCCGCGGTGACCCGGAGCGGCGATGCCGGTTTCATTGCCGGCGACCGCCAGAAGGAAGGCGTGTTCCCGCTGTGGAGCGTGCTTGGAAACATCAGCATCGGCAGCCTTGCCCGCCGTCCGGCACTGGGGCTGGTTTCGCAGCGTGCCAACCGCGAGGCGGCGGCCGAAGCGGCCGGCCGGCTGCGGCTCGACGACAAGCGCTTCGGCTCCAACATCCTCGAACTCAGCGGCGGCAACCAGCAGAAGGCGCTGGTTGCGCGCGCGCTCGTCGCCGACGTTGCGATCCTGCTGCTCGACGATCCGACGCGCGGCGTCGATATTGCCACCAAGCAGGACTTCTACAGGCTCTGCAACGAGATAGCGCGCAGCGGGCGCACGCTGGTCTGGCATACGACCGAAGATGCCGAGCTTTTGGCCTGCGACCGCGTGCTGGTGTTTTCGGGCGGGCGCATCGTCAAGGAATTGAGCGGAGCGGCGATCACGGAATCGGCCGTCGTCGGCGCATCCTTCGCCCAGCAGGCGGGCACGCGCGCCGGCCCGCGACACAGCACCGCCGGCGCCGGGCTTGCCCGCCGGCTGGTGAACGCGGCTCCCTTCATCGGCCTCGCCGCCGTGCTGGCAGTGATGATCTCGGCCAACCCGGCGGTCGCTTCGATCTTCGGGCTCGACCTGCTCCTGATGCCGGCGCTGTCGCTGGTGCTGGTGACGGCGGCGCAGATGTTCATCGTCGGCGGCAGCGAGATCGATCTCGGCGTCGGCGCCTTTGCCGGCCTGGTCAGCGTGCTTTCCGCCACGCTGCTCTACGATCAGCCATGGCTCGGCGCGCTGGCGCTGGTGGCGGCGGTCGCCGCCTATGCCGGGCTTGGCGGCCTGATCCAGGCACGCAAGATCCCAGCCATCGTCGTCACGCTTGGCGCCTCTTTCATCTGGATGGGACTGGGCTATGCGCTGCAGCCGACGCCGGGCGGCGCCAGCCCCGAATGGCTGTCGGCGATGTTCAGCTGGTCACTGGGTTTCCTGCCCACCTCCATCATCCTAATCGCCGCGGTCGCGCTGGTGGTGCTGTTGATCGACCGGCTGCCGCTCGGCGTGGTGCTGCGCGGCTTCGGCAACAATCCGACCGCCATGATCCGCTCCGGCTGGTCGCCGACGCGCTATGCGCTGGTGCGCTACCTCGTCGCCGGACTGTTCGCGGCTGCCGCCGGCCTGTCGCTGACCGCGATCAACACGGCAAGCGATATCAATTCCGGCAATTCGTTCACGCTGCTCAGCGTCGCCGCCGTGGTGATGGGCGGCTGCTCGCTGCTGGGCGGCGTCATCTCGCCGGTCGGCGCCGTCGCCGGGGCGGTCACGCTGGCCTTGATCGGCGCCTTGCTCGGCACGCTGAACGTGAGCAGCGACTTCAACGCGGCAACGCAAGGGCTGATCCTCATCGCCCTGCTGACGCTGCGCAGCCTGACCGCCGACCGCAGGAGCGAACAATGAACGGCCTCGCCGCCTTCAGCCTCTGGGCGCAGAAGAACCGCTGGGTCTGGTCGGCGATCGGCGTGCTCGTTCTTTGGCTGGTGCTGTCCATCGTCACCAACCGGTTCAGCCTCTCCAGCCTGTCGGGCATCATTCTATCGGCGTCGTTCCTGACCGTTGTCGGCATCGGCCAGATGTTCGTCGTCACCACCGGGCGCGGCAATATCGACCTTTCGGTGGCGTCGGTGATCACGCTCAGCGCCTTCGTGGCGCTGCTCACCATCAAGGGCCAGGATGCCAACCTCGCCATCGGCGTGGGTGCGGCGATCCTACTCGGCCTCGCGGTCGGCGGCTTGAACTCGCTGCTCGTCGTCGGGCTGAACATACCAGCCATCATCGCCACGCTGGCGACGGGTTATGTGCTGGCGACGGCAACGCTGCTGTCGAACCGCGCCATATCGGGTTTCGCCGTCAGCCCGCTCTTGAAGACGCTGGCGACGGGCCGCGTCTCCGGCGTGCCGATCATGGCCGTCATCGCCATTGTCGGCGTGGCCGCGGCCGCGTTCGTGCTGCGCTACACGGTGTTCGGACAGTTGCTGTCGGCGGTCGGCCAGAATCGCACCGCCGCGCGACTGGCGGCGATCCGCAACAACCGGATCATCGCGTCGGCGTTCATCATCTCGGCGGTGCTGGCTTCGCTCAACGGGCTGCTGCTCGGCGCTTATATAGGCGGCGCCTTCCTCGAAATGGGCCAGCCCTATCTCCTGCAGTCGATCGCCGCGGTGGTTCTGGGCGGGACGCTGATCTTCGGCGGCTCGGCCAGCGCCGTCGGCACGCTGTTCGCCAGCATCCTTTTGATCCTCATCGTCACCACCATGCAGATCGTCGGCCTGCCGCCAGGTGCGCAGGACATCGTGCAAGGCATCGTCGTCATCTTCGTTCTGGCGCTGGCCGGCCGCCAGGTGCCGTCGAGGCGAGCCGCCGTCGACCGCGCAGGCGACGACGGCACGCTGAAATCCGAGTGATGATTCTCTTGCCAAGCTGTGGTAGAGTGATCATACCAGTAGATAAGATGACGATCGGCAATGCCGGCGTCCCGCGACCAAGGAGCAAGGGCTAGATGACGACGATTGCGCTGTTCGGTGCCGGTGGCAAAATGGGCTACCGCCTTTCGACCAATTTCCGCGGTTCGCCCTATACGATCCGCCATGTCGAGGTCAGCGAGGCCGGGCGCGAGCGGCTGAAGACCGGACTGGGCTTCGACACGGTCAGCGCCGACGAGGCGCTGGAAGGCGCCGACGTGGTGATCCTGGCCGTGCCGGACACCCATATCGGCAAGGTCGCGGCCGGCATCGAGAGCAAGCTTGCGCCGGGCACGATGGTCATCGTGCTCGATGCCGCCGCACCGTTTGCCGGCCATCTGCCCAATCGTCCCGACCTGACCTACTTCGTCACCCATCCCTGTCATCCGCCGATCTTCAACGACGAGACCGACATGGCGGCCAAGAAGGATTATTTCGGCGGCGTCAAGGCCAAGCAGCACATGGTCAGCGCACTGATGCAGGGACCGGAGGCCGACTACGCCAAGGGGGAGGCTATCGCCAAGATCATCTGGGCGCCGGTAATGCGCTCGCACCGCGTTTCCGTCGAACAGATGGCGCTGCTCGAGCCGGGACTTTCGGAAACGGTGTGCGCCTCGCTGCTGGTCGTCATGAAGGAAGCGGTCGACGAGGTGGTGGCGCGCGGCGTCGACCAGCAGGCGGCACTCGACTTCCTGCTTGGCCACATGAACGTGCTCGGCGCCGTCATCTTCGGCGAAACTAAGGGGGTGTTCTCGGATGCCTGCAACAAGGCGATCGAGTTTGGCAAGCCGGTGCTGATGCGCGACGACTGGAAGCGCGTCTTCGAGCCCGAAGAGATCGCGGCCAGCATCCAGCGGATCACTTGAGCGTCTTAGGTACAGATCTGCCTTAGGTACAGATCACCTGAATTTGTGGTTGACTCATCATACCAGTTAGCTAAGCTAATGTTCGCTCGGATCACGCTTCGCCGGGAGTTCGATGCTGAGACGGGTGGAGGATGGGGGAATAGGAACTTGCCTTGGCGGAGCTGGTGGCTTGAGCCCGGGCGTTCCGCAACCTTCACACGCTGACGAATTCAAACACAGACAAGTGGCTCGAACGATCGAGACACAGGCTTTTCAAACGGGAGGACTTCATGAAACTGACACGCAGAATGACGCTTGCCGCCTTCGCCGGCGTGCTGGCGCTCGGCACGGCGATGCCCGCCTACGCGGCGGACCTGATCGCCATCATCACCCCATCGCACGACAATCCGTTCTTCAAGGCGGAAGCCGTCGGCGCCGAGGCCAAGGCCAAGGAACTCGGCTACGAGGCGCTGGTGCTGGTGCATGACGACGACGCCAACAAGCAGTCCGAGCTGATCGATACCGCGATCGGCCGCGGCGCCAAGGCGATCATCCTCGACAATGCCGGCGCCGACGCGACCGTCGCCGCCGTGCAGAAGGCCAAGGACGCCGGCATTCCCTCCTTCCTGATCGATCGCGAGATCAACGCCACAGGCGTTGCCGTGGCGCAGATCGTCTCCAACAACTACCAGGGCGCCCAGCTCGGCGCGCAGGAGTTCGTCAAGCTGATGGGCGAAAAGGGTAATTTCGTCGAGCTGGTCGGCAAGGAATCCGACACCAATGCAGGCATCCGCTCCAAGGGCTACCATGACGTCATCGACGATTATCCGGACCTGAAAATGGTCGCGCAGCAATCGGCCAACTGGAGCCAGACCGAGGCCTATTCCAAGATGGAATCGATCCTGCAGGCCAACCCCGACATCAAGGGCGTCATCTCCGGCAACGACACGATGGCGATGGGCGCCTATGCGGCGCTCGCGGCGGCGAACCGCAAGGATGTCATCGTCGTCGGCTTCGACGGTTCGAACGACGTGCGCGATTCCATCACCTCGGACGGCATCAAGGCGACGGTGCTGCAGCCGGCCTACGCCCAGGCGCAGATGGCGGTCGAACAGGCCAACGACTTCATCAAGAACAAGAAGTCGCCCGAGAAGGAAAAGCAGCTGATGGACTGCGTGCTCATCAATGGCGACAATGCCGCCAAGCTGGAAACCTTCGCGCTGAAGAACTGAGCCGGCACGATATAATTGCGAGGGGCGGACACGCGTTCGCCCCTCAGTGCTTTATTTTGATGCAATTCCGGACGGGAAACCGTTTCACAGTTTTCCTGGAATTGCTCTAATTTCACGTTCCGGGTGCTTTTGACCGCCATGCCGAAGACATTGACCTGGCTAACCCCTTTTAGTTGGCTGATTAGTTGGCTGACGCTTGTCGCGCTCGCGGGCCTTGGCCTCGGCGGTTGCAAAATCCTGCCGACGCCGGTGGCGCAGAGTGAAAACAGCGCGTCTGCCTTTAACCCGGACAAGATGGTCGAGGACATCTGGGCCTCGAAGGTCATCCCCTACCTAAGGCAGAAGGCTGGGCCGTTCGCCGAGGTCCATGCCTTGGCGAAAACCGATCCGGCGGCGGCCGGCGCCAAATACGGCAATCCAAGGAAGCAGGCGAATTCGCCATGGACCTTCGCGGTCCGCGTCGAGGGCAAGATCGTCGCCGCCAACACGCAGTCGCGCGCGGCAACGATGGATGTCGACGTGGACGGCGACGACAAGGCCGATGCGCGCGTCCAGATCGGGCCGGCGATACGCGGCACTGCACTTAGAGACAGCCTCGATTTCGTCCAGTTCAACGACTTCACCAATCAGATCGACTTCGCCCAGTTCGGCAAGGCCTTCAACGCCTATGCCGGTAAGACCGTGCTGTCCAAACTGCCTCGCGAGGCGCTTGAGGGCCGCACCGCCAAGGTGATCGGCGCCTATACGATCGAAGGCGGCCAGGACCTGCCGCTGGTGACCCCGGCGGAGGCCGAGATCGGACCGAAGCCATGAGCCCCGCTCACGAGGTTATCCTGAAGCTGGAGGACGTCTCGAAGGTTTATGCCGGCACGGTCGCGGTCAAGCAGGCGAACTTCGAGGTGCACAAGGGGGCCGTCAACGTGCTGGTCGGCGAAAACGGCGCCGGCAAGTCGACGCTGATGAAGATCATCGCCGGCGTCGAGCAGCCGACCCTCGGCCGTATCCTGCTCGAAGGCGAAGAGGTTTCCTTCTCCTCGTCGGGAGACGCGGTCGCGCGCGGCATCGGCATGGTGTTCCAGGAGCTGAACCTGTTCGGCAATATGACCGTGGCCGAGAACATCTTCGCCACACGCGAGATCACCAACCGGCTGGGCAAGATCGATCGCAAGACACAGGAAAAGCGGGCGGGCGAATTCCTCGACCGGCTCGAGGCCGGCATCCGGCCAGACATGCTGGTCGAGGACTTGCGCATCGGCCAGCAGCAGCTGGTCGAGATCGCCAAAGCGGTATCGCTCGACGCCAAGATCCTGATCATGGACGAGCCGACCTCGGCGCTGAGTGCTACGGAAGTCGAAATCCTGTTCAAGGTGATCGCCGACCTCAAGGCGCGCGGCGTCGCTATCGTCTACATCTCGCACCGGCTGGAAGAACTGATCCGCATCGGCGACACCGTCACCGTGCTGCGCGACGGCCGCATCACCGGCCAGGAGGAAATGAAGAACGTCGACACGCAGTGGATCGTGCGGCAGATGATCGGCTCGGATGCCAAGGATTTCGCCAAGGCCGACGGCCACCAGCCAGGCGAGGAAATCTTCCGCGCCGAGGAGATCTGCCTGCCGCGCGTCACCGGCGGACTGGCGGTCGACCATGTCTCGCTGTCGCTGCGCGCCGGCGAAATCCTCGGCATATACGGGCTGATGGGCGCCGGGCGCAGCGAATTGTTCGACTGCATCATGGGCCGTCACGGCCATGCCAGCGGCAAGATCTTCATCGCCGGAAGGCAAGTGAAGGAGCGCGACACGACGCGCCGTATCCAGCGCGGGCTTGCACTGATCCCCGAGGACCGCCAGCGCGAAGGGCTGGTGTCGATCCTCTCGGTGGCCAGCAACCTGACGCTGGCGAGCCTGTCGCGTTTCGTGCGCCTGTTCCACATCCGCGGCGGCGCCGAGCGGCAGGCGGTGATGCAGATGGTGCGGGAACTCGCAATCAAGGTAGCCGACCCGGCGCAGGAAGTCTCGTCGCTGTCGGGCGGCAACCAGCAGAAGGTGGTGATCGGCAAGGCGCTGCTCACCGGACCGAAAGTGCTTCTGATGGACGAGCCCAGCCGTGGCATCGATGTCGGCGCCAAGGCCGATGTCTTCCGCACCATGCGCAAGCTTTCGCGCGACGGGCTGGGCATCCTGTTCGCCACCTCCGATCTCGACGAGGTGATGGCGCTGTCCGACCGCATCGCGGTGATGAGCAATGGCAGATTGACCGGCATGTTCGACCGCGCCGAAGCGACGGAGGCGGTGATCGTCGCCGCATCGGCGCTGGGCCACGGACCGGCCGCACATGGGGAGCAACGCTGATGACTGACATTCCGGCCAAGGCGACCGCTCCTTCCGCCTCCGGCGGCTCCGCGTTGCTGACACTGATGAAGCTCAGGACCTTTATCGCGCTGATCGCGGTCCTGGTGTTCTTCTCGATCGCCGCGCCGAACTTCCTGTCTGCGGCGAACCTGATCCTGATGGCCAAGCACGTGGCGCTCAACGCCTTCCTGGCCATGGGCATGACCTTCGTCATCATCACCGGCGGCATTGATCTTTCGGTCGGCTCGATCGTCGGCCTGTGCGGCATGGTGGCCGGCTATCTCGTGCTCAACGGCATCGACCTGCAGATCGGCTACACCATCTATTTCAACGTCGTCGAGATCGCCCTGATCACGCTTCTGGTCGGCATAGCGATCGGCGCCGTCAACGGGCTGCTGATCACCAGGCTCAACGTCGCACCCTTCATCGCCACGCTCGGCGTGCTCTATGTCGCGCGCGGTTTCGCGCTGCTGTCCTCCGACGGCCGCACCTTCCCCAACCTGGTCGGCAAGCCGGAACTCGGCACCACCGGCTTCGGCTTCCTCGGCGCCGGCCGGCTGCTCGGCCTGCCGGTGTCGATCTGGATTCTGATCGTGGTGGCGCTGGGGGCTGCCTATCTCGCGCGCTACACCCCGCTCGGCCGGCACATCTTCGCCGTCGGCGGCAATGAGCGGGCGGCGCGCATCTCGGGCGTCCGCGTCAACATGGTCAAGATGTTCGTCTACATGTTCTCCGGCTTCTGCGCCGCGATCGTCGGCCTGATCATCTCCTCGGAGCTGATGGCCTCGCATCCGGCGACGGGCGAGAGCTTCGAATTGAACGCCATCGCCGCGGCGGTGCTCGGCGGCACCTCGATGTCGGGCGGGCGCGGCACGATCGGCGGCACCATAGTCGGCGCCTTCGTCATCGGCATCCTGTCGGACGGGTTGGTGATGATGGGCGTAAGTTCGTTCTGGCAGATGGTGATCAAGGGGCTGGTCATCATCATCGCCGTCGTCGTCGACCAGGCGCAGCGCCGGCTGCAGCAGCGCGTCACCCTGATGCAGATGGCCAAGGCGGGTTGAGCATGGCGAGCTTAAGTGGAGCGCTGATCGGCTGCGGCTTCTTCGCCGTCAACCAGATGCATGCCTGGCACGACATAGAGGGCGCTTCGATCGTCGCTATCTGCGACCGCGATCCCGAGCGGCTCAAGATAGTCGGCGACCAGTTCGGCGTGACGCGGCGCTACACCGATGCGGCGGAACTTTTCGCCGCCGAGACGCTCGACTTCGTCGACATTGCCACCACGGTCGGCAGCCATCGGCCGCTGGTCGAGATGGCGGCCGCGCATGGCGTTCCCGTGATCTGTCAGAAACCGTTCGCGCCAACGCTGGCCGACGCCAAGGCGATGGTGAAAGCCTGCGCGGACGCCGGCGTCCCGCTGATGGTCCACGAAAACTTCCGCTGGCAGTCGCCGATCCAGGCGGTGCGCGCGGTGCTCGACAGCGGCGAGATCGGCACGCCCTTCTTCGGCCGTATCTCCTTTCGCTCCGGCTATGACGTGTTCTCCGGCCAGCCCTATCTGGCGACGGGCAAGCGCTTCATCATCGAGGATCTCGGCATCCATATCCTCGATATCGCCCGCTTCCTGCTCGGCGATGTGTCGAGCCTGACCGCGCGAACCAAACGCATCAACCCGGCCATCGCCGGCGAGGATGTCGCCACGATCCTCATGGACCACGCTGGCGGCGCCACCTCGGTGGTCGATTGCAGTTATGCGACCAAGCTTGCCGCGGAGCCGTTCCCGGAGACGCTCATCGAACTCGATGGCAGCGACGGCACGATCCGGCTGGCGCAAGGCTACCGGCTGACCGTCACCGGCAAGAGCGGAACCAGGGTGAGCGACGTCTCGCCGCCGCTGCTGCCCTGGGCCTCGCGGCCCTGGCACAACATCCAGGAAAGCGTGCTGGCCATCCAGCG
The DNA here is from genome assembly GCF_006440715.1 of Mesorhizobium sp. B2-7-3. Taxonomy (NCBI): domain Bacteria; kingdom Pseudomonadati; phylum Pseudomonadota; class Alphaproteobacteria; order Hyphomicrobiales; family Phyllobacteriaceae; genus Mesorhizobium; species Mesorhizobium sp. B2-7-3. The sequence continues at coordinate 193,258 of NZ_VFTY01000006.1, forward strand.
GCACTGGGTCGACTGCCTTGCATCAGGCCAGGAACCGGCGACGTCAGGCGCGGACAATCTGAGGACATTCGCCCTGGTCGAGGCCGCCTATGCCGGTGCCGCCAGCCGAGAACCGGTGCAGATCGAAGCCTTGCTGAGATGACGGCAGACGCTTTCCAGCTCTACGGCACGCGCGCGGCCGAGCCCAAGCCGGTCACGCTGCGTGCGGGCGCATTGAGCGCGGAACTGGTCAACGGCAATCTGCGCACCATCCGCCACGGCGGCACCGAAGTGCTGCGTGCCATAGCTTACATTGTGCGAGACCGCGACTGGGGCACCTATGAGCCTGACCTCACGGACCTGACCATCGACCAGACGGACGACCGTTTCTCCGTCAGCTACGCGGCAAGCTGCCTCGGTCCGGACGGCAGCCGGCTCGGCTTCGACGCCACGATCGAAGGCTCGGCCGACGGCAGGCTGGTTTTCGATGTGACCGCACTGCCTGGGAGCGATTTCGAGACCAACCGCTGCGGCTTCTGCATCCTGCATCCGATCGCCGGCCTCGCCGGCAGCCCGGTGACGGTGGAGCACACCGATGGCAGCGTGGTGGAGACGGAGCTACCTGATCTGATCGACCCGTGGCAGCCCTTCAAGGATCTGCGTGCCATCACCCATGAAGTGCGTCCCGGCCTCAGCGCCGAATGCCGGATGGAAGGCGATATTTTCGAGATGGAGGACCAGCGCAACTGGTCGGACGCCTCCTACAAGACCTATGTGCGGCCGCTGGCGCTGCCATGGCCGTATGTGCTGCCAGCCGGCGAACCGATGCGCCAGACGATCAGCCTGCGCATCACCGGCGATGCCAATGTGCCTGCCTCGGCGGCGCCGGCCGAACCGGTCCGCGTCGAGCTCGGGCAAGCCGGCGCGAAGCTGCCCGATATCGGCATCGTGGTCTATCCCGAGGAGATCGAGGCGGCACTTGCCGATCTGCCGTTGCTGCGAGGGCTCGGCCCCCGGCAACTGCTTTTCCACTTCGACCCGACGCGTGGTCACGGCCGCGAGGCGCTGCGCGCCCATGCCCGGCTGGCGGCCGCCTATCCTGTTTCGACGACGCTGGAGTGCGTGGTCGCTTGTGCCGGCGATCTGGACGCCGAACTTTCCGAGGTCGCCGACATGGTGCGCCGGGCAGGCCTGCGGCTCGACGCCATCGCGGTGTCGCCTGCGGTCGACCGGCAATCGACGCCGCCGGGCAGTGCCTGGCCGGCATGCCCACCGCTCGAGGACGTCTACGCGGCCGCCCGCCGCGCCTTTCCCGGCCTCCGCCTCGGCGGCGGCATGTTCAGCTATTTCACCGAACTCAACCGCAAGCGCGTTCCAGCCGGCCAGCTCGACTTCATCACCCACTGCACCAACCCGATCGTGCATGCCGCCGACGATCTCAGCGTGATGCAGTCGCTGGAGGCGCTGCCCTTCATCACCCGGTCCACGCGGGCGATCTTCGGGACAAAGCCGTACCGGATCGGACCATCGACGATTGCCATGCGCCAGAACCCGTATGGCGGCGCGACCAAGGACAATCCTCAGGGACAGCGCATCGCCATGGCGAACCGCGACCCGCGCCACGCCGCGCAGTTCGCCGCCGCATGGACGATCGGCTATGCCGCGCGCGTCGCACCGGCGGGACTGGAGATGCTGACACTGTCCAGTTTCGCCGGACCGTTCGGCGTGGTCGCGGGATCGGGCGAACCCGTCGCAGAGGGATCGCCGCGGCCGATTTTCCAGGCCGTCAAAGGGCTTTGTGAGTTGGCCGGGCTGACGCATGTTTCCGCCATGACGAGCGACGAGACGCGGGTCCTGGCGCTGGCCGGCCGCTCCGCGTCGGGCGAGACCATCGTCTGGCTGGCGAACCTGACCCCGAACGACATGCGGGTCGACACATCCGCGCTTGGCCGGGGCGATCTCGTGATGTCTCCCTATGCGATTACCAGGATCGGTTACTTCTCGGAATTCATCACATAGAGCGCACGCGAGCGCTCGAGGTGCTTGATCATCGCCTTCTCGGCGCCGTCGGCATCCCCGTGCTCGATGCGGTCGATGATCTCTTCGTGCTCGGTCAGCGTGTATTTTTCCTTGCCGGTCCAGATCAGCATTTCGGTGTGGTATTCCTTCAGCCAGCCCAGCGTGGCTTCGCTGATGGCGACATAGATCGGATTGCCTGAAATGGACGCGATCTGGGTATGGAATTTCATGTCGGCGGAGATGAAGGCTTCGGAATCGCCGCGCGCGGCGCGCTGCTCGGCCACGGTCGCCTTCAGCAATTGCACATCCTCTGATTTGGCCCTTTCCGCGGCTTCCCTGACCATGCCGCGCTCGAAGAAGATGCGCGCGGTCTTCAGGTGCTCCAGCGTGTCCCGGGACGAGGACAGGATGATCTTGGCCGCACCGTCGACCTGCTTGATGATCGACTTGGCGGTCAGTTGCAGCACCTTGGCGCGCTCGCCATGCGAGATGGCGACCAACCCCATATTGCTCAGCGCCTGCATGGCCTCGCGGATCGCCGGCCGGCCGACCTCGAAGCGCTCCATCAACTCGCGCTCGGACGGCATGTCGTCGCCCGGCTGCAGTTCGCCGCTGGTGATCAGCCGCTTCAGTCTTGCAAAGACTTCGTCGGAAAGTTTGCGCCGGACGATCGGCTCCGAACGGTTCATCGTGACGAATCACTCCCTGGCCCGGTTCCTGTTTAGCATTCCCGGCAGGATTACCGGAATGCCCGCGCCTGGAGCGGGTTCGCTCCAGCTTTGCCGCAGCCCACCGCTCTTGTCGAGGCGCGGATATTTCTTGCAATACTTATGTACTCATTATACCAGATTTCCTGCGCGACGAAACTTTTTTCGAACCCTTTTCGATCGGCCGACCGACCATGATCACGCTTACCTATCGCATCGAAACCCCTGGCAGCATCGAGGCGCTGGCCGCCAAGATCGCCAGCGACCAGTCGACCGGCACCTTCGTCGCGCTGCCGGGCGAGACCGAGGAGCTGAAGGCGCGCGTGGCGGCGCGCGTGCTGGCGATCCGGCACCTGCCGGATGCCACGCAACCCTCTCTCCCGGGATCCGGCAGCGGGCCCTTCCGGCGCGCCGATGTCGACATCGCCTTCCCCTTCGACGCCATCGGCACCGACCTGTCGGCACTGATGACCATTGCCATTGGTGGCACCTATTCGATCAGGGGCCTGTCCGGCATCCGCGTCATCGACATGAAGCTGCCGGAACAATACCGGGGTGCCCATCCGGGTCCACAGTTCGGCGTTGCGGGCAGCCGCGGGCTGACCGGTGTCGAGGGCCGCCCGATCATCGGTACCATCGTCAAGCCGGCGCTTGGTCTCAGGCCGCACGAGACGGCCGCGATGGTGGGCGAACTGATCGAGGCCGGCGTCGATTTCATCAAGGACGACGAGAAGCTGATGAGCCCTGCCTATTCGCCGCTGGCGGAGCGGGTGAAGGCGATCATGCCAGGGATTCTCGACCATGAGCAGAAGACCGGCAAGAAGGTGATGTATGCCTTCGGCATCTCGCATGCCGATCCCGACGAGATGATGCGCAACCACGATCTTGTGCTCCAAGCCGGCGGCAATTGCGCGGTCGTCAACATCAACTCGATCGGCTTCGGTGGCATGGCTTTTCTGCGGAAGCGTTCCGGCTTGGTGCTGCATGCCCATCGCAACGGCTGGGACATTCTCACACGCCACCCCGGCCTCGGCATGGACTTCAAGGTCTGGCAGCAATTCTGGCGGCTGCTCGGCGTCGACCAGTTCCAGATCAACGGCATCGGCTCGAAATATTGGGAGCCGGACGATTCCTTCATCCGCTCCTTCGAGGCAGTGACGACGCCGCTGTTTTCATCAGACGATTGCGCGCTGCCCGTGGCCTGCTCGGGCCAATGGGGCGGCCAGGCACCCGAAACCTATGAGCGCACCGGCCGCACGGTCGACCTCCTCTACCTCTGCGGCGGCGGCATCGTCAGCCATCCGGACGGACCCGGTGCCGGCGTGCGGGCCGTGCTGCAAGCCTGGCAGGCGGCGGTTGAGGGCATTGCGCTGGCGGACTATGCCCGCGATCACATCGAACTGGCCCGATCGATCGAAAAGTTCGGCGACGGCAAGGCAGCATGAGCATGGCCGCGCAAAACCTGCTCCTCAGTTATTATGGCGACGACCTTACCGGTTCGACGGACGTCATGGAGGCGCTTGAGCTCGGCGGCGTTCCGACGGTGCTGTTCATGAACCAGCCCGATCCGTCCTTGCTGGCGCGATTTTCGCATTGCCGCGCGGTTGGATTGGCGGGCACCAGCCGAAGCGAAACGCCGCAATGGATGGAGGAAAACCTGACGCCGGCCTTCGAATGGCTGAAAGGCCTCGGGGCGGCGATCTGCCACTACAAGATCTGCTCTACCTTCGATTCCAGCCCGGCGGTTGGCAGCATTGGCCGCGCCACCGAAATCGGCAGGCGTATTTTCGGCCGAGCGAGCGTGCCGATGGTGGTCGGGGCGCCGCAGCTCAAGCGCTACACCGCCTTCGGCAATCTCTTCGCGGCATTCCGCGGCGCGTATTTCCGCATCGACCGGCATCCGGTGATGAGCAGGCATCCGGTGACGCCGATGGACGAGGCCGACCTGCTCATCCACCTTTCGCGCCAGACCAGCCTAAGTTCCGGTCTGGTCGACCTGGCGGCGCTGCAGGCGGACGATCTTTCGCAAACGGTCGATCAGATCCTGCGAGACAAGGACATCGTCCTGTTCGACGTCGATAGCCTCCGGACTCAGCAGCGGGTCGGCGAACAGCTTTGGCGCATCCATGAAAAGGGCCATGGTTTTGTCGTCGGATCCTCCGGCGCCGAATATGCCTTGCTTGCCGAGTGGGCCGCCAAAGGCATCGTGTCGGGGCATGCGGCATTCGCGTCGCCCGGTCCGGTGGATCGGCTCGCCGTGGTGTCGGGCAGCGTCTCGCCCACCACGGAAAAGCAAATCCGCCACGCACTCGCCCACGGGTTCGACGGTATTGAGATGGATGCGATGCGGCTGGTCCGCGAGGGCGCCGGCGAAGCGATCGAGCAGGCGGTCGCGGCCGGGCTGGCGAGCCTTGCCAAGGGCCGCAGCGTCATCCTCTACACCGCGCTTGGTCCACAGGCCGATCGCGGCGCCGAGATCGACCGGATCGAGGGCGCCCGGAACACGCTCGGGCGGGCCCTGGGGACCATCCTGCGCCGTCTGATCGCCGAGCAGAAACTCAAGCGCGCGGTGATCGCTGGTGGCGATACGTCCAGCCACGCGCTCGGACAATTGGCCATCGACGCGCTGACCGTGCGCATGCCGTTGCCGCAATCGCCGGGATCTCCGCTCTGCGTCGCCCATGGCGGCGGTGAAATCGACGGTCTTGAGATCGCACTGAAAGGCGGCCAGGTCGGCACCGACGCCTATTTCGAGACGATCCGGCTGGGAAGCTAGTCGACGAGCCAAGCCGTTCAATACAACGGCTTGCCCATGTGCTTCGGCGTCGGCCACTGCGCCGTGATGCCGGGTTGCACCGGCCGTTCGAGGTAGGTCGCCAGAACCACGTAGCTGCGCGTCGAGGTGACGCCGGGTGTCTCGTAGAGACGCAACAGGAGGCCTTCGAGCGCCTTGGTGTCCTCGGTGCGCACCTTGAGCAATACGCATGTATCGCCGGCGACGGTGTGGATCTCCTCGACCTCGGGATATTCCGAGATCGCCATCAGTTCCGGGGTCTTGCCCCAGCCGCTGGTGTCTATGTGAACGAAGGTGAGCAGCGGCTTTCGCACCGCGTTGGGATCGATGATGGCGGCCGTGTTGCGAATGGCGCCGCTGCGCCGAAGCCGCTTGACGCGCTCGTGCGCTGCCGGCGGCGACAAGCCGACGCGATCGCCGAGTTCGGCATAGCTGACAGTCGCGTCTTCGACGAGAACGCCTAATATTTTTCGGTCGGTCGCGTCGACATCCCGGGCCGCCGGCCTGTTCCGCGGAATGCCATCTGTTTCTTCATCCATAGCGGTATTCCCGATTGTCACGGAATTTAATACGGCCATTATGATGATATGTCGAACAACGATCAAGCTACAGCCTTGGGCGCGGACACCAGGCCGCCCATCCCGGCCCTCGCCTATCTCTTGACCGGGTGCATCGCCGTGATCGGCTCGAATTCGCTTGTGCTAGGTCCGATCGCTCCGGCAGTGGCCGTGTCGTTCTCGACCAGCGTCCCCATGGTGATGATGGCGGCGGCCGCGTTCGGCCTCGGCACATCCGCGAGCGCCCTGTTCCTGGCACGCCATATCGACCGGCTCGGCGCGCGGCGGATGCTGCAGGCGGCCTTGCTGCTGCTGGCATTGGCCTTGGTCGGCAGCGCGGTCGCGCCAACGGTGAGCGCGCTGGTTGCCGCGCAGCTTATCGCTGGGATCGCGGCCGGCGTCGCCATGCCGGCAATCTATGCCAGTGCCGCGGCCATCGCCCCGCCCGGGCGGGAAAGCGGCACGATCGGCGTGGTGCTGACCGGGTGGACGCTCAGCATGGTGGCCGGCGTTTCGCTGTCGGCGGTGCTTGCCGATCTCGTGCACTGGCGCGCCGTCTTTGTCGCCGTGGCCGTGCTGGCGACGCTGGCGCTTGGCGGCCTCAGCGCATCGTCGCTCCCGGATGTCCGGAAGGCCGGACCGGCGCCCGCCCCGCTGGCGGCGTTGAACATCCCCGGCATTGTGCCCCTCCTGGTTGCCTGCAGTGCTTTCATGACCGCCTTCTACGGTGTCTATGGCTATCTTGGCGACCACCTCCACAGCGGGCTGGGGCAGCCGGTCAGCGCCAACGGGCTGGCGGCCCTCGCCTATGGCGCGGGATTTGGCACGGCGGCGCTCTTCGACGGCATCATCGACCGGCTGGGCGCCGGGCGTGTCATGCCTTTCGCCTATCTTCTCGTGGCCATCGTCTACGTGGCGATCGCCGCGACCAGCGGCAGCTATGGCTTGACGCTCGCCATGGTCGCCGCCTGGGGGCTTGCCAATCATTTCGGGCTGAACGTGCTGGTGATGCGCCTGTCGGCGCTCGATCCGTCGCGGCGGGGCACGATCATGGGGCTGAACAGCGCGGTGACCTACCTCGCGGTGTTCGTCGGCACCACCGGCTTCGGGCCGCTCTATTCCGGCTTCGGCTTCGCCACATGCGCGGCAGTTGCGGCCTTGCTGATGCTGATTGCCGCTGGCGCGGCGGCATGGCGCACACGCTAGAACTTTCCTCCCGTCGCATTGCTCCAGTCGGCACAACGTGATTGGCCAGCGGCCTGTCGCGTAGTTGACAGCGGCCCCACCATCCTTCCATACAAAACGCGTTAATGTTCTCAGGGCGGGGTGAAAGTCCCCACCGGCGGTAACGGCTTCGGCCCAAGCCCGCGAGCGCTTTCCGCTATCGGAGAGGTCAGCAGATCCGGTGTGATTCCGGAGCCGACGGTTACAGTCCGGATGAAAGAGAACGAAACGGAAGACGGACCGCCCCGGCGGGCCGCATTTCGTATCGTGCGTCCTGATTCTGGTTCGAAACGGAAGGATGGACCCATGAATCAGCATTCCCACAAAGACTATGAAACAATCCGCGTCGCCGTCATCAGGGCGCGCTGGCATGCCGACATCGTCGACCAGTGCGTGCAAGCCTTTGGGGCGGAACTGGCCGAGATTGGCGGCGGACGCTTTGCCGTCGACATCTTCGACGTGCCCGGCGCCTACGAAATTCCGCTCCATGCCAAGACGCTTGCCGGGACCGGCCGCTACGCCGCGATCCTCGGCACGGCATTCGTCGTCAATGGCGGCATCTACCGGCACGACTTCGTCGCCAACGCCGTTATCGACGGCATGATGAACGTGCAGTTGTCGACCGGCGTGCCCGTGCTTTCGGCGGTGCTCACGCCCCACAATTTCCACGACAGCACCGAGCATCATCGCTTCTTCTTCGAGCATTTCACGGTCAAGGGGAAGGAAGCGGCAAACGCCTGTGTGCAGATACTCGCCGCGCGGGAAAAGATCGCGGCCTGAAGCGGTGCTGCCGGGGTGGAAATCCCGGTAACGGGCTGTAGTATCCCGGAAAATACTGAGTTCGGGAGGATGCCGGTGCAGACCAAGAAGATCATCAATGACGGCAACCGTGCCGTCGACGAAATGCTCGAAGGGATCCTGGCCGCGCATCCTCGCCATCTCGGGAGCGTGGACGGCAGTCCGCGCTCGATCATCGCCCGCGATGGACCGAGGCCCGGCAAGGTCGGGCTGGTGATCGGCGGCGGCTCCGGCCACGAGCCGACCTTTCTCGGCTTTGTCGGCAAGGGGCTGGCGGACGCGGCGGCTGTCGGCAACGTCTTTGCCTCGCCGCCGCCCGATCCGATCCTCGAATGCACCAAGGCGATCAGCGGCGGCGCCGGCGTGCTGTTCATGTACGGCAACTATGCCGGCGACGTGATGAATTTCGACATGGCGGCCGAGATGGCCGCCATGGACGACATCGAGGTGCGCACGGTGCTGACCACCGACGACGTCGCCTCGGCGCCGCGTGACCAGCGGCGGAAGCGCCGTGGTGTCGCGGGTAATTTCTTCATCTTCAAGGCGGCCGGTGCCGCCTGCGACCTGATGCTCTCCCTCGACGAATGCGAGCGCGTCGCGCGCAAGGCCAACGACCGCACCTTCACGATGGGCGTGGCACTGTCGCCCTGCTCGCTGCCGCAGACCCGGCGGCCGAATTTCGAGATCGGCACGGACGAGATGGAAATCGGGATGGGCATCCATGGCGAACCCGGCATCGCCCGCGGCAAGCTCGGGACCGCCGACGAAATCACCGACGAGATGCTGGACAAGATTTTCGCCGAGATGGCGCCGAAGCGCGGCGACAAGGTCGCGGTGCTGGTCAATTCGCTGGGTTCGACGCCGCTGATGGAGCTCTACATCATGAACCGCCGGGTCAAGCAGAGGCTCGACGCCATCGGCGTTTCGGTCCACGCGACCTGGGTCGGCAACTACTGCACGTCGCTGGAAATGGCCGGCGCTTCGGTGACGCTTTTCCATCTCGACGAAGAATTGCAGGCGATGCTCGACCACCCCTGCGACTGCGCCATGTTCCGTGCCGGCTGAGGAGCGCTCCATGACCATCGCCGCGTTCGACCTGAAAAGAATGTTCGATGCGATCGCCGTGGCGATGGAAGCCGACAGGGACCGGCTTTGCCAGCTCGACGGCGTCATCGGCGACGCCGACCACGGCATTGCCATGGCGCTCGGGTTCAACGCCGCGCGCGATGCTCTGGCATCGCTCGACCTTACGGCGGCCGAGCCGACCGCGCTCCTCAACGCCGCGGCGAAATCGTTTCTCAATGCCGTCGGCGCGTCCTGCGGCCCGCTCTATGCCACCGCCTTCATGCGCGCCGCCGCCGCCGTCAAGGGCAAGGCGACGCTGGCGGATGCCGATGTCGTCGCGCTGCTGCAGGCCATGGCGCAAGGCATCAAGGATCGCGGCAAGGCCGAAACCGGCGAAAAGACAATGGTCGACGCCTGGCAACCGGCGGCGGAAGCGGCCGGCGCCAGCAATGCAGCAGGAAAAAACCTTGCCGAAAGCCTCCAGGCCGCTTTTGCCGCCGCCGAGCGCGGCGCGGAATCGACCAAGGACATGATCGCCGCCAAGGGCCGCTCGTCGCGGCTCGGCGAGCGCTCGCTCGGCCATATCGATCCCGGTGCGGCTTCGGCCGTCACCGTCATCGGTGCGATGCGCGACAGTCTCGCTTAGCCCTTCGCCGCGTCGAGCTTGTCGATCGCCTGGACGTTGCCGGCCGACGGTCCCTTCTCGTCGAACTCCGAGGCCAGCCAGGTATCGACAATGGCCTTGGCGAGTTCCGGGCCGATGACGCGGGCGCCCATGGTGATGATCTGGGCGTTATTGGATTTCGCCGCGCGTTCGGCCGAATAGGTGTCGTGGGTGAGTGCGGCGCGGATGCCCGGCACCTTGTTGGCCGAGATCGAGACGCCGATGCCGGTGCCGCAGAACAGGATGCCGCGATCGTTCTCGCCGTCGATGATCGTCTGGGCAAGTTTCCGCGACAGATCGGCATAGAAGCCGGCCTGGCTGAGGTCGCTGACGGTGAGCCCCGGCTTGGTCGCCAGATGCGCTGATATGACGTCGAGCAGCGGCTTGCCGGCGCTGTCGGCTCCAATGGCTATTTTCATTTTTTGTCCTTTCCAGTTCGATGATTCAGATGGCGGCCGACGCGCGGCGCAGGATGTCGATGTAGCCTTCGGCCTGCCAGGCCGAGCGGCCGATGAACAAGCCGTCGATGTTGGGCTGGGCGATCAGTTCCGCGGCATTGCCGGGATTGACGCTGCCGCCATAGAGCACCGGCGGCACGGACGGCAGCAGGCCGCCGGCGACCGTCTTGATCAGCGCCTGCTGCCTGTCGGCATAGTCGGAACTGGCCGGAATGCCCTTGTCGCCAATCGCCCAGACCGGCTCGTAGGCGAACAGGATTTTTGCTCCCCTCGCCTCGCCCTCGAGGAATTGCAGTGCACCCTCGACCTGGCTGGTCAGCACCGCATCGGCCTTGCCGCCTTCGCGCTCGGCCAGCGTCTCGCCGACGCAGATCAGCGGTATCAGTGCGTGCTTGACCGCCGCCGCCGTCTTCAGCCCAACCGTGCGGTCGGTCTCGCCGAAGTGCTCGCGCCTTTCGCTGTGGCCGAGTTCGACCAGGTCTAGGCCACAATCGTTCAGCATCACCGGCGAGATCTCGCCGGTCCAGGCGCCGGCGTCGGCCCAATGCATGTTCTGCGCGCCGACCTTGACGCGCGTCGTCGACAGCGCCTGCCCGACCTCGCGCACCGCCGTGAAAGGCGGGACGACGAAAGGCTGGATGCGATCGTCGAAACCCGCCACGAAGCCGGCCAGTGCGCCTGCAAAGTCAAGCGCCTCCGCGAGCGTCTTGTTCATCTTCCAGCTTGTACCGACCCAGTAAATCACGCGTACACCCCTTGATCATCAATCCTTGTCGGCGACCACCGTCAGCGAGACGCCGGCCGCATCCAGCGTGTCGCGCATTCCGGGCTCCGGCCCGCGCCCGGTGAAGACGGCGTCGAATGCCTTGAGATCGGCCAGGAAATGCAGCGCGCTGCGGCCAAACTTGCCGTGATCCACCAGCAGATATTTGCGTGTCGCCGCGGCCATCATCAGTCGCTTGGCCTGCACCACTTCCTGGTCCTGATGGAAGGCGGAGGCGCCATGGATGGCGGACGACGACAGGAAGGCGACATCGGCGCGCAGCGACCGCAGCGAAGCCTCGGCGAGCAGGCCGAAGAAGCCGTGGAATTTCTTCGAGTACTGGCCGCCAAGCGCGATCAGGTTGATGCCTGCGGCACCGGCCAGATCCTGGATGACGGCGAGATTGTTGGTGATCACCGTCAGCGGCCTGAGATCGGCGAGATACCGCGCGATACCGCCCGCGGTCGAACCGTCGTCGATGATGACCGTCTGGCCGGGTTCGATCATGGCCACGGCCGCCGCCGCAAGGCGCTGTTTTTCCCCGATCGCCTGCTTCTGCCGGTAGCGGAAATCGCTTTCAAACAGACTGCTCGGCTGGATCGAGGCGCCGCCGCGCACCTTGCGCAGCAAACCGCTCTCCTCGAGCTCGTCGAGGTCGCGATGCACGGTCATCCTGGAGACGCCAAAGCGGGAGGCAAGATCGTCGACGCTCGCCGCGCCGGCATCCACCAGGAAGTCCATGATGCCTTGGCGTCTGTTGTCGCTCTTCATTCTCGCCGACCCGCCAACGCAGAAGCCTGGCTCCTTGATCGAACGAAGATATAACAGATATGATCGCATAGGTATCATGATTTTTGTGATAATGGGATATTTTTGTGGGATATTTCGCCGGCTTTTATCGCGCCGCTGTAACAAGAATTGCTGCCGGGACGGTCTGTCACGGTTGCGGTTGCGCGGGATTCCGGCCAGAAGCATCGGTGGGCTGAACGATGCGCGGGCGGCCCGCAACCACAGGTTCGAAACCAGATACGGGAGACTAATCGTTGGCTCGCATCACACTGAGACAATTGCTCGATCACGCCGCCGAATACGGCTATGGCGTGCCGGCCTTCAACATGAACAACATGGAACAGGGCCTCGCCATCATGGAGGCTGCCGAGGAGACCAAGTCCCCGGTCATCCTGCAGGCGAGCCGCGGCGCGCGCGCCTATGCCAATGACGTGGTGCTGGCCAAGCTGATCGACGCGCTGGTCGAAATCCATCCCGACATCCCGGTCTGCATGCATCTCGACCATGGCAACAACGAAGCCACCTGCGTCACCGCGATCCAGCACGGCTTCACCTCGGTGATGATGGACGGCTCACTCAAGGAAGACGGCAAGTCGCCGGCCGACTATGCCTATAATTCCGGCATCACCAAGCGCGTCGTCGATATGGCGCATTGGGGCGGCGTGTCGGTGGAAGGCGAGATCGGCGTGCTGGGCTCGCTCGAGAGCGGCGGCGGCGAGCAGGAAGACGGCCACGGCGTCGAAGGCGCGATCAGCCACGACCAGCTCCTGACCGATCCGGTGCAGGCCGAGCAGTTCGTGCGCGACACCCATGTCGATGCGCTGGCGGTGGCCATGGGCACCAGCCACGGCGCCTATAAATTCTCGCGCAAGCCCGACGGCGCGGTGCTGGCGATGAACGTGATCGAGGAGATCCACCGCCGCTTGCCGAACATGCATCTGGTCATGCACGGCTCGTCCTCGGTGCCGGAGGACTTGCAGGAGATCATCAACAAATATGGTGGCCAGATGAAGCCGACCTGGGGCGTCCCGGTGGAAGAGATCCAGCGCGGCATCAAGCATGGCGTGCGCAAGATCAACATCGACACCGACAACCGCATGGCGCTGACCGGCGCGATCCGCAAGGTGCTGACCGAAAATCCCAGCGAGTTCGACCCGCGCAAATTTCTGACGCCGGCGATGGCGGCGATGAGGAAGCTCTGCAAGGAGCGCTTCGAGCAGTTCGGCACCGCCGGCAATGCGCCGAAGATCAAGCCGCTGCCGGTTTCGGAAATGGCCAAGCGCTACAAGTCGGGCAGCCTCGACCCGAAATTCGCCTGAGCTCGATCCGGTTGCATTTTATGGACAGGAGCCGCATCGGCTCCTGTCCGATTTCTATCCGGCCTTCGGCGAAATCCCCGCCCTGCCGGCGTCGATGAACGGTGCCCAATAATCGACCGACTCGCGGATCATGGCGACCACCTGATGGTCGACCGGCTCGCGCTCGCGGAAGGATAGTTCGAGGCAGATTTCGTTGTCGGTGCCGCCGCCGCGTCGTACCGTCTCCAGCAGCTTCTCAGGCGTGATGCGGCCGTCCTTGTTGTGGGCCGCGGTGAATGGCCAATGGCCACCCTTGTTCATCGACGATTGCTTGATGTGGATGATCGGCGACTTCAGGGGAAAAGCTTCGGCCCAGGCATAGGGATCGACGTCGGCCGGATTGGAGGAAGTGACGTCGCCATGGTCGATGTCGACCATCATCTCCAGCGGAATGGCCATGCCGGCCGCGTCGATCGCGTCCTGCAGCATCCGGCAATTCTCGATCGTGTGACCGAATTCGCGACCGACCGACATCGGCTCCCAGAACAGATAGGTCAGGCCTGCCGCTCGGGCGTGCTCGGCGACCTCGCGCCAGCAGTCCAGCGCGATGTCGAACAGTCTGGCGCGACGGGCGGGATCGTCATAGTCCCGATGCGTGAAGATGGCGAACTGCGTGCCCATGCCGCCGGCGCCAAGCTCGGCCGAGATATCGGCGAAGGTCTTGAACCAGTCGACATAGTAGCGGCGCACATCGGCATCCGGATGGCCGAAATGGTTCAGCCGGCCATAGGGGCCGGTCATGCCGGAGGTGACGCGCACGCCGGTGCGATCCAAGGCGTTGCGGAACAGGCGGACGAACTTGACGATCGTCGCCGCCGGCCAGCCTGGGTTGACGAATTCATGCGTGAGCTGAACGTCGCGAATGCCGATCTCATAGGCGACGGTATCGATCAGATCGTCCGGCTCGGCGAAGCGGTTGACCAGCGGATTGGTGTTGAGGGAGAGCGTGAAAGCCAAGGTCGCGATCCCGTCAACGCCGGCGCAGAACAGGGGCGATGAGCGCCATCAGCCTGCCCTCGCCTGCCGGCTCGCGCACCAATGCTCGAAGGCCGACTTCTCCTCGGCGGACAAATGCAGGCCATGCTTGGTGCGCCGTTCGAGAATGTCGGCCGCGTCTTCCGCCCATTCCTGTTCAAAGAGGTAGTTCGCCTCGCGCTCGAAGAAATCCTTGCCGAAGCACCGCCCCAGTGCGGCGAGCGATCGGGCGCCGCCGACCACGGACCGCGTCCTGGTGCCGTAGAGCCGGCCGTAATGCTTGAGCAGCGATGCCGGCATCCATGGATACTCGCTTGCGAGGTTGCCAAGAAATTGTTCGAAGTCGGCATTGGCGATGTCGCCGCCGGGCAGATGCGCCCTCGCGGTCCAGGCTTTGCCCATGCTGGGAAAGAACGGTGCGATCCTGTCCAGCGCATGCTCGGCCAGTTTGCGGAAGGTGGTGATCTTGCCGCCGAAGACGGAGAGCAGCGGCGCCTGCGCGTCCGGCGCGTCGAGTTCGAAAATATAGTCGCGCGTCACCGCGCTCGGATTGTCGGCGTTGTCGTCATAGAGCGGCCGGACACCGGAGAACGAATGGACCACGTCGCCCCGCGCAAGGCCGCGCTTGAAATAGCGGTTGACCACCTTGATGAGGTAATCGATCTCGCTCTCATCCGCCCTCACATCCTCGGGCCGGCCCTCGTAGGGGATGTCGGTGGTTCCGATCAAGGCTAGATCGTTCTGGTAGGGATTGATGAAGATGACGCGCTTGTCGTTGTTCTGGACGAGATAAGCCTGCCTTCCCTCCCAGAATTTGGGCACGACGATATGGCTGCCCTTGACGAGGCGGACGTTGCGCCTGGAATTCTGGCCGGCAACGCGGCTGACGATGTCGTTGACCCAAGGGCCGGCGGCATTGATCAGCGCGCGGGCCCGTACGCTGGTCTTGATGCCGGTCCTGACGTCGCGCATCTCGACAACCCAGAGGCCGCCCTCGCGGCGGGCCGCGGTGCAGGCGGTACGGGTGAGGACCTTCGCTCCCCGTTCGGCGGCGTCGAGCGCATTGATGACGACGAGGCGGGCATCGTCGACCCAGCAGTCGGAATATTCGAAGCCGCGCTTGAAACTGTCCTTGATCGGCGCGCCCTCGGGCGCGGTGCGCAGGTCGAGCGTCCGCGTGGCGGGCAGCCGCTTGCGGCCGCCGAGGTGGTCGTAGAGGAAGAGGCCGAGCCGCACCAGCCATGCCGGCCGGTCGTCCGGGCTGTGCGGCAGCACGAAGCGCATCGGCCAGATGATGTGCGGCGCCGATTCCAGCAGCACCTCGCGCTCGATCAGCGCCTCGCGCACGAGGCGGAACTCGTAGTATTCGAGGTAGCGCAGACCGCCATGGACGAGCTTGCCCGAGCGTGAGCTGGTGCCTTCGGCGAGATCGTCCTTTTCGCACAGGATGACGGAAAGCCCGCGGCCGGCGGCGTCGCGCGCGATGCCGGCGCCATTGATGCCGCCGCCAATGACGAAGAGGTCGACTATGTCAGGGCCGACGCTCATCTTGCCGTCGCCCCACTGCCTGATTTTCGCATCATGGCCATCGCTCTCAGCACGGATTGACCGGAGGCAGGCCGGCCAGGTAGCGGCGCACTTCCTCGGCGGCCTGCTCGGCGGCATAGGTCACGGTGCGCACCGAAGCGCCGGCGATATGCGGCGTCAGCGTCACGTTGGGCAGCTGCAGCAAGGGCCAGTCCGAGGGCACCGGTTCGACCGCGAAGGTTTCCAGCATGGCGCTGGCGATCTGCCCTGAAACCAGCGCCTCGTAGAGTGCGTCGTAGTCGACCAGCGGGCCACGCGCCGTATTGACGAAGATCACGCCCGGCTTCATCCGCGCGATGGTGTCCTTGCCGATCAGACCGCGTGTCTCCTGCGTCACCCGCGAATGCAGCGTGACCACATCGGAGCGCGACAGGAGGTCGTCGAGCGCAACCAGTTCGACGCCAGCGTTGCGATCCTCGGCGCTCAGTTGCACATAGGGATCGCTGACCAGGACGTGGCAGCCGAAGGCGCGCAGCAGGCGCACCACCTTCGTGCCGATATTGCCGTAGCCGACCACGCCGACGGTCATTTCGCCGAGCTCGCGGCCGGTGCGGTCGGCGCGGTAGAGATCGCCGCGCCATTCCCCCTTGCGCAAGGCCTCGTGGCCGACCCGGATCAGCCGCGTCTCGGCCAGGATGGCGCCGATGGTAAACTCAGCCACGGCAGTGGCGTTGCGGCCGGGCACATTGACCACGGTGATGCCGTGCACCCTGGCCGCTTCCATGTCGATGTTGATCGGGCCGCCGCGCGACACCGCGACCAGCTTGAGCCCCGGCAGGCGCCGCATCATGCCCTCCGACAGGGGCGCAAGCTGGGTGACGAGGATTTCGGCATCGCCGATGAAGTCGACGACCTCGTCGGGATGGCCGAAATATTCCTTGACCTTGTCGAGGCCGAGCGCGGCGTTGCCGAACTCCATCGGCTCGTCGGGCCAGGCCGTCTGCAATGTCCTGATATCGAGGTCGCCACTGGCGACCTTCTCGATTTTGGCGCGAAACACCTCCGGCAGCATGAAGTTGTCGCCAATGATCGCTATTTTCCTCAGCATACTCGACTTCTCAATTTTCCTGCGATGTCGCCATGGCACGCCAGACCGGCCGCAGGGCCTGGTGCGCCAGCATGTAGGACGGGGTCATCCTGTCGTAGATCGCGGCGAGATCCGGGTCGCTCGGCTCGGCCTCGCCGAGCAGCGGCGTCACCCATTCGCCGACGCATTCGTCCATGGAGGCGTATTGGCCGACGCAGACCGCCGCGATCATTGCGGCACCGGCCGCACCGGCCTCCTCGCGCGCGCTGGTGCGCGTGTCGGCACCAATGGCCGCACCCAGGATCTTGCGCAGCGCCGGGCTTCTGGCGGCGCCGCCGGTCAGGCGAATTTCGCGTGGCAGCGGGCCCATGGCGGCGTAGCAATCGCGCGCCGCGAAGGCCAAGCCTTCGAAGACGGCGCGCACCAGATCGGCGTAGCCGTGGCGCGACGAAATGCCGACGAAGCCTGCCCTGGCATTGGCATCGACGAACGGTCCGCGCTCGCCGGCTTCCGACACGTAGGGCTGGTAGAGGAGCGAAGCCGGCTGCGAGGCCGCGATCCAGGCATCGACCAGCGCGATCATCTCGCCATTGCTGCGGGTTATGCCTTGCGAGGCGAGAATGCCCGAAGCGAGGCCAAGCACCCAGTCGATGTTGAGCGTCGCCGCCATGTTGGACTGCATCTGCGCGAAGACGCCCGGCGCCGGCATCGCCATCGTATAACCGGTCGCCGCTTCGTTGAGCTGCACATCATCAGGGGTCTCGGCCAGCCGCATGTGCATGCCGGTGGAACCGATGATCGAGCAGCCGGGCTTGCGCTCGCGGTCGAGGAGGCCGGCGCCGAGCGCGGTGCAGACGACGTCGACATAACCGAGCACGACGGGTGTGCCGGCAAGCATGCCGGTGACTTCGGCGGCGGCCGGCGACAGTCCGGCGCTGTGGCTCGTGCCGTCGACGATCGGCGGCAGCAGGTGCCTGAGATCGGCGACGCCGAGGACGTCGAGCACGTCCCCACTGTAGTCACGGGTGCGGAAGTCGCCGAAAGTGAAGGTCCCTTCGGACGGATCGGTGGCGCGTTCGCCGGTCAGCTTGAAATAGAGCCAATCCTTGCAGTGGAACGCGGTCGCCGCCTTGCCGAGCATTTCGGGCATGGTGCGTTTCATGAAGGCGAACTGCGAGCCTTGCTGGCAGGCGGCGAGCCCGCTGCCGGTCTTCTCGAAGCGCAGCCGGTCATCGGGCCGCGCACGGATTTCCTCGACGACGCCGGCGGCGCGCGCGTCGAGCCAGAGCCAACCCTTGGCCACCGGCTCGCCCTTGCCGTCGATCAGCCAGGTGCCGTCGCCCTGCCCGGTCACCGCGATGGCGACGGTCCGGCTGGCGAGATCGGGCACCTTGTCGGCAAGCTGGCGCAAGGTGGTGGCGGCATCGGCCCATGTGCGGGCCAGATCCTGTTCGGCGCCGCCGCCCGGCCGCGTCTCGTAATGGTTCGGCGTTGCCGCGGCCGCGATCTGGCGGCCCTTCGTGTCGAAAGCGATGGACTTGATGACGGAAGTGCCGGCATCGATGCCGATCAGTACGTCACGCATCACGCGATCTCCATGCCGTGCGAGATCGCCTTGCCGCTCGCCTGGTCGAAGACGTGCAGGTTTTTGGGATCGATGCTGACGTTGATGGGCGCGCCGAGGTCGAGCCGGGTGCGGTCATGCTCCACCAGGACCAGCGAGCCGCCGGCGAAGTCGGCGGCGATGTGGGTCTGGTCGCCGAGCCATTGGTTGGCCGAGACCCTGGCCGGAACTCCTTCCTTCGAACGCCGGACCGCGTAGGGCCTGATGCCGATGACCACCCGCTCGCGGCTGAGCAGCTGGTCGCGAACCGGAGCGCTGAAGGCGTCCTTGTCGTAGTCGAGCGACAGACCGTCGGGCAGCCTGAGACTGATGCGGCCGGCGGTCGTGCCGACAAAGGCCTCGAAGACGTTCATCGGCGGCTCGCCGACGAAGGTGCCGGTGAACAGGTTGGCCGGGCGCTCCTTGATCCGGTCCGGCGTGTCGAACTGCTGCAGCACGCCGCCCTCCATCACCGCGATGCGGTCGGCCAGCGCATTCGCCTCGGTCTGGTCGTGGGTGACCAGGATCGCGGTCAGGCCACGCTCCTTGATGAAGTGCTTGATACGGCCGCGCAACACGGCGCGAAGCTGCGGCTCGAGCTGGCCCATCGGCTCGTCCAGCAGATGCAGGTCGGCTTCCCGGATCAGCGCCCGGCCAAGGCTGGCGCGCTGCTGCTGGCCACCCGAAATGGAGCTAGGATAGCGCTCCAATATGTCCTCGATCTCCAGCAGCTTTGCGATGCTGGCGACCTTGGCGTCGACCTCGCTCCTGGGCAGCCTTGCGGCCTTGAGCGCAAAGGCCATGTTCTCGCGCACGGTGAGCGGCGGATAGAGCGAATAGCCCTCGAAGGCCATTGCCACATTGCGTTTGACCGGCGGCAAGGTGTGTACCTTGCGGCCGGCGACCGCGATCGCGCCACGCGACACCTCCTCGAAGCCGGCAACCATGCGCAAGG
Organism: Mesorhizobium sp. B2-7-3; assembly: GCF_006440715.1. Lineage (NCBI taxonomy): Bacteria > Pseudomonadati > Pseudomonadota > Alphaproteobacteria > Hyphomicrobiales > Phyllobacteriaceae > Mesorhizobium > Mesorhizobium sp. B2-7-3. The sequence continues at coordinate 212,580 of NZ_VFTY01000006.1, forward strand.
TCGAAGTCTTGCCGCAGCCCGACGAGCCGAGCAGCGCCACGATCTCACCCTTGCCGATATCCATCGTCAGGTTCTTGACGGCGTGAACGCCCCTGTCGATCGGGCCATAGAATTTGTCGACGCCTGATATGGTGAGCGCGCTCGGGCTCATGCCGCTTCTCCGTTGCGCAGTTTGACGACATTCCTGGCGCCGATGCGCTCGCCGCTCGCCCGATCGAACAGCAGGGCGCTCTTGCCGTCGACGGCGATATGCGCCTTGCCTTCGCTGCGCCCCGGCGTTCCGGCCGGGCGCGAGACCAGGATTTCACGGCCGCGCACGGTGCGCACCAGGGTGACGATCTTTTCGTTGAGCGGCGTCTCCGCCTCGACCGTCACCGGAATGGCGCCGGGTTCGTTTTCGCCAACGAAATGCAGGGCCTCGGGTCTCAGCCCGATGATGCAGTCGCGGCCGATGGCGGCCTCGGGAGCATCGGCGAGATGGACCTGCACATTGGACAGGGCGACATAGCCCCCCCGGGCATCGCGCGCGGGCTTGACGTCGAGCAGGTTGATGGTCGGATCGCCGAACAGCCGCGCAATCTCGATGTTGGCCGGCTCACGATAGATCTGCTCGGGCGTACCAAGCTGCCTGATGACGCCTTGCGACATCACCGCGATGCGGTCGCCGAGCGCCATGGCTTCCTTGTAGTCCTGGGTAACGTAAACGACGGTGGCGCCGCGATCGGCGAGCAGCCGCGGCAGTTCAAGCCGCATCTCGAAACGCAGCTTGGCGTCAACATTGCGCAAGGGATCGTCGAGCAGAAGGAGCGGCGGCGAACCGACCAAAGCGCGGGCAAGGGCCGTGCGCTGCTTCTGGCCGTTGGAGAGCGCGCGCGGCTTGTGGGAAAGCACATGGCCGATCTTCAACAATTTGGCGACGCTCTCGACACCGGCCTTGATCGCGCTCTGCGACGAGCGCTTGGCCGCCAGCGGCGTCGCGATATTGTCGAAAGCGCTCATATGCGGAAACAGCGCGAAATTCTGGAACGCCATGCCGACGCCGCGGAATTCCGCGTCGACATCGGTCATGTCCTCGCCGCCGATGAGGATCTTGCCTTCGTCCGGATCGATGACGCCGGCGACCAGCCGCAACAGCACAGTCTTGCCGGCGCCCGAGGGACCAAACAGCACCAGCGTTTCGCCATCGGCGACGGTCAGCGACAGATTGTCGAGGACGGTCTGGCTCTTGTAGCGCTTGACGACGTTTCTGAGTTCGAGGCTGGCCATTTCTATCCTTTCACCGCGCCGAGCGACAGGCCCTCGACCAGATAGCGCTGTGCGTAAAGGGCGAGCGCCAGCGTCGGCGTGATCGACAAGACTATGGCCGCCGAAATCTGGCCGTACTGGATGCCCGATGAAGTGATGAAGGCCAACGCGCCGACCGTCACCGGCTGCTTGTCGGCCGAAGCCAACACCAGCGCGAAAACGAAATTGTTCCAGGCGAAGATGAAGGCAAGCAGGCCGGCCGCCGCGATGCCAGGGCCGGCGAGCGGCAGCGCGATCTTGCGGAAGGTGGCGAACCAGGAATGGCCGCCGATGCGGTAGGCATATTCGATGTCGGCCGGAATATCCTCGAAATAGCCGCGCACGATCCACAGGATCAGCGGCAGGCAGATCAACTGGTAGACCCAGATCAGCCCGATATAGGTGTTGGCCAGGCCGAGCTTCTGGAAATAGAGGGTCAGCGGCAGCAGCACCAGAAGTGCCGGCGCGAACTTGAACGACAGCAGCGTGAAGGCGATGTCTTCCGAACCGCGAAATTTGTGGCGCGCGAAGGCGTAGGCCGCCGGCACGCCGAGCAGCAGTGAAACCGCCACCGAGGTCACCGACAGGAATACCGAGTTCCAGAGGTTGCGCATGAAGGCGATGTCGAGCGTGCCGGCGGCCGTCATCAGCTTGCCGGTGATCAACGCCGTGTAGTTGGCGAGCGTCGGTTCGAAGATGAGCTGCGGCGGGATGCGCAGAATGGTCTCGTTGGTCTGGAACGACATCATGAAGATCCACAGGATCGGGAACATGAAGAAGATCACGACCAGCGTCAGTGCCGCGCCGCGCAGGATGCGTTCGAAAAGCGAGGTATGTTCCATCGCCGCCTCCTATGCCTGGCCGCGGGCGCGTTCGCGCAGCCTGAGCCAGTTCTTGATGAAGATGTTGGAGAGGAAATAGGTGATCGCCCACAGGATGATCATCAGCGCCGCCGAGCGGCCGACATTGGTCGACTGGAAGAAGTTGAGATAGGCCTCGACCTGGAACACGGTCAGTGTGTCGCCCGGCCCGCCCTGTGTCATGGCGTAGATGATGTCGAACTGCTGGATGGAATCGAGCAGGCGAAACAAGGTCGCCGTCAGGATGTAGGGCGTCAGCATCGGCAAGGTGATGCGGAAGAAGACGAAGCTCCTCGGCACGCCGTCGAGCGCGGCGGCCTCGAAGGGCTGCGTCGGCAGGCTGCGCAGGCCGGCAAGCAGCAGGATCATGATGAAGGGCGTGTAGACCCAGATGTCGACCAGCACGACGGTGAACAGCGCCGTCGACGGTGACGACGCCCAGCGAAAATCCTGCAGCCCGATGAGGCTGGCGAGATAGCTCAGCACGCCGAAGCCCGGATTGGTCATCAGCTTCCACATCAGTGCTGCCAGCGCGGGCGCCGTCATCAGCGGCATCAACAGCATGATCGAGATGAAGTTGTTGAGCGTCGAGCGCTTCTGCAGCAGCAGCGCGATGGCGAGACCGAGAAGCAGTTCCAGCACGACCGTGGTGCCGGCATAGAGCAGCGACACTTTCAACGTATTCCAGAATTTCGGGTCGGTGAAGAAGGAGATGTAGTTGTCGCCCCAGTTGAACTGGCGCGCCCAAGGCTGGCTCAGACGATAGCGTTGGAACGAGTAAACGACCGACGTCAGGAACGGGATCAGGATGCCTATGCAGACCAGCAAGGCCGGCAGGCTGAGCACATAGGGCAGCACCCGCTTGCTGATCCTGAAGCCGGATGGCTTGAGCCTTTGCGATACCACCGCAGTCATCGAGCTGCTCCGTTGTTGCTGTCGCTTCGCCCTGCCGGCCGCCCAAGGGAGCAAGGCGGCCGGTGGGGCGAAATGGCGGTCACCTTTCGGCACCGCATCGCAAACATGAAAGATGTGGCGAGGGCCGAACCGCCAAGCAGGCCGGCCCTCGTTGCGACTTAACCGAGGCCGGCTTCCTTGAGCTGGCCGTTGATGCTCTCGGCGAGCTTGTCGAGGCCCTCGTCGATCGGCACTTCCTTGGACACCATCTTCTGCAGCGTCGCCGCCCATTCGGTGGTGAGATCGAAGAACAACGGCTGCGCCGTGAACTTGATCGAGGCGCCGGGTGCCGAGGCGTCGAACATCTCGACATAGCCCGGATAGCTCTTGTTCAGCTTCTCGCGGAAGACCTCATCTTTCCAGACCGACTGGCGGACTGGGTTGACAAAATCCATCTTGGTGGCGCCGAACAGCGCATGCTCAGGTCCGGAGGCCCATTGCATGAAGTACCATGTGGCGTCCTTGTCCTTGGAGAAGTTGGACATCGACAGCGACCAGATCCAGATGTTCGGCGTTGGTGCCTTGGCCTCCGGATTCGCCTTGAAGGCGGCGAAGGCAAGCTTGCCGGCCATCTTGTTGTCGCCACCATTCATGAAGTAGCCAAGGATATCGGCGTCGAAGATCATCGCCGAGGCGCCGGCGCCCAGATCGGTGCCGACCTGGTACCAGGTGTAGGTCGACCAGTCCTTCGGGCCGCTCTCCTGGATCATCTGCACCCACTGCTTGTGGAAAGCCTTGGACTGGGCGGTGTTCATGGCGGCCGACAATTTACCGTCGGCCGACACGTTCAGGTCCTTCTGATCGAAATTGGCGTAGGCCGACAGGAACCCCGGGTGTATGGTCGCCCAGGAGCGCGAGCCGCGCACACCAATGCCGTAGACGCCGCCGCCGACATCCTTGGTGAGCTTGGCGGCAGCGGCCACCATCTCGTCCATATTGCCGGGAACCTTGACGCCCGCCTTGTCGAACATCGCCTTGTTGTAGGTGATGTTGTTCTGCTCGAACCCCCACGGAATGCACCACTGCTTGGCGTCTTCCGATCCCAAAGCTCCGCCCGGCTTGCCGTTCCAGGCGCAGGAATTCTTGACGCCTGGCAGGAAGTCGTCCCAAGCATAGTTCGGGTTGGTCTTGGCCGGATCCTTGATCCATTCGTTGAGGTCGGTGATCCAGCCGGCTGGGCCATAGGTCCAGGTCATGTACGCGCCGGTCATGAAGGCATCATATTCGGGCGAGCTCGCCGACAATGCGGCCGTCACCTTGTCGAAATAGACGTCTTCGGGGAATACGTCGTAGACGACGTTCATGCCGGTCAGCTTCTTGAAGTTCTCAAGATTGGCGATCATGGCGTCGGCATAGGGATGCTTGTTGAGCAAGAGCTTGATGGTCTTGCCCTTATGCGCCTGCCAGTCGAAGTCCGCGGCAAGCGCGCGGGTCTGGCCGAGGTTGAGCAGCGTGCCGGCGGTGCCGGCGGCGAGACCCATGGCACCCAGGCCCTTGATCAGTCCACGACGGTCGACTTGTCCGCGCAGGAAGGCATCTATCAGGTCTTTCTCTTTCTCATGCATTTCGTCTTCTCCTCCACAGGGTAGTTTCAACTGGACTGTTGCCGGCTACCCGACCGGCGTCTCTTCCACGAGCGATCGCGCCGTGCGCTCGTCCGTTATCAGGCCCTTGAGATAGCGCCCCTCCAGCACCGACTTGATTGCGCGAACCTTAATCCTGCCGCCGGCGACGGCGACAATCCGGCGGCTGGCGATATCCTCGCGCGCCAGTGCCAGCGCCCGGTTGGAAACGGTCGTCGCCACTGCCTTGCCGGCCTCGTCAAAGAAATGGCCGAGCAATTCGCCGACACCGCCATTGCGACGGATCTCCTCCATCTCGCCCTTCTCGATCATGCCGGTGGCGACAAGCGAAGCCTCGCGTTCGGCGGTGCCGATGCCCGCAAACAACAGGTCGGCGGATCTGGCGAGATCGAAGACCTCACTAATGCCCTTCTGGCCCAGCAGCACGATGCGGTCCTCCGCCGTGTTGGCGAACATCGGCACCGGCATCACATAGGCCTCGGCACCGGTGCGTTCGGCGAGACGGTGGATGACATCATGCGGGTTGGCCGAGAATTTCCGCGTCAGGCCACCAAGCAGCGAGACGAAACGGATGCGGTCGGTGGTGGTCCGCGGCAGATATTCCACGCAGGCCGCGAGCGTGCGGCCATGGCCGACGCCGATCAGCGCCTGCTCGCCGCGCTCGATCTCGCGCTTGAGGAACTGCGCGCCGGCGATGCCGAGCGCCTTGAGCGGCAGATCCTCGGAATCGAAATCCGGAACCACCTGGCAATAGTCGAGGCCGTAGCGGCGGGACAATTCGTCCTCGAGCTCGACGCATTCCGACACTTCGCCGTCGATATAGACCTTCACCAGGCCTTCCTGGTTGGCCTTGGTGATGAGGCGGTGCGCCTTGAGGCTGGTCAGCCCCAGCCGCTTGGCGACCTCGGACTGGGTCAGGCCGCCGGCGTAATGAAGCCACGCGGCCCGCGCCGCCATGCTGGCATCATCGTCCCGCAAAAGGCCGTTTCCAAAACCAACCACGTTTCCATCCCGGTGATATTTTTATCAGTTGCTGCAAAATTTTTCACACGGATCGGACGAAGTCAAGCGCCACCTTCAAATTGCATGGCGTTTGGTCGGCTGCCGCGCGACGGTTCGCCGGGAACCTCACGAAGGCAAAAAGGTTCTTACATCGACAGCCCGAGGTCGCGACGTACCGGCCAGCCGCAAGCAACGTCGTCAGCGAGGGCGCCGAAATCCTGAGAAAAATGGAAGGCGGAGCACCAGCGCCGCCCTGACAGGGCGATGTTCGAGCCGCTTTGCTGCGATATGCCACTTCATCCGACATGGCCCGATCTTGTCGCCCGGTTGCTGCTTGCGCTGCTGGCTGGTTTCTTCATCGGCCTGAACAGGGAAGCGCGCGGCCACACCGCCGGGCTTCGCACGACCATCCTGGTCGCCCTGGCAGCCGCTGTGGCCATGATCCAGGCCAACATACTGCTTGATACCACGGGTAAGGGAATGGACTTCTTCGCCAGCATGGACGTGCTGCGTCTGCCGCTTGGCGTGCTGACCGGCGTCGGCTTCATCGGCGGCGGCGCCATCCTTCGGCGCGGCGATCTCGTGACTGGGATCACCACCGCGGCCACCATGTGGATCATGACGATGATCGGACTTGCCGTTGGCGGCGGCCAGTTTGGTCTTGCGGCAATTGCAACCGTGCTGACGCTACTGACACTTCAGGTGTTGAAATGGGTCGACCTCAAGTTGCCGCGCGACCACCATGCGATCCTGTCGGTTTCCTGGGCAAACGGATTCCCACCTGACCTTCCGGAGATGGTGCGGCCGCTCGGCTACGGCGCGCGCCTTGCCAAGATCGAGCATGATCCCAGCCGCGACCGCTTCGTGTACTCGTTCAATCTCGAATGGAGACAGTCCGACGCCGCCGAACCCTCGACGGAAATCCTGGCGCTGGTCGCGCGCGAATGCGAGATCGAGCGATTCGAGCTCATCGGCGAGAAGGCGTCCTGAAGAGCAATTTTTCCGCCCCGGGGACGCGGCAGATACCGCGGGTCGCCTGCCCGGGAGGTCAATCGAAGAGAAAGGTTACTGCAGGGTCCGTGCGGCGGACGGCACGGAATGGCCATGTGCCATGCCGGCATCGGCATCACCCTCGCCGAGCGAACGATCGAGGCCCGTCGCCACCACCGAGACCCTGAAGCGGCCTTCCATGCTCTTGTCGAAGATGGCGCCGACGATGATATCGGCGTCCTCATAGACCTCTTCACGGATGCGCGTGGCCGCCTCGTCGACCTCGAACAGGGTCATGTCCCGGCCGCCCGAAATCGACACCAGCACGCCCTTGGCGCCCTTCATCGACATTTCGTCAAGCAGCGGATTGGCGATCGCGGCTTCCGCCGCCTTCATCGCCCGGCCTTCGCCCGAAGCCTCGCCGGTTCCCATCATGGCGCGGCCCATGCCGCGCATCACCGATTTGACGTCGGCGAAGTCGAGATTGATCAGGCCTTCCTTGACGATGAGGTCGGTAATGCAGCTGACGCCTGAATAAAGCACCCTGTCGGCGATGACGAAGGCATCGGCAAAAGTGGTCTTGGCATCGGCAATCCGGAACAGGTTCTGGTTGGGGATCACGATCACGGTGTCGGCGGCCTCGCGCAGCCGCTCGATGCCCTCTTCGGCCATCTGCATGCGGCGCCTGCCCTCGAAGGTGAACGGCTTGGTGACGACGCCGACCGTCAGGATGCCGGCCTTGCGCGCCGCCTGGGCGATGATCGGGGCCGCACCGGTTCCGGTGCCGCCGCCCATGCCGGCAGTGACGAAACACATGTGGGTGCCGGCCAAATGATCCATGATCTCGTCCAGCGATTCTTCGGCCGCGGCACGGCCGATCTCGGGCAACGAGCCGGCGCCAAGGCCTTCCGTGACGTGCGCGCCAAGCTGGATCAGCCGCGTCGCCTTCGACATAGTCAGCGCCTGGGCATCGGTGTTGGCGGCAATGAACTCGGTTCCCTGAAGCTGTTCCACGATCATGTTGTTGATCGCGTTGCCGCCGCCGCCGCCGACGCCGATCACGGTGATCTTGGGTCTCATCTCGGAGATTTCCGGCTTCTTGAACTCGGCCATGCCTGCTTCTCCTTCGCCAATTGCGTGCGCTTCACGACCCACAAGCAGACTGCCTGCAAGACATTGCAATCGAGCGGCATGACGCGAATCAGTCCGTTCGGATGGGTACCCCAAAAAGCCAGAGAGCGGCCGGACGTGCAAGTGCGTGAAGGTCAAGTTTTGTGATGAAGAGGCCGACCTTCGAGAACGACTGTCCGGTTTCGGACGATCGCGATAATGTCGTCGTGGATCAGGCACCAAGCGGATGCCTGCGACGGATGCCTAGAACTCGCATTTGCCGAGGCCATCGATGGCTGAGCGAGATTCCTACGGACTTAATCAGCAAGCAAGGCCGAGGGGATATATGCGCCCTCCTGACCCAAAGGTATGAAAGAATTGTCCAGTTTGCCATCAATGAGAGTGCGACAGCCGGGGAGAGTGCGACAGCCGGGATCGCGACGCGGATTTTTGCGGCGATGAAACGCCCCGTCGACCACGGCGCCATGGCCGTCTCAGGCTATACCGTTCCTTGGCATACAGCGGCAGGAACACCAGTCGCCCTCCATGTCTCGTCGTCGCGGCCGGTACGCGACGTGCACGTCGTGCGGCTCGACACGCAAGCGGCCGAGCCGATGGGCTGGCGCGTCGAGCCGACGGGAAATGCCGTGTCCCGTCGCGATTTCGATCACGGATCCTTCCTCAGGGTCGCGGCGGCGGAACTTGCCAAGGCCACCGAGATCGAAGGCGTCGCCTTCGAAGTATACTTGACCCGCAACGATGGCGCCCGCGTGCTGTTCGAAAGCGGAAACCTGCGCCTCGGCTTGCAGGACGGGCGGCTGATATCAGGCGACGACGGCAACTCGCCCGATAGCGACGTGGTCTTGCCGGCAAACACCTGGCTCAAGGTCGAGATTTCGTCGAACGACGGCGCGACCGTGCTGCGGATCGATTCGGACGATCTCCTGTCGCCGTTTCGCCTGGATCGTCGATTCGACCTGCCGTGGCGGCTCCTGACCGGTGACATGGTCTTCGGCACCAGCACGGCAAACGATGTCAGGTCGCTCAACGCGAAATTCTCGACGATCTCGCTGCAAACCGCGGCTGGTCCTATCGCCTGGACGTTTCCGACCCTGCTGCCGAGAGGCCCGCTCGCCTCGACAGGCACCGATCGCGTCCTCTTCCTGGAAACGGTCAACCAGCCCGCCTTCTGCATGACCTCGCGCCGCTGGGACGGGTCGAGTTTCGACCCCCGGCTGGTGCCGTCGCATTACGACGCCGTGCATTGCCACGACGACGACATGGAGGCGTTGCAGTGGCCGGCCTCATACCAATTGCAGGTTCCCGCCGAGGCGCCCGCCGGGGTCTATGCCTTCGAGGTCGGTCACGATGAAGGATCGGAGCGTATCGTCTTCTTCATCACTTCGTCGGAGCGCCGGGCGCCGCTGTTGTTCCTGGTGCCGACGGCCACCTATCTCGCTTACGCGGACGAATTCCTGCCGGCGCATCTCTACGAATGGATGTGCGAGGATCGCGGCCATCGCTTCGCGATCGATAACAATCTGAAGTCGCTCTACGACTATCACAGCGACCTCAGCGGCGTGTCGATCTGTTCCACCAGGAAGCCCAAGGCGACGCTGCGCGACGACTACAAGTATCCGCTCTGCGGCTGCCCGCACAATCTGCCGGTCGACCTGCATTTTCTACGCTTCTGCCACAACAATGATATCGCCTTCGATCTCATCACCGACCGCGACCTGCACGAACTGGGTCTTGCCGGCCTGCAGGAGTATCAGGCGGTCATCACCGGCAGCCATCCCGAATACATGTCGGTCGAGATGGAGCATGCGCTGCGCCAATTCGCGGCGGCGGGCGGCAGCATCGCCTATCTCGGCGGCAATGGCTTTGCCGGCAAGGTGGCGTTCCAGGACGATCTGATGGAATTGCGCCGCTCGCCGCTCGAGGCGGGCCGGACATGGGACGGTCCCATCGCCGAACAGTCACTGTCGATTACAAACCAGCCGGGAGGCTACCTGCGCGCCAGCGGGCGCGGCGAGTTCTCGCTGACCGGCGTCGCCATCTCGCTGATGGGTTTCGACGGCGCGCGGCCTTTCACGCGTACGCCGGAAAGCCGTCAGCCCTCGGCCGCGTGGTTGTTCGACGGCGTCACCAGCGAGACCTTCGGCGACGAGGGCATCGTGCTTGGAGGCGCCGCCGGCTACGAGGTCGATGCCACCGACCCGCATCTGGGCACATCCCTAGACACCATGGTCATTGCCCGCGCGACCGGGTTCCCGGACAGCTTCGTCCATGACGCGACGCGCTGGTACGAAGGAGGTGACAGAGAGCGCGACGAGCGCCGCTGCGCGGAGATGACGCTGCGCCATCTGCCCTCGGGCGGCCTGATCTTCTGCGCGAGTTCGGTCGCCTGGTGCGGCGCCTTGCCCGCGGGCGATGCCATGAACGACGTCGGCCGGATCACCAGGAATTTGCTGACGCATCTGGCGTTGGAAAAGAGCGGGCCGGCTCCGGATCGATAGCCGGAAAGGAAGGCAGCCCGCCGCACCGGGCCGGCTCCGGCGGTTGGCTTGCCGCGCAACGATCGAAGCGTCTATCATGCCCGATCAATCGGCGGCTTGGGTGTTCCCGCCGTGCCGGGCCTAAGCTTTGTCCACGGCGCGTGTCGTCAGGTCATTTTCAGAACGGATGAAGGTGCGCCCCGCCAATGGCCGGCAGAACACATTTCGGTTTGACCGCCGTCGACACCGTGCCCTTGCACGAGAAGGTCTATCTGGAGCTTGTGCGAGCCCTGATGTCGGGCCAATTCCTGCCCGGCCAGAAGCTGACCTCGCGCAGGCTCGCCAGGGAACTCGGCACCAGCGACATGCCGGTGCGCAGTGCCTTCATGCGGCTGCAGGCATTGCGGGCACTGAGTCCGATGCCGAATGGCAGCGTCGAGGTGCCGGTGATCTCGGCCGAGCGGTTCTCGCAATTGACCGCCGTGCGCACACTGCTCGAAGGCCCGGCGACCGAGCTTGCGACGAAACTGATCAACGGCAATAATCTGCGGGCGATCCGACGCCATTGCACAGAACTGACCCTGACGGCCCGCAAAGGCGATATCGGCCACTATCTCAGGAAGAACCACGATTTTAAATTCTCGATCTATCGCCATTGCGGCAACGAGCAGATGATCTTCCTGATCGAGACGGTGTGGATGCAGGTCGGCCCGTTTCTCAGAAACCTCGCCGTGGGATTCGAGGACGACCTCTCCTCCATCCTGGATATCGACTATCACGAGGAAGTCGTTGCCGCGATCGAGGCGCAGGACGGTGCGCGAGCGCGGGCGGCCATCGTTCGCGACATCGACGAAGGTGCTGCCCACATCCTGCGGCAGGTCAGATTCCCGGAAGCGAGGAGCTAGGCCGGTGTCTCCTGGACCCCAGATGCCGCTTGGCTTTCCCTTGCCTTGTCGCTATGTTGCGATCGCAGATCGCGCAATTGGTTCCTGAAATGCCTCCCGACATACCGGCTAATGACTTGAAAAAATGAAGGAAACTTTTCCGACCGATGTCGGAGATGCCTTCATGAACTCATCAGCCGCTTTATCGTAAAAATAGGGTGCTCGCCTCAGACGCGACACCGCAGGGAACCAGAGGTTTGAAATTGAGCGATGCAATTGCGGACGTTTTGAACTGGCTTGAAAGCCGAAGCGACATCCAGAGCCTGAGGGCCGCGGTGTGCGACCTCAACGGCATCATGCGGGGAAAACGCATCCCCGTCGAGCAGGCCCGCAAGGCGCTGGAGGGCAAGCTGCGCATGCCCTACTCGCTGATCGGGCTCGACGTCTGGGGCGAGGACATCGAAGGCAACAGCCTGGTCTTCTCGACCGGCGATGCCGATGGCCTTTGCCAATGGACGGGTCGCGGCATTCTGCCGGTGGAATGGACGGCGCATCCGACGGCGCTCGTCCCGCTCTGGCTCGCCGATGAGAGCGGAGCGCCCTATCTCGGCGACCCCCGGCGGGCACTGGCCCGCATCCTCGATCGCTACAAGGCGCTCGGCCTGACGCCTGTCGCGGCGACCGAACTCGAATTCTACCTGGTCGATCCGCAATCGCAGCGGCCGGTCGGGCCGGTCTCGCCGGTCACCGGGCGGCGCCTCGATTCCGACGCGGCGCTGTCGATCGACGAGATCGACGATTTCGAAGCCTTCATCCACGACATCTATGAAGCCTGCCGCGCGCAAGGCATTCCCGTCGATACGGCAATCGCCGAAAACGGCGTCGGCCAGTTCGAGATCAACCTGAACCATGTCGCCGACGCCTTGCGGGCCGCCGACGATGCGGTGTTGTTCAAGCGCACGGTGAAGGGCATTGCCCGCAAGCACGGCTTTGCCGCCTGCTTCATGGCCAAGCCCTATGGCGACCGCGCCGGCAACGGCTTCCATGTCCATTTCAGCCTGGTCGACGCCGATGGGCGCAACGTGTTCGACGACGGCACCGACCAGGGTTCCGACACCATGCGACACGCGGTCGGCGGGCTGCTGGCGGCGATGGCCGAAAGCACGCTGGTGTTCGCGCCGCACTTCAATTCCTACCGCAGGCTGCGCCCGAGATCCTACGCGCCGACCGCGGTCGCCTGGGGTTACGAGAACCGCATGGTCGCGATCCGCATCCCCGGCGGCCCGACCGGCGCGCGCCGCATCGAACATCGCGTCTCGGGAGCCGACGCCAACCCCTATCTGGTGCTTGCCGCCATACTGGGCGCCGCGCTGATCGGCATCGAGAAGCAGATGTCGCCAGGCGACCCGGCGGGGAATGACGGTCAAGGCGTCGCCCCGGCCAAACTGCCGCCGGACTGGGCGTCGGCGATCGCAACCTTTGAAGGCGGGACGCATGTGGCGGAGATCTTCCCGGCGATCCTGCGCGACTCCTTCGTCGCCTGCAAACGACAGGAATTGAATACGTTTGCCCTCAACGTCAGCGATTTCGAGATCGAGACCTATCTCGAAAGCGTCTGAGGCCTTTACGACGAGCGCTCGGCCTTCAGCACCGTGACCGCCGCCTCGCTGTTGTGAACGTAGTCGTTGGCGTCGGGCTGCTTCTGTACCAGCAGGATGAACAGAAGGTCGGTCAGCGTCAGCTGCGCGTCGCGCGCGGTGATGGAGGAACAGCGCGCGCGTTCCTCGTCGGCGAGGGTGTAGAGGCGGATGTCGGCGACGCGGCTCAGCGGATTGTCGTGCAGGCCGGTGACGGCGATCACCGTCGTGCCACGTTTGCTGGCAAGCTCCGCGATACGCAAGGTTTCGATGCTGGCGCCGGAATAGGACAGCGCGAACAGCACATCGTCAGGCCCGAGCGTCGAGGCGTTGGCCATCTGGATGTGGCTGTCGCTGTCATGCAGCACATTGCGGCCGAGCTTCATCAGCTTGTAGGAAAAATCGCGCGCCACCAGCGAGGAGGCTCCGACGCCGACCAGATGGATGCGCCGCGCGCCATCAAGCAGGTCCAGCGTCCTGGAGAGGATGCGCTCGCTGTTGGCGGCGACGGTCTGCTGCATCGACAGCAGCTTGCTGCCGATCAGCTTCTTCAAGATGACCGGAAAAGTATCACCCACCTCGATCGAGCCATGGATGACGCCGACCGGCACCTGCCAATCCTGCGCCTTGGCCTCGCTGACGGCGAGCTTGAGCTCCTGGTAGCTGGCATAGCCGAGCTTCTGGCTGAACTTGACGACGCTAGACTGGCTGCGGCCGATCTCGGCCGCAAGTGCCGCCGTCGACAGCCGCAGCATCTGGTCGGGATTGTCGATGATATAACGGCCGATCTCGCGATCGCCGGGCGCCATGCCGTCGAGCTCGGCACTGATCCTGCTTAAGACGGACACGGAAACCCCTCGCTCTTCACTGCAAGACGAGGAATAAATTATTCCAATTTTGATTGACAGCCAAGAACGCAGAATTAATTCTCGACCGACCCGAGGTCATCGCTCGGGATCCCGGGTAGGTCACCGGACGTGGCCGTCAAGGTTTCAGCCATGGACAGATTGCGGATCGTAGGCGGACAGAGACTGGAAGGCGCGGTCACCATATCGGGCGCCAAGAATGCCGCTTTGCGGCAGATCGCGGCCGCTCTTCTCAGCCCCTACCCGCTGGAACTGACCAACCTGCCCGATGTGACCGACGTCGAAAACATGCTCGGCGTGGTGCGACTTCATGGCGCCGAAATCACCCGGTCCGCCCATGCCGCCACAATCGACACAAGTACCGCCGTTTCCAAGGAGACCTCCTACGACACGGTACGAAAAATGCGGGCGACGGTGCTTGTCCTGGCGCCGTTGCTGGCGCGGTTCGGCCATGCCCGGGTTTCGCTGCCGGGCGGCTGCGCGATCGGCGCGCGGCCGGTCGACATGCATGTCGCCGCACTCGCCGCGCTTGGCGCCAGGATCGCCGTCGAGAACGGCCTGATCGTCGCCTCGGCCCCGAACGGGCTGACCGGCACGCGCATCGTGCTCCCCTCGCCATCGGTCGGGGCGACGGAAACCGCCATGATGGCGGCGACCGCGGCCAAGGGCGAAACCGAGATCCTGAACGCAGCGCGCGAGCCGGAAGTGGCCGATCTCGCCGCCTGCCTCGTTGCCATGGGCGCGCGCATCGAAGGCGCCGGCACGCACCGTATCCTGATCGCGGGCGACACCAGCTGGCACGCCGCCAGGCACGACATCATCCCCGACCGCATCGAGGCCGGCACTTATGCCATCGCGGCCGCCATCACCGGCGGCCAGCTCGAACTGACGCACGCCCGGCTCGAGCACATGGCCTCGGTGGTGCAATTGCTGGAGGCGACCGGCGTCAGCGTCTGGCCAGGCGATCGCGGTCTGATCGTCTCGCGCGACCGGCCGCTCAAGGCCGCGGATCTGACGACGGAACCCTATCCGGGCTTTCCGACCGACCTGCAGGCGCAGTTCATGGCGCTGATGTGCTGCGCCCAGGGTGCGTCGCTGCTGCGCGAAACCATTTTCGAGAACCGCTTCATGCATGTGCCCGAACTGATGCGGCTCGGCGCCAACATCAAACTGCAAGGCACCATGGCGCTGGTGCGCGGCGGCGAGAAATTGCACGGCGCGCAGGTGATGGCCACCGATCTGCGCGCTTCGGTGTCGCTGGTGCTGGCGGCGCTGGTCTGTGAAGGCGAGACGACAATCAACCGCGTCTATCACCTCGACCGCGGCTACGAGCAACTGGACCGCAAGCTGCGCCTGTGCGGCGCCGACATCGAGCGGCTGGGCGCATGAATACCGAAGCGGATTATTTTCTCGGCGTCGATGGCGGCGGCACCGGTTGCCGCGCCCGTCTCGAGGACGCGCAAGGCACGGTGCTGGGACAGGGCCTGTCGGGGCCGGCGACGACGCGGCTCGGCATCGAGGCAGCCTGGACCTCCGTCGCGAAAGCTTTCGGCGCGGCGATCAAGGAGGCAGGTTTCGCGCCAGCCGAAACCGCCAAGATCCATGCCGGCATCGGCCTTGCCGGCATCGGCCGCAAAGGCGCGCTCGAGGCGTTGCGGGCAATCGCGCATCCCTTTGCCAGCATCGACTTCGTCAGCGACGGCATCGGTGCCTGCCTTGGCGCGCATTCCGGCCGGGACGGCGCCATCGTCATCGCCGGGACCGGCTCGATCGGCCTCGGCTTCGTCGAGGGCCGCGACCTGCGCGCCGGCGGCTACGGGTTTCCGATCTCCGACGAGGGCAGCGGCGCCGACCTTGGATTGAAAGCCGTGCAACTGGCATTGCGCGCCCATGACGGCCGCCACGAGCGCACGGCGCTGCTGGCGGAGGTCATGCAGCGCTTCGCGGGCGACCCGATGGAGGCTGTCGCCTGGATGGACCGCGCCAGCGCCACGGACTATGCCGCGCTTGCACCCATGGTGATGCGCCATGCCGACCAGGGCGATCCCGCCGGACGGCGCATCGTGCAAAGTGCCGCCGAACAGGTCGACACGCTGGTGCGGGTGCTGTTCGAGAAGGGCGCGCCGCGCGTGACGTTGCTGGGTGGCCTCGCCAGCCCGCTGGAGCCCTGGCTTTCGCCTGATGTGCGCCGCCGCCTGAAGCCCGCCGACGGCGACGCCGTGTCCGGCGCGATCATTCTTGCCAAGCGTTCGGTTTGCAAGGGCTAGCCAGCATGGACAGGAATAAAATATTCCAACGCTCTGTTGACGATGTGAATATCAAATTCTAAAAAGTTAACAAAGAAAACTGCGATGACAGACCCAAGGTCCGTCCGCACTGGCTGCCAGTCGAGTGATGCCGTGCGGCAGAATTTTTGAAAGCGCTGGGATGACCGAGCAAGGGTTGATGTCTGAGCTGGATCGCTTGGTTTCCGAGGGTCGGAACCCAAGGACTGTCGACATCGATCTGCTGCCGACCCTCGACGTGCTGCGCAGGATCAATGACGAGGACAAGATCGTCCCAGCGGCCGTCGAAAAGGTGCTGCCCGAGATTGCCGCCGCGGTGGACCGGATCGTGCTTGCCTTCGAGAGGGGCGCACGCCTCATCTACATGGGCGCCGGCACCAGCGGCCGGCTTGGCGTGCTCGACGCTTCGGAATGCCCGCCGACATTCGGCGTGCCCGAAGGCATGGTGGTCGGCCTGATTGCCGGCGGGTCCGACGCGCTGGTGCGCTCGCTCGAAGGCGCCGAGGATGACCCGAAGATGGGCGCCAAGGCCTTGCAGGGGATCGGACTCACACCCGACGACGTGGTGGTCGGCATCGCGGTCAGCGGACGCACGCCCTATGTCATCGGCGGGCTGACCCATGCCAGGCAGATCGGCGCAACGACGGTCGCCCTCTCCTGCAATCCGGCATCCACCATCGCCGGTATCGCCGACATCGCGATCTCGCCCGTCGTCGGCCCCGAAGTGCTCACCGGCTCGACCCGGCTGAAATCGGGAACCGCGCAGAAGCTGGTGCTCAACATGCTGACCACGGCCTCGATGATCCGGATCGGCAAGAGCTACCAGAATCTGATGGTCGACCTGAACCCATCGAACAGGAAGCTGGTGGCCCGGGCGATCAGGATGGTCATGCAGACGACCGGCTGTACCGCGCCGCAGGCGCGGCAGGCGCTCGACCGGACCGGCAAGGACGTCAAGTTGGCGATCCTGGTGACCATCACCGGCCTCGACGTGGACGCGGCGCGGGCCGCTTTGTCCAGGGCCGGAGGGTTCCTACGAAAGGCGATCGGCGACGAAGCGACCTGAAGCCGCTTTAGACAAGACGGCGTCAAGCCGCATAGACTGGGCCGACACTCCATAGCATGTGTGCCTTGGAAGCGGTCCTCGGAAACTGCAAGGCATCGAGTTCAATAATGGGAGACGAGAATGGTTCATCTTACAAGAAGGCTGCTTTCGGGCATCACCCTTGCCGCGATGCTCGGCATCGCGACGGTTTCGGCGGAGGCGGCGACGCTGCACATGGCCTGGTCCCAGGACGCCACCGGGCTTGATCCGCACAAGCAGACGGCCTTTTCCTCGCTGCGGCTTTTGGAGCTGATCTATGAGCCGCTGGTGCGCGTCGACGCCAGCCTGCGGATCATTCCCGCCATCGCCTCCTCCTGGGAGTTTTCGAAGGACGGCAAGGGGCTGACCTTCAAGCTCGATCCCAAGGCGAAATTCCAGGACGGCACCGCCGTGACATCCGCCGACGTCAAGGCGTCGTTCGAGCGCATTCTCGACGAGAAGACCGGTGCCGCTGCCCGCGCCAACTTCCTGTCGATCGCCAGCATCGACACGCCGGATGCGGCGACCGTCGTGTTCCACCTGTCGCAGGCCGACGCGCCTATCCTGACGGCGATGAGCGACGTCAACGCGGCCATCGTTCCGGCGACCGAGATCAAGGCCGGCTCGATCGGCACCAAGACGGTCGGTTCGGGCCCGTTCAAGCTCGACAAGTGGGATCCCAACGCCAAGGAAGTCTTGAGCGCCAGCAAGAACTGGGCCGGCGGCGCGACCGGCGTCGACGGCATCGAGATCAGTGTGCTGCCCGACGAGGCGGCGATCCTCGCCGCCATGCGCACCAAGCAGATCGATTTCGCCTTGCTCAACGATCCGCTCGTCGCCACGCTGGTGCCGAAGGAAGCCAACTTGCAACTGAACCGCGTGCCGGTGCTGGCCTACAACGTGCTGCAGCTCAACCCGTCGCGGAAGCCGATGACCGAGCTCAAGGTGCGCCAGGCGATCTCCTGCGCCATCGACCGGCAGGAGGTGCTGGACACCGCCGCGCTGGGCGAAGGCAAGGTCACCGGACCGCTGACCATCCCGGCGCTGGCCACCGATCCCAGCCAGTTGTTCTGCTACAAGCGCGATGTCGAAAAGGCCAAGAAGCTGATGGCCGAGGCCGGCTTTGCCGACGGCTTTTCGGCGACCGTGATCGGCGCCACGGGCGAGCCGCCGACGGCAGCGGCCGAAGCCCAGGTCATCCAGTCGCAGCTCGCCGAAATCGGCGTCAAACTCGATATCAAGATGATGGAACTCAACGTCTATGTCGACGCCTGGCTGAAGGGCGATTTCGACATGGCGATCGCGCTCAATGGCGGCCGGGCCGACCCCTATACCATGTACAACCGCTACTGGACCAAATCAGGCAATCTGCAAAAGGTGGCGAACTACATCGACGATACGCTCGACAGCCTGATGCAGCAGGGCCGCGCAGAGACCGATCCAGCCAAACGCAAAGCGATCTTCGCCGAATTCGAGAAGCATCTCGCCGAAATGTCGCCGTGGATCTGGCTCTACACCTCTTACAGCTACACGGCGCAGCAGAAGAACATATCCGGTTTCGTGCCGACGCCGACCGGCACGCTGTTCAGCCTGAGCAAGGTGACGATCCAGTAGCTTCGGCAATGGGACGAGAGGTCTTCCTGGCGTGAACTATCTCCTGCGACGGCTGGCGACGTTTCCTCTCGTGCTGCTTGGCGTGTCCATCCTGGTCTTCGTCGCGATCCGGATGGTGCCCGGCGATTCGATCACGGCGATGCTGGGCACCGAGGCCGGCCTGCTGACGCCGGCACAACGGGATTCGCTCGCCGCCTATTTCGGCATCGACCAGCCCTGGTTCGTCCAGTACTGGCGCTGGATCGGCGGCATCCTGCACGGCAATTTCGGCATATCCGTCACCTATGGCAGGCCGGTTCTCGACGTCATCCTCGAGCGCTTCCCGCTGACCTTGGAGCTGGCGCTCCTCTCTATGATCATTGCACTTGCCGTCGGCATGCCGGCCGGCATCTACGCCGCCACTCACAACGAGAAGCTGTCCGATCTCGGTGTGCGCGTCGTCGCCATGATCGGCCAGTCGACGCCGAGCTTCGTGCTTGGCTTGCTGATCATCTACACGCTGTCGGCGGGCTTCGGCGTGCTGCCGGCGATGGGCGAATTCGTGCCGCTCTGGCAGGATCCCTTGCGCAATCTCAGCCAGTTGATCCTGCCCGCCATCACGCTCGGCTTTGCCTTCGCGGCATCGGTCACCCGCATTGCGCGCTCGGCAATGCTCGACGTGTTGAGCGACGATTATGTGCGCACCGCGCGCAGCAAGGGCGCTTCGGCGCGCAGCGTCATCTGGCGGCATGCGCTTCCCAATGCACTGATCCCGGTGGTGACGCTGAGCGGCATAGAATTCGGCTACCTCCTGGGCGGCGCCGTCATCGTCGAGCAGATCTACGCCCTGCCCGGCCTCGGACGCATGGTGCTCGACGCGATCCTGCAGCGCGATTACGCGCTGGTGCAGGGCAGCGTGCTGTTCATCGCCTTCAACTTCATGATCGTCAATCTCCTGGTCGACCTCGCCTATGTCGCGCTCGATCCGCGCATCCGGCTGGGGGAACAGTGATGCACATCCTGCGTGCCATCTTCGGCCATGGCAGCGGCCGCATTGGCGGCGTCATCGTGTGCGTCTATCTGCTGCTTGCCATCCTCGGCCTGCTCGGGCTGACGCCGCACAATCCGATCACGCAGTACCGTATCGACCGCCTGCATGCGCCCAGCGCCGCCTACTGGATGGGCACCGACCTGTTCGGCCGCGACGTCGCCAGCCGCCTGATGGCGGGCATCGGCCAGTCTTTTACCGTCGCCTTCTTCTCGGTGGCCTTCGCGGCGCTTGCCGGAACGATCCTGGGGTTGGCCGCCGCCTGGCTCGGGCGCCGCTGGGACGGCGTCGTGATGCGGATCATGGACGTGCTGCTGGCCTTCCCGGCGATCCTCCTGGCGCTGCTCATCGTCACCGTTGCCGGCCCCGGCACCTGGACCAGCGTCGTTGCCATCGGCATCGTCTACACGCCGATCTTCACCCGCGTGGTGCGCGGCCCCGCGCTGTCGCTCAAGACACGCGAATTCGTCGATGCCGCGCGCACCTTCGGCAGCAGCTCAAGCTACATCGTCACGCGCCACCTGCTGCTCAACCTGGTGGCGCCGCTGACCGTACAGGTGACGCTGGCACTGGCCTGGGCGCTGCTGACCGAAGCCGGCTTGAGTTTTCTCGGCCTCGGCACGCAGCCGCCCGCCGCGTCGCTCGGACTGATGCTGAGCGACAGCCGCAACCTGATGGAGACGGCACCCTGGCTGATGATCTTCCCGGGCCTGGCGATCATGATCAGCATTCTCGGCTTCAACCTTCTGGGCGACGCCTTGCGCGACATCCTCGACCCGAGGATGCGGAGCGCGTTCGCATGACCCCGCTCTTGTCAGTCTCGGACCTGCGCGTCGGCTTCGGCCGCGACCCCGGGGCCAATGAGGTGGTGCGCGGCGTCAGTTTCGATATCGCCGATGGCGAGACGCTGGCCATTGTCGGCGAAAGCGGCTCGGGCAAGTCGGTGACGGCGCTGTCCATCAACCGGCTCGTCGATTTCGGTGGCGGCCGCATCACTGGCGGCTCGATGAAGCTCAAGCGGGCCAATGGGACCATCTTCGAGTTGACGACCGCGACCGAACCGCAATTGACCGGCATTCGCGGCGCCGAGATCGGCATGATTTTTCAGGAACCGATGACCTCGCTCAACCCGGTGCTGACCATCGGCACCCAGATCGAGGAATCGTTCCGCCTGCATCGCGGCCTGACCGGCCGGCAGGCTACTGCGGCAGCCATGGACGCGCTCGACCGCGTGCGCATTCCCGATGCCGCGCGCCGGCTGAAATACACGCCCAACCAGCTGTCCGGCGGCATGCTGCAGCGGGTGATGATCGCCATTGCACTGGCCTGCAACCCGCGCCTGCTGATCGCCGACGAGCCGACGACGGCGCTCGACGTTACCGTGCAGGCACAGATCATGGCGCTGCTTGCCGAGCTGAAGCGCGAAAGCGGCATGTCCGTCATCTTCATCACCCACGATATCGGCCTGGTTGCCGGCATCGCCGACAAGGTGATGGTGATGCAGAACGGACAGGCCGTCGAACAGGGTGAGCTCAACCGGATCCTCGACAGCCCCCAGCATCCCTACACCCAGCATCTGCTGCACGCCGTGCCACATTTCGCCAGCGGTCGCGCGACGCGCTCGGATGGGCAACGTGACAACGGCGCGAGCGCCGAACCGGCCTTGAAGGTCGATGGCCTCGTGGTTCGGTTTCCCCTCAAGAGCAGTTTCTTCAGCCGCGCCACCGGCGCGGTGCATGCCGTCGACGGCGTCGATTTCGACCTGATGCACGGCGAGACGCTGGCCATCGTCGGCGAGAGCGGTTCGGGCAAATCCACTGCCGCCAAGGCGGTGCTGGGGCTTGTGCGGCCGGCGCGCGGCAGCTTCTCGGTCGGCGCCCGAGCGGCCTCGCCGAGGCGCAGCGCCAGGCCCATGCAGATGGTGTTCCAGAACCCTTATGCCTCTCTCAATCCAAGGCTGGCGATCGAGAGCATTCTGGCGGAACCCGTGATCGCCACCGGCGGCCGGGTGGATGCCGAAACGCGGGCCAGAATGGCGCGCCTGCTGGAACGCGTCGGCCTGCCCAAGAACAGCCTCGAGCGCTATCCGCATGAGTTCTCCGGTGGCCAGCGGCAAAGGCTGTGCATCGCCCGCGCGCTGATGCTCAACCCGTCCGTCGTGGTCCTCGATGAAGCAGTGTCGGCGCTCGATGTGTCGGTGCAGGCCAAGGTGCTGGAGCTGCTGGTCGACCTGCAGCGCGAGTTTGGGCTGGCCTATCTCTTCATCTCGCATGACATGGCGGTGGTCGAGCGGATCGCGCACCGCATCGCAGTCATCTATGCCGGCCAGATCGTCGAGATCGGCGACGCACAGTCCGTGCTGTCGAAGCCGAGACATTCCTATACGAAGAAGCTCATATCAGCCGTTCCGGCCATCGACCGGCGGCATGAGCGTTTCGAGATCGACACGCGCCAGGTGCCCTCGCTGGTGCGCCCGCCAGGGTTCGAGCCGGCGCCGGCGAAATGGGAGCGGTTTGGCGGGGATCATATGGCGAGGGTGGAGGTGTGATGGACGGTGCATTGGGATATGCAAGGTCGGCGGGACAGCACCCCCCTCTGGCCTGCCGGCCATCTCCCCCGCAAGGGGGGAGATTAGCAGCTTCGGCATCCCGCCCCTTCCTGCGACGTCGGCGATTGGCGAGAGCCGCTATTACGGCCAATCTCCCCCCTTGCGGGGGAGATGTCCGGCAGGACAGAGGGGGGTGCGAAGGATCGCCGACTTTTCCGTTTGACGACATGCCCACGTGCGGTGGCCGGCATTGAGCCCCCTCGCCCAGCTCTTCGACCGCGCGTTCCAACCGCTCGCAGCGGCAGTGGCGGCCAAGCGCATTCCCGGCGGCGTGCTCGGTCTGGTCGGCAGAAATGGCGAGCGCATCACCAGAGCGATCGGCTCCGCGCAGCTTGTGCCTAAAGTCAGGCCGATGACTGTTGAGACCTGGTTCGACCTGGCGTCGCTGACCAAGGTGATCTTTACCACGCCGCGTATCCTGGCGCTGGCGCAGGACGGCATCATCGATCTCGACGCGCCGCTGATCTCCCTGCTTCCCGACCTTCGCCAGTATGACGCGAACGCATGGGAGCGGAAGGTGACGTTTCGCCAGTGCCTGGGCCACCAGACGCCCTTCCCGCCGGTCGAGCCGATCTACACCTATGGGCGCGACCCCGAACTGCTGCGCGCCTTCATCCTGCAGCGGGAATGGCGGGCGCGCGACCCTGTCTATTCCGACATCAACTTCATCCTGCTCGGCTTTGCGATGGAGCGGCTGTCGGGCAAGAGCATCCGCGCCATGGAACCCGGCCCAGGCTTTGCCTGGTTCGCGGAACCCGATGCCGCCGCGGCGACCGAGGACTGCACCTGGCGCCATCGCGTGCTGTCCGGCGAGGTCCACGACGACAATTGCTCGGCGCTGCAGGGTGCGGGTCATGCCGGCCTGTTCGGCACAGCTGCTTCGGTGCTCGATTTCGCCTGGGGATTGCTGGACGGAACCGGCGCATCCGAACGGTTGATCGCGCTGATGCACGAGCCCTTATCGGCCACCCGCACCCATGGCTGGGAGCGCCCTTACCAAGGCTGGTCCGGCGGTGCGCTGTGCGGTCCGGGAACGATCGGCCACACCGGCTTCACCGGCACAGGATTGTGGATCGACTTCGACAAGGGCAAGGCGTGGACCTTGCTTACCAACCGGATCCATCCGACACGTCATTTCGACAGCGGCATCGTTCAGCTTCGGCAAGCGGTCGGCGACCTCATCAATGGAGCTCAATGATGGAACCAATCTGGGCCGTCGGCCTGATGACCGGCACGGTGCTTGACGGCAACATCGATGTCGCCCTGATCAAGACCGATGGCGAGCGGATAGACGATTTCGGCACTTACCGGCTGATGCCCTATCCCGCGTCGATCCGGTCGCTGCTGGAAGAGACGCTGGCGGCGGCGCGGGCCTGGAATTTCACCGGGCCGGAACCTGCGATTTTTCGCAAGGCCGAAGAGGCGCTGACGCGCGCGCAGTCGGCGGCGGTGAAGGAACTCGTGGAAGGTTACGGCATGACGATGGCCGAGATCGGGGTCGTCGGCTTTCACGGCCAGACCGTGCTGCATCGCGCGCCGCAGGTCGGACGGCTCGGCCAGACCCGGCAGCTCGGCGACGGCGAGCTCATGCATGCCATCCTCGGCACCAAGGTCGCCTACGATTTCCGCTCGGCCGACATGCGCGCCGGCGGACAAGGCGCGCCTTTGGCCGCTGCCTATCACACCGCGCTGATGCGCGGCGCCGGCGCCAGCGGCGAGGTGGCCGTGCTCAATCTCGGCGGCGTCGCCAACATCACCTGGTGGGACGGCGCCGACAATGTCATCGCCTTCGACACCGGCCCCGCCAACGCGCCGCTCAACGATTTCATCAAGTCGAAAGGGCTCGGCGAAATGGACCGCGACGGCACGCTTGGCGGCGCGGGAAAGGTGGACGAAGCCCGGCTCGCCAAGCTGCTGCAGCATCCCTATCTGACCAAGCCGTACCCAAAGTCACTCGACCGTTTCGACTTCGGCGCGGCCATGGCCGATGGCCTGAGCGCCGAGGATGGCGCGGCCCTGCTCACCGCCTTCACCGCGTCGGCTGTCGGCAAGGCGCTCGACCTTCTGCCCAGCCGGCCGAAGAAGCTGGTGGTCAGCGGTGGCGGTCGCCACAACCCGACAATGATGGCGATGCTCGCCAGCCGCGCCGGCGTCGAGGTCGTGCTGGCCGAAAGCCTCGGCTGGAGCGGCGACGCGGTGGAGGCGGAGTGTTTTGCCTTCCTCGCGGTTCGCGTGCTGCGCAGCCTGCCGATCAGTTTCCCGAGCACGACGGGCGCGCCGCGGCCGATGCGCGGCGGAAAGCTGGCTGGCTGATCAGTCGACCAGTTTCTTCCGCAGGAAGACGCGGCTGCGGCCGACAGGGAAATCGGCCAGCGTCCCGAAAGGCTGGTAGCCTTGCCTCTGATAGACCTTGGCGGCGTTGGGATTGAATGTGTCGATCCAGGCGTTTTGGCAGCCGCGGGCCACGGCTTCGCGTTCGGCCGCGTCGAGCATCCGGCCTGCCATGTGCTGGCCGCGCAGCCTTTCGTCGACCCACAGCCACTGCACGTAGAGCCAGCCCCAGGCGGTGTAGCCTGAAATGCCGGCGACGATCGCCCCGATCTCGTCGCGCACGAACACCGCCAGCGCCTTCTTTTCGGACGCGCCGACATCGCCGTCGTTGAACGCCGTCAGCCGTTCACTGAGAAAGGCGAGTTCTTCCGGCAGGGGATCGGCGGTCGTTTCAAGTGTCGTGTTCATGGCTTTCGCGATGCTCGCTTGGAAAGATCAAGAGGGACGGAAATCAGATGCGGCGATGCCATAGCGCTTGAGCTTGTCGTAGAACGTCTTGCGCGGCACGCCGAGCGCGTCGATGGCGCCGCGCACGTCGCCGCCATGGTCGCGCAGCGCGTCGCGGATGAGCTGCGCCTCGTAATGCCCGACCCGCTCCGGCAGTGCGGCGGCGGGCGCTGGCAATCGTGCGGGCGAGAACCTGGTTTCGTCATCGGGACCAAGACCGAGCGCGACGCGATCGGCGAAATGGGCGAGTTCGCGCACATTGCCCGGCCAGTCGTGCGACTGGAGATGATGGCTCACGGCGGCGTTCACCTTGGCGACAGGCCGGCCAAACCGTTTCGCCGCCTTGCCAAGGAAGTGGCCGAACAGCATCTCGATATCGCCGCGCCGCTCGCGCAGCGGCGGAATGCGCAGCGTCACCACGTTGAGGCGGAAATAGAGATCCTCGCGAAAATCGCCGCGCTGGTCCTGCCGGCTGAGATCGACCTTGGTCGCCGCGACGACCCGGAGATCGAGGCGCCTTGTTTCGTTCGAGCCGAGCGGGGTGAGGCTGCGCGTCTCCAGCACCCGCAACAGCTTGACCTGCAGGGCCGGCGGCATGGATTCGATCTCGTCGAGGAACAGCGTGCCGCCGCTGGAATGCTCTATGCTGCCGATCCGCCGTCGCTGCGCCCCGGTAAACGCGCCGGCCTCGTGGCCGAACAGCTCGCTTTCGATGACGGTCTCGGGCAGAGCGCCGCAGTTCAGTGCCACGAACGGCTTTGCACGCCGCCGGCCCCACCGGTGCAGGAGGTCGGCCACCACTTCCTTGCCGGTTCCGGTCTCGCCTTCCACCAGCACGTCGACGTCCATGTCGGCGATCTGGCGCAAGGTCTCGCGCAACCGCCTTATGGCCGGCGCCTCGCCGATCAACGGCATGCCGTCCGCGGCAAGTGCGGCGGCTTCGCGGAGCCGCCGGTTTTCCATCACCAGCCGCCGCTTCTCCGATGCACGTTTCAGCGCCTCCACCAGACGCTCCCCCGCATAGGGTTTCGGGATGAAATCATAGACCCCATCCTTGAGCGCGGCGACCGCAAGATCGACATCGCCATGCCCGGTGATCAGGATCACCGGCAAGTCGGGATCAACAGCCTTGACGCGGTCGAAGAGTTGCAGCCCATTCATGCCAGGCATGCGGATGTCGCTGACGACCACACCCTCGAAGTCCCTGCCGACGACATCAAGCGCTGCCTCGGCGGCGTCGAGCCCGATCACCGTGAAGCCGGCAAGTTCGAGCAGTTGCGTGGTGGCATGCAGCAGATCCGCATCGTCGTCGACGAGCGCGACCAGCCCCGATCCCTGCGTCATTCGATCCGCCTCAAGTCGATGGTGAAGGATGCGCCGCTGGCGGTGTCGGGGTCGAGCCGCAGCGTGCCGCCCAATTCCTGGGCGATCTCCTGCGAGATCACCAGGCCAAGGCCAAGCCCCTTCTCCTTGGTGGTCTGGAACGGCATGAACAGATTGCCGGCGGCTTCCGGGCCGAGGCCGGGACCATTGTCGCGCACCGAAATCAGCACGCGGTCGCCGCGTTCGGCGAGGTCGATCTCAATGCGGGGATCAGGCCGGTCCTTCATGGCGTCCAGCGCGTTCTGCAACAGGTTCACGAGGATCTGCTCCAGCCGGATGCGGCTTGCCATCACCAATGGCGATGCGGTGCCGCCCGGCTTGACGATGGTGACGCCGGAATCGCGGATGCGGCCGGACAGCAGCGACAGCGCGCCCTCGATCGCCTCGCGTACCGGCAAGGGCGAGGCAGCGACGCCAGGCCGTCGCGCAAAGGTGCGCAGCGTGCTGGTGATCGCGCCGATGCGCTCGGTCATCGAGACGATCGAGGTCAGGTTGCCGCTTGCCGGTTCGGTCTTGCCGGCCTCGAGAAAGCCGCCGGCATTCTCGGCATAGGTGCGGATGGCGGCGACCGGCTGATTGATCTCATGCGCCACGCCGGCGGCGATCTGGCCGAGGATGGAGAGCCGGTTGGCCTGGGCAAGATCGTCGCGCAGCCGGCGGACCTTGGCCTCGGCGTTTTCGCGCTCGGCGATTTCGCCGGCAAGGGCCGTGTTCGATCGCGTCAGTTCGGCGGTCCGGGAACTGACCCGGCTTTCGAGTTCGGCATTCATGCGCGCCAGCGCCTGCTGCCGCAGGCGGCGTGTGCGCCGGCGCCGGGTGAACACATAGGCAAGCAGCCCCATCAGCAGCAGCCCGAGCAGTGTCGTCAGGCGCGCCGTGTTGGCGGCGGCGGTCAAGGCGGCATCGGCGGGCGTCAGCAGCCACAGGCGCCAGCCGGGGACGGCACCGGGCAAGTCCTGCACCACCTCGACGAACCGGCGCGATTTTCCGGCTTCTTCGATCGTCGCCAGGCCGTCACCGGCGCCACGCCGTATCGGCAGCGGCTCGAAGGCGGCGTCGACCAGTTGAAGCTGGTCATGCGCCGCGGCGGCATCCGCGGCGGAGAGCGGCGCCAGCGCATGGAACCGCCAGTCGGGCTGGCTGGTGGCCAGAACGACGCCGCGCTCGTCGGTGACGAAAACGAGAAAGCCGCTCGCCCGCCAATTGGCTTCGACACCGCCGAGTTCGACCTTCAGAACCGCGACGCCAAGCGGTTTGCCACCGTCGTCGACACGGCCGGCAAGGTAGAGTCCCGGCTTGCCGCTGATCGTGCCGAGGCCATACTGGCTGGCCGCGCCCTTGGCCATCGCATCGGTGAAATAGTGGCGAAAATTATAATCGATGCCGACAAAGCTGTCCGGCTGGCCGGCATTGCTGGCCGATATCGCCATGCCCGCCGTGTCGATGACATAGATGGCCGAGGCCGACGCATCGCCGGCTATGGCCTTCAGCTTGGCGTCGAGCGCTGTTTCCTCGACTTTCCCGGCGCGGCGCAGCGCATCACGCACCGCATCGTCGCGCGCCAGCACCAGCGGCACGAGACGTTGCTTTTCGATTTCGCCGGTCAGGGTTCCGGCCGCCAGCGGCAAGGCGGCCAATGCCCCGTCGCGCAGGTCATCGGCGGCCTGACCCTCGGCGATGCGCCCGGCGGTGGCAACCGCGCCGGCAAGCAGAGCGAGCGCTATTGCCGCAAACAGCCAACGGCCGCGCAGGCGCGCTACCGCTTCGCGCAGCAGGTCGCGGCCGGCAAACCCCGGGGATCCGCTATCGATGCGCTGTTGTGGCGTCGGCCCTCTCCCTTTGCTCCCCGGCTTTGCCTCCAGTCTAATGCGAAATTCCGCCCGGGCAAACAAGGCCTGTGCGGAAATCCGCACAACTCCCCGTCAAAGGCAAGGCAGGAACGGCTGAACCCAGGGATTCCGGCCTATCCGGCATCTGGCACAGCGCTTGCAAACATCCGTGCAGCGGCGGGCGACCGGAACGCCGCGATGGGAGAAGTCACGCAGGGCGGGTTCCGTCCATCCGGCCAGGGAGAGTTCGATGCATATCGCAGACCAATCCGCCGCGCCCGCCGCGCAGCGCAAGCCCCTCTATGCCCAGCTCTACGTGCAGGTGCTGGTGGCGATCACCGTGGGCATCCTGCTCGGCCACTATTATCCGTCGATCGGCGAGAGCATGAAGCCATTGGGCGACGCCTTCATCAAGCTGGTCAAGATGATCATCGCCCCGGTCATCTTCCTGACGGTGGCAACCGGCATCGCCGGCATGAGCGACCTGCAGAAGGTTGGCCGCGTCGCCGGCAAGGCGATGCTCTACTTCCTCACCTTCTCGACGCTGGCGCTGATCATCGGCCTTGTCGTGGCCAATGTCGTGCAGCCGGGCGCCGGCTTCAACATCGACCCGGCGACGCTCGACGCCTCGACGGTCAACACTTACGCCGCCAAGGCACATGACCAGTCGGTCACCGGCTTCCTGATGAACATCATTCCCGGCACGATCGTCGGCGCCTTCGCAGACGGCGACATCCTGCAGGTGCTGTTCTTCTCGGTCCTGTTCGGCATCGCGCTGGCGCTGGTCGGCGACAAGGGCACGCCGGTGCTCAATTTCCTGCAGGCGCTGATGGCGCCGATGTTCAAGCTGGTCAGCGTGCTGATGAAGGCAGCCCCGATCGGCGCGTTCGGTGCGATGGCCTTCACCATCGGCAAATACGGCATCGGCTCGGTCATCAACCTCGCAATGCTGGTCGGAACCTTCTACGCGACCTCGTTCCTGTTCGTGTTCGTCGTGCTCGGTGCCGTCTGCCGCTACAACGGCTTCTCGATCCTGTCGCTGATCCGCTACATCAAGGAAGAGCTGCTGCTGGTGCTCGGCACCTCGTCGTCGGAAGCGGCCCTGCCCTCGCTGATGGAGAAGATGGAGAAGGCCGGCGCCAAGCGCTCGGTGGTCGGACTGGTCATCCCGACCGGCTATTCCTTCAATCTCGACGGCACCAACATCTACATGACGCTTGCCGCCCTGTTCATTGCCCAAGCGACGAACATCCATCTGTCGATATCAGACCAGATCCTGCTTTTGCTGGTGGCGATGCTGTCGTCCAAGGGTGCCGCCGGCATCACCGGGGCAGGCTTCATCACCCTGGCCGCCACGCTTTCGGTGGTTCCCTCGGTGCCGGTCGCCGGCATGGCGCTGATCCTCGGCGTCGACCGCTTCATGTCGGAATGCCGGGCGCTGACCAACTTCGTCGGCAATGCGGTGGCGACGCTGGTCGTGGCGCGCTGGGAAGGCGAACTCGACGAGGCCAAGCTGGCGAGAGCGCTGGCTGGGACCGCCGACGACAGCCTGCCGGCGGACATCGTTCCCGCCGAGTGATCCACGGTTTCATACGACGGACAATGGCCGCAAGCACGCCGCTTGCGGCCATGGTCATGTTTCATCGCTATCAGGCGGCTTTGCGCAGCGGTGGCACGGCCTTGCCATCTGCCACGAGGGGTCGCAGCGCGACGGATCGACTTGCAGCGAGACAGGACCGCGCCAGCTTGAGCTCAGCCGTTGAAGTCCCTCCGCGTGTCCGGATATGTACTTGGGCCGACGGGAATGGGAGCCGCCAACGTGCCCAAATCATCGAACAGGACGAGGCTGGCCGCGCCGACCAGCCCGGCATGGCGGCCGAGCCGGGCCTGGACGACCGGCACGTCGCGATAGGCGCGCATGGCGCGCTGGCGGATGGTCGCCCCGATGACGGGCGCCATCAGGTCGAGGCCATTGGCGATGCCGCCGCCAACGACCAGCACGTCGGGCGAATAGAGGTGCAAAAGGTTGGTGAAGCCGACGCCCAGCCAGCGCGCCTCCTCCTCGAGCAGAGCCAGAGCGAGGTCGTCCTGCAGCCCTGCGGCCTCGACCACGTGGCGACCCGTGACCTCGGCGTTGGCCGAGAGGCGGCGCAGCGTCGAACCGTCCAAAGGAGACGTTGCGGCATTGGCGCGGCGGCCGAGCGCGGTTCCCGAAGCGATCGCCTCGAAGCAGCCGACGACGCCGCACACGCAGCGCTCGCCTTCGTTGGTGATGGTCATGTGGCCGATCTCCGCGGCAAGACCGCGACGGCCGTGCAGGATGCGTCCGTCGGCGACGACGCCACCGCCGATCCCGGTCGAGACGGTGACGAAGACCAGGGAGCGCGCACCGTGGCCGGCGCCGAAGCGCCATTCGCCGAGCGCTGCCGCATTGGCGTCGTTCTCCAGCCGCACCGGCAGGCCGAGCCGCCGCTCGAGGATGTCGGCCAGCGGCACGTCCTGCCAGCCGGCCAGCGTCGGCGGTCCGACGGCGATGCCGGCCAGCGGATCGAGCGGGCCCGGCGCGCCGACGCCGACGCCGAGGATCGACAGCCCCGGCGCTTCGGCATGGACGGTCACGGCTAGCGCCTCGATCTGGGCGATCACCACGTCGGGGCCGGCCTGCGCCTGCGTCGGCACAGCCGCGAAGGCCAGGATCTTGCCGTCACGGTCGACCAGGGCGGCACGAAGCTCGGTGCCGCCAAGATCGATCGCGAGGGCGACTTCAATGCTCATCAGGCCGCGACCTTCAGACCACGCAACCAGCCGATGCGGCCGGCGAGATCCTTGTCGCCGAAAGCGAGCGAACCGAGCACCACGGTCTCGGCGCCGGCGGCGCGCAGCAGCGGCACGGTTTCGTGGCGGATGCCGCCATCGGCGGCGAGCACCACGGCCGACTCACGACCAGCGTTCCTCAGGATGGCGCGGGCTTCGCCCAGCCTGTCACAGGCCTTCTCCGACAGGCCCTGGCCCTTGACGCCGATCGCGGTTCCAAGAAGCGTGACGAACGCCACTTCGGAGACGAAAGGCTTCATCGCCTCTACAGGGGTCTCCAGCCTCAGCACAACGCCGGCCTCGGCGCCGAGTTCATGCGCCAGCCGCACCGCGCGCAGACCCGCCTCGCCGTTCTCGGCATGGACGCTGATCATGTCGGCGCCGGCCTCGATGAACTGGCGCGTCTGTTCTTCGACGATTGCTTGGTCGACCATCAGATGGACGTGGATGGGCCTGGCCGTCAGTTTGGCGATACGGGCGACGAGATCGGGGAAGAACAGGAAGGACGGCGCGAAATGGCCGTCCGCGACGTCGATGTGGTGCATATCGGCATAGGGTTCGATGCGCTGCAAGTCGCTCTCGAAATTGGCGAGATTGGCCGACCACGATGAGAATTCGGCGATCAGACGGTCGCGCGGCAATGCGGCGATGGCGGCCGGGCCTGACAAAGGTTTCGAGATCATGATTGGTCCTGGTTGTTGAAATTTCTATCGAGGAAGCCGCCGATGGCGGCGCGGATTTCGGTGAAATGGCGATCCTTGTCGGCGGCTTTCGGCGTCACCTCGGTGAGGGCGGCGCCGGGGATGGTCTCAGCCAGTTCGCGGGCGGTCGCCAGGGGATGGACGAGGTCTATGCCGCTGCCGACGACGAGCGTCGGGATTGCGAGGCCGGTCGCCATCGCCCGCGTCACGCCAGGCCCGTCATTGGCGATCGCCTGCATCACCTCGGCAAAAACGCTCGCGTTGTCACGCGCGAAGAAGCCGAGCAACGAGGCGAGATTGTCCGGCGCCTCGCTGCGAAAGCGGGCCGCCGTTGCCGAAGCCGCGAAGATGTCGCGCGCCTCTTCCAGCGGGTGGTCGCGGATGAGTTCCGCCACTTCGACGTAAGGGCGCATGTTTTGCGGGGCCGCGTCGAAGGTCCAGGCCGGGCGCACCAGCACAAGAGCGGTGACGCGAGCCGGGTGGCGGGCCGCCAGGTGCAGTGCAATGGCGACGCCCATCGAGATGCCACCGGCAACGAAGCGCTCAATGCCAGCTGCATCGGCAGCGGCGAGCACATCGTTGGCGAACATCCCGATCGAAAACGGACGCTTGCCGCCGGCACCTGAGCCGCCCTGCGCGCGGCACTCCACAGTCAGCCGGCGGCGCGACGGACTGTCGGGAAAGTTCAGCGCCACCTGCGCGGCATCGCCGCCGAGGCCATGCTGGAAGACGATGGGAAGCCCCTGCCCCGTGTCGAAGACGTGGAGCGCAGCGTCGTCGCGCAGCATGATCGTCGGCGCGGCACCCATCAGAGCAGCCCCCGCAGGATGGTTGCGACGCCAGGAGCCTCGTCGGCGGACAAGCCGTGGGTGACGAGCGCGCCATCGAAACCCACCCCCTTCAATCGCGCGACGAAATCCGGGAAGTCGACGACACCCTGGCCTGATGTGGCGAAGCGGCCGTCGGCAAAACGATCCTTGGCGTGCGCCATGGCGATGTGGCCAGCGGCCTCATCGATCGCGGCGGCGACGATGGTTCTCGCTTCATCGGGCTTTGCATGCTCGAACAGGTTGGCGGGGTCGAGCACGATCTTCAGATGCTTCGAACCCATCTCGGCGATCAGCCGGGTCGCATCCATGGCCGAGGTGACGATGTTGGCCTGCTCGGGCTCAATACCGAGATCGACGCCGGCCTCCTCGGCCAGCGCCAGTGCCTTCGCCATTTCGACGGCCATGTCGGACCAGGCCGACGGATCGGCATTGTCGGGATGGTATGCCCATTGGTCGGCTGCGTTGCGCGAGCCGGTGCAGAGCGTCACCAGTGGGATGTCGAGCTTGACTGCAGTGTCGATGACCACCGCCAGGCGCCTCAGCCCATCGTCGCGCGCAGCCTTGTCGGGATGCGCCATGTTGTAGGTGCCCGACAGCGCGGCCAGCGAAACGCCTGACGATCGCGCGGCGGCACCAATGGCGGCGACGGCATTCGCCGGCACGGCATCCGGCATCGACGGCAGGCCGGCGCAGGCGAGATTGAACTGCGTCGTCTCGTAGCCGGCCTGCTTCACGGCAGCCAGCACGGTGGCCGGGTCGGTGCCCGTAAATGTCTTGGCGAAGATGCCGAGGCGCATCAGGCCGCACCCGAAACCGAGGCAAGCTCGATCCGCTCGCCAGTCTCCACAGAGCGCGCAATTGCCACCATGGCGCGGATCGACGCAATGCCGTCCCCGACATTGGCGCCGCGCATCGGCGCGCCGGTGAGCACGGTGTCGGCAAGGCCCTCGAGCTGGCGACGGAAGAAGTGGCCGTCGGCACCAAGCGGTTTTCGCGAGGTCGCGTCCTTCTCATGGAAGATGTCGACCTCGCTGGCGCGGAAATACCAAGGATTGAAGGTTTTGGCGATGACGGAACCGTTCTCGCCATAGAGCTGAAACCCTTCGTGCCAGTCCATGCGCACGGCGACGGTGAGGTCGAGATGGCCGAGCGCGCCGCTGGCGAATTCGGTTTCGACGAACCAGCAATAGGCGCCGAAGCGCTCGTTGAGGCGGGCGCGCACGGCAACGATGTCGCCACAGAGGAAGCGGGCGGTGTCAACCAAATGCGATCCGTGCGCCAGCATGAAATATCGCCTGAGATCAGCCTTGGGATTTCCGCCGGGCTTTTTTGCGAGCTTGCTGGTGACTGGCAGCGGCTGCACGGCGTCGGTGTTGGTGTAGCGGTGGGTGGAGTCGCAATACCAGGCCTTCAGTGCCAGCACCTCGCCCATCTCGTCGCGAACGAAGTCGCGGGCGGCCTCCAGCGCCGGATCGAAGCGCTTCATGTGGCCGACCTGCAGCACCTTGCCGGAGCGCTTGACCGCCTCTGCCAAGGCCTCGCCTTCCTCGACCGAGGTACCGATCGGCTTTTCGCAGAGAACATGCTTGCCGGCATCGAGCGCCTTGATCGACATTGGCACGTGATAGGCATCCGACGTGGCGACGATGACTGCTTCGAGCTCGGGATCTGCGAGCATGGCGTCATAGTCGGCATACATCTTCTTTGGTTCATAGGTGGCGCCCATGCGGGCGAGCAAATCGGGTGCCGCATCGCAGATGGCGTAGAGGTCGGCATTGCCGGCCTTGACGCAGGATTCCAGATGCGCGAACTGGGCGATCGGGCCGCAGCCGAGCACACCGACCCTGAGGCGTCTGTCCTGTTTCTTGATCATCGTCTCAGGCCCCGTAGCCGCGCATCGTCCGGCGGTTGGTCTTGACCGCGCCGGCCGGATCGGCGGCGGCGGTGTCGGATTCTTCTTCCAGCACCAGCCAGCCGTTGAAGTTCGGCGCGGTACCGGCGATCTCGATGACCTGAGGCGTGTCGCATACGCCTTGGCCCAGCATCGCCCAGGTGCCGTCGGCATCGACGTCCTTGAGGTGGATGTAGCGGATGCGGTCGCGGTAGGTGGTGAGCGTGTCGGCCATGTCCCTGTGGCCGCGCAGGATGTGACCGGTATCCGGCACCCAGCCGACCAGATCGGGGTCGAGCAAGGCAAAAATCGCGTCGTAATCGGCGCGGTCGAACAGCAGCGTGTTGTGGTGCGAACTCGGATGCACCGCCACCTGGACACCCGCCTTGCGGCCGAGTTCGCCGGCCTTGTTGTAAACCTCGGCCGCGACAGCGAATTTGTCGTGGCGTGGCCCGTCGGAGACGACGGTGGCCGAGCCCATCGACACCAGCGCATCGGGAAAGTTTGCCACGAAATCGATCCAGCGCCTGGCGGTTTCGAGATCGGTGCCGATCCCGTCCTTGAGCGTGAAGCCGCTCCTGGAGCCGAAGGCGAAGGAAATGAGCGCCAGACCGGACGACTTCAGCGCGGCGGCGAACTCGGTGGGTTTGCCGGCATAGTGGCCGATCATGGTGTCGGTGATCTCGATGCCGGCATAGCCACCATCGGCGATCGCCTTCAACAGATCGTCGGGGCCGCCGGTGAACCGGTCTCCCAGCATTTCCCAGGTGAAGGTCTGGCAGCCGACTTTGAGGTCTTTCACGTTCATCCTTTCATTCCTTGATCCCGCCCATTCCTTGATGCTGCCCTGCGTCAGCCCTTCGATGATGGAAGAACGGCACGAGTGCAATCAGCGGAACGGTGACGACGGCGGAGGCGCGGCGATATCGCCCGCCAGCAGACAGGGTCCAATCATCCATTGCAACACACGGACCCTGCTCCGTCAGTCTCCTTGGGAGGGACATCCTACTTGACCGAGCCTGGGTCATGCGGATTCGAGCAAGGGCGTCAGCGGGACCTCCAAGGCATTTTCGCTGTCTGGCGTCGATGTGGTGATCACGGACGATGGCCTGCCCGGTCCAATACGCAGCCAGCTTGATAGGATCGGGGCCATGGTGATCTATGCCTTAACCCGTCGCGATCCCTGGCCGCCCTCGAAATATCCGAGGCGCGAATGACCCACGGGCTTTGGCGCCCGCGATCGGCCGGTTTTCATGTCCGTCATTTTCTCCTCCCAGGGCCAGCAGACTCCCGACACCGCGCAGGCATTTCCGCATGTTCTATAAAAATTTTACGCGCGTCAATATTTAAAACGTTGTATAGCCATTTCGAGCCCGATCCGGCACCGTCGCGACGATCGGGCAGACGTGATCGCATTGGGAGGTACGACAGAAAATGCAGGCAAACTCACAAGCCAAACTCGGCATCGGTGTCATCGGATGCGGCAACATCTCGATGACGTACCTGCGCAATGCCGCGCTTTTCGGCGGCATCGAATTGCGCGCCTGCGCCGATATTTCAGCCGAGATGGCGGCGCTGCGAGCCAAGGAATACGGTATCCGGCCCCTTGGCGTCGATGCGCTGCTGGCCGATCCCGAGATCGACCTCGTCCTCAACCTGACCATTCCGGCGGCGCATTTCGATATTTCATTCTCCGCCCTTTCGGCGGGAAAGCATGTCTTCACTGAAAAACCGCTCGCAACCTCGGCCGGCGACGGCCGCCGCCTGGTGGCGGAGGCGGCCAAACGCGGCCTGCTGCTCGGCTCGGCTCCGGACACTTTCCTTGGCGCAGCCGGACGCAAAGCGCGCCGCCTGATGGACGAGGGCGCCATCGGCCGCCCTGTCACCGGCACCGCCTTCATGATGGGGCGCGGCATGGAGCGCTGGCACCCCAACCCGCAATTCTATTATCAGCCGGGCGGCGGCCCGGTGTTCGACATGGGTCCCTATTATCTGACCATGCTGGTCAATCTGCTCGGCCCGGTCGCACGCGTCATGGCGATGGCGACACGCGGCCAGGAGGAACGGCTGATATCGGCCGAAGGGCCATTCAAGAACACCAAATTCAAGGTCGGCACGCCGACCAATGTGCTGTCGCTGCTCGAATTCCGCTCCGGCGCGACCGTCACTTTCGGCGCTTCATGGGATGTCTTCAGGCATTCCAATCATCCGATCGAACTGCACGGCACGGAAGGCTCGCTGCGGCTGCCCGACCCGGATACGTTCGGCGGCACGGTGTCGCTGTCGGAACGCGGCGCCGACTGGAAGGATTTCGCCAGCGAAGGCGAACTCTACGGCGCCTGCAACTGGCCTCACGCGGCGCCCGACCGCGCCAACTACCGCATGCTCGGCGTCGCCGACCTGGTGCGTTCGCTGCAGACAGGCGCGACGCCCCGCGCTTCCGGCAATCTGGCGCTGCATGTGCTGGAGATCATGGAAGCGATCCTGCATTCGGGCGAGACGAAAAGTCCGGTCGCCATAGCAGGTGACGTCGTCCAGCCGGCCCTGCTTGGCGAAGACGAGGCGCGCGGCCTGCTCGCCTAAGCGTTCCTTGTTTCACGCAATCCGGACGGAAAACCGCTGCACACTTTTCCTGGAATTGCTTTGACGGAGATGACGATGACGCTCGACCCAGATGCGCTGCGTGCCCTGGAAATCGGCCGTGCCGCCGGCGGCGAACCCTTCGAGAATGACAGCGTCGCGGCGGCGCGGGCCACGTACAACGCTTCGTTCCCGACGCTGCAGGGCGAGCACGAGCCGGTCGCGGCAACCGAGCAGCAGCAGATCGACGGGCCGAACGGCCCGGTGACGATCCGCATCCATCGCGGTATCGGCGCGCCGCGGACGGGGGCGCGCGCCGTGCTCTATCTGCATGGTGGCGGCTGGGTGATCGGCAATCTCTCCTCGCATGACGATATCTGCCGCTGGCTGGCCAATCTCGGCAACGCCGTCGTCGTCTGTCCCGATTACCGGCTGGCGCCGGAGCACAAGTTTCCCGCCGGGCTCGAGGATTGCGCGGCAGCGCTGCGCTTCATGGCCGCTGGAGAACTCGGCATCGACCCTACCCGTATTGCCGTCGCTGGCGACAGTGCCGGCGGCAACCTTGCCGCCGTGCTGGCATTGCTCGCCCGCGACAGGCTGGCGCCGCCGCTCGCCGCCCAGATCCTGATCTATCCCAACACCGATGCCCGCCAGACGGCGGACAGCTACCGGCGTTTCGGCGAAGGCTTCGGACTCACCGCCGCCACCATGGCCTGGTTCCGCGACCACTATGTGCGAACGCCCGATGATATCGCGGACTGGCGCGTATCGCCGCTGCTGGCCTCCAGCCTCGCCGGCGCACCGTCGGCCTTCGTCGTGATCGCCGGCCACGACATCCTTGCCGACGAAGGCACGGCCTATGCCGAGCGCCTGCGCGCCGACGGAGTGCCGCTGGCGTTGCGACACTGGCCGGGTCAGATCCACGGCTTCGTCTCGATGGGCCGCCACATCCTGGCCGCGCGGCAAACGGTAAGCGAGGCGGCGGCCTGGCTCCGCCTACAGACGCCGGAGCCGATCACTCAGGCCGACTGACGCATCACCAGGGTGGCGCCAAGCTTGACGTTGCGCGCCAGATCATGGCCGGACGGATCGGCCTCGTCCAGCAACGCCAGCAGGATCTCGACGCTGCGGCCGGCCATGGCGGCGAAGTCCTGTGCCATGGTGGTCAGCGCGGGACAGGTGTAGCGGCTCAACGGATGATCATCGTGGGCGGCGACGCGAAAATCGCAATCGGCGCGGCGGCCGATCTTCAGCCCGCGCGAAAAGGCGGCCGCCATCACACCGAAGGCGAGACGGTCATTGGCGCAGAGCAGCGTGCGGGCCGGCAGGCCGCCTTTCTCGAGCGTCCTGTCCATCCATTCATGGCCGATGCGCTCGAAGTCCCAGCTATAGTCGCCCGCCGCCTTGAGAACGGTGGGCTCCAGGCCCGCGGCCTGCATCGTGTCGATATAGCTCTGCAGGCGTTCGCCCGAATTGTGGTTGACGTGCGGGATGTCGACATAGACAGGCGGTTCGCCGGACCGGCAGAGATAATCGACGATGGTCGAGGTGCTCTGGTGGTTGTCATTCCCGACGAATGGCGTGTCGCCTTCGATATAGGTGTCGAAATAGACGATCGGGATGTCCTCGCTCATCCGTTCGAAGACGCCGGGTTCGGAGACCAAGCCCAAGGGCGCGACGATAGCACCCGCGACCTTCAGCGACATCAGCGTTCTGACCGATTCCGCCTCCAGTTTCGGCGAACCGTGCGAGGAGATGACGATCGGCCAAAACCCTTCGTCGCGACAGCGCCGTTCGATGCGGCTGACCATCTCGGCGTAGAACGGATCGGTGATCGCCGGTACGACGATGCCGACATTGCGGGTGCGCTTGCGATTGAGGTTGCGGGCAAAAACATTCGGCTGATAGTCGGACGAACTAAGCGCCGCCTCGATGCGCGCCCGTGTCGCCGGCTTCACGCTGGCCGGATCGTCGAAATACTTCGACAGGGTCGGCCGCGAGACGCCGGACGCCCTGGCGAAATCATCCATCGTCCGGTGGGTCTTTTGCGCCATCTGTATTTCAGGCCCCTTATCCTCAATGCCAGCCTTAACGCTCTGGCCAGAATCAGTCTTGCGGTCGTCGCGGTGAGGCAGCATTGCTTGACGAACTTATGCAGTCAAATTTCCATGTTTCCAGTACAACGCAAAAGTATTGCGCACGTCAAATTATTTATTGACGCTCCCAAAACGACAACTTAGGTGTTGAACATGCGCGGATATGGGAAGTTCTGGCCAAGCGGAGGCCGTCCGTCCGGCAGATGGTGAGGACATGAAGAAACTGGTTTGTGCCGGCGAGATCCTGGTCGAGATCATGGCCGAGCGGATCGGCCAGAGTTTTCGCGCCCCCGGCCCGCTGATCGGTCCGTTTCCCTCAGGCGCTCCCGCCATCTTCGTCGATCAGGCGGCGCGGCTCGGCCAGCCGGCGGGGCTGATCGCGGCAGTGGGCGACGACGATTTCGGCCATTTGAACATCGAGCGCCTGCGTGCCGACGGCGCCGACATCTCGGCCATCACCGTCCATCAGGGTGCCGCAACCGGAACCGCCTTCGTCACCTATGAGAGCGATGGCAGCCGGCATTTCGTCTACAACATCAAGCAGAGTGCCGCCGGCCTGATCGAGATGGGCGCGGAAGCGCGCGCGCTGCTGGCCGGCGCCGACCATTTTCACGTCATGGGGACATCGCTGTTCTCGCCCGAGGTGATCGAAATTGCCCGCAACGGGATCGAAGCCGTCAAGATGCGCGGCGGCACGGTCTCTTTCGACCCCAACATCCGCAAGGAGATGCTCGATCTACCGGGCATGCGCGACGCCTTGCTCTTCGTGTTGTCAAAGACCGACGTGTTCCTGCCGAGCGGGCCGGAACTCTTCACCTTCGCCGAGGCAAACGACGAGGAAAGTGCGGTACGCGAAATGCTGGACCGCGGCATCTCCACTATCGTCGTCAAGAAGGGCGCGCAGGGCGCCGTCCACTACGACCAGTCGGGGCGCACAGCCTCACCCGGCTTCGTCGTCGAGGAAATCGATCCGACCGGCGCCGGAGACTGCTTTACCGCGGCCTTCGTCTCCTTCTGGCTGCGTGGAGAGGCACCGGAAAGGGCACTGCGAATAGCCAATGGCTGCGGCGCGCTGGCGGTGACGAAGAAGGGACCGATGGAGGGTATCGCCTCGCTCGCCACCGTTGAGGCGTTCATCGAGACCGCCCGGACCGGAGCACCGGCATGAGCCAGGCGACCGATCGACTGGCTGGCATCGCCACGCGCCGTGCGGCCGGCGAACGCTGTGGCATCACCTCGATCTGCTCGGCCCATCCGCTGGTCGTCGAAGCGGCGCTGCGCCACGGCAAGGCGGGCGGCGCCGATGTGCTGATCGAGGCCACCTGCAACCAGGTCAACCACGAGGGCGGCTATACCGGCATGACACCGCGCGATTTCCGCCGCTTCGTCGAGACGATCGCCGGAAAGGCCGGCTTTCCCCTGGACAGGCTGGTGCTCGGCGGCGACCATCTGGGCCCCAATCCTTGGAAGCACCTGCCGGCGCCCGAGGCGATGGAAAAAGCCGCACGCATGGTGGATGCCTATGCCGAGGCCGGCTTCACAAAGATCCACCTGGACGCCAGCATGGGCTGCGCCGGCGAAGGCGCGGCACCGCCCGACGCCACCATCGCCGCGCGCGCCGCCGAACTGGCCGAGGTGGCGGAGGCCGCGGTTGAACGAACAGGCGGCACCAGGCCTGTCTATGTCATCGGCACGGAAGTGCCGGTGCCGGGCGGCGCACAGGAGGCCATGGACCATCTGGCGGTGACGACACCGGAGGCCGCGGGCGAGACGGTTCGCATCCACCACGATGCCTTCAGCCGGCGCGGCCTCGACCAGGCTTTCTCGCGGGCGATCGGCGTCGTCGTGCAGCCGGGCGTCGAATTCGGCAATGCCGAGGTCATCACCTACCGGCCGGAACGCGCCCGGGCGCTTGCCGGCACGCTGCGAGACCTGCCGCAATTCGTCTTCGAGGCCCACTCGACCGACTACCAGCCCGCTGCGGCGTTGAGCGCGCTGGTCGACGACGGTTTTGCCATACTCAAGGTCGGGCCATGGCTGACCTTCGCGCTGCGGGAAGCCCTCTACGGCCTGAGCCACATCGCCGACATTCTGGTTCCCGATCCATCGCGGGAAAGCCTGCCGGCGGCCATGGAGCGCGTCATGCTGGCGGCGCCCGGCAATTGGAAGAATTACTATCACGGCTCCGAGGCCGAGCAGCGGATCGAGCGGCATTTTTCCTACAGCGACCGTATCCGCTACTACTGGCCTGCGCCGGCGGCGCGGCAGTCCGTGAACGCGCTGATGCAGGCGCTGGGCGAGCGCGACATCCCCTCGCCCCTGATCAGCCAGTATCTCGGCCGCCTCGACAGCGCGGTAGCGAGCGGATCCGTCGCGCCAAAGGCCAGGGAACTCCTCATCGCAGGCGTGACGGACGTTCTCGACATCTATGCCAGCGCAACCGGCTGATCCCGACTTTCATGGCTGTGGCACCAGGGCGCGCGTGGTGCGGCGCAACGCCAGATCGCGATGCGCGTCAGCGGCGGCGTCAAGGGCTCCGGCTATGGTTGCTTCGGCGGCAAGGCCTCGATCGCCGAATTCACCGATTTGCGCCGCGTGACGATCGAGGACCCGGGCCAGCACTATCCGTTCTGCAATGGCCTCGCTTCGGGCAAGTCGCGGCGAAGATCAAACAGCCAGCGACGGTATAAAGCGGACGCTTGCGGATTGTTTCTGGCCAGGGGCCAGCACAATGCAACCGGTGTCGATCTCCTTGTCGCCCCTCCGGTTGAAAGCATCGGTAATGTTGCTGACCGGCTCGGCGCAAAAGAACGGTTCGCCCGGCGGCGTGTAGAGGGCGAGGAAGTCGAGCGGCGCCTCTGCCTCAATGTCCAGCTGCCGCCCGTGTTCGGGCCAGGTAATCCGGGCGCGGCGCGCCCATCCGGTGAAGACCGTGTCGAACTCCACTTCCGATACGTCAAAGCCGATGGATGGATCGGCCCCCACGGGCGGCGGGACATGCCGGATGGGCAGCACCTCCGCATCGGTTTCCCACATGCCTGATACCCGTGCCTGGACATGCGTCCACGGTGTCGACGGGAAGTAAGGATGGAGACCGAGGCCAACCGGCATCGGCGCGTCCGACAGGTTGCGCATGGTAATGGTCATGCAAAGCCTGCCTTCGGCCAGCGAGATCACTTGCTCGGCTTCGTAGCTCCATGGCCAGGAATCGGCGGCGTGGCGATAGCGCAGGACGATCATGCTCGCTTCATGGCTCACGACGGCCCACGGGTGACGCCAGCCATGGCCGTGCTCATGATGTGGATCGTCCGGGGCCGTCGGCAATTGAATGGGGCGCCCCGCGAATTCAAAGCGGCCATTCCTTATGCGGTTGGAATAGGGCACGAGCGGAAAGCAGGCCATGGCGCCGGCATCGCCACGGCCGATCGCCGCTGGGTGAGCCGCACGCAGCCAATCCACGGCCGAACCATCCCGCCACCATCGATACGACGCCAGCGCTCCACCAGCGGCGGGAGCAATTTCGACCGTCGCGATGCCGTCGCTGATCGAGACCAGTTCCGTGTACTGCGCGACGGCCACAGCGAAATTCTTTGTCATCGGCACTCCCCCAATCCCTTGACTCCAATCCCCACGCCTATAAGACATATCATATGAATAGTATGAAGAATAGAAAATCATTCAGCACAGCCCGCACGTCACGAGTC
This sequence comes from Mesorhizobium sp. B2-7-3, assembly GCF_006440715.1. Taxonomy (NCBI): domain Bacteria; kingdom Pseudomonadati; phylum Pseudomonadota; class Alphaproteobacteria; order Hyphomicrobiales; family Phyllobacteriaceae; genus Mesorhizobium; species Mesorhizobium sp. B2-7-3. Next base: position 255,472 of record NZ_VFTY01000006.1, read on the forward strand.
GCGGTCGCGGTTTCCAGCGGCTCCACCGCGCTGCACGCCACCGTCGTCGAGCAGATCGGGCTGCGCATCGTGCAAGGCGACTTCCTGCCCGGCGAGGCGCTGCCCAATGCCGACGATTCCAGCGAGATGCTGGGGGTCAGCCGCACAGTGCTGCGCGAGGCGATCAAGGTCCTGGCGGGCAAGGGGCTGGTCGAATCCAGGCCGAAGACCGGCACGCGGGTGCGTCCTCGCGCCGACTGGAATTTCCTCGACCCCGACGTCCTGTCCTGGCGCTATACCGGCGGTGTCAGTGCGGAGGATGTGCGGGCGCTGTTTGAACTGCGCCGCGCCATCGAGCCGATGTCGGCGGCCCTTGCCGCGCAGCGTGCGACGCCGGCTCAGATCGCCGAGATCCATGCAGCGCTGGCTGAAATGGAAGCACTGAGCGATGACGGAGACCGCTTCGCCAAGCCCGATCTGGTGTTCCACCAGACCATATTGCGCATGACCGGCAACGAGCTGATCGGCTCGCTGGCCGCACTGGTCGAGACCGCGTTGGTAATGAGCTTTCGCCTCTCCAACGACAATCCGGAAGGGCAGCGCCATTCCTTGCCGCTGCACCGGGAAGTCGCCGAGAAGATTGCCGACGGCGACGCCGCCGGCGCGCAAAAGGCATTGCTGGTGCTTATCGACAATGCCGAGGATGACGTGCGCCGCAGCGTCGAGAACCGCAACAAACGCCGCAACGAGCGGGGCCTGCAATCGTGACCGAGACCAAACGCAAATTGCGGTCGGAAGCCTGGTTCGGCGGTGAAGGCAAGAACGCTTTCATGCACCGCAGCTGGATGAAGAACCAGGGCATTCCCGCTGACGCTTTCGACGGCCGCCCGGTCATCGGCATCTGCAACACGTGGTCGGAACTGACCCCCTGCAATGCGCATCTGCGGGCGCTCGCCGATCACGTCAAGCGCGGCGTCTATGAGGCTGGCGGCCTGCCGTTCGAATTTCCCGTGATGTCGCTGGGCGAGAGCAACATGCGCCCCACCGCCATGCTGTTTCGCAACCTTGCCAGCATGGATGTCGAAGAATCCATCCGCGGCAATCCGATCGACGGCGTCATCCTGCTTGTCGGTTGCGACAAGACCACGCCGGCGCTCTTGATGGGGGCTGCCTCGTGCAACCTGCCAACCATCGCCGTCTCCGGTGGGCCGATGCTGAACGGCAAGTTCCGCGGACAGGATATCGGCTCGGGCACGCATGTCTGGAAATTCGCCGAGGAGGTCAAGGCCGGCCGCATGCCGGTCGCCGACTTCCTTGCCGCCGAGCAGGGCCAGAGCCGGTCGGCCGGCAGCTGCATGACGATGGGCACGGCCTCGACCATGGCCAGCATGGTGGAAGCGCTCGGCATCGGCATGCCCGACAACGCCGCGATCCCGGCGGTGGATTCGCGCCGAGGCGTGCTTGCCCAGTTGGCCGGACGGCAGATCGTCGATCTTGTCCACCGCGACGTGACGATTGCAAAGATCCTTACCAGGCAAGCCTTCGAGAATGCCATTCGCGTCAATGGCGCGATCGGCGGCTCGACCAATGCGGTGCTGCACCTGATCGCCATCGCCAACCGGGTCGGTGTCGATCTCGGCCTCGATGACTGGGACCGCCTTGGCCGCGGCGTGCCAACCATTGTCGACCTGATGCCGTCGGGCCGGTTCCTGATGGAAGATTTCTACTATGCCGGGGGGCTAGCTGCGGTCATGGCGTCGCTTGATGAAGTGGGGCTTCTTCATCGCGACGCCATGACCGTCAGCGCCAAGACCATCGGTGAACTGATCGACGGCGCGCCCAACTATAACCGTGAGGTCATACGGCCGCTGCGCGAGCCGCTGACCAAGGAGGGCGGCATTTCGATCCTGCGTGGCAATCTGGCGCCCAACGGAGCCGTCATCAAGCCGTCCGCGGCAACGCCCGAACTGATGCAGCATCGCGGCAAGGCGGTCGTCTTCGAGAACATCGAGCATTACCATGCCCGCATCGACGATCCGGAGCTGGATATCGACGCCTCCTCGGTGATGGTGTTGAAGAATTGCGGACCACGCGGTTATCCCGGGATGGCCGAGGTCGGCAACATGCCGCTGCCAGCCAAGCTGCTCAGAGAAGGCGTTTCCGACATGGTGCGCATTTCGGACGCGCGCATGAGCGGTACCGCCTACGGCACGGTGGTGCTGCATGTGGCGCCGGAGGCCGCGGCCGGTGGTGTGCTGGCCCTGGTGCGCGACGGCGATCTCATCGAGCTGGACGTCGCCGGCCGCCGTCTCGAGCTTTTGGTTTCGGACGAGGAACTGGCGATCCGCCGCCGTGACTGGAAGCCGCCGGAGCCGCCGCAAGGTGGCTACCAGAGCCTCTATGTCGAGCGCGTGCTGCAGGCCGACAAGGGCTGCGACTTCGACTTTCTCGTCGGTCGGCGCGATGCCGGCATCCCCCGGCATTCCCATTAGAGAGGCGCGCGATGACGAATCAGATCGGCAGCTACGCGACCTACCCCAGCCTGAAGGGCCGCAGCGTGTTCATAACCGGCGGCGGCAGCGGCATCGGTGAAAGCCTGGTGCGCCATTTCTGCGCGCAGGGCAGCCGCGTCGCCTTCGTCGATCTGGCCGAGGAGCCTTCACGGCGCCTGGTCGATGCGATCGCGGCCGAAGGGCATGCCGCGCCGCTGTTCATTCCCTGCGACCTGCGCAATGTCGAGCAGCTGCAGGCGGCGACCGTCGAGGCGATGCGGCACAACGGCCCGATCCAGGTGCTGTGCAACAATGCCGGCAATGACGACCGCCACCAGACCAAGGACGTCACGGTGGCCTATTGGGACGACCGCATGGCGGTCAATCTGCGCCACCAGTTCTTCGCCGCCCAGGCGGTGCGTCCGCAAATGGGCTCGCTGGGCGGCGGCTCGATCATCAATTTCGGTTCCATCACCTGGATGGTCGGCGATCCCGACTGCCCTGCCTATGTCACCGCGAAGGCGGCGGTGTACGGCATGACGCGGGCGCTGGCCCGCGAACTCGGCCCCGAGCGCATCCGCGTCAACTGCATGGTGCCTGGCTGGGTGATGACAGAGCGCCAGATGCGGCTATGGCTGAACCCCGCCGGCGAACGCCAGATCGCGGAGCGGCAGTGCCTGCCCGACCGGCTGCAGCCATCCGACATTGCGCGCATGGCGCTGTTCCTCGCCGCCGACGACAGCCTGATGTGCACGAGCCAACAGTTCATCGTCGACGCGGGCTGGGTGTGACCCGGTACGGCCTCTAGGGAAGAAGGGTATTTCATGCGTCTTGTTCAGTACATAACGATCGACGGCGGCAGGCGGGTCGGCCGCGTTTCCGATGACGACGGCAATCGCCTGTATCTACTCGACAAGACAAGCACCGTGCTGGAGCTCGCCGAAGCGGCGATCGCCCAGGGTGCGTCGATCGCGGCGCTGGTCGAGAAGCGGACGGCTGCGGCCACGATCGACTATGGCGAACTGCTGCGCGATGGCCGCGTGCTCGCTCCCGTCGACCATCCGGAACCGGCGCGCTTCCTGGTCACCGGCACCGGCCTCACCCACACGGGAAGTGCCGCCGCGCGCGACAAGATGCATGTGCTGACCCATGGCGAGGACGCCGAGGAGTCGGATTCGCTGAAGATCTTCCGCATGGGCTTGGACGGGGGCAAGCCCGGCGCCGGCAAGATCGGCATCCAGCCCGAATGGTTCTTCAAGGGCGTCGGCACCTGTGTCGTGCCGCCTGGCGCCGATCTGCCGATGCCTGCCTTCGCGAAAGCCGGCGCCGAAGAAGCCGAGATCGTCGGCCTTTACCTCAATGGGCCGGATGGCCGCCCTTATCGCATCGGCTATGCGCTGGGCAACGAATATTCCGACCATGTGACGGAGGCCGAGAACTACCTTTATCTCGCCCACTCGAAACTCCGCTCCTGCTCGATCGGACCGGAGCTTTTGATCGGCGACCTGCCCGAAGAAGTGCGTGGCCATTCCCGCATTCTGCGCGACGGCACTGTTATCTGGGAACAGGAATTCCTGTCGGGCGAAGCGCACATGTCGCATTCGATCGCCAATCTCGAACACTTCCATTTCCGCTACCCGATGCACCGCAGGGCGGGCGACCTGCACGCCTATTTCTTCGGAGCGGCGGTGATGAGCTACGCCTCCGGCGTCAAGACGGCTTCCGGCGACGAGTATGAAATCCAGGCACAGACATTCGGCAAGCCGTTGCGCAACCGGATGGTGTCGGTGCCGGACGAGGGACTGGTCGCCGTCACCCAGCTGTGACGGCGATAGCCCCGGAAATTACGGTCCACCAGAACGACAATGGGAGATTAAAAATGGGACTGAAGAAAGCGTTTCTGAGACTAGCGACCATCGGGCTCAGCATCGGCCTGATGACGTCGGCGGCGCTGGCCGCGAACCTTCGCGTGCTGGCCTGGGACGGTTATGCCGACCCGGACTGGGTGAAGGACTTTACCGCCGCCACCGGCATCGGCGTCGATGTCGTCTTCATCGGCAGCGATGACGAAATCTGGGCCAAGATCAAGGGCAGCGAAGGGCAGGACTTCGACGTCTTCGCCGTCAACACCGCCCAGTTGCAGCGCTACATCAAGGCCGATCTGGTGTCGCCGATCGACATCACCAAGCTGCCGAACCAGAAGGACGTGCTGCCGCGCTTCCGTGATCTGTCTCAGGTCAGCGGCGACACCAAGGACGGCAAGGTCTACGGTATTCCGTTCTGCTTCGATTCCATCGGGCTGATCTACGACACCGACAAGGTCAAGCCGGCGCCGACCTCGATGTCCGTCCTGTGGGATCCGGCTTACAAGGGCAAGATCCTCGCCTACGACAATGGCGAGCACAATTTCTCGTTCACCGCGCTGACGCTCGGCTACAAGGATCCGTTCAATCTCGACGAAAAACAGATGGCGGCGGTCAAGGCCAAGCTGGTCGAGCTCAAGCGCAATGTGCTGAGCTTCTACACCACCGCCGACGAGGCGCAGCAGATTTATCAAAACAATGATGTTGCGCTGATCTGGGCCAATTATGGCCAGCAGCAGGTGAAGGCACTGCAGAAGATCGGCGCCCATGTCGCCTACGTCAATCCGAGCGAAGGCGCGCTTGCCTGGCTCGACAACTGGGTCATCTCCAAGGGTGTCCGCGACAATGCCGCGGCCGAGAAGTGGATCGACTTCATGCTGACGAAGAAGGTCAGCGGCGCGCTTTCCGAGCGCACCGGATTCGGCAACACGGTGGTCGAGTCGAGCAGTGCGGGCGGCAACGACAAGCTGGTCTGGCTCAACAATGTCGAGGATCCGCTCAAGCGTTCGGACTTGTGGAACGAGGTCAAGGCGACGCCCTGATCCCTTCCGCGAAGGACCCGGCGGTCCGGACGTTCCGGACCGCCGAAGCGTATGCGAGAATATCCCATGAGCCAGAACACCGACCTCTTGACGCTGCGGTCCGTCTCGAAATCCTACGGCACGGTTCCCGTGCTGCACGACATCGACCTGTCGCTCCGGGACGGTGAGTTCCTCACCGTCCTTGGGCCGTCGGGTTCGGGCAAGACCACGGTCCTGCGGCTGATCGGCGGGCTTGAGCCGCTGACGTCAGGCGAGATCCGGCTGGACGGCCAGGACATCAGCCGCATGCCGATCAACAAGCGGCCGTTCAACACGGTGTTCCAGGACTATGCGCTGTTCCCCCATATGACCGTCTCCGGCAATGTCGGCTATGGGCTTTCGGTGCGCCATATCAAGCGCAAGGAGATCGCCAGCCGCGTGGCGCAAGCCCTCGATCTGGTGCAGCTCGGACGTTTCGCCGAGCGCTTTCCGGCACAGCTTTCCGGCGGTCAGCGCCAGCGTGTCGCGCTCGCCCGGGCGCTGATCTGCCAGCCGCGCCTGATCCTGCTCGACGAGCCGCTGGCGGCACTCGATCTCGAATTGCGCCGGCAGATGCAGGAGTTCCTGAAATCCATCCAGCGCGAGATCAAGACCACCTTCCTGTTCGTCACCCACGACCAGGAAGAAGCGATCGGCATGGCCGATCGGATCTGCGTCATGCAGGCCGGCCATATCCGCCAGCTCGGCACGCCGCATGAGCTCTACTACAAGCCGAATTGCGAATTCGTGGCGCGCTTCTTCGGCGAGAACAATCTGGTGGCTGGAAAACTCGGTCCAGTGCAAGGCGAGCAGCGACCGATCGAGACGGCACTCGGACGGCTGGTCTGCTCGATCAGCGACCAGCCGCATCTGAAGATTGCCCCGGATGGCGCCGCGGCTTTCGCGGCGTTCCGCCCCGAAGCCTTGCATCTCGCGGACGCCCGTGATGGCGCCAATCGCTTTTCCGGTGCCATTGTCGATCTCGCCTTTGCCGGCTCGTCGACGGTCGCCACGATCATGGCGGGGGCGGACGATGCCGCGCAGCGCCTGCGGCTGCGCATGCCGAGCCGGATCGACGGCAGCATCTTGAAATCCGGCGAGACGGTCTGGCTTTCGTTTGCGCCGCATGAAGGCCATCTGGTGCTGGCATGAGCGGAACCGGCTCGACACACGCCGCGCAACGGCGGCTGTCACGGCTGGTGACGGTGCTGGCATTCGCCTTGCCGGTTATCTTCGTTCTCGTGCCGCTGGCAATCTTCCTGGTCTACAGTTTCTTCAGCGTCGACCAGGGTACGATCGTCCATGCACCGACGCTCGGCAACTATGTCAGGTTCTTCACCGACCCGATCTTTCTGCCGGTGTTCTGGAACACCATCGTGCTGTGCGTATCGGTGGCCGTGATCTGTATCCTGCTCGCCTATCCCGCCGCCTACTTCCTGACGACGCTGAAAGGGCGGTGGCGCTATGCCCTCCTGATGTTGCTGCTGGTGCCACTGCTGATGAGCTACGTCATCAAGATCTACGCGATCCGCAGCATCCTCGGCCTCAACGGCTTCCTCAACAAGGCGCTGGTGGCGCTCGGCATCCTGGATCAGCCATCGACGCTTTTCGTCTTCAACATGAACGCGATCCTCTTGACGCTCAGCCTGCTTTTGATCCCGTTCGCCATCCTGCCGATCTTCCTGTCGCTGGAGCGGATCCCGCAGACCCTGCTGCGCGCCTCGGATGACCTGGGCGCCAGCAGCCTGCAGACATTCCTGCGCATCACCTTGCCGCTGAGCCTGCCCGGCGTCGCCTCGGCGGCGAGCTTCGTCTTCGTACTGGCGATCGGCGATTTCCTGACACCGCAGATGGTCGGCGGGATCAGCGGCTTCACCTTCGGCCGCATCCTCTACAGCCAGTTCGGCACGGCCTATAACTGGCCGTTCGGCGCCGCGCTGTCGGTGGCGCTTGCGATCGTGGTGATCGCCGCCATTCTCATTGGCGAACGGTTCGGGCGCAGCCGGGGGACGTCGGTATGAGCGCGCTGCCCCGGCCGTCCACCATCTTCCTGGCCGCGATTACGACGCTGGTCGCGGTGCTGCTCTACAGCCCACTGTTCGTGCCGATCGTGTCGTCGTTCTTCACCATTTCGCATGGCAATGTCGACTGGTCGTCGCCGACCTTTTCGACCTATGTGGCGCTGGCTGAAAACCATGACATCCTGACCGCGTTGCGCACCACGCTGATCGTCGGCGTCTGTACCGTGATCCTGTCGGTGGTCAGCGGGACGCTGCTGGCGCTCTACTATCACGGCCGCCGCTCGGGACGTTCGGTTCTGCAGTTCATCATCTTCCTGCCATTCCTGATGCCGCCTATCATCAGCGGCCTGGCGCTGCTGATCTTCTTCCGCGAGATCGGCCTCGAACGCTCGCTGCTGACGGTTGTCATCGGCCACACCGTGTTCGTGCTGGCGATCGTCTACCGCACTGTGCTGATGCGGCTGCAGTCGATGAGCCGCACGCTGGTCGAAGCATCCTACGATCTCGGCGCCAGCGGTTGGCAGACCTTCTGGCGCATCATCCTGCCGAACCTGTCGAGCGCCATGGTCGGCGGCGCCATCCTGGCCTTCGCGCTGTCGTTCGACGAGACGATGATCACCATCCTGGTCACCGGCACGCAAAGCACGCTGCCGGTCCGGCTGTGGGCGATGATGCGGCTAGGCTTCTCGCCCGACATCAACGCGCTGGTGGCGCTGATCCTGATGTTCACCGTGCTGCTGTGCGTGCTCGCCGCCCGTTTTCTCATTCCCAGGCAAATGGCAACGGAACGTACCTGAGTTTCAAACGGTTGGGTCAAGGTCGAAGACTCGTCCGGGATTGAGGATGTTCTTCGGATCGAGCGCCGTCTTCAGCCGCCGCATCGTGGCGATCTCGGCGTCACTGCGCACCAGATTCAGCCACTGCTTCTTGTCGAGGCCGATGCCATGCTCGGCCGACACGCCACCTCCGGCCGCCGCCACGCCGCGATAGATGATACCGTAGGCCGCCGCCGGGTCCGCCGTCAGCACCTGATAGTGCAGCTTGCCGTCCCCGAGATGGCCGAAGACGTAAATGTCGGCACCGGGATCGACCGCGCGGATGGCGGCATCCGCTTCTTGCAGGAACGCCCCCATTCGCGCCAACGGGATGCTGATGTCGACGCCGATCAGGCCTTTCATCGAAAACAGGACGCGGTTGGCGTCCTCCCGCACATCCCACAGCGCGCGGAATTCGCGCGGCGATTGGGAGACGACAACATCGTCGACGACGCCGTCCTCGACCGCCTGCATCAAGACCTCGGCGAAGCGCTCGCCGTCACGTTCTGGCTCACTGCCCTGGATTTCGGCCAGCACATAGACGGGTGATCCGGCCGGAAGCGGCGCCGGCATGGCCATGCTGGCGACCATGACGTCATAGAGCGGCGCGATATTGACCTCATAGGCGGACAATAGCGGGCCGAGCTTTTGCCGCAGCAGCCCAAGCAGGCCAATCGCCGCATCGAGCGAAGGCAGCGCGCAGAAGGCGTTCACCTCGGATGCGGGCTTGGGATGCAGCCGGAGCGCGGCGCGGGTGACGACGCCAAGCGTCCCTTCCGCGCCGATGAAGAGTTGGCCGAGGTCGTAGCCGGAATTGTCCTTGGGCAGGCCTTTGAGCGACGTCAGCACGGTGCCATCGGCGATTACCGCCTCCAGCCCCAGCACCTGTGCCCGGTACATGCCATAACGCAGCACGCGGATGCCGCCGGCATTGGTGGCGATGTTGCCGCCGACCGTGGCGGAGCCGCGCGCGCCGATATCGACGCCGAACATCAGCCCGGCGCCGTCGGCCACTTCCTGCACCGATTGCAGCGTCGCGCCAGCTTCGGCGACGATGGTGGCGGCTTGACGATCCGGGGCGGCAAGGCCGGTCATGCGCTCCAGCGACAGCACGACCTCGCCCGGCTGGACGCGCGCGCCACCGGCCAGCCCGGTGCGCCCGCCCTGGACGACGACCGGCTGGCCAAGAGCGTTGCACGCGGCGAGTGCCGCCGCGACACCCTCGGCATCGCGCGGGCGCAGCACGGCTTCGGGAAGCACGCCGAGCTTGCCGTCGGGATCGTCACGATAGCGCTGGTCCACGCCGGAGCCGGCGAGCATGCCGCCCGCGCCCAGCCTGTTGCCAAGCGCGGAGAGAAGCCGTTGTGTTTCAGGCGACATCCGGCTCAGGCGCCTGCGTGACAGGGCGCAGCGTCAGCATCCAACAACCAGATCGCCCGATGAGTATCCTTGTCCAGCACGCTCGCCGTCCCTTGAACTGCAGGCGGCCGATCCTAATCGCGCCCGCTTGTCGTGCAAGCGATATCGAGCTGTCTCAGACTATGCCGGCATCGATCGCGATGGGCGAGATCGATGCCGGAAGTACAGCGTCGGCTTACTGAAGCTTGGCCTGCAGCGCGTTGACGTCGTCGGTGGTCATTTCACCATCAGTCGTCACCTTGCCGTCGGCGATCTTCCACAGCCGGAACGGGCCAGTGATGTCGCCAAACTTGTCGAAGGCGACGGGACCGATGACGCCTTCATAGCGGATCGGCTTGCCGTCCTTGATCAGGCCGAGCGCCTTGGCGAATTCTTCCTTGCCGGCATAAATCGGCGTGCCGGCGGGATCGACTGCCTTGTACATCGCGTCCTTGATCTTGGCCGGGTCCTCGGAGCCGGCAATCGCGATGGCGAGCCCGACAATGGCGCCGGCATCATAGGAGCGGTCTGCCGCGGGATTTGACGGTTCGATGCCGGAAAACGCCTTGTAGTTCTTGGTGAAATACTCCGTCGAGGCGGTCGGGCTGGTGCCGGAAGACGTGCCATAGGCGTCCTTCAGATAATCGGCGCCGACGGACTCGATAAAATCGGGGCTGTTCATGCCGTCATTGAGCAGGAATTTCTGCACGCCGCCCTGCGAAATCCAGGTGCGGGCGATGGTGGCGCCGTCGACGGGCGTGCTGACCAGGTACAGTCCATCCGGTTCGCCACCCATCGCCGCGGTGACTTCCGAGGCGTAGCTCGACTGCTTCTCGTTGTAGGGCGTGTCGGAGACGATGGTGCCGCCGAGCGCTTTGTAGGCACGCGAGAATTCGGCCACCATGTTGACGCCGAAGTCGTTGTTGACGTGGATGATCGCCAGCTTCTTGAAACCCTTGTCGACGGCATATTTGGCGGCGGCCACGCCCTGCAGCGCATCCGAGGTGATGGTGCGGAAAAAGATACCGTTGGTCTTGCCGTCGCGGCCGAGTGTCGTCAGCGTCGGCGAGGACGACGCCGGCGAGACCTGGACGATCTTGGCCGGCGCGGTCACCGAGGTCAGGATCGGGATCGACACCGAGGAGATGATGCCGCCGATGATCACAGGCACTTTCTTGACCTGAACCAGCTGGGTGGCGGCATCGACCGCGATGTTGCCCTGGCTCTGGCTGTCGCGCGTGTCGGTGACGAGATCGCAACCGCGCACGCCGCCGGCTTGGTTGATGTCGCGGAAGGCCATTTCGACCGACTTGGCGCCGGCCTGGCCGTATTCACCGGCCGGACCGGTCAGTTCCATGACGAGACCGATGGTGATCTTGCAGTCGGCGGCCTGTGCGGCACCCGCCATCGTCACGAGAGCAAGTGCCGTGGTGAGCTGGAGTAACGTCTTTCTCATTGTTGTTCCCCTTGAGTTACACGAACTGATTTGACGTCTGGAAAGTCTCAGTGTTCCGGCACCTGCAGCCAGGTTTCATGCAGATGCCGCCATTGGACGCCGTTGGGCGCCGATGAACGGGTGGTGAAGACCGCGCTCGACTGGCGGCGGCTGTGCTTGCCCGCGCGCAGCTGCGCCTCGACATAGAGGACGACGATCGTGTCGCCATCCTGCCAGCCGGGCCGGATGTCCTCGATGGAGATGGCAAAGCCGTCGTCGCAAGTGGCGCGGCTGGAGCGCACATGGTCGATCACGGCATCGCGGTCGAGGATCTGGCCGCCTGGTGCGATCATGGTCAGGCCTTCGCCCATGACGGCTTCGAAGCGGCCGAAATCCACCTTGTCGGCGCGCGAGGCGACGAACCAGTCGACGAAAAAGCGATGCAGATCGACGACTTCGGCGCTGGCCTGCGAAAACAACCTGTCGTCCATGGTCTTCATATCCGGCCCGCGTTGAGATTGTAGTGCATGATCGAGCCGTGGCGGCCGTGGCGGTCGCGCTCCAGCGTGTAGACATCTCCCTCAAGGCCGTTGCCCCTCGCTATCACGGCTGCAATCCGCGCACGGTCATCGGCGTCGAGTACGACATCCATGATCTTGGCGTTGGCCAGCGCATGCGCCTGGTTGCGGGCACCGACGATGACCGCGGCCACTCGCGGCTGCTCCAGCACCCAGGCGCTGGCGATGGTGGCGACGTCGACGGCGTGGCGGTCGCCCACCGCCTTCAGCGCGCGAAGCAGTTGCTGGAACAGGTCCCAGCCGCCGAAATCGTCGATGATCAGCTTGTACTTGACCAGCGAGCGGTTTTCGAGCGGCGTGCCGGGTTCGGCGACACCAAGCCATTTGTCGCTGAGAAAGCCGCCGGCCACAGAACCGTAGCAGAGGAAGCTGACGCCGTTTTCCTCCGCAAGCGCCGCGAGGCTGTTCGCCGGACGCTGGTCGAGCACCGAATATTGCAGCTGCTGGCTGACCAGCGGTATGCCGGCTGACAGAATTTCGGCAAGCCGGGGCGTATCGAAATTGGTGGTGCCGAGATTGCGCAGCTTGCCCTCGCGCCGAAGCTCGTCGAGCCAACCCATCGCCTCGACATAGCGCGGCTGCGCATAATCCCACCAGTGAAACTGCACGAGGTCGAGCCGCTCGGTCTTAAGCCTGCGCAGCGACTGGTCGACGATGCCCCTGATATAGTCGCGGCTGATCGTAGCGAGCCGTTCAAGGTCGGGCACGAGCTTGGTGTGCACCTTCATTTTGGCGGCTGCATCGAGACCACGCTCATTGGCCAGCCGCAAGCGCGCGGCGCCGATCAATTCCTCGACGCCGGTGTAGATATCGGCGCAATCATAGGTCCAGATGCCGGCATCGAAGGTGGCGATCAGGTCGCTTACGGCCTGACTGCGATCGATGGCGCCATGGCCGCCGGCCAGTTGCCAGCCACCGCGTATGACGCGCGAAATCGCGTAGCCCGGGCTGAGCTCGAATGTCTTGGCGGTCATGTCAGGTCATTCCCTTTCGGCAGCGGCACGGCCGTGGTTTCGGCATGGCTGAATCGCCGCTTGGCCAGCCTGACGATCCGCAGCCTGCTGGCACAGTTGGGATCGGGACAGGCGATCTCCGCGTCCGAGGTCATCCAGTCGTTCGGGTGGGTCGGGCGCTGCTTCGCCGCCAGGAGCGGCAGCACCGCCGAGATCGAATAGATCGAAAAGCCCTGCCCGGCTGGCATCGACAGCATCTCGCCCTTGAGCTCGAAATAGTCGCCGGCCCTGGCGCCGCAATAAATCGGCTTGCCCTGCGGAATGACCGCCTCGACGCGGAGATCGAAGAGTTCGAAACTGTCGTCAGCCATTTCAGGCCTCCACCAGGCTGAAGGTGATGTCGCAGACGCCGTTGCGGCGGATGATGCCGCAGGCAGCCGCGAATTGATCGCGCTCCCCGGGTCTCACCTGCGCGACGACGCTGCCGGCCAGCCAGCCGATCGGGAACAGCAGACGCGCGCCCTGCCCGTAGAACAGGCCGATGTCGAAGATCGCGTTGGGGTTGCCGCCCCACATGCGCGGCGGCACGTAGGACAACACGATGTCACCTGGCTGCGGCGTCAGGGTCGCGTTCTCCGCCGGCAGCGGCTGGGCATAGGCCTGCCCCTCGAGATCGGCTGATGGAACCGGAGAGGAGATCTCAGGTCCCGTCCACATGGCGTGAATGGCGGGGACGACACGTGGCGTGGCGAGATAGGCTGTGAGAAAGGCCGCATTCTCCGGCGCCTTTTCCGGCAGCAGCAGCGCAGTGACGGAAAGCTTGGAGCGGGGCTCGCTGATCCTGATGGAGGTCATATCTGGCCTTTCGCGGCGGCGGATTGCAGTTTGCTGCGCAGGAAGGTGAAGGGCCGGCTGATGTCGGCGACCAGTGCTTCGCGCGCCGCCCGAGCATCCTGCGTGGCCAGCGCCTCGACGATGCGGCGGTGATACTGGGCGGTGTCGACCTCGCCGGCTTCCGAGAAAGCGTAGATGGCGACGCGGATGCATGGACCTGATTGCAGCCACAGGCTCTCGATCATCGGGATCAACACGGCCGAGCCGCAGGAGCGATAGATCTCGAAGTGAAAGCTCTGGTTGAGCGTCACTTCGCGGTCGACATCCTTCTTGTGTTTCAGCGCCCGCATCTCGTCCCACTCGCCGAGAATGGTTTCGATGGTGGAGATCTGGCGCGGCCCCATGCGGGCGGCGGCCAGCGCGATCGCCTCGCCCTCGATCAGGATACGGGCTCGCAAGAGATCGTCGAGGCGCTCCAGCGTGATTGGCGGTACCCGCACCGAACGGTTGGGCAGCGCCTCCAGCGCCTTTTCCGTGATCAGCCGGCCAAGCGCCTCGCGCACCGGCATGGTCGAAGTGACCAGCGCATCGGCCAGACCGCGGATGGTCAGCACCTGGCTTGGTTCGAACAGGCCACCGATCAAGGCCCGACGCAGCTCGGAATAGACGCGATCCTGCACCGTCTCGCGGCCGACCGGCGCGAGCTGGGCCGCGATCGCCTCGTTGTTTTTTTCGATGGCAGCCTTTTGCATGGAATTCCGTTCTCGGCGGGTTTTCGGCTTGCGGATGAGATTAAAGCCGAATAGCGTGATCAAAGCAAGTGTGATCACAAATCATAATCAGAAGACGGCGACGACCGTCTTCGGCCAGAGGGTTTGATGAGCGAGGCAGCGGAAAGGCAGGGGAAGGAGACCCGTGTCCCGGTCCTGACGGCAAGCAACGTCGTCAGGCGGTTCGGCGGCCTTGTCGCCGTCAACAATGTCTCGTTTCATGTCAAAGCGGGCGAAATCCTTGGCCTGATCGGACCCAACGGGGCCGGCAAGACGACCATGTTCGACCTGCTCGCAGGCAGCATCCTGCCGACCAGCGGCGACATCCTTCTCAACGGCACGCGCGTCTCCGGCGAAGCCGCTCATTTGCGCATCGGCCGAGGGCTCGGCCGCACCTTCCAGATCCCGCGCCCGCTGCCCAATCTGACGCTGATCGAAAACATCATGCTCGCGGCACAGGGTCAGGCCGGCGAAAAGCTGCTGGCTAACTTCCTCACGCCGTGGCGGGTGGCGGCACAGGAAAAAGCCGCCCGGACGAAAGCCCTCGAGCTGCTCGAACTCGTCACCCTCAGCCATCTCGCCCATGAGCCGGCGCGCGTGCTGTCCGGCGGCCAGCGCAAGCTGCTCGAACTTGCCCGGGTCATGATGGCCGACCCGGCGATCATCCTGCTTGACGAACCCGCCGCCGGCGTCAACGCGACGCTGCTCGAAGTCATCATCGACCGCATCCGCGACATCAACGCGCGCGGCATCACCTTCCTGCTGATCGAGCACAACATCGACATGGTGACGCGGCTCTGTCACCGTGTCCTTGTCATGGCGAGCGGCCAACTGCTGAGCGAAGGCACGGCGGAAGAGGTCGCTCGCGACCCGCGCGTCATCGAGGCCTATCTCGGAGGCACCGCATGAGCGAGACCGTCCTCGATGTGCGCGACCTCGAAGCCGGCTATGAGCCCGGCGTGCCGATCGTGCGCGGCGCCTCGATCACCGTCGACAGAGGCGAGATCGTCGTCGTGCTCGGCCCCAACGGCGCTGGCAAGTCGAGCTTCATCAAGGCGATCGCCGGCCTCGTGCCGATCACCGGCGGCACGGTGCTGCTGGACGGCAGGGACATCACCGCCGCGCCCGCCCACACCATGGTGCGGCTTGGCCTCGCCTTCGTGCCGCAGACCGAGAACATCTTTCCGCTGATGTCGGTGGAGGACAATCTCAAGGTGTCCTGCGGCATCCTTGAGCGGCGCGACATCCCGGCCCGCATCGAGGAAATGTACGCAGCCTTCCCCGACCTTGTCCGCCAGCGCCGCACCGCCGCCGGCAATCTGTCGGGAGGCCAGCGGCAGATGCTTGCCGTGGCGCGGGCGCTGATCGTCCATCCCAAGGTGCTGGTGCTGGACGAGCCGTCCGCCGGCCTGTCGCCGAAGTTCGTCGCGATGGTATTCGAGATGCTGGCCGGCATCCGCAAGTCCGGAGTCACCATCCTTTTGGTCGAGCAGAATGCCAAGGCAGCGCTTGCCATCGGCGACCGCGCCTATGTGCTGGCCGAAGGCAAGGACCGGCACGAAGGCATAGCCTCCGAATTGTGGAACGACCCTGTCGTCGCCGAACTCTATCTTGGCCAGCGCCCTTCTCACGTAGGTAAGGGAGGCGCGGCATGAGCCTGCAATTCATCGTCGACGGATTGCTGACCGGCTCGATGATCGGCCTCGGCGCCATCGGCGTGACGCTCACCTATTCGATCCTGCGTTTCTCCAACTTCGCCCATGGCGACTTCATGGCCTGGGGCACCTATGCGACGCTGGCCGTGGTCAGTGCCATCGGTGCGATGTTCGGCAAGGTGGCACCGATCGGGCCGCTATCCTTCGGCTGGCCGCTTCTTGTTGCCCTGATCGTCGGCATGGCATTCACCGCCTTGCTCGCACTGCTGCTCGACAAGATCCTGTTTTCGCGGCTGCGCTCGCAGGGCCAGGCGATCATCGTGGTGATGGCGAGCTTCGGCGCCTCGATGGCGCTACGCAGCCTGCTCGAATTCACCTTCACCTCACGGCCGACCTATTTCAGCCGGGCGATCCAGATCGCCATGCCGGTCGGCTTCGGCATCCGCATCACGCCCGACCAGATCGCATTGCTCGTGTTGACCGCCATACTCGTGCTCGGCGTGCATCTGTTGATGACGCGCACGCAGACTGGCCGCGCCATGCAGGCCTTGAGCCAGAACGCGGCACTGGCCCGCGTCGTCGGGATCGACGTTGCCAGCGTGGTGCGGGTGACGTGGATCATCGGCGGCGCGCTCGCCTGCGTGGCTGGCGTGATGATCGGCATCCTGGTGCAGATCCGCCCGTTCATGGGCTTCGACATGCTGCTGCCGATGTTCGCCGCCGCCATCCTCGGCGGCATCGGCAGCATCCCGGGCGCGGTGCTCGGCGGCCTGATCATCGGTCTCGCCGAAGCCGGCGCGGTGCAGCTGATCGGCGCCGAATGGCGCGCCGCCGTTTCCTTCATCATCCTGATGGCTGTGCTGTTCGTGCGGCCGATCGGCCTTTTCGGAGTTCGGGAAAGATGATCGATCTGGTCGGATACGGCGCCTTCTTCCTGACCACGGCGCTGATCTTCTCACTGGTCACGCTGGGGCTCAACCTGCAATGGGGCTTGACCGGCCTGTTCAATGTCGGCCTGGCGGGCTTCGTCGCCATCGGCGCCTACACCTCGGCGCTGCTGACGACACCGGACGATCCCGCGCGGCTCGGCGGCTTTGGCCTGCCCATCCTCGCCGGCTGGGTGGGTGCCATGATCGTTGGCGGCATTGCGGCCGCGCTTACCGGCATGGCGACGTTGCGTCTTAGATCCGACTATCTGGCGATCACCACCTTCGGCGTGGCCGTCGTCGTGCAATTGGTCGCGCTCAACGCGCAGAAACTGACCGGCGGACCTTTCGGCATCGGCTTCATCCCGCGCCCCTTCGGCGGCCTGGCGGAGACGCCGCTGCTGTTCAACCTGTCGAACCTCGCCGTCGTCTGTGCTGTGACGCTGATTGCCTATCTCGCCTTGGAGCACCTGTCGCGCAGTCCGTGGGGCCGTGTGCTGAAGGCGCTCCGCGAAGACGAGCGGGCGGCGATTTCTCTCGGCAAGAGCGCGCGCTTCTACCGCGTCCAGGCGTTTGCCGTCGGCGGCGCCATCATGGCGCTGGCCGGCGCGCTGCAGGCGCATTTCACCGGCTTCATCGCGCCGGACAATTACCTGCCGATCCTCACCTTTCAGGTCTGGGTGATGCTGATCGTCGGGGGCTCGGGCAGCAATCTCGGCGCGGTCATCGGCAGTGTCCTGGTCTGGGGGATTTGGGCCGGATCGGGCACGCTGACCAGCGTGTTCTTCCCGCCCGAGCAGCAGGCGCGCGCCGCCTCGCTGCAGATCGTCGCCATCGGCGTGATGCTCTGCGTGATCCTGCTGATGCGGCCGAACGGATTGTTCGGCGACAGGCCGCTGCGGACGCGCTTCGGCAAGCGCAAGCGGATCGCCACGGACAAAAGCGGTTCCGGTTCATGAATGCCCTGGTCCGGCAGAGTGCGAACGGCACTTCGCTTTGGCATGCCATCAGCCGCGATCGCCGCAAGCGGCCTGCGCTGAGTGGCAACCTCGATGTCGACCTTGCCATTGTCGGCGGCGGATTTTCTGGCCTTTCAACCGCATTGCACGCCGCCGGAAAAGGACTTTCCATCACCGTTCTCGAAGCCGAGATCATCGCCTGGGGCGCGACCGGCAGGAATGCCGGTTTCGTCGTGCCGAACTTCGCCAGGATGGATCCCGATGGCATCCTCGCGCATCTTGGCCCCGAGCGCGGCGAACGGCTCATCGATTTTGCCGCCGGCAGTGCCGACCTCGTCTTCGGCTTGATCCGGCGGCACGGCATCGACTGCGACGCGGTGCAGAACGGATGGATCCAGCCGGCGCACTCGCCGGCGGCCCTGGAGAAGGTCAAATCCCGCGCGGACCAATGGGCGCGGCGCGGCCGGCCTGTCGTCACCCTGGATCGGCAAGAGGTCGAAGCGCTGACCGGCGCGCGCGGCTATGTCGGTGGCTGGATGGATCGTTCCAGCGGCGTGCTCAATCCGGTCGCCTATGCGCGGGGGCTCGCCGATGCGGCGGAGAAGGCCGGCGCGAAGATTTTCGAGCACACGCCGGTCACCTCGATCGATCGCGTCGCCGATGGTTGGGCACTTCAAACACGGTTGGGCCTGGTACGCGCGGCCAAGGTGCTGATCGCTACCAACGCTTATGGCGGGTCGCTCGATCCGTTGCTGCGGCGAACCTATATTCCGCTGAAGGTCTTCCAGATTGCGGCCGCGCCCCTGCCGCATGAAATCCGAACGCGTCTGCTGCCTGGCGGACAAGGCGTCGGCGACACCAGGCGCAACCTCTTCACCTTTCGCTTCGACGCCGACAACCGGCTGATCAGCGGCGGCATGCATATTCTTGGCGCCGGCGCCGATACGCGCGTGCCGCAAACAATCTGGCGACGGCTCGGCCGGCGCCTCGACCTGCCTGATTTGCCCCCCCTTGCCTACAGCTGGTCGGGGATGGCGGCGGTCGAACCGGATTTCCTGCCGCATCTCCTGGACCTCGGACCGGGGCTGATCGCCGGTCGCGCCTGCAATGGACGCGGCATTGCCATGACCACGGCGATGGGCAAGGTGCTGGCCGACTGGGCCGCTGGAACCGAAGCGCGTGATTTGCCGCTGCCCTTCGCACCGCCGGCGCCAATTCCGTTCCATGCCCTGCTGCGGCACGCGCCCAACATGCTGCTCGGCTGGAGCATCCTGCGCGACCGGATGGACGAGACGGCATAGGCTGACCGAGCCTGCCCGCGATCAGTGCGCCATGTGGAGATTGTCGCAGAGGACCGCGGCCGCCACGGAGATATCCTCTTCAAGGGAAGCCCGAACGGCCGGGCCGTTGCGCTGTTCCAGCGCGGCGACGATCCCGCGGTGTGCGTCATTGGATTGCGGAATGTAGCGATCGGCCCGCATCAGGAGCTTGAGATAGGGTCCGACTCGCCCCCAGAGATCGCGGATCATGTTCAAGAGGATCGGCGCGCCGGCGTGCTCATAAATAGCAAAATGGAAGGCTTCGTTCAGGGCCAGATAGGCCGTGGCGTCCTGCGCCTCGATGGCCCGCTGCATGTCGGCGAGCGCGGCTTGGATGTCGGCCAGCCCGCTTTCAGTCATCCGTGACGTGGCCATCTCGCCTGCCAGTCCCTCGACGGCGATGCGGATGCGCGTCAGTTCCGAGAAGGCGGGCGCGGAGAGCAAGGGCACGATGATCGAGCGGTTGTTCTGCATTTCCAGAAGTCGCTCGGCGACCAGTCTTTGCAGCGCCTCGCGGATCGGCGTCGTCGAAATGCCAAAGCTCTCGGCAAGCTTGCGGATGACCAGTATCTGGCCCGGGCTGAAGCCGCCCGAGATCAACTCCTGCTTGAGCGCGCCGTAGGCCCGGTCATTGAGGGTTTGATGCTCGAGCTTCAGCATGCGTGCCCGCTCAGCTCACCAGTTCGACAGTGCGCGATCGAGCGCCTCGGCCAGCTGCTCGGCATTGTCCCTGGCAAAGGGCAGTGGCGGCCTGATCTTCAGCACATTGCCGCGTGGACCGCACGACGAGATCAGCACGCCGTCCTCGCGCATGGCTTCAACGACGGATGAAGTCTTGGCAGCAGCAGTGGCCTCATCCTCCGCCATCAGCTCGACGCCGAAATAGAGGCCGTTGTGCCTGACATCGGCGACCATGCCGTGCCGGCTCTGCAAGGCGCGCAGCAATTCTCCTGTATAGGCGCCAACCGTCCGCGCGTTCTCGATCAGCCCCTCGCCCTCGATCACATCGAGCACGGCGATGCCGACCGCGGCGGCGACCGGATTGCCGCCGAAAGTGTTGAAGTAGCCGGTGTTCGAACCGAACGAGCTCACCAGCTGCGGCCGCGCGATCACCGCGCCCATGGGATGCCCGTCGCCGATCGGCTTGCCCATGGTGACGATGTCAGGCGCGAGGCCATAGTTGCCGAAGCCCCACATGCCCTGGCCGAGCCGGCCGAAACCGGACTGGACCTCGTCGGCGATGACGATGCCGCCGGCCTTCCTGACATGATCGGCCGCCTCGCGCATGACGGAAGCCTCGGGGAAGAAAATGCCGTCGCTGGAAAAGGCGGAATCAAGCAGCAGCGCCGCCGGGCGGATGTTTTGCGCGCGCATATCCTCGATGGCAGCGGCGACATTTCTGGCGAAATCATGCGCGGCGCGGCCGCCGTCGCGGAACGTGTCCGGCGCTGCCACGGCCCGATGCCGGGCGGGCACGCCCGCTGCCCCGACCGCAGCCGGCGACAGCTGTGCTGTCGCGATGGTCGCGCCGTGGTAGGCGAAGTCGGTGATGATCACGCCGGTGTTGCCGGTCGAGTGCTGGGCGATGCGGATGGCGAGATCGTTGGCCTCGCTGCCGGTGCAGGTGAACATGGCATGGCCGAGATGGGAGGGAAGCGTGCCGAGCAGCCTTTCCGCGTAGTCGAGGATGATCTCGCTGAGATAGCGCGTGTGCGTGTTGAGCGTGGCGGCCTGCCCAGACAGCGCCTCTACGACGCGCGGGTGGCAGTGTCCGACGGAGGCGACGTTGTTATAGGCGTCGAGGTATTTTCGGCCTTGGGCATCGTAGAGCCAGACACCGCTGCCACGCACCAGATGGATCGGGCTGCGGTAGAAGGCGCGATAGGTCGGCCCGAGCAATCTGGCGCGACGTTCGAGCAGCGCTTGCTCGGATGCCGCCGAATCGACATTTGCAGGATGTGGCGAGGACAGGGACACGGCATCTACTCCGGCTTGGAATGGTCGAGAAAATAGCGGCGGGCGTCCGCGGACGACAGTCCGTCCAGCCGCTCAAGCGAGGCCCAGACCTCGGTGATGAGGCGCAGGACATAGTCGCGCTTGGCTGGAAAACGCTCGGCCTGCCAGCTGGCGATGTTGGCGATGAGTGCGAGGCGGGCACGAATGAGGTGAAAGAGGATGCCAAGTTCTTCGATCTCGAGCGGCTGCACGGACTGATAGCCGGCGACGAAGCGCGCGGCGGGCGCCAGCGGATGACCTTCGGCCGGCCAGCGATAGACGGCCCCGATGGCGAGATCGCAGATCAGCGGCGAATGGATCATGTCGCCGAAATCGAGGATGCCGTTGACCATTTCCGGTCGCGAAGCGTCCATCACCACATTGTAGGAGTTCATGTCGTTGTGGACGATCTGGGCGCGCAGTCCGGGAATAACCGGCGCCGCGTGCTCCTCGTAGGCGTCGATGGCGCGCTCGACCATGGCGCGGTGGCCGGCATCGACGATATGCGCCAGCATGGGCCGCGTCTTGGCGACCTTGCGGATGTCCCACAAAAGGTCGCTGCCGGCGGCCGGATGGAAGAAGCCGCGCAGCGCCCGGCCAAGCCGGGCGAGGAAGATGCCGAGATTGCGATCCTGTGCCGATGAGGTGGGCGAGCGCGAAAGCAGCTGGCCCGGCAGATAGGTGACGAGCCGCACGATGCGCGGCACCGATCCGCCGAGGTCGACCATGAACTGCGCTTCGCCTTCAAGGCTCTTGCGCACCGAGGGAACCGGCAAAGCCGGGTCGACGATCAGTATGTGGTCGAGCGCCTTGTTCTGGAAATCGGTGAAATCAGCCTCTTCCGCCGGATGCGAGACCTTCAGGACAAATTCGCCCTCGCCTTCCGTCTGGATGTGAAAATTGTGGTCGCGTTCGCCTGGCAGCGTGCGCGCGCTGCCAGTGAGCCCATAGTGCCGACGCAACAGGGCAAGCGCCTCGGCGATCGAGACATCGGGCGCATCGTCCGCGAGCGTCTCGCCGAAAGCATCCGATACGGCCGCGTTCATGGCCTGATCTCGGCATCGATGGGTTCGAGGCCGCACCAGTCGGCGATGAAGAGCGCAATGGTCTGGGTGACCTTGCGCACGGAATCGAGATCGACAGCCTCGTCATAGCCATGCGGCATGCGGCAGATCGGGCCGTAGACGATTGCCGGCGTGTCGGCATAAAGGCCGAAGAAGCGCGCATCGGTGGTGGCCGAGGTGACATGTTCCGTCAACGGCTCACCCCACACGGCGGTGTGGCTGCGGCGCAGCACGGCTTCCATCTCGTCGGCGCCTTCCAGCACATAGCCCTCGGCCATGAAGCCGTTATAGGTCATCCTGGGCGGGCGATTGGCGAGGAACGGATCGGCGCGGGCGGCATCGGCGATGCAGGCCTCGAGTTCGGCCCTGGCGTCCTCGAGCTTCTGGCCGGGATAGGTCGCGACCCGCATCTCGAAGACGCAGCGGGCGGGAACGCTCGATGTCCATTCGCCGCCTTGGATCTTGCCGAGGTTGAATCGGATCGGGTGCGGGTGATTACAGAAATGCCTGTCGTCAACCTTTCTGGCATTCCAGACGATTTCGAGTTGCTTCAGCGCCTGGATGATGAGAAACGCCTTCTCGATGGCATTGGCGCCGGCGGAAAAGGCGCCCGACGCGTGCTGCGGATCGCCGTCGACCTCGACCTTGAACCAGATCGGCCCAACCTGCGCCCGCATTAATCTTGGTTCCAGCGGTTCGGGAATGAAGGCGGCGTCGGCGCGATAACCGCGCTGCAGGCAAGCGAGCGCACCATTGCCGGTGCACTCCTCCTCGACCACCGACTGCAGGAACACTTTCGCCGCAGGCTGATAGCCGAGGCCGCGCAAGGCGGCCAACGCATAGAGACAGGCCGACAGGCCCGCCTTCATGTCGCCGGCGCCACGGCCATGCATCCAGCCATCCTCGATCGCCGGATCGTAGGGATCTCGCACCCAGCGGTCGAGCGGTCCGGTCGGTACCACATCGATATGGCCGTTGAGGATCAGCGAGCGACCGGTGACGTTTTTCGGCGTGTGGGTGGCGACGACGTTGAACGCGTCATCGTAGGAAACCGCTACGGGCGAGAATCCAGGCAGGTCGCGGATCGCATCGACATCGACACGCCACATATCGACCGCATAGCCATTGGCTTCATAAGCAGCCGCCATGAAGGATTGCGCGGCGTGTTCCTCACCGCGCTGCGAGGGAAAGCGTACGAGGTCCGCCAGGAAGGCGAGCTGGCGGTCAAAGCCCTCGTCGACCGCCCGCAAGATGGCCTCGTCCGCAATTCGTTCAGGCATGATATTCCGCTTCTCTATGGATGGTGTATCATATCTCATATGCCATTCTTCGAAAAGGCAAGGCGACAGGCGGATCAAAATCATGGCCCACCTCTGGAGCCACTTGGCAGGCGGCCGCAGAGTTGGCATCAGCTTCTTGACATGCCGGCTAGGCTGCGCGGCGGAAGACCGAGGACAGATGCAAGTCACTGAAGGCTCATTGCCGGATGAAACCACCGATCTCGTCCCGGGCTACCGGCGCGTGCCGGCAGGCAAGATCATCAATGCGGTGACGTGGATGGAGGCGCGTGCCCCGGTGCCCGGTCTCGCGCATCCGCTGGCGATGATCCGCGTCACCAAGCCCGATCCCGCCGTCTACCGCGCAGTCTTCCTCGAGATCGGCGCTCCCTGGCTCTGGGACCGCGCCGCCGAAATGTCGGACGCCGACATCGCGGCGCATTTCGCCGACCGACGTCAACATCTGTACTACGGCCATGATGAGAGTGGGCGGCATGTCGGCATGGTCGAATTCTCGATCGCCGGCAGCAACGAGATCGAGATTACCTATTTCGGCCTGTTTCCCTCCTTGACTGGCCAAGGCTTCGGCAAACGGCTGATGGCAGGCGCGCTCGACCAGGCATGGCGCCTAGGCCCCATCCGCATCTGGCTGCACACCAGCAGCTTCGATCATCACAGCGTCATCGGTTTTTACAGGGCTTGCGGATTTGAACCCTATGCAACCGGTTTCGAAATCACCGATGATCCCAGGATCAAGGGCACCCTGCCGCGCGATTGCGCGCCGCAAATTCCGCTGATCGAAACGGAATGGGTGCCCGGCGCCAGATGAGACCGTCGTCGCAACCCGCCAGCCTGGCATCGCCTCACCATCGCCGGTGGGTACGGCGCGAGAGCATCTTGTCGAGGCTGGAGCGGCATGTCGACACGCGCATCGTGCTGTTCGCCGCGCCCGCTGGCTTCGGCAAATCGACGACAATGGCGCAATGGGCGGCCGAGGTCGCGCGCCACGGCCGGCTGACGGCCTGGCTGTCGTGCGAGGCGACGGACAATGACGAAGGCGCCTTCCTGTCGCATCTGGTGGGGGCGTTGCGCCATCTCGTCCAGAACCCGGCCGAGCTCGACCTCGCCTTCCAGTCGAGCCCCATCCCGCAACTCGACGTGGTGCTTGCGGCACTCGTGTCGGGTTTGGCGGCACGCCACGCCGACATCACCCTGTTCTTCGACGACTATCACGCCATCGATGCACCGGCGGTGAAGCGGTTCATGGAACGGCTGACCCGGCAGGCACCAACCAACGTCGTCTTCGTCATCGGTTCGCGCAACCTGCCCGAGCTGCAGCTCGGCAAGCTCAGGGTGCTCGGCGATATCTTTGAAATCGGCCCGGACGATCTGCGTTTCGCCTCGTCGGAAGCCGAAGCCTTCTTCAACGACAAGCTTGGCCTCTCTGTCAGCAGCGGCACGGTGGAAACACTGTGCTCGCGCACCGAAGGCTGGGCCGCCGGCCTGCAGCTCGCCTCGCTGTCGCTTGGTGCGGCCCATGCGCCCGAAACAGTCATCGGCAATTTCACCGGCGCCAACCGCAACGTCGCCGACTTCCTGATGGGAGAAGTGTTCCTGGAACTGCCGCCGGCGCTGGCGAAGTTCCTGCTCTATTCCTCGATTTTCGAGCGCTTCAGCGCCGAGGCCTGCCGGGCGGTGATGCGGGCGGCGGACGCCGAGGTTGCCATCACCGAGATCGAGACCCGCAACCTGTTCCTGGTGCCGCTCGACGAGGAACGGCGCTGGTTCCGCTATCATCACCTTTTCCACGACTTCCTCAGCCGTGAAATGGAACGGCGCGAGCCGGAGATGATCGCACCGCTGCACCTGGCGGCTTCGGAATGGTTCGGCGAACGCAAGATGCTGACCGAGGCCATCGGCCATGCGCTCGCCGCCGGCGACGAAGCCCGCGCCGCGGTGTTCATCGAGAACAACGCGCTCGAACTCATCGCCCAATGCCAGCTTCTCTATGTGCGCCAGCTGCTGGCGCTGCTGCCAAGGAAACTGATAGACCAGCGCATCCGGCTGCAACTCGTCGTGCTGTGGCTTGCGGTGCACAGCAGCCAGCCCGAGATTGCCCAGCAGACCCTCGCCAATGCGCGCCAGCTCGTCGAAACCGGGCCGACCGATAGCAAGGACCCGGGCACGCTGACCGGCACGACCATCGAGGCGGAACTCGAGGTCCTTGCAGCGGCCGTGCACAGCACGCTGGAACAGTTCGAGGACGCGCGCGACACCGCACTGGCGGCCCTGCGCATCATAGCCCCCGATGCGTGGTTCATGGAAGGCGCGACGGCAAACGTCATCGGCTACAATCTATACGCGCTGGGCGACCTTGAGGGGGCACGCGCTGCTGTGGATGCGGCGCGCAAGGCCCATGAGCGAAGCGGCAGCCTGCTCGGCGTCACCATCGCCAACTGCTACATGGCCGTCATCGAGCGGTCGGCCGGCCGCCTGCCCGCGGCCGAACGGCTGCTGCGCAACGCGATCATCGAGGCCAGGACGCGGATCGGCGCCAACTCCTATGCCGAGGCCCTCGCCGGAACGCTGCTTGCCGAACTCGCCTATGAGACCAACGCATCCGGCGAAGCACTGGCGCTGGTCGAGAATCTCGGGCCGCTGATCGAGGGCGCAGCGGTCATTGTCTATCCCCTGGCCAGCGTGCCGACCTATGCCCGGGTGCTGCAGCTGACCGGTCGCGGCCAAGCCGCCCTCGACATGCTGGAGCGCGTCTACCAGCGCGTGCGCGGCTCCGTCTACCGCCGCCTCGCTTCGGTGCTGGTGCACGATCGCATCCGGCTGCTTCTTGACCAGAACCGCACCCCGGAAGCCCGCGCGCTGCTCGACGAGCATCGCCGCGAAAGCGCTGAAACCGCCTCTACCGTCGCCAATGAATTCGAGTTCTTCGCCGAAGGCCGGCTGCTTACGGCGGAAAAATCCTACGCGGCGGCGGCGGCGATTTTCGACGCGCTGCTGGAGCGAACGAAAAGCAGCGGGCGCATGCGCCGGCACATACTGGCGCTGATCCTGCGCGCCAAGAGCGCCGGCCATGACCAGCGGGAAGCAGACCGCCATCTGCACGAAGCATTGCGCCTTGCGCAACCCTCGGGCTTCATCCGCTCCTTCGTCGACGAAGGCAAGTCTGTCGTCGAGGGTTTGATGCGGCTCCGGGCGGCCCAGGCAAAGGCCGACCCGTCACTGTCGGCCTATGCGACGCGCATCATCGATGCCGCGCAGACGATGCCCGTGACGACGCGCAAAACAGCCGCCCCGACGGTCGAGAAAGAACAGCTCACCCAGCGCGAGTCCGAGCTGCTGCACTTTCTGTCGGAAGGCATGTCAAATCGCGATATCGCCGTTGCACTGTCGGTAAGCGAAACGACGGTGAAGTGGCATTTGAAAAACATCTTCGGCAAGCTCTCGGTATCGAACCGCGTCCAGGCAGTGCGCGCCGCGCAGGTCGCCGCAAACCTCCGCACCCCTCCGAAAGGAGGGGCATAGATGACTGACATGGCCCCTCTTTAGGGTCGGGCCGGGCGATTGTTAGCCTGCTAGCGTCTGGTTTTTAGAGGATGCCGCGGATGGCGACAGGCTACGTTTTTCACGAACAGCTGATGTGGCATGATACCGGCTCCAGCGCCGACATGATGCCTCCCGGCCGTTTCGTGGAACCCGGACGCCACCTGGAATCGCCTGGATCCAAACGACGGCTCAACAATCTCATCCAGGTCAGTGGCCTGGCACGCCATTTGGTTCCGATCATTGCCGAACCGGTAACGGTGGAAGACCTGCTGCGCGTCCACACGCAACGCCACGTCGATGATATCAGGATGCTGAGCGAAGGCGGATCCGGTTTCGCCGGGCCTCAGGCACCGATCGGCCTCAACAGTTTCGACATCGCGCTGTTGTCCGCCGGCACCACCTATGCCGCGATGCGTGCGGTGCTGACCGGCCGCGTCGACAACGCCTATGCGCTGGCGCGGCCGCCCGGGCACCACGCCGAACCCGACCAGGCCATGGGCAATTGCCTGTTCTCCAACATCGGCGTCGCCGTGCGGCGGCTGCAGCACGAGGGCCTGCTCGGCCGTGCCGCCGTGGTGGACTGGGACGTGCATCACGGCAATGGCACCGAAACGGTGTTTTATTCCGATCCGTCGGTGCTGACGATTTCGCTCCATCAGGACAATCTATACCCGACCGGACGCGGCGCGCTCGTCGACAACGGCAAGGGACCCGGCGAAGGCTATAACATCAACGTCCCGCTGCCGGCCGGCAGCGGCACAGGCGCCTATGAAGCCACGTTCGACCGCGTCATCGGTCCTGCCTTGCGCGCGTTCAAGCCCGACCTCGTCATCGTCGCTTCCGGTTTCGACGCGTCCGGCTTCGATCCGCTCGGCCGCATGATGCTCAACAGCGAATGTTTTCGCCGCCTTGCCGCGCGCATGGTGGCGTTTGCGGCCGAAGTCTCGAACGGACGGCTGATGATGAGCCATGAAGGCGGCTATTCCGAGGGCTATGTGCCATTCTGCGGCCACGCCGTCATCGAGACGCTGGCCAATCACCGCACCGAGGTGGTCGACCCGCTGTCGGACCATATCGACGAGTGGGCGGGGCAGGACCTGCAGCCGCATCAGGCGGCGGTGATCGATGCCGCTGAAGGCCTGCTCGCGGGCTTGCGCCAACGCCTCGCCAGCGCGGCCTGAAGCGATGGATTTCGCCATCACGACATTGCTCAATGCGCTGACGCTGATCAGCATCCTGATGCTGGTCGGGCTCGGGCTCGCCATCAGCTTCGGCCTGATGAACGTGACCAATCTGGCGCATGGCGAGTTTGTGACCGTCGGCGCCTTCGCGGTATACTTCATCCAGAGTATGGGCGGCTCGTTCTGGCTGGGCCTGGCTGCGGCGCCGATCGCCGGCGCCGTGGTCGGCTGCATCCTGGAATTCGCCGTCATTCGCCACCTCTATTCGCGGCCGGTGTCGACGGTGCTTGCCACCTGGGGCGTCAGCCTCATCCTGCAGCAAGGGCTGGAATTGACCTTTGGCCTCGGCGCCAAGCCGGTGACGCCGCCGGTCGAGGGCACGCTCGACCTCTTCTTCACCGTCTATCCGGCCTATCGGCTGATCCTGATCGGCATCGCCATGGTGACCTTGCTCGGCGTCATCCTGCTGATCAGCCGCACATCCTTCGGCCTCGACATCCGCACCGTCATCCAGAACCGCGAAATGGCGGAGGGCGTCGGCATCAACACGCGCCGCACCTACGCCATCGCCTTCACCTTCGGCGCGGCAATCGCGGGGCTGGCTGGGGGACTGGTCGCGCCCCTGGCGATCGTGCTGCCGCAGATGGGGGTGAACTATCTCGCCAACGCCTTCTTCGTCGTCATCGTCGGCGGGGTCGGCTCGATTGGCGGCCTCGTCGCCGGCAGCGTCTTCGTCGGCGGGCTGACCAGCATCCTCAACTACCAGATCTCGCCATCGCTGGCGCAGGCCATTGTGCTGCTGGCGGCCATCGTCGCCGTGCGGGTGCGGCCCAACGGCCTGTTCAACGGGGCGTCGCGATGATCGCCCGGGACCGCAACTGGCTGCTGATCTTCGCCGTCTGCGTGGCGCTTGCCATCGCCTATCCCTTCTTCGCCGACGGCTACCAACTGACGGTGATCCGCGACGCGCTGATCTTCGGCCTGTTCGCGGCGAGCCTCGACTTCTTCTGGGGCCGCACCGGAATCCTGTGTTTCGGCCACGCCGCCTTCTTTGGCATCGGCGGCTACATCATGGCATTGGTCACGCTCAATGACGCGATTCCTTTCGGCAGCCTGCTCGGCATCGTGGGCGCCATTGCGGGGGCTGCCTTCGTCGCCGCCATCATCGGTTACTTCCTGTTCTTCGGCGGCATCCGCGGCAGCTACTTCACCATCGTCACGCTGGCCATGGGCGTCATCTGCCAGCAGGCGGCCATCTCCTGGAGTTCGGTCACCGGCGGCGATAGCGGCCTGATCGGGATCCCGCCGATCGAATTCGATCTTGGCGGCCGGCATGTCGATCTCAGCCAGGACCTGTCGAGCTATATCTTCGTCGCGGCCATCGTGGCGGTGGCCGTGCTGACACTGTGGTCGATCGGC
This sequence comes from Mesorhizobium sp. B2-7-3, assembly GCF_006440715.1. Taxonomy (NCBI): domain Bacteria; kingdom Pseudomonadati; phylum Pseudomonadota; class Alphaproteobacteria; order Hyphomicrobiales; family Phyllobacteriaceae; genus Mesorhizobium; species Mesorhizobium sp. B2-7-3. The sequence goes on from NZ_VFTY01000006.1 coordinate 285,026, forward strand.
CGTGGCCGCTGGGGCACGGTGCTGACCGCCATCCAGGACAATGAGGTCCGGGCGGCGGCACTCGGCCACAATGCGCCGTTACGGCTGCTCGTCACCTTCATCCTTTCGGCAGCCATCGCCGGGCTTGCTGGCGCGCTCTATGTCTGCATGGCCGGGCTGGTTGCCCCCGATCTGTCCGGACTGCTTCTGTCGACGGAGGTCATTGTCTGGGTGGCGGTCGGCGGGCGCGGCACGCTGCTTGGCCCAGTGCTGGGCGCAATCTTCATCCAGCGCGCACAGCAGACGATCAGCAGCTTCAATCCGAGCCTGTGGCCGCTGCTGCTGGGCTGCGTCTTCGTCATCATCGTCTTTGTCCTGCCGGACGGCATCCTGTCGATCTATGCGCGGCTGAAGAGCCTGTTCAAAGGCAGGAGCCAGGCCTGATGAGCGACGTCCTGCTCCAAGCCGAAAATGTCGGCATCCGCTTCGGAGGGTTGCAGGCCCTCGAAGGATTGAACCTGACGGTCCGCGACAAGGCGCTCTGCTGCATCATCGGCCCGAACGGCGCCGGCAAGAGTACCTTCCTCAACGTGCTGACCGGCACGTTGCGCCCGACCAGCGGCAGCGTCCATTTCCTCGGCCGCGACATTGCCGGCCTGCCGCTGCATCGCATCGCCCGGCTCGGCATTGCCCGCAAGTTCCAGATCCCGTCGGTCTTCCCGAGCCTCTCGGTTGAGGACAACCTCAAGGTCGCACGATGGGGTGCCCCCTCCCCGGCGCGGCCAATCGGTGAATTGATGGAACTGGTCGCGCTGACCAATCGTGCCGCCACATTGGCCGGCGAACTGGCGCACGGCCAGAAGCAATGGCTGGAGATCGGCATGGCGCTGGCCATCGAGCCACGGCTGCTTTTGCTCGACGAGCCAACCGCCGGCATGACGCCGCAGGAGACGCTGGCGACGGCCGAAATGCTGCTGCGGCTGAAGGGCGAGTTCTCGATCGTCGCCGTCGAGCACGACATACGCTTCGTGCGGGCGCTGAATTGCGAAACGCTGGTGCTGCACCAGGGTCGCCGGCTTCGCAGCGGTCCCTTCCACGACATCGAGGCCGACGAGATGGTCCGCGACGTCTATCTGGGGAGGCGCTGACCATGCTGCGGACACTTGCCGTTTCGGCCGGCTATGGCCTGCTCCCGGTGCTGAACGGCATCGACATCAGCGTGGCATCAGGCGAGGTCATCGGCCTGCTTGGTCGCAACGGCGCCGGCAAGACAACGCTGCTGCGCGTCATCGCTGGCGGCGTGAAGGCGAGCGGCGGTGCGGTGGTTCTCGGCGACCAGGATCTCACCAACGCCCCGGCCTTCCGCCGCGCGCGGGCGGGCATCGCCCATGTGCCGCAGGGCCGCGGTATCTTCAACCAGCTGACGGTGCGGCAGAACCTGGAAGTCGGCACGCGCGCCGCCAAGGATCGTGGCGACGGCGACATTCCAGCCGACATCTTTGGCTATTTTCCCATCCTTCGCGAGCGCGAGGCGCAGACCGCCGGTACGCTCTCGGGGGGCCAGCAGCAGATGCTGGCGATAGGCCGCGCGCTGTGCGGCCTGCCGTCGGTGCTGCTGCTCGACGAGCCTTCGGAAGGCATCCAGCCGAACATCGTGCAGTCGATCGCCGAGCTGGTGCCGCGCATCGCGCGCGAGCGCGGCATCGCCATCGTCCTGGTCGAGCAGAATCTCGATCTCGTCCTCAAGGCGGCGGACCGCTGCCTGGTGATGGAGAAGGGCAGGATCGTGCATGAGGGCACGCCGGAAGCATTCGCCGACGAGACCCTGCTGAAGGACCTCTTGGCTTTGTAAGGCGTGCATGGGGCGCGCCTGGACTGGAAGGGAACACAACAATGATAAACAGAAGAACTGTTCTGAAATCCGGCGGCGCCGCGGCCGCCTTCGCAATGGTCGGCGCGCCGGGAATCCTGCGCGCCGCAGACACGGTCAAGGTCGGGCTGTCGATCCCGATCACCGGGCTGCAGGCGATCCTCGGCGAGACGCTGCTCAACTGCTACAAGCTCGCCGCCGCCGAACTCAACGCCGCCAACGGCATTGGCGGGCGCCAGGTGGAGCTCTTCATCGAGGACAACCAGACCACGACCAAGGGCTCCATCGACAAGGCCCGCAAGCTCCTCAACGAGGACAAGGTCGACGTGATCATGGGAACGATCATTTCGCCCGAGCGCAGCGCCACGCTTTCCGTCACCTCGAAGGCCAAGAAGCTGTTCTTCTACCCGACCAATTTCGAGGGCGGCGAATGCAATCGCTACTTCGTCGCCACCGGACCTATCCCGATGCAGCAGGTAGACCCGATGATGCCGTGGGTGGCCGAAAACCTCGGCAAGACCATCTACATCATGGCGTCCGACTATGCCTGGCCGCAGAAAATGACCGAGGCGATCACAGCCGCCTATGAAAAGGCCGGCGGCAAGATTGTCGGCGCCGACTATTATCCGTTCGGCACCACGGATTTCGGCCCGGCCTTCCAGAAGATCAAGTCGCTGAAGCCCGACGTCGTGTGGTCGATGGTGGTCGGCAACGACGCCGTCACGCAGCTCAAGCAGTATCGCAGCTTCGACATCAAGCAGCCTCTGATCGCACCGCTCGACGAGGTCTTCAACAAGGACGCGCTGCCGCCTGGCGTCGCCGCCGGCACCTACGCGCCGCAGCCCTACTGGATGGCGCTCGACAACCCGGTCAACAAGAAGTTCATCGCGAACTTCCGCGAAAAATTCGGCCAGGAGAAGATGGTCAATGGCATCGGCGAGGCCGGCTATAACGGCCTGCATCTCTACGCGCTGGCGGCGGAGAAGGCCGGCTCGCTGAAGGACGACGATGTGCTCAAGGCGCTGCCGACGATCGAGTTCGATGCGCCACAAGGCAAGATCCGGGTCGATGCCAGCAACAACCACACACTCTGCCATTCCTATGTCGGCAAGGCGGCGGCGGACGGCATCGGCTACGAGATCGTCAAGGATTTCGGCACGATCGCGCCGGTAACGCCTTACTGCAAGCTGTAGGCATCAACCGATCCTGACGGCGGCTTTGCCGCTGCCGTCAGGGTGCCTTTGGCGCCGGCAGTCGCTCTCGCAATTCGTCGACGAGCACCCTGGTGTTTTCGGAATAGTCGATGGGCACCACGACGAGATGCACGCCGCCGCCGGCGAAGGCCTGTTCCAACGCCGGTTGCAGGTCGGCTATCGCGCCAACCCTGGTGCCCCTGGCGCCATAGGCTTCGGCGTATTTGACGAAGTCGGGATTGCCGAAGGTCATGCCGAAATCCGGGAATTCGTCGACAGCCTGCTTCCAGCGTATCATGCCATAAGCGTGGTCTTCCAGCAGCAGGATGACGAGATTGAGCTTGAGCCGGACAGCAGTCTCCAGTTCCTGGCTGTTCATCATGAAACCGCCGTCGCCGCAAATGGCCATGACACGGCGTCGGGGATAGAGCAGTGCCGTCATCATCGCCGACGGCAGGCCGGCACCCATGGTGGCCAGCGCATTGTCGAGCAGCAGCGTGTTGGCCATGCGCGTGCGGTAGTTGCGCGCGAACCAGATCTTGTACATGCCGTTGTCCAGCGCGAGGATCCCATCCGCCGGCATCACGGCGCGCACGTCATGTACGATGCGCTGCGGCGTGAAACGGTCTTCGGTGGCGCGGGCGGCGATGCGGCTCAAAATGCCTTCGCGCAGCGGCAGCAGGGCCTGCGCGTTGGGAATCCTGCCCTCGACGCGGTCCGCCAGCAGCGCCAGCGACGGGCCGAGGTCGCCGACGATCTCGGCTTGCGGGAAATAGACCTGCTCGACATCAGCCGTCTGGTAGCCGACATGAATGACCTTCGGCCCCTTCGCCCCCATGATGAAGGGCGGCTTCTCGACCGTGTCGTGGCCGATGGTGATGATCAGATCGGCCTGTTCGATGGCCTCGTGCACGTAGTCGCGTTCCGAAAGAGCCGCCGTTCCCATGTAGAGTTCGGTGCCGCCGGGCACCGTGCCCTTGCCCATCTGCGTGGTAAAATAGGGAATCTGCGTTCGCAGCACGAACTGGGCGACATCGGGAGTCACCCGCGGGCGCGACGCCGCGGCGCCGAACATCAGCAGCGGACGCTTGGCCTCGATGATCATGCGGGCGGCGCGATCGAGCGCGCCAGCGCTGGCCAGGGGCAATTCGACCGGATGTGTCGGCACCAGCGCGATCGGCTCGCATTCCGCCGCCGCAATGTCTTCCGGCAGTTCGAGGTGCACGGGGCCGGGGCGCTCTTCCTGGGCGACGCGGAAGGCTTCGCGCACCAGCGACGGGATCATCCTAGGCGAGACGATCTGGCGCGACAGCTTGGTCAGCGGCTTCATCGCCGCGACGATGTCGACGATCTGGAAGCGCGCCTGCCGGGACGACAGGATGCCCTTCTGGCCGGTGATCATGATCATCGGCATCGCGCCGAGCAGCGCATAGGCAGAGCCGGTGGTCAGATTGAGCGCGCCGGGGCCAAGCGTGGTGATGCACACACCCGGCTTGCCGGTGAGCCTGCCATAGGTGGCGGCCATGAAGGCCGCCGCCTGCTCGTGGCGCGTCAGGATCAGCTGGATCGACGAGCGGCGGATGGATTCGACGATGTCGAGATTTTCTTCGCCCGGAATGCCGAAGATTCGTTCGACCCCTTCATTTTCGAGGGCCGCCACGAACAGATCCGAACCCTTGGTCATCAACCGTCTCTCCTGCGATGCGCACACCCATCAGCCACCTTCATATGGCACCGGAACGTCACGCCTCAAAGAGCGCAAGCCGTCTGTTGGCGCCATCATTTTCGGCAAGGCGGCCGCCAGTGCGTCGACGGCCAACCGGACCTTGAGCGACAGATGCGGCGTCCGCAGCCAGAGCGCATGGCAATCGTAGGGATAGCGTGGCTGGTCCGGCAACAGCTCGACCAGCGTGCCGGCCTGGATGCGCTTGCGAGCCAGCCAGTAAGGCAACCACGCCAGCCCCATGCCGTCGACGGCCGCATCGGCGATGGCATCCAGATCGTCGAGCCGCAGCCGGCCGTTTGGGGTGACCTCGAGCGCAGTCTGTCCCTCGCGCGGAAATAGCCACGGCTGAACGATCATGCCGGGCCGGTGGTAGACAATCGCCTGGTGATCGGCGAGGTCCTCGATCCGCCGTGGTTCGCCATGAATTTCCAGATAGGAAGGCGCGGCACAAACGACCATGTCCTGGCGTGCAAGGCGACGCGCGATCACGCCGGCCTTGTCGTCCAGATCGCCGGTCCGGATGGCGAGGTCAAAACCGTCCTCGGCGAGATCGGCGAAACGGTCGCTGAGCGACAGGTCGAGTTCCAGCATTGGATATTGCCCTGCCAGCCTCAGCAGCACAGGGGTGACGCAGTGGCGCCCGAAATGCGCCGGCATGGTGACGCGCAATTTTCCGCGCGGCTCCGAGAGCTGGTCGGCGGCGAGCGCATCGGCGGCTTCGGCCTCGGCCAGCACCAGGCGACACCGCTCATAATAGGCGCGGCCGAAATCGGTCAGGCTCTGGCGGCGCGTGGTCCGGTTAATCAGACGCATGCCAAGCCGCTCCTCGAGAAACCGGACATGCTTGCCGACCATCGGTCCGGATAGATCGAGCGCGGTGGCCGCCGCCGCGAACGAGCCAAGATCGACCGCCCTGACGAACACGGCCATGCTCTCGAGCCTATCCAAATTCGAAACTCATGGTTTCTACTGAACAATCCAAACAGCCGTTTATCGCACAAAGCTTTCGCGTCATAGCTCATTCAGTGTCAAATATTTTGGAGTGAGCCAAATGGCCCGTATCATTCGCTTCCACCAGCATGGCGGTCCCGAGGTCCTGCGCATCGAGGAGGTCGACCTTCCGCCACCGGGTCCGGGCGAGGTTCAGATCCGCGTCAAGGCGCTCGGCCTCAACCGCGCCGAGGCGCTGCTGCGCGCGGGCAGCTACATTGAGACACCCGTCCTGCCCTCCGGGCTTGGGCTGGAAGCGGCGGGCGTCATCGAGGCAATTGGCGAAGGCGTGATGGGGCTGGCACATGGTGACGCCGTGAGCGTCATCCCGCCGCAATCGATGGTTCGCTGGCCGGCTTACGGTGAGCTTGTCACCTTTCCCGCGGGGCTCATCGTCAAGCATCCGGCGTCCCTCGACTGGCAAACCGCGGCGGCGGTCTGGATGCCGTACCTCACCGCCTACGGCGCCCTGATCGACATCGCCAGGCTGCGCCGCGAAGAGGTCGTCGTCATCACGGCGGCTTCGAGCAGCGTCGGGCTTGCGGCGATCCAGATCGCCAACAGCGTTGGCGCGATAACGATCGCGGTGACGCGGACATCGGTGAAGAGGCAGGCTCTGCTCGACGCCGGCGCGGCGCATGTCGTGGTCCTTGAGGAAGAGGAACTTGCCGACAGACTGAACCAGATCGCCGGGCCGCAAGGCGTGCGCGTGGTGCTGGATGCGATCGGCGGGCCGATCTTCGAGCCGCTGACGGCGGCGATGTCGCGCGGCGGCATTCTGATCGAATATGGCGGCCTCAGCAGCCAGCCGACGCCGTTCCCGTTGCCTGCGGTACTGGGCAAGGCCCTGACATTGCGCGGCTATCTCGTGCACGAGATCACCGGCAACCCGGAGAAGTTGGAGGCGGCCAAGGCATTCATCCTCGAAGGCCTCGCGGACGGCGCGCTCAGGCCGATCATCGACAGGATCTTTCCCTTCGACCGGATCGTCGAGGCGCATCGCTATCTCGAATCGAACGGGCAGTTCGGCAAGATCGTGGTGACTGTTTGAGCAGCAAATCGTTCTCACCGGCAACATTGCCCCTTGAAGGCTTCGCCCCGCATTCCTAACTCCCGTGTGCGGGCCGGGCCCCTCTGACTGTCGCTTTGGCGACCGTGATGTCGGACCGCTTCAACGGGCCCGTTTCCATTCCTTTCGGTTAAGCGGGCTCATTCCTTTCTGGTTAGGAGCCCCACATGACATCTTCCCTCCTTGGCATGGTTTGCCCCTCCTGCCGCGTCGCCCTCGTGATGAGCGAACGCCAGGGGATCGAGATCGACTACTGTCCGCAGTGCCGCGGCGTCTGGCTCGATCGTGGCGAACTCGACAAGATCATCGAACGGTCCACCAGGGACGCGTCTCCCGCGCCGCAGCCACAGCCGGCGCCGTTTGCCCAGCCGCAACACGGCCGGGACCGCGATGACGACTATTCCCGCTCGCATGGCCACCGCTATCCGAAGCGAAAGAAATCATTTTTCGAAGAGCTGTTCGATTGACCATATGAGGCCGGTCTTTCCAAGGCCGGCCCTTTGCCGAAAACGCCCGAAACCACAGCGATAAAGGTCACCCCGATGATTTCCCGCACAAGCCGATTTGCCACCCTCTTTGCCGGCCTGTTCCTTGCATTCTCCATGGTCGCGATCGATCATGCCGAGGCGCGGCGCGGCGGCAGTTTCGGCAGCCGCGGCACACGCACATTCCAATCGGCACCGCCGACCCGGACCGCGCCGGCGCCGACCGCGCCGGTCGAGCGTTCGATGACACCCAACACCGGCGTCAACAATGCTGCCCGGCAACCGCAGGCCGGCCTGCAGAGGCCCGGCTTCATGAGCGGCTTCGGTGGAACGATGATGCGCGGCCTGCTGATCGGCGGCCTGATCGGACTGCTCCTTGGCCAAGGTTTCGGCGGCCTCGCCGGCATGTTCGGATTCCTGCTCCAGGCCCTGCTCATCGGTGGCGCGATCATGCTGGCCATCAGGTTCTTCCGGTCGCAATCCGCGCGTGGCCCCGCGCCCGCGCTCGCCGGCATGGGCGATGCCCAAGCTTCACGGTTCGAGAACCGCGCAACGGCACAGCAGAACACGAGCAGCGCTGGCTCCTTCACAATTCCCGGGTTTGGCGGGGGATCGGGCGGAGGCTACGAGACCACCCGATCCGAAGAGATCACGCTGGCCCAGGCCGACCTTGACGCGTTCCAGCAGCTGTTGACCGATGTCCAGGAAGCGTTCGGGCGCGAAGACCATGCGGCATTGCGCCGGTCGGTCACGCCCGAAATGGTATCCTATCTCTCGGAAGAGCTGGCCGACAATGCCCGGAAAGGTCTCAGGAACGAAGTGTTCGACGTCACCCTGCTGCAGGCCGACATCGCGGAAAGCTGGCGCGAGGATGACCGCGACTACGCCACCGCGGCGTTGCGCTACGAGTCTCGCGACGTGATGCGCGAACGGGCGAGCGGCAAGGTCGTCGAGGGCGACGAAGAGCATCCGACGGAGACGACCGAGTTGTGGACGTTCACGCGCCAGAATGGCTCGACCTGGAAGCTCTCGGCCATCCAAGAGGCTTGAGCCCGGCTAGTCTGCTGGCCGGCGGTCACGCGACGATCTTGACACACATCGGCGTGCCGATCTCGATGCTGCGGCCGGTATTGGTCAGCATGCCGTTGCCGGCGTCGCGGACGAAGATCGAAATGCGGTCGGCATTCTGGTTGGCGGAGAACAGATGGCCGCCCGAAGGCGTCAGCGCCAGGTTGCGTGGCGTGGCGCCTCCGCAAGGGACATAGCCGACAAGACTTAAGCTGCCGGTCTGCTGGTCGACCGCCATGATGACGACGCTGTCGTGGCCACGGTTGCCGCCATAGACGAAACGGCCGTCCGGCGAGATCTGGATATCGGCGCAGTGATTGCTGTCGCGGGCCTCGGCCGGCACCGCCGGCTTGGTGTCGATGATCGATAGCCTGCCGGTCGCATTGTCGAGCGCCAACGACACGACGGTCGAATCCAGCTCGTTCATGACAAAGACAAAGCGGCCGTTCGGGTGCAAGGCAATGTGACGCGGGCCGGCACCCGGAGGGAGCGCGGACTCTGCGAGCTTCACCAGACTTCCGTCCTGTCCGATCCGATAGGACACCAGCCGGTCGATGCCGAGATCGGCGACGATTGCCGTTCCACCGGCAATGGTTTCGGTGACGCTGTGGGCATGCGAGCGTTCCTGCCGCGCCGCGTTGGGGCCGGTGCCCTTGTGCGAAACGCTGGCCAATGGCGCGGACAGTGCGCCCTCCCCGTCGAAACCATACACAGCCACCGCTCGGTCCGGACCACCCTCGCCCATGCCGTAATTGGCGACGAGGAGTTTGGTGCCGTCGCGCGTGATGGTATTGTGCGCCGTGATGCTGCCCAGCGATGGCTGTTTGTTCAAATAGGCGAGCGTGCCCGAGCCGCGATCGAAGCTGTAGGCCGAGACCGTGCCCTCGCGCCAGGAGAAGACTTCCGAATTGGCGTAGATGCGCGAGCCATCCGGCGTCAACGACAGGAAGGTCGGGTTGTCAATATCATTCGTCTCGGCCAGCTTTCTTGTTTCCAGCGTTTCCTCGTCGAAGCCGTAGACACCAAGGCCGACGCCTCGCGCACCCTGAAAATAAGGCGCTTCGCGGTTCAGGCTGCCGACGAAGACCAGACAGGCTTTGCGCATGTTTTCCCTCCCTGCCCGCCGGTGCTCAGTACCGTGGGACCGCCAAAATTTCGCTTGTCCTCGCTTGCAACGCAACCCCATATGTGAAAATAGTATTTACAAAAGAAGATTGACGGGAGGAGACGTCGTGCACCCAGGCGCTTTGAAGCGTGCTCGAATGGCTGGATGGGCGCTCTCGCGAGCCCGGTGGACTACGCCATGAGCGATTTCGCGCCAACCGTTGGCGTTGTCTCGACGCATCCCAGGAATATGCCCGCCGATCATGCCGCCCTGCCGGTGTGGAACGCCGAGAACTGGTTCTATGAGGACTGGCCGGTCGGCCAGAAAATCCGCTCGCTGCGTCGCACCATGGCCGAGGGCGACAGTCACCTTTTCAACACGCTGGTGCTCGACATCCATCCTTACGTGCAGGACCAGATGTTTGCCGAGAGCGAGGGCATTTTCGGCAAGCGGCTGATTGCCGGCGCGTTCGTCTTCTCGGCGGGCCTCGGGCTGGTCGCCACCAACTGCGTCAACGCTTTTTCCTATGGCTATGACAAGCTACGATTCATAAAGCCTGTCTTCATCGGCGACACGATCTATTCGATCCGTTCCCACCTCGACAAACACCCCCGCTACAAGGAGATGGGGCTGATCCGCGCCAGCTACGAGGTGTTCAAGGGCGAAGGCGAGCTCGTTCTTTATTGCGAGCATCTGCAGACGGTGAAGTACCGCAACCCTGCCGATTTCGTCGGCAAGACGGAGAAGTAGAAATGCCGGCAGCAGCCGAATTGCCGCTTGCCGGTCTCGTCGTCGTCGACATGAGCCAATTCCTGTCCGGACCCTACTGCTCGCTCAGGCTGCTCGATCTCGGCGCCCGCGTCATCAAGATAGAGCGTCCTGACGGCGGCGACCTGTCGCGCCGGCTCTATCTCAGCGACACCGAGATCGGCGGCGATTCCACCATCTTCCATGCCATCAACCGGGCCAAGGAAAGCCTCGCCATCGATCTGAAGAACGAGGCGGACCTCAATACATTGCGCGGGCTGCTGGCCAAGGCCGATGTGCTGATCCAGAATTTCCGACCGGGCGTCATCGAGCGCCTTGGGCTCGACTACGAGACCGTCCGCCAGATCAATCCGCGCCTGGTCTATGCCTCGATCAGCGGCTATGGCGAGGATGGCCCGTGGGTGAAGCGCCCGGGCCAGGATCTGCTGGCGCAGTCGCGCTCCGGCGTGATGTGGCTGAACGGCGACGAAGACCAGGGACCGGTGCCGTTCGGCCTCGCCATCGGCGACATGCTGGCGGGTGCGGCCTGCGCGCAAGGCATCCTGGCCGCACTGGTGCGGCGCGGCATCACAGGCCAGGGCAGCCATATCGAGACCAGCCTTCTGGAAGCGCTGGTCGACTTCCAGTTCGAGGTGCTGACCACGCATCTCAATGACGGGCGCCGCCTGCCTAGGCGCTCGAGCTTCCGCAGCGCGCATGCCTATCTCTCGGCGCCTTACGGAGTCTATCCGGCCAAGGACGGCTATCTCGCCATCGCCATGACGCCGATCCCCAAGTTGGCCGACCTTTTGTCGCTCGATGAATTGGCTCCCTATCGCGACAAGCCGGCATCCTGGTTCACCGCGCGCGACGATATCAAGGCAATCATCGCCCAGAGGATCGCGACCAAGACCATCGACGACTGGCTGGCCATTCTCGAACCCGCCGACATCTGGTGCGCCAAGGTGCTGACCTGGCCGGAGATGCTGGCAAGCGAGGGTTTTCAGGCCCTCGACATGCTGCAGACGGTGACGCGCGAGGACGACGTCTCGATCCTCACCACCAGTTCGCCGCTGAGGGTCGACGGTATCAGGGCCAAGGTCGACCGCGCGGCACCCCGCATCGGGGAGCACAGCGCAAAAATCCGCGAGGAGTTCGACCTGTGAGCCTCAAGCTTAGGGGTATGACCTGGAGCCATCCGCGTGGCTATGATCCCATGGTTGCCTGCTCGGCTCTATGGCGCGAGCGGACAGGAGTTGCCATCGAATGGGACAAGCGTTCGCTGCAGGATTTCGAGTCCTTCCCGGTCGAGGAGTTGGCGCGCGCCTACGACCTCATCGTCATCGACCATCCGCATGTCGGCCAGATCACCGCGGAGCGCTGCCTCGAGCCTCTCGACGTCGCCGGCCGCGAGGCGGAACGCGCCGCGCTTGCGTCGGGGAGCGTTGGCCAGTCCTATCCGAGTTACACATGGCAAGACCGGCAATGGGCGTTTCCGATCGATGCGGCCAGCCAAGTGCAGGCCTGGCGGCCGGACGCGCTCGATGCGCCGGCAGCGACGTGGAGCGAAGTGCTCGATCTCGCCCGGCAAGGCCGCGTGCTGCTGCCGCTGCGACCGCCGCATTGCCTGATGACCTTCTACACGCTGGTCGGTAATCTCGGGCATCCCTGCGCGACCGATCCGTCGGGCGATCTCATCGCTGTCGAGACGGGCTGCGAAGTCTTCGAGACGATGCGTGAGATCGCCGCGCTGGTCGACCCGACGTGCTTCGACATGGACCCGATCGCCGTTTCGGAACGCATGGCCGAGGCTGGTTCCCGCATTGTCTGCGCGCCGCTGATCTATGGCTACGTCTCTTATGCGGCGTCGGGTTTTCGCGCCAACAGGTTGGCTTTTGCCGACATCCCGGCGGTCGGTTCCAATGGTCCGATCGGCTCGGCGCTCGGCGGCACAGGCATAGCCGTATCAGCCTTCTCCAAGGCTAAAGAGGCAGCGATCGATTTTGCCTATTGGGTCGCCAGCGGCGATGTCCAGCGTGGCATCTATGCCGCCGCCGGCGGCCAGCCGGGCCATGCGGCTGCCTGGGAAGACCAGACTATCAATGAAGTGGCCGGCAACTTCTATCGAGGCACGCGCGCGACGCTGGAGGGCGCCTGGGTGCGGCCGCGCCATGACGGCTACATGGCGTTCCAGCAGGCGGCGTCAGACCGCATCAATTCCGGCCTGACCTCCGGCCATCCTGCCGGCCGGGTCGTCGCCGATCTCATCAGCCTGTTCCGGGCCAGTTCCCCCTCGCCTGGCGAGAGCTGAGCGAGGTCGCTATTTCAACCGCCAAAGCTTGCGGGCATTGCCCGACAACAGCCTGTCACGCTCCGAAACGCTGCAACCCGAGAGCAGCGCATGGGTCGCCGCCACCCAGGTCGAGAGACCGCCACCAAGCGTGCAGACCGGCCAGTCGCTGCCCCAGACGACACGGTCCCAGCCGAACGAATTGATGGTGTGTTCGACGTAGGGCCGCAGCGTATCGACGGTCCAATTGGCGGCGTCGGTATAGGCGACCACGCCGGAAATCTTGGCCATCACGTTCGGGCGCCGTGCGATCTCGCTCATGTGTTCGCGCCAGGGATGCTCGGCTCCGCCCTTGATGTCGGGAACGCCGCAATGGTCGAGGACGAACTGGACGTCGGGCGCCAGTTCGGCGAGCGCGATCGCCTTGGGAATCTGATGCGGCAGCACGACGAGGTCGAAGGTCAGGCCGGTGCCGCCAAGCCGCTTGATGTTGTCACGGAACAGCGCGCCTTCCGAAAGATCGTCCGGCACGACGTGAAGGACGCGGCGGAAACCCTTGACGAAGGGGTTTGTCCGCTGGCGTTCGAGATAAGCGGCAAAGTCAGCGTCTTCGGGACGGCAGGATGCTATTGTCCCAGAGAGCATGCTGCCCGCTTGCCGCGAGAGGCCCTCGACACGGGCGGTCTCCGCCTCGATGTCGGCCGGGTCGACATCGACCTCCATGTGCAGCACGCGTTCGACACCGGCACGCTTTGCCTCCGTGGCGTATTCCTCATAGGAGAAATCGCGGTTCAGTGCCGGTACGCCGGCAAGCCAGGGGTAGCGAAGCGCCGAGCGATCGATGAGATGCAAATGGGTGTCGATGATCATGGCGGGCTCCTCCCTGTAGCTTTTTCGATCCTCTCACGGAGGAATTCTTCATTCAAATAAGAATTCAGGCCGATGAACCGACGGCCGACCCAGCGAGGTGCGACAGCTTCTCGCAGGTTGCGAGCAGCAACTCGATGGTGCGGGTGATGTCGGGTGCCGAGGGCGCGTTGACGACCGTAATGTAGGGGATCGACAGCGCCGCTATGGCCTTGCCGTCGGAACCACGCACCGGAGCGGAAAGGTTGAAGACGCCCGCGGTCTGCATGGAAGCCATCATCTCGTAGCCGCGGTCGCGGATCTGGTCGAGACGGGCGAAGAACTCGGCCGGCTGCGCGGTCTTGTCGGTGCTGCGGACGTGCTCCGAGATCATCATCTGGCGCTCCTCCTGCGAACGGAAGGCGAGCAGCACATGTCCCGAACCGGTGTCGAACAGGCTGATATGGGAGCCGACCCGGATCGAAATCCCCCAGTAGTTTGGCGCTTCCTGCTGGCCTATCACCACGGCGGAACCACGATCAAAAACAACGAGTTGATTGGCCTGCTGCGAGGTCTCGGCCAGCTCCCGCATCAGCGGCGTCGCATAGGAAACCAGCCGCCGCACCGGCGCGTGCAATTGTGCCAGGCCAAACAGCTTGAGCGTCAGCGAATAACGGTCGCCATCGAGCCGCGTGACGTAGCCGCGCCGTACCAGCCGGTCCAGCATGCGGTAGAATTCATTGGGGCTGCGGTCGAGCTTCTTGGCGATTTCCGCCTGGGTCAGGCCACCGTCCACGCCCGCTAGAAGCTCAAGGATGTCGAGCCCCTTGTCGAGCGCCGGCGCGCGATAACGCTCGTCTTCGCTGTCGTCCATGGTTCATCCCTCCAGTGAATTCAACTCTTCATATACGCAGGAACGCGGCCGGCGGAAACAAATTTCGCCTTGACGTACGGATGAATGTTTTGTTTGTATATAAATGTAGCATTTCTTGTCACGTGACGAGTTGCGGGCGCCACCGAGGCGCACCCAGGGAGGATACCAATGAACAGACTGCTTTCCGGCGTATGCGCCGGCGCATTGATGCTTGCGTCAGGCGCAGGCACCGCCCTTGCCAGCGACCTGCCCGGCAAGTTCGACGGCGTGACCGTCGACGTGAAGCTGATCGGCGGCCAGCAATATGAGAAGCTCTACGAGCGCATTCCCGAATGGGAGAAGGCGACAGGCGCCAAGGTCAACATCCTGACCAAGAAGAACGGCTTCGACATCGACAAGGAATTGAAGTCCGACATCGCCTCGGGCAGCACCAACTGGTGCGTCGGCTGGAATCATTCCTCCTTCGCGCCGCAATACACCGGCCTCTACACCGACCTCAGCAAGCTCCTGCCGAAGTCGGAGATCGACGCCTTCGTGCCGTCGACAATCAAGGCGGCGACCATCGACGGCAAGCTGGAAATGCTGCCGCGCGCGCAGTTCGACGTCTCGGCGCTCTACTACCAGAAGAGCCTGTACGAGAACGCCGACAACAAGACCAAGTTCAAGGCCAAATACGGCTATGATCTGGTGCCGCCGGACACCTGGAAGGAAGTCACCGACCAGGCTGAGTTCTTCGCCAACCCGCCCAATTTCTACGGCACGCAGTTTGCCGGCAAGGAAGAGGCGATCAATGGCCGCTTCTACGAAATGGTCGTCGCCGAGGGCGGCGAATATCTCGACAAGGACGGCAAGCCGGTCTTCAATTCCGAAGCCGGCATCCGGGCGCTCGACTGGTTCGTCAACCTCTACAAGGCCAAGGCCGTGCCGGCCGGAACCACCAACTACCTCTGGGACGATCTCGGCCAGGGCTTTGCCTCAGGCACCGTCGCCATCAATCTGGACTGGCCGGGCTGGGCCGGCTTCTTCAACGATCCGAAATCGTCGAAAGTCGCGGGCAATGTCGGCGTCAAGGTCGCGCCGAAAGGCTCCGCCGGGGTGCGCACCGGCTGGTCGGGCTTCCATGGCTTCTCGGTGACCGAGAACTGCCCGAACAAGGAGGCAGCGGCATCGCTCGTATGGTGGCTGACCAACGAGGACAGCCAGAAGCTCGAGGCCACCGCCGGCCCGCTGCCAACGCGCACCGCGGTCTGGGATTGGGACCTGCAGCAGGCCGCCAACGACCCTTACAAGAAGGAGGTTCTGTCGGCTTTCCAGGAAGAAGCCAAGCACGCCTTTGCCGTGCCGCAGACGCCTGAGTGGATCGAGATCTCGAACGCCGTCTATCCCGAGTTGCAGGCCGCGATCCTCGGCGACAAGACCTCCAAGCAGGCACTGGACGAAGCCGCCGACAAGGCGACGCAGATCCTGCAGGACGCAGGCAAACTGTAAGCATTGCTCACAAGATTGCCTCCCTCATCCTCAATGGGGGAGGTAATCGCCTTTTGCCGGCGTTGTCCGTTTCATCATATCGGGCCTCGGGCCAAAATCTGAATGCCAGACACCAGAGGAGCCCGATGAAGGGCCTCAAGCCACCCGCGCCGTTCCTGTTGCTGCTTCCGGCCATCGTCGTTCTGGCGGTCGTCGTCGTGGTGCCGCTGCTTCTGTCGCTCTATTCAAGCTTCACGCCGTTCCGCCTGACCAAGCCCGAGACGTTCTTCGTCTTCATCGGCCTCAGGAATTACCTGTCGATCCTGGCCAACACCGATTTCTGGTGGGCATTCGGCCGTACCGTTCTGTTGCTGACGATCGCGCTCAATCTTGAAATGCTGCTTGGCCTTGGTCTCGCCATGCTGGTTGAGAAGGCGACGCGCGGCCAGCGCATCCTGCGCACGCTGATGATGTTTCCGATGATGTTCTCGCCGATCCTCGTCGGCTTCCAGTTCAAGTTCATGTTCAACGACAATATCGGCCTGGTGAACAATGCGCTGCAGTCGCTTGGCATCACCAGGGACGCCATCCCGTGGCTGATCGAGGGTCACCTCGCCTTCATCGCCATCTCGGTTGCCGAGATCTGGTCGTCGACGGCGATCTTCGCCATCCTGATCCTCGCCGGGCTGCTGGCCATGCCCAAAGAGCCGATCGAGGCGGCGCGCGTCGATGGCTGCACGCCGTGGCAGACCTTCCGTTATGTGACCTGGCCGTTCGTCATGCCCTTCGCCTACATCGCCATGACCATCCGCTCGCTCGACGTGGCGCGTGCCTATGACATCGTCAAGATCATGACCGATGGCGGTCCGGCCGGCCGCACGGAGCTTTTGTGGACTCTGGTCGCACGCACCGCCTACAGCGACGGGCGCATGGGCATGGCCAACGCCATGGCCTATTTCTCGATCCTGCTGTCGATCGCCTTCACCGTCTATTTCTTCAACAAGCTCGCCGCGGCGCGCACGCAAATCGGCGCGGAGTGGTGAAGATGGACGAGAATTCTTCCGCCCGCCTTAAGCGCAGGCTGCTTGATATCGTCTATCGCATCGGCCTGTTCCTGGCGATGCTGACCATCTGCCTGCCGGGCCTGTGGATCGTGCTGTCGTCGCTGCGGCCGACGGTCGAGATCATGGCCAAGCCGCCGGTGTGGATCCCGCAGGATATTTCGTTCGACGCCTATGTCGCGATGTTCTCAGGCATCGGCAAGGGCGGCATCCCTGTCATCGAATATTTCCGCAACTCGCTGATCATATCGGTGACTTCGACGGTGATCGCGGTCGCCATCGGCATGGCGGGCGGCTATGCCTTCGCGCGCTATCGCTTTCGCGGTAAATCGAGCGCCTTCCTCGGCCTGATGCTGACACGCACGGTGCCCGGTATCGCGCTGTCGCTGCCGCTGTTCTTCCTCTATGTGCGGCTCGGTATCATCGACACGCATTTCGGGCTGATCCTCGCCTATGTCGCGCTCAACGTGCCTTTCACCATCTGGCTGATCGACGGCTTCTTCCGCCAGGTGCCGAAGGATCTCGCCGAAGCCGCACAAATCGACGGCTGCACGCGCTGGCAGGCCTTTTGGCAGGTCGAGTTCCCGCTCGCCGGACCAGGCATCGCATCAGCCGCGATCTTCGCCTTCCTGACCTGCTGGAACGAGTTCGCGCTCGCCTCCCAACTGACGCGCTCGGTCAGCGCCAAGACGCTGCCGGTAGGCCTGCTCGACTACACGGCCGAGTTCACCATCGACTGGCGCGGCATGTGCGCGCTCGCCGTGGTGATGATCATTCCGGCGCTCACCCTCACTTTCATCGTCCAGAAGCACCTTGTCGGCGGCCTGACCTCCGGCGCGGTGAAAGGCTGATCTCATGGCAACGGTTTCCCTCAAAAAGCTGACCAAGCGCTACGGCAATATCGAGATCGTGCATGGCATCGACCTCGACATCACCGACCGCGAATTCATCGCGCTGGTCGGTCCTTCCGGCTGCGGCAAGTCGACGACGCTGCGCATGATAGCCGGGCTGGAAGAGATCAGCGCCGGTTCGATCGAGATTGGCGGGCGCGTCGTCAACGATTTGCCGCCGCGTTCGCGCAACATCTCGATGGTGTTCCAGTCCTATGCGCTCTACCCGCATATGACGGTGCGCGAAAACCTCGGCTTCTCCTTGAAGATCGCCGGCGCCGCCAAGGACGACATGGATCGCCGCGTCGCCGAGGCCTCGGCTATCCTGGGGCTCGATGCTTTGCTCGACCGTCGGCCGTCGCAACTGTCCGGCGGCCAGCGCCAGCGCGTCGCCATGGGTCGTGCCATCGTGCGCGACCCCGACGTCTTCCTGTTCGACGAGCCGCTTTCCAATCTCGATGCCAAGCTCAGAACGCAGATGCGCACCGAGATCAAGAAGCTGCACGCCAAGGTGCAATCGACGGTGATCTACGTCACCCACGACCAGGTCGAGGCGATGACGCTTGCCGATCGTATCGTTATCATGCGCGACGGACATATCGAACAGGTTGGCACCCCAGATGAAGTGTTCCGCCGGCCAGCCACGCGCTTCGTTGCCGGCTTCATCGGCTCACCGCCGATGAATTTGCACGAGGCGACGGTCGACGACGGCCAGCTGGTTTTCGCCAGCGGCGCCAAGCTGCCCCTGCCCGGTCAGTTCAAGGCCAACGTCGCTGGCGGCGCCAAGGTCGTGTTCGGGTTGCGGCCAGACGACATCTATCCGACCGGCCATGGTATCAGCTCCGGCGGCGCGGCCGACGTGCATCAGATCGAACTGCCGATCACCGTCACCGAGCCGCTCGGCAACGAGACGTTGGTGTTCGTCGAGTTCAACGGCAGTGACTGGGTGTCTCGCATGCTGAACCCCAGGCCGCTGAAGCCAGGCGAGCGCGTCGCCATGAGCCTCGACCTGTCGCAGGCGCATCTGTTTGCCGCTGAGACCGGAAAGACATTGCGGAGCTGACCGACATGGCCAAGATCGAAAAGATAGAATTGCGCATGGTCGACCTTGTGCCCAAGGTCAAGCGCACCGACGCGATCCAGAGCTTCGTCAGCCAAGAGACGCCAATCGTCACCATCACCGATTCCGACGGCGCGGTCGGAACCGGCTACAGCTACACGATCGGCACCGGCGGCTCGTCGGTGATGCGGCTCCTGTCCGATCACTTGGCGCCGCGCCTGATCGGCCGCGATCCTGATATGATCGAAGCGATCTGGCACGATCTCGAATTCGCCACCCACGCCACCACGATCGGCGCCATCACGGCAATCGCCATCGCGGCGATCGACACGGCGCTCTGGGACCTCAGGGCGAAGAAACAGGGCCTGCCGCTATGGAAGCTCGCTGGCGGCGCCAAGGACCGCTGCCCGCTTTACACGACAGAAGGCGGCTGGCTGCACATCGAGACGCAGGCGCTGGTCGACGATGCGGTGGCCGCCAAGGCCAAGGGGTTTCGCGGCTCGAAAGTGAAGATCGGCAGGCCGCATGGCTCCGAGGATCTCGCGCGGCTGTCGGCGGTGCGCAAGGCGGTGGGCGACGGCTACGAGATCATGACCGACGCCAATCAGGGTTTCTCCGTCGACGAGGCAATCCGGCGTGCGGCGAGGCTTCGAGAACTCGATCTCGCCTGGATCGAGGAGCCGCTGCCGGCCGACGACATAGACGGGCATATCAGGCTGTCGAATTCGACGCCGACGCCGATCGCCATTGGCGAGTCGCTCTATTCCGTCAGGCACTTCCGCGAATACATGCAGAAAGGCGCCTGCTCGATCGTGCAGGTCGATGTCGGCCGCATCGGCGGCATCACGCCCTGGCTCAAGATCGCCCATGCGGCGGAGGCCTTCGACATTCCAGTCTGCCCGCATTTCCTGATGGAATTGCATGTCAGCCTGACCTGCGCTGTTCAGAACGGCAGGTATGTCGAGTACATTCCGCAACTCGACCAGTTGACCGGCAAGCACATGCGCATCGAGGATGGGCATGCGCTGGCGCCCGACGAGCCCGGTATCGGCATCGATTGGGACTGGGACGCGGTCAAGGCCATGAGCATCGCCGAATTCACCACGGCGATCACGAGATAAGGAGCTGATATGCAGCGGATGGGATTTGTGCTTGGGCTGAAGCCGGAGAAGGTCGAGGACTATGTTCGCCTCCATGCCGCCGTCTGGCCGGACGTGCTGACCATGATTTCGGCATGCAACATCAAGAACTATTCCATTTACCTGAAGCGGCCGGAGAACCTGCTGTTCAGCACCTTCGAATACCACGGCATCGACTACGAGGCCGACATGGCCAAGATGGCGGCCGATCCGAAGACGCAGGAATGGTGGGCCGTCTGCATACCTTGCCAGGAGCCGCTTGCGACCCGCAAGGAGGGTGAATGGTGGGCTTCGATGGACGAGGTCTTCCATCATGACTGAGGCCGGTTTCGACCCTGCCTCACTCGTCCAGGCCTGGGCCAAACCCTCACGACCCCGACCGATCGTCACTTTCGGTGCAGGGTCGATTGTCGGCGACGCGCATTTCCCGGCCTACCGAAAAGCGGGGTTTCCGATCGCCGGTCTTTACGATCCGGACCAGGCCAAGGCGCAGGCCCTGGCCGATAAATGGGACGTGAAGGCGTTCGGATCGGTGCAAGAAGCCGCTGGAGCTAAGGACGCGATCTTCGATCTGGCAACGCCACCGGGGCGGCACGCCGACATCCTGAAGGCGCTGCCCGACGACGCGGTCGCCCTGATCCAAAAGCCGATGGGCAACTATCTCGGGGAGGCAAGCGAAATCCTCGAAATCTGCCGCGCCAAGAAGCTCAAGGCGGCGGTGAATTTCCAGCTCCGTTTCGCGCCGATGATGCTGGCGCTGAAGGAGGCCATCGCCAAGGGCTGGCTCGGCGAAGTCGTCGACTTCGATGCTTGGCTGGCGCTGGCGACGCCTTGGCAGTTGTGGGAATTCCTGCTCAAGGCGCCGCGCGTCGAGATCGCCATGCACTCGATCCACTATCTCGACCTGATCCGGCAGTTGCTCGGTGACCCCAAGGGTGTGCATGCCAAGACGCTCGGCCATCCCAGTCATTCCGTGGCGCAGACGCGCACCAGCGCCATTCTCGACTATGGCGACACCGTGCGCTGCGCCCTGTCGATCAACCACGACCACAGGTTCGGGCGCCGGCATCAGGCCTGCGAATTTCGCGTCTGCGGCACCGAGGGTGCCGCCTATCTCAAGCTCGGTCTCAATCTCGATTATCCCCGGGGCGAGCCTGACATTCTGGAAATCTATCCGAAGGGCGGATCGGACTGGATCGCGGTGCCCTTGGCCGGCGAGTGGTTTCCCGACGCCTTTGTCGGGCGCATGGCAAATGTCCAGCGCTTTGCATCCGGCGAAGACGCCGAACTGATCAGTTCGGTCGAGGATGCATGGAACACAATGGCGCTGGTGGAAGCCGCCTATCGTTCGAGCGCGGCGCCGGCGACGCCGATCGCGGAAAGGCCCTGATGGAACAGATCCAGTATTTCGAGGAGTACGAGATCGGCTCGACGCGGCTGACCAACGGCCGCACGATTACCGAGACCGACTTCATTGTCCATGCCGGTCACACCGGCGATTTCTTCCCGCACCACATGGACGCCGAGTTCATGAAGACAACACCGTTCGGCCAGCGCATCGCGCATGGCACGCTGGTGTTCTCGGTCGGCATCGGGCTGACGGCAACGGTCATCAATCCCGTCGCCTTTTCCTATGGCTACGACCGGCTGCGCTTCATCAAGCCCGTGTTCATCGGCGACACGATCCGCACACGCACCACCATCGCGGCCAAGGAGGACGACCCCAAGCGACCGGGTTCCGGACGCGTGATCGAGCGCTGCGAAGTGATCAACCAGCGCGGCGAGGTGGTGCTGGCGGCCGACCACATCTACATCGTCGAACGCCAGCAGGCCTGAGGCAATGTCCGCTATGCGCCGGTAGCGCGCTTGGTGATGCGCTCCAGACCGAGCAGCAGGACCAGCGTTGCCGCCACCAGGATCATGGTGAGCGCCGCCCCGGCAAAGATGTCGCCGCGATCGGTCAGTGAGAAAATCGACACCGGCAGCGTCACCCAACCCGGCGGATAGACCATCACGGTCGCGCCAAGCTCGCCCATGGACAGCGCGAAGCTCAGCCCGAAGGCCGCGACCAGATAGGGTGCGAGCAAGGGCAGCGTGACATGCCGGAGCCGATAGGCAGGGCGTGCGCCAAGGCTCGACGCGACCTGCTCGAAGTCGGGCGACAGCCGCGCAAGCCCGGCCGAGACATTGCCGAAGGTGAAAGCCGAGATCAGCACGAAATGCGCGATCATGACGATTGCGATCGTGCCGTTGAGCAACAGCGGCGGATGGCTGAACGCAACCAGCAGGCCAAGGCCGACCGACACCGAAGGCACAGCGCTCGGGATGAAGAACAGCAGGCCGAGTGCCCTCGCCAGCGTGGCGCCCTGGATGCGCAGCGCAAGTGCTGCCCAGGTGCCGCTGACCAGCGCCAGCGCGCTGGCCAGGAAGCCGGTGACGAGGCTGGCCTTGACCGCGTTCCAGGCCGCGCCCTTGGCGACATCGGTGTAGTGCTCCGTGGTCAAGCCATTGGGCAGCACGCCGTTCCACTGGTCGGCCAAGCTGGACAGCAGGATCACCGCCAGCGGCGCCAGGAACAGCACGCCGAAGATCAGCGCGAAGATCACCCAGATGACGAAGCGACCGGAACGCGACCAGACCAGCATCGCTAGACTCCCAACCGGCCGGCGGCGAACCGGTAGAGACCGAACAGGCCGAGCGACAGGGCTATGTTGACCACGGCGATGATGCAGGCGACCTGGTAGGCCGATTCCTGGATCGCCTTGCCATAGATCAGCAGCGGCAGCGTGATGACGCCCTTGGCGCCGATGAACAGGACGATGCCGAATTCGTTGACGGTGAGGAGCAGGCAGAGGCTGCCGCCGGCGATGAGCGCGGGGACCGCCGCCGGCAGAATGACCTGGCGGACAATGCGGAACGGTCGCGCGCCAAGCACGCTTGCCGCTTCGATCTGGCCGCGATCGACCAGCGAAAAGGCGGCAAGCAGCGGCCGCAGGATGAAGGGCGTGTAGACCGTGACCTCGGCCAGCACGACGCCCCATGTCGAATAAAGGAAGTCGACCGGCGGCAGCGGCAGCGAGAAGGCTTCCATCAGCCCGGAGTTGAGCATACCGGCGGAGCCGTAAAGGAAGGTGAAGGCCAGCGTCACCAGGAAGGTCGGCAGGGCGATGAAAGTGTCGATCAGCCTGGCGATGAAGCCGCTGCCGGGAAATGGCACGAAGGCGAGGATCAGCGCCAGCACCAGGCCGACGACCAGGCATCCGGCCGTCGCCGTGACCGAGATCGTCACCGTGTTGACCAGCGCGTTGAGGAAGAAGCGCGAATGCAGGACGCGGACGATCTCGGCGACATTGGCGACACCGCTGTCGTCGAGGAAGGCCTGACGTACAATCAGCGCCAGCGGATAAAAGAACAGCAGTGCCAGCAAGGCCGCCGGCGGCACGATCCACAGCCGGCCCGGCTCCCGCTTGCTGGCCGTCGGCATACCAATGGCGAGCGCTTCAGACACCGGCGTCTTCCGGAAGAAGCGACGTATCGGCCGGCGCGAAGAACAGCGGTACCTCTGTGCCGGGTTCCGGCAAGGCCATCGGCAGTTTCGTTGCCGAGACGCGCACCGGCGTGCCGTCGACATCGAGCACCAGATGCGTGAGTTCACCCTGCCAGTGCACTTCCCTGAGCGTGCCGACAATGCGGTTGGTGTGCTCGCTGTCGGCCGTCAGGCTCAGGTGCTGCGGCCTGATGCAAAGCAGGCTCTTGTCGCCAACCTTCTCGCCGCGACCGGCACCGGCGAGCACGGCATCGCCATGCCTGGCCGTGGCAAAGCCTTTCGGGCCGGCAGCCTCGGCAACCGTCACCGGCAGAAGGTTGGCGCGGCCGAGAAACTCGGCGGTAAAGCGGTTTGGCGGACGGCGGTAGAGTTCGGTCGTCGGCCCATGCGAACAGACCCTGCCGTCGCGCATGATGGCGATCTTGTCGGCAAGCGTCAGCGCCTCGGTCTGGTCGTGGGTGACGTAGAGGATGGTCAGGCCCGGCAGGCTGCGGTGCAGACGGGCGATCTCCTCGACCATGTTGCGGCGGATCTGCGCGTCGAGCGCCGAAAGCGGTTCGTCGAGCAGCAGCACACGCGGCCGCACGGCAAGAGCGCGCGCAATCGCGACACGCTGCTGCTGGCCGCCGGAAAGCTCGCGCGGATAACGCCGGGCAAACGTCGCCATACCGACGGTGGCGAGCGCATCTTTCACCCGTTCGCCGATCAGCGCCTTGTCGGCGCCTTGTGCCCTGAGGCCAAAGGCGACGTTGTCCTCGACCCGCATATGCGGGAACAGCGCGTAGTTCTGCACCACCATGCCGAGCCCGCGCTCATAGGGCGGCAGATCGGTGACGTCAGTGGCGCCGATGCGGATGCGGCCGCTTGCTGGCCGCACGAAGCCGGCAACGGCACGCAGAGCTGTCGTCTTGCCGGAGCCGGACGGGCCTATCATCGCCAGGATTTCGCCAGGCGCGATGTCGAGGGTCAGCGGATGCAGGACGACATGGGCGCCATAGGCGACAACGACCTTGTCGAAGTGGACGTTCGAGCCGGCGCCGCGAACCTTCGCGGCGTCGATGTCCGTGACACTAGGACCCGTGAAGGCGGCGGCCGACATGGCATTGTTCTCCGGATTGCTTCCCGTGCGGATCAACTTCCGGTCGCTTCGTTCCACTTCTTGACGTAGTCGGGAAGCTTGCTCAGCGCCTCGTCCCAGTTCGGCGACCAGATGGTCAGGCCTTTCATCGCCTCCTGCAGCTTGGCGAAATTGGCGTCGGACGGCGTCACGTCCTTGCGGGCCGGCATGCCGAGGGCAACGGAACTTACAGTCGACTGTGCCTCCTTGGACAGCAGGAAGTCGATCAGCTTCTTGCCGTTGTCGCTATTTGGCGCACCGGTGACCAGGCCGATTTCATAGGGCAGCGCAAAGGTGGAGCGGGTGCCATCGGGGCCAGCGGGCCAGAACACCTTGATGTTGGGATTGTCTGCCATCTGCGACATGTTCATCTGCAGGTCGCCATTGGCCACATGCAGCTCGCCCTTGTTGACCAGCGCGGTCAGCTTGCCGGTCGAGGCGGACGGGCCGACATTGTTGTCCTGCAGCTTCTTCATGAACTCGAAGCCGGCATCCTCGCCGCCAAAGGCGTGGATGATCTGCAGCATGACGGCCGTGCCGTCGCCAGCCTGGCCGGGGGTCGAGTACTGGATCTTGCCCTTGAACTTCGGATCGAGCAGATCGTTATAGCTCTTCGGCGCTTCGGACAGCACGGCGCTGTTGTAGATGAAATTCATGTAGTTATTGACCAGCGGCCGATACTTGTCGGTGCCGCCGTCGATCTGGGATGCGGCTTCGGGTTTGTAATCCTGCAGCAGACCGTCCGCGGCGGCGCGCTGGATGAAGGGCGGCAAGGTCACCAGCACGTCGGCCTGCGGGTTCGACTTTTCCTTGGCGACGCGCTCGACGACGCCGCCCGAGCCTGCCTCGATATACTGAACGGTGATGCCGGTGGCCTTGGTGAAGGCTGCGAATTCGGTCTCGTACCAGCTGCCATTGCCATCATGCAGCCCATCGGCGGAGTAGACGGTGACGACGCCATCGGCGAGTGCTGGCCCAATGAGAGCCGCCGACGCGAGCAATGCGGCGAAAGCCGCGACCATGGTTGTGTTGCTTGATTTCATAACCAGTTCCCCTTTGATTGAAGGCACATTCTGCGATGCACTAGGACCAACCGGCCTTTGGGTCTCTGGCGGACGTTGAGCCGGTTGGATGTCTTCGTTGTGACAACTCTGGGGATTGGGCATCGATAAGTAAAATCTATTTATTTTATGAGAGACAAACTTTCTCTGATATTTGTCATGGAACTGTCGCATCGGTGTCGTGGACACAAATGTGCTGCCCCGATGGCGGCTATCCGCTTGAAAATACAGGTTATCGGCCGAACGCCACGCCTGCGGTCTGTGCCCGCAATCGCGGATCATGCGAGCGGATGGTCACTGGCCGGCCTTCGAGAATTTCGAAACAGCGCGCGAGCGTGTCGTCTTCCAGCCGGCGCATCGCCTCGTAGGTGAAGAAGGTAAGATGCGGAAACAGGATCACATTGTCGCGACCGAACAATGCGCTCATCGGATGGCCTGACCTCGCCAGCGGCTCGACCGAATAGACATCGAGCCCGGCACCACCGATGCGACCGGCAACGATCGCCTCGACGAGCGCCGCCTCATCGATCAGCGCGCCGCGCGAGACATTGACGATGATGGCCGACGGTTTCAGGCAGGCGAGCTCATGCTTGCCGATCAGGCCGCGTGTCTGGTCGTTCAGCACGCAATGCAACGAAACGAAATCACAGGCACGCAACATGGCGTGCAGGTCGTCGGCCTTCTCGATGCCGGCGGCGCGCATCGTCGCGGCATCGACACCGGGATCAAAACCAACGACGCGCGCGCGAAATCCCCGGCCGGCCATGCGCGCCATGCTGCGGCCAATCTTGCCGCAGCCGACCAGCCCAAGCGTGGCGCCTGATATATCGCGTCCCAGCCAGCGCTGTTCGGGCCAGATCCAGCCGTCTCGCGTCATTGCCTGGGTGATCCCCGGCAGCCGCTTGGCGAGCGCAATCATCAGCGCGAAGGCGCCTTCGGCGACGGTTTCCTCGGCATAGTCGGGCACGTTGACCACGGGAATGCCGCGCCGCATCGCTGCGGGAATATCGATGGCATCGATGCCGACGCCGTATTTGACGATACCCTTCAGCCTGGGAGCGGCATCGATCACCCGCGCCGTGATCGGCGTGTAGCACATGAGCAGGAGATCCGCGTCGGCGACCGCGTTGGCGAGATCGGCTTCGGGAATGCCATCCGGCAGCGTCACCAGGTCGACGCCCTTCGCCCGCAAGCCGGCATCAATTTCAGGGCATTCGAGTTCGCGGTCGGTGCGGACGGCCTTCATGATCAGGCGGCCATCACGGCGTCCTCGACAATGTCGAGCGCGCGGTCGAGATCGGTCTTGGAAATAACCAACGGCGGCGAGAGCGTCAGCACGTTGCCGTGGCTGACCTTGAAGCTCAGGCCTTGTTCCAGGCAAGCGTAGAAGACACGTTCGGCGAGGTCCCGCGCCGGCTGGCGTGAAGCACGGTCCTCGACGAGTTCGACGCCGACCATCAGCCCCCTGCCCCTGACGTCGCCGACATGGGGCGAGCGCGCCATCAGGTCCTGCATACGTGCAAGCATATGGCCGCCAAGCTCAGCCGAACGCTCGACCAGCCCCTCCTCCAGGATGATGTCGATGGTCGTCAGCGCCGCACGCGTCGTGACCGGGTTTTTCTCATGGGTGTAGTGACCGATGGCAAAGCCGCCAGTGACGTCGAGGTCGCGGCGCGCGATGACGGCGGCGATCGGCAGGATGCCGCCGCCGAGTGATTTGCCGAGGACAACGATGTCGGGCGTTACGCCGTCATGCTCATGGGCGAAAAATTTTCCGGTCTTGCCGAGGCCGGTCGGGATCTCGTCGAAGATCAGCAGCGTGCCGTGCATATCGCAGGCCTCGCGCACCCGCTTCCAGAAGCCGGCTGGCGGCGGATTGGGCGTCGCGCGCATCGGCTCGGCAACGACAGCCGCCACGTCCTGCTCGCGGCCGAGCACATAGGCGATCATGTTGGCGCAAGCGAGCCCCGATGCCTCCAGGGAATCGTGGCCATAGGGGCAACGATAGCCATCCCAGGGCGCGACGTGCTCGGTGCCGGTCATCATTGGGCCTGATATATGCGAGCGGAACGTCGCCTCGCCGCCGACGCTGGCCGCGCCGAAGCCGGCGCCATGGAAAGCATCCCAGAACGACACCGTCTTGAAACGGCCGGTGGCCGCCCGCGCGATCTTCAACGCGACCTCGATGGCATCGGAGCCGCCGGTGGTGAACAACACCTTGCCGAGATCGCCGGGAGCCAGCGCGGCCAGTTTTTCGGCCAGCTCGACGGCGGGCTCGCAGGTGAAACGGCGCGGCGCGAAGCAGAGGTCGTCGAGCTGCTTCTTGATCGCCGCCACCAGTTTTGGGTGGCCGTAGCCGAGGTGATGCACGCTGTTGCCGTGGAAATCCATGAAGCGACGGCCGGCGGTATCCTCGATCCAGATGCCCTCCGCCCTAGCGATCGTCGAAAGACAGGGGCTGGACAGGCTCTGGTGCATGAAGGCGGCGGCGTCGCGATCGAGCAGGCCGCGAATGCGGGGATCGTCCTGGCCGGCATCCCAGCGGCCGCGCGCCGCCGTCGTGTTGGAATCGCCTTCGGTATGCACAAGCTCTGATATCGCGGCCATCATTGTCTCCGAAATGCGAATGAGGGAGCGTGGGCGCTCCCTCGGTTCGTTCTGCCCGCTTATGTGATCCGGTCAGGACCAAGGGAGCGAAAATGTCTTCACGTTGGTGTAGCTCTTCATCGCCTCGATGACGCCTTCCTTGTAGCCATTGCCGCTGTCCTTGATGCCGCCGAAGGGCGACATCTCGATGCGGTAGCCCGGCACTTCCCAGATGTTCACCGTGCCGACCTGCAGGCCGGCGATGTATTTCTGCATGCGGGGAAACGAATTGGTGCAGACGCCCGACGACAGGCCGAAGGCGGTCGAGTTGGACAACGCGATCAGTGCTTCATCGTCATCCGGCGCGCGCACGATCGGGATGATCGGCCCGAACGTTTCTTCCATCACCAGTTCGGATGTGTGCGGCACGCGGTCGACGACGATTGGCGGCAGCAGCGCACCCTGACGACCCGGATTGTAGAGGATCTCTGCCCCCTGCTCGGCCGCCATGTGGACGCGCGCTTCGAACAACGCCGCCGCCTTCTCATGCACGACGGTGCCGAGATCGGTCGAGCGGTCCATCGGATCGCCGAAGCGGATCTTCTTGGCCCGCTCCAGCACCAGCGGCACGAAGCGGTCGGCGACGCTTTCCTGGACGAGGATGCGCTTGACCGCCGTGCAGCGCTGGCCGGAGTTTTTGGTCGCACCGGCGACCGCGAGATCGGCGGCCTTGGCCAGATCGTCATCGGAGAGATCGTTGAGGATGATCAGCGGATCGTTGCCGCCGAGTTCCAGCACCTGGCGCCTGTAACCGGCGGTGCGGGCGATCATCTTGCCGACCGGCACGCCGCCGGTGAAGGTGATCAAGTCGATATTCTCGTTGGTGATCATCTCGTTGCCGATGTCGACCGGCCAGCCGGTCACCACCGAAAGCATTTCCGGCGGCAGGCCGGCTTCATAAAGAATGTCGGCCAGCACCAACGCCGTCATCGGCGTCAGTTCGGTCGGCTTCACCACCACGCAATTGTTGGTGGCGATGGCCGGCGCCACCTTGTGCGAGACCATGTTGAGCGGATGGTTGAATGGCGTGATCGCCGAGATAGCCTTCAGCGGCTCGCGCGTGGTGAAGATCTTGCGCGCCTTGCCGTGCGGGGTGAGGTCGCAGGAGAAGATCTGGCCATCGTCCTGGATGCACATCTGCGCCGACAGCGTGAATACATCATAGGCGCGGCCGACTTCGTAGAGCGAGTCGGCCTTGGAGATACCGAGCTCGAGCGTGATCAGATCGGATATCTCTTCCCGGCGCGACGCCAGTGCTTCCGCCGTGCGGAACAGGATCTGCTGGCGCTCGTAGCGCGTCAGCTTCGATTTGTAGCCTGCAGCGATCTCGAAGGCCTGGCGGGCGTGTTCGGCGCGGCCGGCAGGGACGGTGCCGATGACGGTGTCGTTCCAGGGGTAGCGCACCTCGACGACACCATCGGCATCGACCTTCCTGCCGGCAATACGCATCGGCTCGTGGCGAACTTTGATGGCGGGGTCAAGTTGGGTCATGTGCTCTGCTCCAGCAGATTCTTGGGTACGTCGCGGCGAGGGGTCGACCCCCACTCCGGCCCTTCGGGCCACCTCTCCCCCGATCGACGGGGGAGAGGAAGGCCGCCAGGGCTAGCGGCGGCTTAGCCTAAAAGCGTGGTGGCGCCGACCTCGCCTGATTTCCTCTCCCCCGTCGATCGGGGGAGAGGTGTCGAGCGAAGCTCGACGGAGTGGGGGTCGACCAGCGCCATCATGGAGGCGACACCTACCGGCACCCGACCCATCCGTCACGCGAGCGCCGCGGCAAGCGTGGCGTAGTAGAAGGCGTCGAAGTTCCTCAGCGCCGGCTCATCAGGCAAATCCGGCAGCACGCGGTTGACTATGAACGGCACTTCCTGCTCGGTCAGTCCGCCATGCGAGCGCAGCGGCTCGTTCAGCGCCGCCAGATCATGGCGATGTTCCGATGTGCCGATCGTCTTGTTCTCGGTCGAGACCAGCACGATGTCGCCGATGCGGTCAGCCGGCAGTTCGAAGCGCTCGCAGGCCGTCCGGCTATCGACGACCAGCATGATGCCGTCGACCTTGGCCAGCCGCGCCATGATGCCGGCCTGATCGGCGCCATCAGGCAAATAGGCGGTGGCGAAAGAGCCCAGCGCGCCATGGTGCACGACATAGGGGTCGGTGATCGGCAGGATGACGCGGGCGGCATCCTTGCCCAGCCATTCGTCAAGCAGGTCCTGGACGTAGACGACGTCGGGCGCACCGCCGGCCTTGTGCTTGGGCTTCATGCCATGGTCGGCGGTGACAACGATCGCGGCGCCCAGCGCATCGAGTTCGGTCAGGTACTTGTCGAACATCTCGTAGAAGGCGTTGGCCTGCGGCACGCCCGGTGCGTATTTGTGCTGCACATAGTCCGTCGTCGTCAGGTACATGATGTCGGGGCGGAATTCCCTCAGCAACTGGACGCCGGCGGCGAAGACGAATTCCGACAGTTCGGCCGAATAGACTTCTGGCACAGGCAGGCCGAAATGCTTCGAGGCATTGTCGATGCCGTGCTCGCCAACCGTGGTGGTATCGGACTTCTCCGCCGAAAAGCACAGCGCGCGCCCTTCGTCGAAAGACAGACCCTTGCCGAGCAGCGCACGCAGCTTGTCTTTGGCGGTCACAACGGCAACCTTGGCGCCCGCATCATAGAAGGCCTGAAAAATGGTCGGCGCGCGCAGGAAGCGCGGGTCGTTCATCATCACTTCCTTGCCGGTCTCGCGCTCGTAGAGATAGTTGCCGCAAATGCCGTGCACCGAGGGCGGGCGACCGGTGGCGATCGACAAATTGTTGGGATTGGTAAAGCTCGGAATGACCGAGTGTGCGAAACGCACCGTGCCCTTCTCCTTGATCCTGACCAGGGCCGGCATCAGCCCGGCCTTGATCGCTTCATCGAGATAGGCCGGCTCGCAGCCGTCGAGGCAGATGGCGATCGCCGGCACGCGCGGCCAGGCGTAGGTGCGGCCGTTGACCGCGACGTTGATGGGAGACATCTGGTTCATCTGGTATCCTCGAAATCGGCCGCTTCAGGCGGCGAGTTTGGCGCGCTCGGCGATTGCCGCGGCGGGCGGAGCTGCGGTGTCGACGCCCATTTCATCAAGCGATTGCGCCGCCGCCTCGACGACGCGGTGCATGACATGTTCGTCCATCTGGCCGATGCAGCCGACACGGAAGGAGTCCACGACCGTCAGCTTGCCGGGGTAGATGATAAAGCCCTTGTCCTTCATCAGTTCGTAGAAGCGATCGAAGGCGAAGTTGGCGTGGGCCGGGTTGAAGAAGGTGACGATGATCGGCGACAGCCAGCGGTCCTTGAGCAATGTCTCGAAGCCGAGTTCGCGCATGCCCGACACCATGACGTCGCGGTTCCTGGTGTAGCGGGCACCACGGCCGGCAACGCCGCCTTCCGCCTCATGCTGGCGCAGCGCCTCCAGGAAAGCGGCGACGACATGCGTCGGCGGCGTGTAGCGCCACTGGCCGGTCTTGTTCATATGCGCCCACTGGGCGTGGACGTCGAGCGACAGGGAATGGCTGCGCCCCTTGGCTGCCTCGAGTTCGCTCTTGCGGGCGATGATGAAGCCGAAGCCGGGCACACCCTCGATGCATTTATTGGCCGACGAGACCATCGCCTCATAGCGGATCTCGTTGACGTCGAGCGCGACGGCGCCGAACGCACTCATGGAATCGACCAGCAGCTTGCGGCCCTTGGCATGGACGGCCGCGGCGATCTCGGCGACCGGGTTCAAAATGCCTGAGCTGGTCTCGCAATGAATGGCGATGACGTGGGTGATGGCGTGGTCGGCTTCGAGCGCTGCCGCCACCTCGTCGCCGCGAGGCGGCAGGTAATCGCCCTTGTCGATCAGCGTATAGGGCCGGCCGAGATACTGCATGGTCTGGGCGGCACGAAGGCCGTAGGCACCATTGGCCAGCACCAGAACCTTGCCATCCCTGGGCACGAACGACCCCAGCATCGCCTCGACGCAGAACGAGCCTGAGCCTTGCATCGGCACGCAGTCGAACTCGCCGTTGGTGTCGCCGGTCAGCGCCAGTAGGCGGCGGCGCATGTCTGATGTCATGGCGCGGAAGTCGCCGTCCCACGATCCCCAGTCGCGCAGCATCGCCTGCTTGACCGAATAGGCCGTGGTGAGCGGCCCGGGGGTCAACAGATAGGGCTCGCCCAGCGCCGGCCTGGCCAGCGGCTCCGCGGCAAATTTCGTTTCGGCGAGCATGATGTCCTCCGACAGGTCGCTGCTTTTTTATCTGGCGCCATTGTTGGCTGAGGGCACATATTTGTAAAATCGTTATTTTGTATCGATGTATCGATTTCAGTGATGATCCGATACAGACAGCAGAAGCTGCATGGCGCTCGTGACAGCTTCGTGAAACCCGGCAGGCCCATTCCAAGACATAAACCGAATCGTTTGTTTCCGGCTTTTGCATAGCAGGGCTTATGATAGGCTGCTGGTAACCAGAGAGGCTCGGGAACGAAGAAGATGCGCTATGTTCAGTTGCGGGCCTTTCATCAGGTGGCGATCTCCGGCGGCTTTTCGCGGGCGGCCGAAGCGCTGTTCCTGACCCAGCCGGCGATATCGGACCAGGTGCGCAAGCTTGAGGAAGAGTATGATGTCCTGCTGTTCAATCGTAACAAGAAGCAGGTCACGTTGACCCATTCCGGCCAGAAACTGCTCGAAATAACCCACCGCATGTTCGACACCGAGCAGCAGGCGCTCGAACTCTTGACGGAATCACGCGCCCTGCGTTCCGGCACGCTGCGCATCGTCGCCGACGCCGCGCATCATCTGCTTCACATTCTGGGCAGCTTCCGCGCCCGCTATCCCGGAGTGCAGGTCTCGGTGCGAGCCGGAAACACCGAGAGGGTGATCAGCAGCCTCTACAGCTACGATGCCGATATCGGCGTGCTGGGCGAGGTGCCCGCCGGACGCGACTTCGAAGTGCTGAAACTGAACTCGACGCCGATCATCGCCTTCACCTCGATCGACCATCCGCTGTCGGGGAAGAAATCGCTGACGCTCAAGCAGCTCGCACAGGAATCCCTGGTCATGCGCGAGCGCGGCTCGAAGACGCGCCAGAAGCTCGAAGACCTGGCCGCCGCGTCGAAGATCGAACTCAGGCCTGTGATCGAGGCAGAAGGCCGGGAAGCCGTGCGCGAGATCGTCGCCTCTGGCGCCGGTATCGGCTTTGTCTCGGCGGCCGAATTCGGCCAGGATTCGCGGCTCATCCCAATCACCATCGACGCGCCCGAGACCTTGATGGACGAGGCGCTGATCTGCCTGCGCGAGCGCAGCGGCGGCAAACTGGTGCGCGCCTTTCTCGACATGGCGCGCTCGATGTCGACGGACTAAGCGGCGGCACGAATCTCCACCACATCGGCTTTCACCCGCTCCGATTTCGGATCGTAGGGGCTGCGCAGATGCGCGGTGGCCGCATAGCGTACGCCGGCTAGATCGATCTCGAAATGGCCGCCGCTCAGGAACACAGCATCCACGCCGGTTTCGTTTTCGATCAAGCTGAGCGCCACTGACTGGCCAAGCGTGTGGCCATAGGCGGCCGAGCGGACCTCGCCGACCGGCTTGCCGTCGCGCAGGACCAACTCGCCGCCCCACAGCATCGGCTCGGTGTCGTCGAGCGTAAGGAGTACGATACGCTTTGCCGGTGCCGACGACGAGGGTTTCGCGGCGGCAAGCGCATCGCGGCCGATGAAGCCACCTGGCTTGTCCATCGCCACGGCGAAGCCAAGCCCCGCCTGCCAGGGATTGATATCAGGCGTCAGTTCCCGACCCCAGGCCCGAAAACCCTTTTCAATGCGCAAGGCATCGAGCGCGTAGTAGCCGGCGTCGGCCAAACCGAATTCGCGGCCGCCCTCATGCAACGCCTCGTAGACGCCGACGGCGAATTCGGCCGGCACGATCAGTTCCCAGCCGAGTTCGCCGACATAGGTCATGCGGTTGGCATAGACAGTGGCGTAGCCGATATCGATCTCGCGGATAGTGGCGAAGGGAAAGCCGGCGTTGGAAAGATCGGCCGACGACAGTTTGCCGAGGAGATCGCGCGAACGCGGCCCCATTAACGCCAGCACCGCATAGGCCGAGGTGACGTCGGTCAGGACGGCATGCGCATCCGGCGGAATGTTCTTGACGATCCAGTCGGCGTCGTGGACCGCCTGGGCGGAACCGGTAACGATGAGGAATTTTTCCGCGCCAAGCCGCATCACGGTGAGATCGCTTTCGTAGCCGCCGCGCGCATTGAGCACGCCGGTGTAGATCGATGTGCCGACCGGCACATCGATGTCGCCGGCGCAGATGCGGTTCAACACGGCACAGGCATCGCGGCCCTGGACAAGAAGCTTGGCGAAGGAGGTCTGGTCGAAGATGGCGACGGCTTCGCGCGTCGCCTTCATCTCGCGCCGCACGGCCTCGTGCCAGTTCTGGCGACCGAAGGCATAGTCGTTCCCGGCTTTCTCTCCCGGCGCCGCGAACCAGTTGGCACGCTCCCAGCCCATCTTGGAACCGAAGCAGGCGCCCTTGGCGGCGAGCCGATCATAGAGCGGCGAGCGGCGGAACGGCCGCGCGGTATCCAATTCGCGGTTCGGCCACGGCATGGCGTAATGCAGGCCGAGCGTCTCCTTGACGCGGTCATGCAGCCAGCGCGGATTGTTGTTGAAAGCGGCGAAGCGCCTGATGTCGACCGGCCACAAATCCATGGTCGGCGCGCCGTTGACGATCCATTCGGCCAGTGCCTTGCCGGCGCCACCGGCACTGGCAATGCCCATCGAATTGAAGCCGGCGCCGACATAGAAATTCTTCAACTCCGGCGCCTCGCCGAGGAGGAAATTGTTGTCCGGCGTAAAGCTCTCGGGACCGTTGTAGAATTTCTTGACTTCGGCCCGCGCCAACTGCGGCACGCGCACCAGCGCGTTTTCCATCAGGATCTCGAACTGGTCCCAGTCGTCGGGCAGCAGAGCGAATTCGAAATTTTCGGGAATGCCGTTCATGCCCCACGGCTTGGCGTGCGGCTCGAAGCCACCCATCACCAGACCGCCGACCTCCTCCTTGAAGTAGATGAAGCCATCGGGGTCGCGCATCACGGGCAGGTCCGGATGCACACCCTCGATCCGGCCGGTGACGATGTACATGTGCTCGGCCGAATGCAGCGGCACCGAGACGCCGCACATCAGCCCGACCTTGCGGGCCCATTGGCCGGCGCAGTTGACGACGATCTCGGCGGCGATGTCGCCGCGGTCCGTCTCGACGCCGCAGGCGACGCCGTTTTTCACCGTGATGCCGGTGACCTGCACCCGCTCGAAGATTTTGACGCCACCATTGCGTGCGCCCTTGGCCAGCGATTGCGTGAGATCGGTGGGATTGGCCTTGCCGTCTCCGGGCAGCCAGACGGCGCCGACCAGATCGTCTGTCGCCATCACCGGCCAGAGCTCGGCTGCCTCGCGAGGCGAGATGACGTCGATCTCGACCCCTTGGGCACGCGCCGACGCGGCCGTGCGCTTCAACACCGCCATGCGGTCGGTGGTGCGCGCGACGGATAGCGAACCGCAGTTCTTCCAGCCGGTGGCGAGGCCGGTCTCGGCCTCCAGTTCGCTGTAGAGCTGCGTGGAGTACCGGATCAGGCTGGTCATGTTGGAATGGCTGCGCAGCTGACCGACAAGACCGGCCGCGTGCCAGGTGGTGCCGCCGCTGAGCTGTCCCTGCTCAAGCA
Source organism: Mesorhizobium sp. B2-7-3 (assembly GCF_006440715.1). NCBI lineage: Bacteria > Pseudomonadati > Pseudomonadota > Alphaproteobacteria > Hyphomicrobiales > Phyllobacteriaceae > Mesorhizobium > Mesorhizobium sp. B2-7-3. Next base: position 320,996 of record NZ_VFTY01000006.1, read on the forward strand.
GCACCACATCGCTCCAGCCCAGCTTGGTCAGATGATAGGCGACCGAGCAGCCGATGATGCCGCCGCCGACAATGACAATTCGAGCCTGGGTGGGAAATTCATGTGCCATGAGCGTTCCGCCATTTGAGGGATGGCCGAGACATTACCATGGGAAAACCAAATATCAACTCATAATATCACAAAATATCACATCAAGCTGCAACGATGAGTTCAGGCCCCCTGTGCGAAAGCGCCTCGGCAAGCGCGAATTCGGGGTCGGTGTCGACGATTACCCCAGCGGCACGTTCGAAATTCGGAATTCTGAGCGGTGTCAGCTTGCCGAATTTGCTGCTGTCGAGCACGAAATAGGCCTTGCCGGCGAGGCTGATCATCCGGCCCCGCTGTTCGGCCCCGGCGCGGGTGAAATCGGTCACCTCGCCGACCGGAGACAGCGCTCCGCCACCCAGAAAGGCCATATCGACGCGAAAGCGCGCCATCGCATCGAGCGTGTCGATGCCGGAAGCCGCCTCCTCGCCCGGGTCGACTTCGCCGCCCAGCATGTGCACGCGCATGCCGGGAACATGGCATAGGTGCAGCGCTATCTTCAGGCTGGCCGTGCAGATCGTCAGATCGCGCAGTTCCGTCATTGCATGCGCGATGGCCAAAGTGGTGGTGCCGGAATCGAGAAAGACCACCATGCCATCCCGGACCAGCCCGGCGGCCGCCCTGCCGATCGCGGCCTTGCCTTGGGCATTTTCCTGGCTGCGCTGGCTCATCGCGGGTTCGCTCGGTTCGAAGCGGGCGGCCCCGCCATGCACGATGCCGAGCCTGCCCTGGTCGGAAAGCAGCTTCAAATCGCGGCGGATGGTTTCGCGCGAGACGTCGAAGAACCCAGCCAGTTCGGCGACGCTAACGGAACCCTGGGCGCCCAGCCGCCGCAGGATCTCGTCATGGCGGCGCGGGGCAAGGGCACGTGCCGGCAGGCGGCTGACGGGAGACATGGCATCCTCGTGTCGAGCATTGATGTTGCAATATGTGGCAGCGAACCGGCGCGGTGGCAACCACGCGCCACGCTTGCGGGCGGCCCCCTGCCCTTCGGGCTTAGAATTTTCGCGACAACCGCCGCCATCCGTCGCGTTGACCAGCGTGTCGCTTCCCTCGCGAAGATGCTGTCTCAGAACGCTCACCGCCTTCTTGCCATCGCGCCGGCGGCAGGCGGTCAGCAGATCGCGGTGTTCGCTCTGCGAGCGGGTGCGATAATCCGGATTCGACAGCTCGAGCAGAAGAGTGGGTCCGCCCGGCATGGTCCGGGCGGAGAAATCAGTCAATCGACCTTTACGGCGACCACCGCGGCGCAGTCGCCGGCCTTGACCAGGCCAGGGAAATGCCGCGCCGCCAGCATGCCCGACATTTTGGCCCGGATTTCCCGCGGCGCGACGCCGGTGCGGCCGGTGGAATGAATGCGGGCCACCACCGCGCCTTCTTCGACAGGTTCGCCGAGATCGACCATGGTTTCGATCATGCCGTCATCCTCGGCGAAGCAGAAGCAATCGCCCGAGGGCATGTCCAGCCACTGCGTTCTGCCCATCTCGACCGCCCCGGCGACGATACCAGCATGACGCAGCACGTTGAGGATGCCGCGGCGCGCGATCCGCACCGTCTCGGCTCGCGACGTACCGCCACCGCCGAGCTCGGTGGTGACGAAGACCTTGCCCATCTCTTCGGCCGCCGTGTCATACATGCCGATCGCATCGATCTCGGTCATGCGCATCGAGAATGGTGCCGAGAATGCCGCCACCGCGGCAAAGGCTTTCTGCTCCAGCGCCTTGTCGGGCAAAGTGTGGGCGGCACAGAACGGTACGAAATCCAGCGTCCTGCCGCCGGAATGGAAGTCGAAGACGATGTCGGCGTGGGGAAGCAGCTCGCGTTGGAAATAATCGGCGATCTTCTGCGTCACCGTGCCGTCGGGCCGGCCGGGGAAACTGCGGTTCATGTTGCCCTTGTCGATCGGCGAGGTGCGCGTGCCGGCCCGAAAAGCAGGATAGTTCATCGCCGGCACGATGATGACGGTGCCGCTGACCTGGCTGGGATCGAGCGTGCGGGCGAGTTCGTAGAGCGCCAGCGGCCCTTCATACTCGTCGCCATGATTGCCGCCGGTCAGCAGCGCCGCCGGCCCCTTGCCGTTGCGGATGACGCAGATCGGGATCATCACCGAGCCCCAGGCCGAGTCGTCGCGGCTATAGGGCAGGCGCAGGAAACCATGCTGGACGCCGTCACGATCGAAATCGACGGTCGGCGTGACCGGCGACGGGCGAAGACTGGACATCGGGCTCAATCCTTCACCACCAGCTTGCGCGGCACGTTGGCCAGGCACTCCACACCGGTTTCGGTGATCAGGATGGATTCAGTGATCTCCAGCCCCATTGTCTCCAGCCACAGGCCGGTCATGAAATGGAAGGTCATGCCGGGCTTGAGTTCGGTGCGATCGCCGGGGCGCAGGCTCATCGTGCGCTCGCCCCAGTCCGGTGGATAGGAAAGCCCGATCGAATAGCCGGTGCGGTTGTCCTTGACGATGCCGTATTTCTTCAACACGGCGAAGAAGGCATTGGCGATGTCCTCGCAGGCATTACCCGGCTTTGCGGCGGCAAGGCCAGCTTCCATGCCTTCCAGCGTTGCCTTCTCGGCATCGAGGAATTCCTGCGTCGGCTTGCCGAGGAAGACGGTGCGCGACAGCGGGCAATGGTACCTGTTGTAGCAGCCGGCGATCTCGAAGAAAGTGCCCTCGCCCGACTTCATCGGCTTATCGTCCCAGGTCAGGTGCGGCGCCGAGGCGTCGGCGCCCGAGGGCAGCAGCGGCACGATCGCGGGGTAGTCACCGCCAATGCCGTCGACGCCGCGCGTGCCGGCATCGTAGATCTCGGCGACGAGATCGTTCTTACGCATGCCGACTTCGATCTTGTCGACGATGCGCTGGTGCATCGCCTCGACGATGCGAGCGGCCTTGCGCATATAGTCGATCTCGGTTGGGCTCTTCACCGCGCGCTGCCAGTTGACCAGCGCGGTGGCATCGATGAAACGGGCGTTGGGCAGATGCTTCTGCAGCGAGGCGAAGGCGGCGGCGGAGAACCAGTAGTTGTCCATCTCGACGCCGACGGTGAGCTTGCCCCAGCCGCGATCGGTCAGCACACTCGACAGGAAATCCATCGGGTGGCGCTCGGTCGACTGCACATAGTGGTCGGCATAGCCGACGATGTTGTCATGGGCGAGGTAGGCGGTACGCTTGGCGCCATTGGCGTCCTGGCCACGGCCGTACCAGACCGGCTCGCCCGATGGCGGCACGATGACCGCCTGGTGGACGTAGAACGACCAGCCGTCATAGCCGGTGAGCCAGGCCATGTTGGAGGGATCACTGACGATCAAAAGATCGACGCCTTTCGCCCCCATGGCTTTCCGCGTCTTGGCGAGGCGTTCCGCATATTCGCTTCGCGAGAATTTCAGGTTTGGCAGCATTTTGTTGGTCCTCGTTTGTTGGGGCTGGAGCCCGGTTTCAACTCCGTTGAATCCGGCTCCAGGGAATTTTTTGATTGAGCATAATCTGCGGGGGAAAACCGGTTGCCATTTTCCGGATCATGCTCCTGCGGCCGGCGTCAGCTTTCAAAGATCGTTCCGGCTTTCGCGGCCAGCCCACGGTCGCGGGCGAGCGTGGCGATCGCCGTATCCTGCACGCCCGTGCCGGTCAGATCGACGATGGTGATGTCGCTGGCCGAGCGCCGGCCATGCCTCGCGCCGGCGATGATCTGGCCGAGCTCGGTCACCTCCGCGTCTCCAGCCATCACGCCCGCCGCGATGGCATGGTGCAATTCGCCCAGGCGCCGCGTCTGTTTCGCGCTATCGGCGACATAGAGATCGGCCATGCGCAGGATCGCCGGCGCTATCTCGTTCTTGTGCTCGGCGTCCGAACCCATGGCGGTGATGTGCTGGCCGGCCGAGACAAACCCTGCCTTGATCAGTGGTTCGGTCGAGGGGGTGGTCGTGACGATGATGTCGGCACCGGCAACAGCGTTGGCTGCGTCAGTCTCGGCGCGCACATCAATGCCGAGCCTTTCGCGTAAGGTGGCCGCGGTCACTTCGGCCTTAGCGGCATCGCGCGCCCAGATGCGGGCCTGCGTGATCGGCCGCACCAGCATCAGCGCTTGCAGTTGCAGCCCAGCCTGCACGCCGGCGCCGAAGATCGAGGCGACCGACGAGTCCGGCCGCGACAGATGCTTGGCCGCGACGGCTCCCGCAGCAGCGGTGCGAACATCGGTGAGATAGCCGTTGTCGAGCAGCAAAGCCTCGACCAACCCTGTCTTCGACGACAGCAGCACCATCATGCCGTTGACGCTGGGCAGGCCAAGTTTGGGATTGTCGAAGAAGCCGGGGCTGATCTTGATGGCGAAGCCATCGATACCAGGCACATAGGCGGTCTTGACGTCAACCTCGCCGCGATGCTGCGGGATATCGAGCCGCAGGATCGGCGGCATCGCCACCGGCAGCGTGGCGAGCGCACGAAAAGCGTTCTCGACACAGGCGACGGCGTCGAGATCGAGCGTCACGATTGCGCGCAGTTCAGCTTCGGTGAGGATGGTCATCCTGCTCATTCGGCGCGCTCCGAAATCGATGGCATTTCCCCGCCGACAATCTTCCTGTGCAGTTGCATGTCGATGTTGCGGCCGGAAAGCAGAACCACCACCGGCCCCTCCGCCTTGACCTTGCCGGCGAGCAGCGCCGCGATGCCTACCGCACCGGCTCCCTCGACGATCTCGCGTTCCTGTTCATAGGCGTGGCGAATGCCGGCAGCGATTTCGCCCTCGCTGAGCAGGACGACATCGTCGAGCAGGTCGCGGCACATGGCGAAGGTCAGCCGGTTGTCGAGGCCGATGCCGCCGCCGAGCGAATCCGCCAGCGTCGGCAGTTCCTCGACCAGCACAGGGCGGCCCGCATCGAGGCTGGCCTTCATCGCGGCGCCCCGCGCCATCGACACGCCGACGACTCTTGTTCCGGGACGGACACTTTTGACGGCCGCCGCTACACCCGAGGCCAACCCACCTCCGGAGAGTTGCACCAGCACCAGAGCGGCATCCGGGACCTGGTCCATCACCTCCAGCCCGAGCGTGCCTTGACCGGCAATGATGGCCCGATGGTCGAAGGGCGGCAGCATGACAAGTCCCTCCTCCGCCACCAGCCGCTCGACCTCGTGCTGGGCATCGTCCTGGCTGTTGCCGACGATACGGATTTCCGCGCCGAGGCGGCGGATTTCGTCCAGCTTATTCCTGGGTACCAGTCGAGACATGCAGATCACAGCACGCATGCCCTCGAGCTTTGCCGCATGCGCAAGCGCACGGCCATGATTGCCGGTCGATGCCGCGACGACGCCGCGCGCCTTCTCCCCTGCGCTGAGCGAAGCGACGGCGTTCGAAGCGCCCCGCAATTTGAAGCTGCCGGTGGTCTGGCGGTGCTCGAGCTTGAGTTGAACCGGTACGCCCAGCCTTTCGGAGAGACTTGCCGAAAGCACGATCGACGTGCGCTCGATCTTGCCGGCAATTCGCTCGCGCGCGGCACGGATATCGCCAAGGGTCACGGGCGCCATGGTCGTCAACCGCGCGGCAAGGGCAGCGTCATCAGACGGCCGAATTCAGGATGGGCTGTCTCATCACCGCAAAGGCGCAGACAATTCCAGGCGGTCGCCTGGTTGCTGGTCACCACCGGGCGGCCGATCGCCTGTTCCATGCCGGTGACCGCCAGCGCGCCGCGCAGTGCCGTGCAGGAGACGAACAGCGCGTCGGCTTGCGGATGTGTCGCCTGGCGCGCGAGATCGATGAGGGCTGCCGGGGCAATGCGCGCCATCTCGCGGTCGTCCTCGAAGCCGAGACAGGTGAAGCTTAGGACTTCGAAGCCACGTTCGGCGAAATAGGTCGCCATCGATCTGGAGGTTTCCACGGTATAGGGCGTGAGGATGCTGATCCGGCGCACGCCGAAGGCGTTCAGCCCGCGCACGCCAGCCATCGGAGGAGTGACAACGGGTATACCTGACTTGGCGGCCTGGATCGCCGTCTCGATCTCGCGATCGCCAATCACCACCGAGGCCGACGTGCAGGAGTAGCAGATGGCGTCGAGCGGCTCGTCAGGCAGGATCAAGGCAGCGCCCGCCGTCAGCGCCGGCTGCATCTTGCGCAGGTTCTCAGGCGTCGTCGGGTTGGCGTAGGGAATGCGCGCGACATAGACGCCGATCCGTTCGCTCGCCACCATGCGGCGAAAATCCGGCTCGGTCGTGTGGTCGGTGGCCAGGATGATCAGCCCGACACGCCGCTCCAGCGGACGCTCATCGAGCGCTGGCCGGTCGGGCACAAGCTTGATCTCGGACAAGGGCTTCATCTTTTATCTTTCGATCTTGCCGTAGCGGCGTTCCAGCCAGCGCAGCAGCACGACCGAAATCAGGCTGATGGCAAGGAAGAAGGCGCCGACCAGCGTGATCGGCTCAAGGTAGCGATAATAGGTGTTGGCGACGCTTTTCGCCTGGTTCATCAGCTCCAGCACGGTGATCGCCGAGAGCAGCGGCGTCTCCTTGAACATGGCGATGAAATAGTTGGCCAGCGCCGGGATCATCGGCGGAATAGCCTGCGGGATGATGATGTGGGACCAGGTCTGCCGCGCGCTGAGATTGCACGCCTTGGCGGCTTCCCACTGACCACGCGGCACATTGTCGATGCCGGCGCGGTAGACCTCCGCCGTGTAGGTGCCGTAGTGCAGGCCAAGTCCGATGACGCCGGCGACCAGCGGCGGCAAGAGAATGCCGATGTCGGGCAAGACGTAGAAGATGAAATAGAGCTGCACCAAGAGCGGTGTGCCGCGGATGAATTCGGCCACCCAACCGACGGTGCGCGACAGCGCCTTGTTGGGCGAGCGGCGCGCCAGCGCGATGCCCAGACCGACGATCGCGGCCAGCACCGAGCCGAGCAGCGTCGCCAGGATGGTGATCTTCACCCCCTGGATCAGGGTCGGCAGGATCTGCCGGACGAAGTCCCAGTCCCAATCCATCAGCGGACCCAATTCATCAGGAATGCTCTGGCCATCAGACGCGCACTCCGTCGAGGCCGCGCGCCATGCGGTGTTCCAGCGAGCGCACACCCCACGAGATGAGCAGCGCCAGGATGAAATAGATGATGAGGATCGTGGTGAACGGCACCATGGTGTTGCCGGTCTGGGCACGCACCACCTGTGCCTGGAACGTCAGGTCGGCGAGCGAAATCAGCGAGACCACCGATGTCGCCTTGAGCAGCTCGATGGCATTGTTGCCGAAGGTCGGCAGCATCACCAGAAACGCCTGCGGCAGGATGACGTGGCGCATGCCTTGCCAACGGCCGAGATTGAGCGCGACGCAGGCCTCATGCTGTTCGCGGCCGATCGACTGCACGGCGCCGCGCACCACCTCGGCTGCATAGGCGCCCACGTTCAAGCCCAGCGCCAACACACCGGCCTGCAGCGGGGTCAGTTCGAAACCCACCAGCGGCAACACGAAATAGGCGAAGAACAGCTGCACGAAGATCGAGGTGCCGCGGAAGAACTCGATATAGGCCGTGGCCAGGGCCCGCAGCACGAAGAAGCGCGACAGGCGCCCCATGCCGGCGAGAAAGGCCATGATCAGGGCGAGCACCGACCCCATCAGCGTCAGCTCGATGGTGACAAGCGCTCCCTGCAATATCAGGCCGAAATAGCCGGACCACTGGGTCATTGAGTTGAAGTTTCCAACGTTGGTTTCAGCTTCCTTCTCCCCGTTTATGGGGAGAAGATGCCGGCAGGCAGATGAGGGGCAGCGCTAGCTTGTCCAAATATGGCGCCGCCCTTCATCCGTCACTTCGTGACACCTTCTCCCCGTGAACGGGGAGAAGGCAAGAAAGACGCCCTTATTTCGCCGCGCAGAGCTTGTCGCGCGTGGTCGACATAGCCGCCGCCGCCGAGAAGCCGTAGGGCTCGATGATCTTTGCGAACTCACCCGACTTCTTCATCTTGGCGAGTTCGACGTCGAAGGCATCGCGCAACGCCTCGTCGCCCTTCTTGAAGGCCGCGCCGTCGCAATAGACCGGCGCGCCCTGCACCGGGGCGATGACTTCGAGGTTCGGATCGGCGGCCTTCTTCATCAGGTCGTTGATCGAAAGGACAGGCAGCGAATAGGCGTCGATGCGGCCGTCCTGCACCATCTTCAGGCCGCTCTGGCCGTCCGGCACGACGATGACGCGTTCGCGTGGCACGCCGGCGTTGAGCGCAAGCTTCTCCTCGGTGCCGCCGCCCGGCGCGCCGATGGTGGCGGACGTGTCCTTGGCGACGTCCTCGTAGCTCTTGAAGCCTTTCGGATTGCCCTTCTTCACCAGCATCGCCTCGGCGTCGCACAGAACCGGCTCGGAATAGGCAACCGCGGCGCAACGCTCCGGCTTCATGAACAGGCCGGCGGTGACGACGTCGAAGCGGCCGGCCTGCAGGCCGGGAATCATGGCGCCATATTCCGAGATCGAGGCGGCGACATCGGCAACGCCCAGCCGCTTGAATATCTCGCGCGCGACGTCGGGCGCGGCACCCGAAACCTTGCCGTCGGCGGCGACAGCCGTATAGGGCGGCTCATTGGCGATGGCCAAGCGAGCGAAGCCTTGCGACTTCAGCTGTTCAAGCTTGCTGTCGTCGGCCGAACCCGTGATCGAGGCGGCCAGAACCGCCGAAAGCGCGAGACCGGCGACGCCGGCCAGAGTGCCAAGTTTCTTCATTGTTCCCAACTCCTTGTTCTTGTCTTGGTTTGCGTGATCTTAGGACGGCTCAACCGCCCATAGGGACGGCATCGCCGCCTTTGGCATGCGGTCAGACACGATGTCCGGCCGCGATGATCTTCTTCAGGAACCCTTGCGTGCGCTCCTGCTTGGGATTGCGGAAAATCTCGTCGGGCTTGCCTTCCTCGACTATCCTGCCGCGATCGAAGAACAGCACCCGGTCGGCGAAGTCGTGGGCGAAACCCATCTCATGGGTGACCAGCAGCATGGTCATGTCGGTCTCGGCGCAGAGCCGCCACAAGACGTTGAGCACCTCCTCGACCAGTTCCGGGTCGAGCGCCGACGTCACCTCGTCGAACAGCATGATCTTCGGCTGCAAAGCGAGCGCACGGGCGATCGCCACGCGCTGCTTCTGACCGCCTGACAGCTGCGCCGGCATCGCCTTCGCCTTGTCGGCCATGCCGACCATCTCGAGCAGTTCCATCGCCCGCTTCTGCGCCGCGGCGCGCGGCGTGCCCTTGGTCAGCATCGGCGCTAGGGTCACATTATCGATGACGCTCTTGTGCGGAAACAGGTTGAACAGCTGGAAGACCATGCCGGTTTTCTGGCGCATTCGCGCCAGGTGGCGCTCGTCGGCCGGCAGCAGCTGGCCGTTGCGCTCCATGTGGTAGAGTTGCTCGCCGTCGATCTGGATGTGACCGCCGTCGATACGCTCCAGCGTCATCAGGATGCGCAAGATCGTCGTCTTGCCCGAGCCGGAGGGGCCGATCAGCGCCAGCTTCTCACGCGGCATGACCTGCATCGACAGGCCGTCCAGAACCTTGAAGCTGCCAAAGCTCTTCGAGATGCTGTCGATCTTGATGATGGGCGCGGTTGCGGACAAATGAATTTCCCCGTGCTGGAGAAGCCTGGTGCCCTAACGATGCGGAACGCGCCAAATCATGTCAATTGGGAAAATAATATCATGACAATTATTCTGATTGCGCACATTTTCCGGTCAATCCCAGCCGGCTTTTTGGACAGGCCTTTGTCAGAACGCCTTGGTGTATTGGGCGGCATGCTCAGATTGCAAGCAGCAGATGCTCCGGATCGCCAAGCAAGAGCTTGGTGACAACGCCGAGACCCGCGCGCAGTTCCCCCTCGGTGGTCGAACCCAGCGAAATGCGCACCGCCGGATGCCAGGGCGTATCCGAAATACGGAAGGAGGTGCCCGGCGCAATGGCCACGCCTTGCAGCCGAGCCTGGGCGACAAAGCTTTCCTCGGAACGGTCGGCCGGCAGTTGCAGCCAGATATGCAACCCGTCGCGACGGGCACGGTAGTCGACGCCGGCCAGCACCTCGCCCGCGATGTCCTGTCGCCGCCGCAACGCCGCGCGCTGCCAGCGCACCAGCTCCATCGCGGTGCCGTCGGTCACCCATTTGGTGGCGATCTCGGCCACCAGCGGTGTCGCCATCCAGTTCGAGACTAGATGCCGATTGGCGACAGCGGCAACGTAGCGGTCGGGCGCGGCGAGATAGCCGATGCGCAGGCCGGGCACGGTGATCTTGGTGAAGGAGGTGACGTAGAGCGTCCGTTCCGGCGCGAAAGCGGCGACCGGCGGCGGTCGATCCTCGACCAAGGGACCCAGCACGTCGTTCTCGATGATGGCGATGTCGTGCTTGCGCGCCACCGCCGCGATCTGCTCGCGACGCTCCGCATCCATGAGCGTTGCCGTGGGATTGATTACCGAAGGCTGCACGAAGACGGCGCGGATGTCGGACAGCCGGCAGGCTTCGTCCAGCGCTTCCGGAATCAGGCCATTGCTGTCGATCGGCAGGCCTTGAAGATTGAAGCCGAGATAGCGCGCCAGCGGCACCAGCGTATGATGACCGATCGCCTCGGTGGCAACGGTGGAGCCGGGCGGCGCCACGCTCATCAGCGCCACCGTCATGCCGGCCGTGGCGCCATTGGTGAGGCTGATGTTCTGCGCGGAGGCGTCCAGCCCGCACAGCTTCAGCCATTCGACCGCCACGGCACGGTGGCGCGGGAACACCATGTTTGGCCGGAACGACAGTGCCGAACTCGAAGGCAGGTTTTCGGCGAGCCAGCCCAGCGCCTGCTTCATCTGCTCCAGGTGCATCGGCTCGCAGACCGGCTTCAGGATCGACAGGTCGATGACTTCACCCAGGCGCTCCGGCAGATAAGGCGGCTCCGGTTCGCGGCGCTGCGTCTGCACAAAGCTGCCGCGGCCGATCTCGCCCGAAATCAGGCCGCGCCGGATCAGTTCCTCATAGGCACGACTGACCGTCTGCACTGAAAGCTTGAGGTCGTCGGCCAGGCGGCGGTGGGTCGGCAACCGCGCGCCGTTGGCGAGGCGGCCGTCGTGGATGGCGCGCGCGAACTGGTCGGCCAACGATTGATAGGCCGGCCGCCGGATGAGCGCGGGATCTGGGTGCCACAATGTCATGACTTATTAGAGATCGAAATCAGTGCAATTGACAATCGAAATAATGCGCCGTCATGGTACGATCGACGAAAAAGTAGGCGCTGATGACTGCTGCGAAACTCGACGCGATCGACCTCAAAATCCTCGACGCCATCCAGCGTGATGGACGCATCACCAAGCTGGCGTTGGCCGAGCAGGTCGGGCTGTCGCCGACGCCGTGCTGGATGCGGCTGCGCAAGCTGGAAAAGGCCGGCATCGTCTCGGGTTATCATGCCCGGATCGCCATGCGCGTTGTGGCGCCAGTCGCCACCGTACTGATGGAGGTGACGCTGGCCAGCCATCGCCAGGCCGATTTCGACCGCTTCGAGCGCGTCGTCCGCGACATTCCCGAGATCGTCGCCTGCTGGTCGGTGGGCGGCGGCGTCGATTATGTGCTGAAGGTGATGGCGCGCGACATCGACGCCTATCAGCGGCTGGTCGACGGCTTGCTCGATCGCGAGATCGGCATCGACCGCTACTTCACCTACATCGTCATCAAGACGGTGAAGGATGACATCGCGCTGCCGATAGCGGACCTGCTGCCGGCGTCGACCTAGACCGGAGAGATCGACTGCCCCCTCACCGCAATAGAGAGACTCTCTCTACGGCCAGGCGTCCAAACAGCCTCTCTGTCTGCCGGTGATGGGTAGTCTCCCCGCATCAAACCGAACCGGGAGGCTTCGACCATGTCCGCGCATTTCGCCCGCTCGCATCGCCACGAAGCGCTCGACCGGCTCGCCGACCGCCGGCTGCTGCGCGAACTCGCCTATATCGACGGCCACTGGACGGCAAGCGAGGCGGCCGAGAGTTTCGAGGTCACCGATCCCGCGACCGGCACCACCGTGGCCTTCGTCGCAGCGCTCGATGCCGGCCAGACGACAAAAGCCATCGACGCCGCCGCGCGCGCCTTTCCGGCCTGGCGGGCGCTGCTGCCGCAGGAGCGCTCCAAAATTCTGCGAAAATGGTTCGAGCTGATCATCGCAGCGAAAGACGACCTTGCTTTGCTGATGACGCTTGAGCAGGGCAAACCGCTCAAGGAGTCGCTTGGCGAAATCGACTACGCCGCCTCTTTCATCGAGTGGTATGCCGAGGAAGCAAAACGCCTCAACGCCGAGAGCGTCACCAGCCATCTGCCGAACGCGGAAATGATGGTGCGGCGCGAACCACTCGGCGTCGTCGGCGTGGTCACGCCGTGGAATTTTCCTTCGGCGATGCTGACCCGCAAGGCAGCCGCCGCTCTTGCCGCCGGCTGCACCATCGTTGCCCATCCGTCTTCTGAGACACCACTTTCGGCGCTGGCGCTGGCCGAACTCGGCGAACGCGCCGGACTGCCGGCCGGCGTTTTCAACATCGTCACCGGCAAGGCCGCGACGATCGTTGGACGCATGTGCGAAGATTCGCGCGTGCGCGCCATGAGTTTTACCGGCTCGACCGAGATCGGCCGGCTGATCGCCGCCCAAAGCGCGCCGACGATGAAGCGGCTGGTGATGGAGCTTGGTGGTCACGCGCCGCTGATCGTCTTTGCCGATGCCGATCTCGACAAAGCGGTGACCATTGCCATCGACGCCAAATTCGCCACATCAGGCCAGGACTGCCTTGCGGCCAACCGCATCTATGTCCAGCGTCCGCTCTATGACCGCTTCTGCGCCGCTTTCGCCAAGCGCGTCGAGGCGCTGCGGGCCGGCAATGGCTTGGCCGATGACATCGACATCGGGCCGCTGATGCATGAGCGCGCCGTCAAGAAGGTCGAGGAACAGGTCGCCGACGCCGTGGTCCTCGGCGCGCGTTGCCTCGCCGGCGGCAAGCGCCATCAGGCCGGACCGCTCTTCTACCAGCCGACGCTGCTGGCCGATGTCGCCGACGACGCGCTGATCATGCGCGAAGAGACCTTTGGTCCGGTCGCCGCCGTCACGCCTTTCGACAGCGAGGACGAAGTCATCGCACGCGCCAATGCGACCGAATATGGCCTGGTCGCCTATGTGGTGACCGAGAACGGCGCGCTCCAGCAGCGCATGGGCCGCGCGCTCGACTACGGCATGGTCGCCATCAACCGTGTGAAGATCACCGGCGCGCCGATCCCGTTCGGTGGCGTCAAGCAGTCCGGCATCGGCCGCGAAGGTTCGCGCCACGGGCTAGAAGCTTTCACCGACCTCAAATACCTTTGCCTGGATGTGGCGTAGGCTCGCACCCGGATCTCTTTCAAGGAGTTAAAAAATGCTCGACCAATCCAACGAACTCGCCGCATGGGATCGCGACCATTTCTTCCATCCCTCAACACATATGGGCACGCACGCACGCGGTGAATCGCCGACGCGGATCATGGCCGGCGGTGAAGGCGTCACCGTCTGGGACAACAATGGCAGGAAGAGCATCGATGCCTTCGCCGGCCTCTATTGCGTCAATGTCGGCTATGGCCGCCAGAAGATATCAGATGCAATCGCGACTCAGGCGAAGAACCTGGCCTATTACCACGCCTATGTCGGGCACGGCACCGAGGCGTCGATCACGCTCGCCAAGATGATCATCGACCGCGCGCCGAAGGGCATGTCGAGGGTCTATTTCGGCCTCTCCGGTTCCGACGCCAACGAAACCAACATCAAGCTGATCTGGTACTACAACAATGTGCTGGGGCGGCCGGAGAAGAAGAAGATCATCTCGCGCTGGCGCGGCTATCACGGCTCGGGCGTCATGACGGGCTCGCTGACCGGGCTGGACCTCTTCCACAATGCCTTCGACCTGCCGCGCGCGCCGATCCTGCACACCGAGGCGCCCTACTATTTCCGCCGCGCCGACCGCTCGATGAGCGAGGAGCAGTTCTCGCAGCATTGCGCCGACAAGCTCGAGGAGATGATCCTCGCCGAAGGGCCCGAAACCGTCGCCGCCTTCATCGGCGAGCCGATCCTCGGCACCGGCGGCATCGTGCCGCCGCCCGCCGGCTATTGGGAAAAGATCCAGGCGGTGCTGAAGAAGTATGATGTGCTCCTGGTCGCCGACGAGGTGGTGACGGGCTTCGGCCGGCTGGGCACCATGTTCGGCTCCGACCATTACGGCATGAAGCCCGACCTTATCACCATCGCCAAGGGCCTGACCTCGGCCTATGCGCCGCTGTCGGGCGTCATCGTGGCCGATAAGATGTGGCAGGTGCTGGTGCAAGGCTCCGACAAGCTCGGCTCGCTCGGCCATGGCTGGACTTATTCGGCGCATCCGATCTGCGTTGCCGCCGGCGTCGCCAATCTTGAACTGATCGATGAGATGGACCTGGTGCGGAATGCCGGCGAGACCGGCGCTTATTTCCGTGCCGAACTGGCCAAGGCCGTCGGGGGTCACAAACACGTCGGTGAGGTGCGCGGCGACGGCATGCTGGCGGCGGTGGAATTCGTCAAAGACCGTGACGACCGTGTCTTCTTCGATGCTTCGCAGAAGATCGGGCCGCAGGTCGCCACGGCCCTTGCCGCAAGCGGCGTCATCGGCCGCGCCATGCCGCAGGGCGACATTCTTGGCTTCGCGCCGCCGCTGTGCCTGACCCGCGAGGAAGCCGACATCGTGGTGGCCAAGACCGCCGATGCCGTGAACAGCGTATTTGCCAATCTCTGAGACGACCGATGAATGCCATGACCAAAACCGTCCCCGCCACCATGGCCGCCGTGCTGCTCACCGGGCACGGCGGACCGGAAAAGCTCGTCTACCGAACCGATGTGAAAGTGCCCGCGCCTGCGTCAGGTGAAGTGCTGGTGAAAGTCACCGCTTGCGGCATGAACAATACCGATGTCTGGGTGCGCCAGGGCGCCTATGGCACGGAAGAGGACGCGGCCGCCGTTTCGACTTGGCGCCGCCAGGGCAACACGCTGACCTTCCCGCGCATCCAGGGCACCGACACTGTCGGCACCATCGTTGCCGTCGGCGAAGGCGTTTCGTCGGATCGAATCGGCGAACGGGTGATGGTCGATTTCTCCATCTACAACCGCGACGACGATTCCCTGGCCGACATCGACTATATGGGCCATGGCCGCGACGGCGGCTATGCCGAGTATCAGACCGTGCCGGCCGAGAACGCGCATGTTGTCGACACTATTTTGAGCGACGTCGAACTCGCCACCTTCTGCTGCGCCTATCTCACCGGCGAACAGATGCTGGAACGGGCTAACCTCAAGGCAGGCGAGCGCGTGCTGGTCACCGGCGCGTCGGGCGGCGTCGGCTCCGGCATCGTGCAACTGGCGCGGGCGCGTGGAGCCATTCCCTTTGCTGTCGTGGGCAAGGGCAAGGAAAAGGCGGTGCTCGACATCGGCGCCGAGGCGGTCGTCACCCGTGGCGTCGCGGACCTGCCGCAAGCCGTGAGCGAGGCGACCGGCGGCCAGCCGATCGATGTGGTCGCCGATCTCGTTGGCGGCGCGATCTTCAACGACCTGCTGCGCATCCTGAGGCCCGAGGGCCGCTACACCACGGCCGGCGCGATCGCAGGTCCGGTCGTCCAGCTCGATCTCAGGACCATGTATCTGAAACAGTTGCAGCTGCACGGATCGAGCCAGGGCACGCGCGCCGATTTCCGCCGCATCGTTCGCTACATCGAACAGGGCAAGATCCGGCCGCTTGTCGGCGGCGTCTACAAACTCTCCGATTTCCACCGCGCACAAGCCGATTTCGTCGCCAAGGATTTCGTCGGCAAGCTGGTGGTGGTGCCCGACGCCGTCGCGAAGTGACCTGCCGAAACCTGCATTTCGCCTGAAGCTCCCCTCGCCTGCTGCCGCCACAATCGGAATGGCTTGCAGACCAGCCGGTAAGCCGCCACAAACGGCGACGCCCGCCGCGCCGTCGGCCCGGGCATACGGTCACGGATACAGGCGAGACATGACAGCCCGAATGATACTGCTCGACGCCAAGCCGCTTGGCATCGAGGATGTCGCCGAGATCGCGCGGCGCAACGCGCGGCTGATGTTGGGCGAGGAGGCGATGCGCCGCATCCGGGCGAGCCGCGCGCTCATCGAGCAGCTGACGCAACTCGGCAAGCCGATGTACGGCGTCACCACCGGCCTCGGCGCCTGCGTCGACACGCCGCTCGCGCAGGCCGATCTGATCGCCTTCCAACACAGCGTGCCGCTCAGCCACAGCATGGGCATCGGCCCGGCCCTTCCCACCGAGGCGGTCCGCGCGCTGATGGCCGCGCGCATTTCGGGAATGGCCGCCGGCGGCACCGGCACTTCCGAACGCGTGGTGATGGGCCTTGTGGCGGCACTCACCGCCGGCGTCCATCCGGTGATCCCGACCTGGGGATCGATCGGAGCGGCGGACCTTGCCCATCTCGGCCACATGGCGCGAGCGCTGCGCGGCGACGGCGAGACGGAGTTCCAGGGCAGGATCATGCCGTCGGCCGAGGCGCTCGCGCTCGCCGGGCTCGAACGGCTCGACCTGCGCGAGAAGGATGGCCATGCCATCATCGTCGCCAACAGCCTGTCGACCGGCACGGCTTGCCTCTGCCTGGAGGATGTCGCCCACCTCATCGACTGGTCGCTGGCCGCGGTGGCACTCAACCACGAAGCGTTCCGCTCGTCACTCACCGCCATCGATGAAGCTGCGCTGTCGGCGCGACCGGCGTTCGGCCAGCGGGAGATCGGGGCGCGGCTGCGGGCGGAACTCGCTGGAAGCGGGCTCTGGAGGGAGAACGCCGCGCGGCGGCTCCAGGATCCGCTCAGCTATCGCTGCGAGCCGCAGGTGTGGGGCGGCCTGTTGCATGCGTTCGAACAGGCGAAGCTGGCAACGGAGATCGAACTGGCCCATTCCGGCGACAACCCGGTGATCCTACCCGAGGACGGACGCGTCGTCTCGAACGGCAATTTCGACCTCACCGCGATGACGCTGGCCTGGGAGCAGCTCGGCCAGGCGCTTGCGCATTGCGCCGTGGGCACCGCCAACCGCTGCATGAAGCTGATGTCGCCGACGGTGGCGGAACTGCCGCGCTTCCTGTCGGCCAGGGGCGGCAGCCGCCAGGGCTACGCCGAATTGCAGAAACCGCTTGCCGCGCTGGAGGCCGAGATCCGGCATCTGGCCAACCCGATGTCGCTCAGCCCGCTTGCCGTATCGGACGGGATCGAGGACCAGTCGTCGATGGCACCACGGGTGGTGGCCAAGACAGCCGAGATTGTGGAACGCCTGCGCTATCTCGTGGCGATGGAGCTGATCTTCGCGGCGACGGGCGTGGAGTTGCGCGGCGTCGTCGACAGCATGGGCGAAGGACCACGGCGCACCTATGCCGCCGTGCGTGCGCTCGTCAGCCCGCTCGACGATGACCGCGAGATGAGCGCGGACATGACGCGGGTCGCCCGGATGGTGGCGGGTCCCCGAGACTGAGTTCCGGCTTATCGCTGGAAAGGTCCCCTGAGATTGAGGTTCTCGGCCAGAAGGCAGAAGCGGTCGATCAACCGGACAAGGTCCTCGCCCTGCTCGGCGACAACGGCGCCTCGCTCGGCAGGCGAGTTATCGGAGAGAGCCTTCCACAACCGGCCTTGCCGATCGCAGAGATCCGCCAGCTCGGAACATTCGCTAGCGGTCAGTTTCAAGAGCTGGCCGGAGGTCACCAATCCAATGCCTGGAGGCGTGGTTGCTCCAAGGGAAAGATAGGCCGGCGGCACGCTGCCTTTTGCGTTCGTCACCGACTTTCGGCAGATGACATCGAAGATCTGGTCGACGGCCTGCTTGGCGCCGGCGACGCGCGAGGGATGATCCGTATCGGCTGCCGCATGCGGCAGAAGCTCGAGTTTTCCGCTGTGCTTCTCGACGAGGCCGAGATAGGGCAGCATCGGTCCGGAAAGGCGACCGGTCGCGGCATCCTTGAACAGGTCGGCATCGATCGCGGCATGACGCACCCTGCCCGAGGACAAGGCTTCGCCGAGGGCCGCAACGTCGACAAGCTCGCCGCGATCGTAGTTGACCAGCACCGCGCCTTTGTTCACGCGCGACAGGACATCCGCGCCGATGAGCCCGGCATTGGCGTAGCGGCCGGTCTGCGCATCCTGCTTGCCCAGGCCGACATGAACACTCAACACATCGGCACCATCAGCCGCATCGAGGAGGTCCGCCGCATAGACAAAGCCTTCGGCCTCTATCCAGTCCCGATGCCGGGGCCGTGCGTGGATCACCACGCGCATGCCGAAGGCCTGGGCAAGTTTGGCCACCTCCCTGCCGATATTGCCGTAGCCGACGATCGCGATCGTCTTGCCTTCGAGCTTTTCGGTCGGGAAATCGCGCAGCTCCCTGCCGGTGTCGAAGGCGCCGCGCGCCACCCGGTTGTGAAGCAAGTCCACCGGGAGATCCGGCAGCACTTTCAGGATCGCCTTCATCACCATCTGCGCCGTGGCGCGGCTGTTGATGCCGGGCGTATTCATCAGCACGGCCGTACCGCCTTCGCCGCTGCCGCCGCCCCAGGAGTGCGAACCCATATTGCCGGTGCCGGCGCCGATGCGGACGCCGGCGAGCGGAAAGACGGTTTCGGCGGGCAGGAAGGTCGCGGCGGCAATGACGGCATCATAGCGTCCATCGCCGGCGACTTCGATCAGCTCTTCGCGGGTGCTGAGGTCCGGCTGATAGAAGAAATGCACGCGGCCAGATTCGAGAGCGGCCTTGTCGCCAAGCGCAGCCGTATGAAAGCGGCCGCCCTTGGCTTCGATATGCGCACGCACCTCCCACGGGTCGGGCTTTCCGTCGGCGTCGAAGCGCAGGCCGATCAGATCGCAGACCAGCACGGTGTAGGCGCGTTGCGTATCGACCGGTTCAACGGCGCGGGTGTCGGCATTTGCGATCACGTCGGTTTCCTTCGTGCAAGAGCGGAGTCCTGCTGGTCCGGCAGGCTTTGAATAATCAGAACCTATCCGCCGGGAACGGCGCGAGATCGATCACCGGCGGCAGACCAGCGGCGAGTTGCGACACGATCTTGCCGGTTTCAGGTACAGTGCGATGCCGCCATTGGTCCCTTGAACGGGCAGGTCGGACGCGCGTAAAATCGCGCTATCTGATTGAGTCTGCTACATTCGTTCGGGCTAATGTCCGGATTGGTCTGGTATTTCCTTGCACACTGATGCGACCAGCGCTGCCAAGCGCGGCAAATCATTTGCCCATGTGGCGGAAGCCTCCTGGGGCAAGGGCCTCAGCACCTTGCTGCGCATCGTGCGCATGACGCTGCGCCATCCCTGGCAGGTTGCCATCACCCTCATCTCGACCTTTATCGCGGCGACGCTGCAGCTTTTCATTCCGCGTCTCCTGGGGCGCGCCATCGACCAGGCGCAAGGGGTGATGGCGGCGGGCGCCGGCACCGCGGCCGAGCGGGCGCTGTGGAATACGGCGCTGACGCTGTTGGTCGTCAGCATCCTGCGCGGCCTCTTCACCATGGCGCAGAATTACTATGGCGAAGCCGTCGGCCACCGGACAGGCTATGAGCTGCGGCTCGCCTTCTACGAGAAGATCCAGCGGCTGAGCTTTTCCTTCCACGACAAGGTCCATACCGGCGATCTCATCACCCTCGGGCTGCTCGACCTCGACGGCGTGCGCATGTTCTTTTCGACCGGTATCCTGCGCGTGGTGCTGCTTGGCGTCCTGATCGGTGTCGGCGCCTATCTGTTGATCAGCACCGATCTCGTGCTCGGATTGTTGAGCCTCAGCTTCGTGCCATTTGTTGCCTGGCGCTCGTCAGTGACGCAGCTCCGACTGCGCAGCACCTGGCTGACGCTGCAGGAGCGGCTGTCAGTGCTGAGCCGGGTGATGGACGAGAATCTCGGCGGCATCCGTGTCGTGCGCGCCTTCGCGGCTCAACGGCATGAGCTGGCAAAATTCGACCGTGCCAAACGGGACGCATTGGACCTAGCCAATGAGCGCGTCGACATCCGCGTCTCGAACACCAGCGCCATGAATTTTTCCTTCCTCGCCGCCATGGGCCTGGTGCTGTGGTTCGGCGGACAGAAGGTGATCGCGGGTCAGATCAGCGTCGGCACGCTGGCCCAGTTCCTCACCTTCATGACCATATTGCAGATGCCGGTGCGCCAGCTCGGCCTGATGGTCAACTCCTTCGCGCGCGCCTCGACCTGCGGCACGCGGCTGTTCGAACTGCTCGACGCTGAGCTCGACATCAAGGACGCGCCCGACGCCAGGGAGCTCGTCATCACCGAGGGCGTGCTGCGCTTCGACGATGTCGGTTTCCGCTATCAGGGCGCGGGCGAGCGTCCGACGCTTTCCGGCGTTTCCTTCGAAGCCAGGCCCGGCGAGACCGTCGGCATCGTCGGGCCGCCAGGCAGCGGCAAGTCGACCATCGCGCACCTGATCCCGCGCTTCTACGACGTGACCTCGGGCGCGATCACCATCGACGGACAGGACATCCGCAATGTCACGCTGCAATCGCTGCGCAAGGCGGTCGGCGTCGTGCAGCAGGATGCGTTCCTGTTTACCACCTCGATCGAGAACAACATCGCCTACGGCAATCCCTGGGCGCGCGAGACCCGCATCGGCCAGGCCGCTGAGTATGCCCAGCTGCACAATTACATTATCGGGCTTCCGGCCGGCTACACCACGGTCGTGGGGGAACGCGGCGCCTCGCTTTCCGGCGGCCAGCGGCAGCGCCTGACCATCGCGCGCAGCCTGATGTTAAGACCATCGGTGCTGGTCTTCGACGATTCCACGGCCGCGGTCGACGCCGGCACCGAGCAGCGGATCCGGGCGGCGATGAAGCGCTTCGCCAGGGATCGCGTGACGCTCATCATTTCGCATCGGCTGAGTTCGCTGATGCATGCCGACCAGATCCTGTTCGTCGAGGGCGGCCGGATCGTGGAGCGCGGCACGCATGAGGAATTGCTGGCGCTCGGCGGACGCTACCGCGCGCTTTACGACCTGCAGTTGCGGCCGGACGACGATCGGCTCGAGGGAGCCGCCTGATGTCGACGCAGGACGACGAGAAGGAAGATACAAGCCGACGCCCGACCAAGGCCGTCGTCGGCTCGCACCGCGATGAGGAAGAGGTCTTCGGCAAGGTCTACGATCCACGAATCGTCAGGCGCATCTGGAGCTTCGTCAGACCATATCGGGGCCGGATCTTCATCTCGGTCGCGGCGGTGCTGGTGTTCACGCTGACACAGTTGGCGATCCCGCTGGTCATCCGCTACGCCATCGATCACGGCATGGCGCCAGGCAGGCTCGACCGTTCGGTGATGATCACCGCGATCGCCGCTTTTGCCGTGATCATCCTCATCAACTACGCCGCCAGCCATGTCCAGGAGAGCGTCGTCGGCAAGGTGGCGGAGAACGTGCTGTCCGACCTGCGCCGCGCCATGTTCAGCCACCTGCAGCGTGTCTCTCTGGGCTTCATGGACAAGACCGAGGTCGGCCGGCTGATGTCGCGCCTGCAGGGCGACGTCAATTCGATGCAGGAATTCCTCGAGACGTCCGTGATGTCGGTTGGCGACATCGTGCTTCTGTTCGGCATCGTCACCGTCCTGCTGTGGTTGGACTTCCGGCTCGGGCTGCTGACGCTGTCGACCATGCCGGCGCTGTTCATCGTGCGCCTGTTCTGGCTGCCGCGCGCCAAGGTCGCCTTCATGGCCGCGCACGAGACCAACTCCATCGCCAACGGGGCGCTGGCCGAAGGCATCCACGGCGTGCGTACGGTGCAGAGCCTGGAGCGCCAGCACGTCAATTTCGATCTCTATGACGAGAAGGTGCTGGCCAATCTCAACGCCCATCTGCGGTCGGCGAGATATGCGCAGGTGATGGTGCCGATCGTCGACACACTGACGGGCATCGCCATGGCGACCGTGATCGTCGTCGGCGGGTCGATGGTGCTGTCGCACAGTCTCGATATCGGCGTGATGGTGGCGTTCCTGTTCTACATCCAGCGCTTCTTCGACCCGATCCGCTCGCTCACCATGCAATACAGCGTCATGCAGCGCGCCATGGCGTCAGGCCAGCGCATTTCCGAAGTGCTCGACGTGCCCGTGGATGTCAGCGACAAGGAAAATGCGGTGGCGCTGTCGCGCGACATGGACGGTTCGGTCGAGTTCCGGAATGTCACCTTCGGCTACCGGCCGAACCAGCCGGTGCTGAAGAACATCTCGTTCCGCGTCAATCCGGGCGAGACGGTCGCGCTTGTCGGGCCGACCGGATCAGGCAAGTCGAGTTCGATGGCGCTGGTGCACCGCTTCTACGATGTCTGGTCGGGTGAGGTCCTGGTCGGCGGCCATGACGTGCGCGACCTGACGCAGGATTCGCTCGGCGATCAGGTAGCCATGGTGCTGCAGGAGCCGTTCCTGTTCTCCGGCACGGTGCTGGAGAACATCCGCTATCACAAGACCGGCGCCAGCCGCGAAGAGGTGGTCCGCGCCGCACAAGCCGTCGGCGCGCACGACTTCATCGAGCAACTGCCTGACGGCTACGACACCGAACTCGAGCAGCGCGGCGGCAATCTCTCGCTCGGTCAGCGCCAGCTGATCAGCTTCGCGCGGGCGCTGGTGGCCGACGCCAAGATCCTGGTGCTCGACGAAGCCACCGCCAGCATCGATTCCTACACCGAGATGCTGATCCAAAAGGCATTGGTCAAGCTGCTCGAAGGGCGCACCGGGTTGGTCATCGCGCACCGGCTGGCGACCATAAGGGGCGCCGACCGCATCATCGTACTGCAGAATGGCGAGATCGTCGAAAACGGCAACCATGAACAGTTGATGAAGAGAAAAGGTCTTTACGCCCGCCTCTACAACATGAACTACGCTTCCTTCGACGACATTTTCGAGGAAGACATGGGAATGGACGCTTCGGTCGGCAAAGCGACGTGAGCCGGTGCCGGCAGGGTGCGAGCCGACGGATTGCCTGATGCCTCCGACACGACCTATTTGCGAGATCCCTTGATGTGGCCGCTAACTTGAACGCCGTCTTCGGCGCGCAGGTACAGGAAGCCCGGAATCGAGAGCAGCGGGATGATCGCGGTCAGCAGGAACACCTGATGAAAGCGTTCCGGCGTCAGGACATGGCTTTCGCCCGCAATCAGGCCCAGCAGCATGGCGGCGATCGAGACGCCAAGCGACACGCTGAGCTGCTGCAGCACACCGCCAAGGCTAGTGGCGCGGCTGAGTTTGTCGGCCGGAAGATCGGCGTAGGACAGGGTGTTGGATGTCATGAACTGCGCCGAGCGGACGATGCCGAACAGAAAGACATAGAAACCGATCAGCCAATGCGGCGTATCGGGACCCATCAGGGCGAAGCCCGCCACGGTGGCGGAGCCGACGAGCGCGCTGCCGACCAGCACCACACCGAAGCCAAAGCGCTGCAGCAGCGGCGACAGCAGCGGCCGCATGAGCAGCGCCCCAAAGCTGCCGACGAATGTCAGCGAGCCTGATGTGACTGGGCTCATGCCGAAGCCGACCTGCAGCATCAGCGGCACCAGGAAAGGCACGCCGTTGAGACCGACGCGGCACAGGCCGCCCGCCAGCGTGCCGACCCAGAACGAGCGGAACCGAAACAGCGTCAGGTCGACAGCCGGCGCCACGACGCGGCGTGCATAGCGCCCGAAGGCAAGCAGCAGCAACGCGGCCGCGGCCAACACCAGCACCGTCGCGGACCCGGGAATGACCGGCCGGCCGATATTCTCCAGCCCGAACTGCAGTAGTGCCACGCCAAACCCCACCATCAGGAAGCCCGGGACATCGAAACGCTGCACCGCCTCGCCATGGAAGTCGTCGACGAAGCGCAGCGCGGCAACGATACCAAGGCAGCCGAACGGCACGTTGACATAGAATATCCAGCGCCACGACGCGTAGGTGGTCAGCAGGCCGCCGAGCAGCGGCCCGATGACCGGCCCCATGATGGCCGGCAGGGTCATATAGGTCATGGCGGTGATCAGGCCGCTGCGCGGAAAGCTGCGCAGCAGGATCAGCCGGCCGACCGGCGTCATCATGGCGCCGCCCAGCCCCTGCAGGGCACGCATCGCCAGCAGCATGCCGAAACTGTCGGCCATGCCGCACAGCGCCGAGCCAAGGGTGAAGGTGAAAAGCGCCAGCGCGAACACCCTGCGCGCGCCGAACCTGTCGGCAAACCAACCGCTGACCGGGATGAACACGGCGAGCGTCAAGATGTAGGTGGTGATCGCAAGGTTCAGACGGACCGGCGTCGTGTCGAGACTTTGCGCTATTGCCGGGATCGCGGTGGTGATGATGGTGGAATCGAGCTGCTCCATCAAAAACGCGATGGCGACGATGATCGGAATGATCAGCCGCAGCCTCGGGTCGCGCTCGGTGGCAAATTGAGGCTGTTCCAATGCTCTGGTCAATTCCGTCATGCAGATGGCTTCTATCGGCCAAAGTGGCTTGTCCCGGTTCAAAGGCAAGATTGCCTTGCCGGCCAGCCGGGCCTGATCGCAGGCCCTCTTGTGATCCGGCAAATCGGCGAGCGGTAGTCATTTCCGCTTCGCTGGAAGTCAACAAATCTTGACCGGCACCGCGAGTGCCGCGGACAAACACTGCCCATTTCAGCGGGCGCCGTCCCGATTTCGTGAAGGAACGTGTGCAGCGAGGCGGGCGTTCTTTCCCATATGTCTCGAATGGCAAGGAGACATGCTGATGAGAAAGCGAAGCGTATTCCTCGGCTCCCTCGTGGTGTTGTTGGCCGCGAGCGCCGTCCCGTTTTCCGCTGTGGCCGATGCCGCCGTCACCAGGCACCATTATGTCCGCGTCAACGCCGCCCATAATGACCACGCGCACGCCGCGAACCGCAGACGCGGCCACCGTGACGGTTGGGTCGGCAGGGGCTGGACCGGCGAGAATTCGGCCGACAATAACGACTGGATGGACAGCTACTACAATGGCTACGGCAGTTACCGGGGCCGTGCCGACGACTTCTGTGGAACCATCCAGTGGACGCTCGGCCTGTGCGGTCCCCACGGCCCCTAACGCCTCGCCGGAGCCGACGAAGGTTGCTGGCATCACGCCATTTCGGGACGTCTCGACGCCTCGCGGATGGCCTTATGCACGCCGCGCTGCAAGTCCATGAAGGCCGGGGTCTCCATGACCTCTTCCCGGCGCGGGCGCTCGATGTCGACGTTGAAGGTCTGCATGATGCGTCCCGGGCCGATCCCCATGACGACGATGCGGTCCGATAGATAAACGGCCTCCTCCACGTCATGCGTGACGAACAGCACCGTGAGCCGGTGCTCCTCCCAGATCTGGGTCAGCAGTTCCTGCATCTGGTGTCGGGTCAAGGCATCGAGCGCGCCGAAGGGTTCGTCCATCAGCAGCATTTTGGGGCGATAGGAGAGAGCGCGCGCGATGGCGACGCGCTGCTTCATGCCGCCCGACAGTTCGGACGGGAAGCGATCGGCGCTTTGCGAGAGCTTGACGAGGTCGAGATGCTCGAGCGCGATCTCGCGGCAGGCGGCGCGATCATAGCCGGCGGCCTTGAGAGCAAACTCGATGTTCTGCCGCGCCGTCAGCCAGGGGAGCAGCGTATAGGACTGGAAGACAACACCACGGTCGAGGCCCGGCTGCAGGATCGGCGCGCCATCGATGCTGAGATCGCCGGCGTCGAAATCCTGCAGTCCAGCGACGATCGACAGCAGCGTGCTCTTGCCGCAGCCCGACGTGCCGACGAGGGAGACGAACTCGTTGTCGGCGAGGTCGAGATTGATGTCCCGCAGCACTTGCGTGCGCCGCTCGCCGGTGCCGAAGCTCTTGTCGAGACCGGCGATGCGCAATTTGGGAACAGTCACCGGCGGTTCCTCATTGCTGGTGGCCTTCCTGCCGAAACAGCACCTTCTCCAGGGCCTTCATGACCTGATCGGTGATGAGGCCAAGCACGCCAAGCAGCAGGATGTAGCCGATGATGGTGTTTGTCTGGAAATAGCGCTGCGACACGGTGATGCGATAGCCGAGGCCGGATGTCGCCGCGACGAGCTCGGCCAGCACCAGCCAGGTCCATGCCCAGCCGAGGCTGATGCGCAGCGTGTCCCAGATGCCCGGCAAGGCGCTGGGAACGACGATGCGCGTCAGGATCTTGCGGTCCGGCAGGCCGAGCGTGCGCCCAAGGCCGATGAAGTCGGCGGGAACCCGTTTCACATTGTCCATGATCATCAGCACCTGCTGGAAGAAAGTGCCGATGAAGATGATCAGGAATTTCTGGGTATCTCCGGTGCCGGCCCACAGGATGGAGAGCGGCACGAAGGCGACAACCGGCATGTAGCGGATGAAATCGACCAGCGGCTCGATGGCCGCCTCCCAGGAACGGAAACTGCCGATCAGCACGCCGATCGGTATGGACAGTGCCGAGGCGAGGAGGAAGCCGATGGAAATGCGGTACATCGAAGCCCTGAGGTCGAGCCACAAGGTGCCGTCGGCGGCGAGCTTGGCGATCTGGGTCGCAACGCTGCCCGGCGACGGCAGGAAGATGGGTTTCACCCATCCCAGCCCGGTCGCTGCCCACCAGGCAAGGCCAAGGCCAACAAAGACGGCCACCGCTATCGCAAGGAAACGCGACCGGGCGATGGGCACGCCGATCCCGGAGGATCGGCGTCGCCTTGCCTGTGTTGCGGCGGGCGCTCGTGCCGGGCGGGCCAAGCCGGTTTTCGCGGGAGGCTCCCCGGACATCCGCGTTACCACCCCGATCCGGATCTCGTCACTGCGCCGCCTTGACGAAGGACGGATCGATCATCTGCTCCGGCGTCACATCAGCCTGCAGAAGCTTGGCGTTCTTGGCGGCCGCTTCGACATCGGCGAATGTCTTGGTGGTAAACTCGCCGGTGAGCGCCGTCTTGTTTTCGGCGAGCGAATAGTAGCGCACCCCGTCGAAAGCGGTGTTGAGGTCCTTGACGTCGGAACCGACCGCCTTGGCGATGATGGCGCGGCCGCCGGGGGTGTCGGCGTTATAATCCTTGAGCGCGGCGTCCCAGCTCTTGATCATGGCCAGCACCTGGCCGGGTCGCGATTTGATCACCTCGTCACGCACCACCAGCACGTCGCTGATCAGGCCGGGATCCTCGCCGGCGGTGAACAGCAGCTTGACGTCCTTGTTCTGCGCCATGGCGACAGTGAGGTACGGCTCGTAGGTGACCGCGACCGGCACCTGGCCCGCGATCAGGGCGCCGCCGGCGTCGGCGGCAGGCATCGGAACCGGCTGGATATCGGCGACCGACATGCCGTTCCTGGCGAGCGCGTATTTGAGCAGGATGTCGCTCGTCGTGCCTTCCTCGAAAGCGACCTGCTTGCCCTTGAGATCGGCGATGGAGGTGACATCCTTGCCGGCGACGATGGCGTCGGCGGTCATGGAGACATCGAGCAGCAGCACGATCTTCACCGGCAGACCGGCCGCAACCATGCCCATCGCCGTGTGGGTGGCGATGTTGGCGGCGTCGAGCTGGCCGCTTGCGAGCGCCGCGTTGATGTCCTTGTCCTCGGCAAAGTTGACGATCTGGACGTCCGACAGACCGTTTGTCTTGAACAGTCCCTTGGCCTCGGCGACGTGCCATTGACCATATCCAAGCCAGGGCTCGATGCCTATCTTGAACGATCCAGCTTCAGGTGCCGTCGGGATGGCAGCATCGGCTGCGTGGGCCACCGGGGCGGTGGCGAGCCCGATCGCGGCGGCCATCACGAGCGCGCGAAATTGTCCTGCTAGGTTAAGCGTCATCTTTCGTTCCCCTTGATGATCAGACCGCTTTTTACCCAGGCATCCGGTCTGGTGAGACTGCGGGGTTCTGCTCTTGCGGCACTGTGCCTCGGCGTCTTGCCCGCCACTTCATGGTTGAAGCGCTGACATATTTCAGCGGCAGCGGCAGCGGATGTCAAGGCTGAAATACATACATGCATATACAAGTTGGAGAGACTCAAATTTCAGGTTGATCCAGCTCGGCGGCTTGCATTGGCCCGTCGCCTTCAGCTCGCTCCCGTCGCCTTCAGCTCGCTTTGGAAGGCGAGTAGCGGCTGCCGAGCGAGTAGCGGCTGCCGGCATAGGTCAGCTTGCTGATCGTGGCCACGATGGCCCCCGTCCATGTCCGGCGATGCAGGAGAAGGCAGCAACTGCCGACATCGATGCCGAGATGCTGTGCGGCCTCCTTGTCGGCCGGGATGGCGGAGATGATATGCTCGACCTCGGTCACCGGCGTCTTCTGCATCAGGTAGTCATAGGTCGCTGTCTTGGTGAAGTCCTGCTTGTCGTAGTCGGGGATCAGGCCCGGATTGACGAAACGCTCCTCCAGTTGCACCGGCAAGTCGTTCTCGAAATTGACGACGACGGAGTGATAGATCGAAACCCGCTTCGCAAACTCGAACGACAGTGCCAATTCCTTGCTCGGCATCATCGTTTCGAGAACGAGGACTTCGGAGCGGTGGCTGTTGCCGCGCTCGACGATCTCCGCAGCGATATTGTTGATCTCGATCAGCGTCGACTGCGGCCGGGGCGGCGCGATGAATGTTCCCACACCCTGCAGCCGGATCAGGAATCCCGCCGAGGTCAGCTCCCGCAGAGCCCGGTGGACCGTCATCCGCGACACGCCCAGTGACGCCACTAGCTCATTCTCGGACGGCAGCTTGCGGTCCTTGCCCCACCGGCCCGTCCCGATATTGGTTAGGATATAGTCCTTCACCTTCTCGTAGAGGGGGCTTGCCGTGTCGGGCAAATCGATCATTTCAAAAATCCTTTCCGGCAGGTTGCCGCATGCGGATGATTGTTTTCAAGCCATCGCTGCTTCCCGCCAACAGCCGCTCATAGGCGGCTGGGATGTCGTCCAGACCGATCTCGCAATCGACCAGGGCCAGCAGCGGTTCACTCAGCTCACCCAGCATCCGGACAGCGTCTGGCAATTCGTCCGCGAAAGCATGGCATCCGAGCAACGCGATCTCGCGTTCGACAAGAACATTGGGGTCGATGTCGAGGCGGCCATGGAAGATGCCGACCATCGCTATCGCACAACCAGGATCGAGAACGCCGAGCAACTGGCTGAACGCCGCGATGCTGCCGGTCGCCTCGATGGCCGCCAGCAACGGGACATTGGCGGTCGCGGCTGCAATGGCCTCGCGGTCGAGATCGACGATCGTGGCGCCCGTCACCCGCGCCACGCGGGCGCAGCGCGCCTGGTTGCGGTCGGCGACAAGCACCGTGCCGGCGAAGGTTCGCGAAAGCAACAGCGCGGCAAGACCGCCGATCGGCCCGCAGCCGATGACCAGAACCGAACCTGCCGTCTTCGGCAGACGCCGCACCGCGTGCAGCGCGACGGCAAGCGGCTCGGCCATCGCCGCGACGCTCTCGTCAAGGCTCGCATCGATGACATGCAGCAGACGTGCGGGCAACACCGCCTGTTCGGCAAAGCCGCCATCGCAGATTTCGCCGACGAAGCCCAGCGCAGCGCAGAGATGCCGCTTGCCGGCACGGCATTGCGCGCAGTCTCCGCACCAGAAACGGGAATCGGCGACGACCCTGTCGCCGACGGCAATGGTATCGACGCCCTCGCCCAGCGCGATCACCGTGCCGGTCAACTCGTGGCCCGCCGTCGAGGGCGCCCGGCTTATCCATTGGCCGGTGCGGAAATTGTGCAGGTCCGAACCGCAGATGCCGGCGGCATCGACCCTGAGCTTTACCCAGCCGGCATCCGGAATACCCGGCGCGGCGATGTCCTCGACGCGCAGGTCGCCCGGTCCATAAAGTCGTGCCGCCTTCATCGCGATCGTCTCCGCTCAGCCGGCGAGATAGCGGTCGCGGATCTCCGAGACCGCGTTTTCGTGCGAGCTGAAGCCCTCGTAGCGGGCGAGCCGGCGGGCATGCTGCGCCAGTTCCGGATAGGCGGCCGAGGTGACATAGCCGACCGAGGAGCGCTTGACGAAATCCGTCACCGAAAGCGGTCCATAGGTTCGCGCCCAGCGGCTGGTCGGCAGCACCGCATTCGGTCCGAGGACGAAGTTGGCAATGGTTACCGGCGTATGCGGACCCATGAGGATTTCGGCCGCCTCGGTGATGTGGCCGAGATGCGCGAACGGCTCCTTCGACAGGATTTCCAGATGTTCGGGCGCGTAGTCGTTGATGAAGCGATAGCTTTCCTCCAGCGACGCCGTCAGCACGATGCCGCCGCGCTTTCCGGTCAGCACCGCGCGCGAGAATTCCACACGCTGTTCGGTCATCCGCGACCAGTGGTCGGGAAGTGCAGCAAGGGCTGCTTCGGCGACCTTGCGGCTGTGCGTCACCAGATAGGCTGAAGAATCCGGCCCGTGCTCGGCTTCGATCAGCAGATCGAGCGCGGCAAGGCCTCCGTCGACGCTGTCGTCGGCAAAGATGATGGCTTCTGACGGTCCGGCCGGGAGGCCCGTATTGATGATCGAGGACAGCACGCTCTTGGCCGCCACCACCCAGGGACTGCCCGGGCCGACGATCTTGAGCGCCGGCTTCACCGTCTCGGTGCCGTAGGCGATGGCGGCAACGGCTTGAGCACCGCCGCATTTGTAGACGGTCCCGACGCCAGCAAGGCGAGCGGCGACCAGCGTGGCCGCGTCCACCGAACCATCCGAGGTTGGCGGCGTCACGATCGCGATCCGCGGCACGCCGGCAATCACAGCCGGAACCGACGTCATCATCGTCACCGATGGAAAGGCGCCCTTGCCGCGCGGCACGTAGAGCGCGACCGATGCGATGGGCGTATACCGGTCGCCGGCATAGGCGCCCGGCCGGATCTCCTTGAGCCACATGGTCTCCGGCTTCTGCTCCTCATGAAAATGCCTGATATTCTCGATGCCGAACCTGATGCTCTCCACGACTTCCTTCTCGACCTTGTCGAAGGCCGCATCGAACTCCGCTTCCGACACTTTCAGTCCGCCTTCCCTCACATTGGCCTTGTCGAACTCCCTGGCGAAACGGATCAGGGCGGCGTCACCCTCTTCCCTGACGGCCTGGATGATCGGGCGGACCTTTTCGACGAAGGCCGACAGATCGCCTTCGGCGCGTTTCAGCAGACCGGCCCGTTGCGTGGTATCGAGGGATGACAGATCGTGGAAGCTGATGTCTGACATGGGTGCTCCTTCTGTTCAGAGCAATGCGCCGACCGGTCACATTGCGGAAGACTTTGTTCTCTAACCTGGGCGAGCCGCCTCAGATCGATACGAGGAAACCGCCATCCACCGGAATGGACTGGCCGGTAATGTAGGCTGAGGCATCCGAAGCAAGGAACACGGCGACGCCGTGCAAGTCGCGCAGATCGCCGAAACGATGCTGCGGGATTTTGGCGAGCATGGATTGCCGCCACGCTTCGTCGGCGTAGAACACCTCCGTCATCGCCGTCCTGAAATAGCCCGGGGCGATGGCGTTGACCCTGATGCCAAGCTGCGCCCATTCCGCTGCCAGCGCCCGGGTCATGCCGAGCAGGCCCGACTTGGACGAGCCGTATGGCACCGCCGTCGGAATGCCGACTTCTGAAGTCAACGAGCAGAGGTTGATGATGGCGCCGGGCCGCCCGGCGTCCCGCATCTGCCGTGCCGCCGCCTGGGCGCAGAAGAACGCCCCTTTGAGATTGGTATCGACGATCCGGTCCCACAGCGGCTCGTCAACGTCGAGCGAGGGCCGGACCTCTTCCACTCCGGCATTGTTGACGAGAATGTCGAAGCCGCCAAGCAGGCGGGCTGCCTCGGCGATGACCGTGCGGCACTGGTCGACATCGGTCACGTCAAGCGCAATGGCGTGCGCAACCCCGCCGGCCGCGCGGATGGCCGCCGTCGTCTCGTCAAGCGAGTCCAGGCTACGCGCCGTGACCGCGACGTCGGCGCCGGCCGCGCTCAGCGCCCCGGCGATGCTGCGGCCAATGCCACGGCTGGCGCCGGTGACAAGCGCCTTCCTGCCGGAGAGGTCGAAAAGAGAAGCGTCGCGCATGTGATCCTCCTTGGCCGCTCCATAGCCCAGAGACTACCAGATCGACTTACATATACAAGCATATACAAACAAAGCTGATTGCGATAACGTGACGTCAGCCGCCGCACCAGGATCACGTAGTTGGCTCTTCATACGAGATGCCACGGGCGGCAGCCCTGTCGCAAATGTCGTAACCTCCCGAAAGCAAGCAGAATTGCCTGGCGTACCCGACACGAAAGTCTGGGTCTGCCCGCGTGCGGGATATCGGCCATTGAAAGCTATCGTGCCCCTCGAGCCGGCCGCCTTGTCGTGAGAGCCTCGTCCATGAACGAAAGCAGCCCGCCCCGGAGCCTCTATCGCGATACGGCTGGCGGCCCCGGCAACTACCCCTCCCTTGCCGGCGCGCAGCGGGCAAGGGTCGCCATTGTCGGCGCTGGCTTGACCGGCCTGTCGACTGCCTTGCATCTGGCGGAAGCCGGCGACGACGTCTGCGTGCTCGAGGCCTATCAGCCGGGATGGGGAGCCTCGGGCAGGAATGGCGGCCAGGTCAATCCCGGCCTCAAATACGATCCCGACACGATCGAAGCCATGTTCGGCCCCGAGCTGGGGTCGCGGATGATCGACTTCTCCTACGGTGCTCCGGATTTCACCTTCAGCCTGATCAAGCGCCTGTCGATCGATTGCGAGGTCCGGCAGAACGGCACCATACGCGCGGCCATCCGGCCGCAGCCGGCAGCCGCGGTGCGGGCCACGGCCAACCAATGCGAGCGGCGGGGGATGCCGGTCGGCTTGCTTGACGCAAAAGCGATGGCGGCGCGAACCGGCACGGACAGATACATGTTCGGCATGTTCGATGCTCGCGGCGGCGACCTCCATCCCTTGAAATACGCGCGTGGCCTGGCGGCCGCCGCGCGGAAGGCCGGCGCGCGGATATTTGGCGGCAGCGAGGTTCTCTCGCTCAGCAGGCAGGCCGGGCGCTGGCTCCTCGAGACCGCAAACGGATCCGTCAGCGCCGAGAAGGTCCTTGTGGCGACAAACGGCTACACGGGAAACTTGTGGCCTGGCCTGGAGCAGTCGCTGGTTCCGGTGTTCAGCGCCATCGCGGCGACCGAACCGCTGTCGCCCACGGTCGCGGCCGCAATTCTTCCCGAAAGGCCGGTCGTCTACGAAGCCGGCAACATCACCGTCTATTACCGCATCGACGTCCAGAACCGGCTCCTCATGGGCGGACGGGGACCGATGAGGCCCATCGGCGATGCTTTGGCCATCCGCTATCTCACCGACTATGCGCTACGGCTCTGGCCGGCGCTTGCTGGAACGGGGTGGACACATGGCTGGAACGGCCGGGTCGCGGTCACCAAGGACCATCTTCTACACGTTCACGAGCCGGAAGACGGCGTGCTGATCTGCCTTGGCTACAATGGCCGCGGTGTTGCCATGGCCTCGGCGATGGGCAATGCGCTGGCAAACCGCCTTCGCGGCGACGAGACCATTCCCTTCCCGATGCCGATATCGGGGCTGAAGCCGATCCGGCTCCACCGCTTCTGGCCGCTTGGCGTCAGAGCGGCGATCCTTTCGGGCCGGGTGAAGGACTGGTTCGGCCGGTAACGGAAAAGCACGCCGCTATGCTCCGGTCTTGGCAGCGGACAATCTTCGGGCGTGGTCGTCCATGCATGCGGAGCATCAGCGCCCGCTGATTTGCGACCGTGCACTGCAAGTCGCCCTGCGGCGCGCAGGCGCGTTCAACGGCCGGCTTCAGCCAAGCGCCTCAGCGCGCCAGCGGTCGGAGCGGGATATGTTCCGAGCACGCTACTCGGCGGCTATCCTGGCGTGCTGCCGGCCGAAGAGCGCCAGACCGACATCGTCCACGGCGAGGCCAATGCGGGCCTGGATCGCTTCGGATGCCAGCACGCCATCAGCGAAATCTTTCTCCGAGGCGTATATGGCCGTCGGCAGCGCAAAGGCTTCGAAAAAGCCGAACAGCGGCCGCAGCTGATGCTCGACGATCAATGCATGGCGATCGCCGCCGCCGGTCGCCGCCAGCAGCACCGGCTTGCCCCTGAGGGCCGCCGGATCGACGAGATCGAAGAAATGCTTGAACAGCCCGGTATAGCTGCCTTTGTAGGTGGGCGAGCCGACCACCAGGACATCGGCGGTCAGGATCCGCTCGAGGACGGCGCGGGCCTGCTCGTCCAGGTCCCGAGTGGCTTTGGCATTGCCAAGGCTGGGACCGAGATCGACGATGTCATGGGTGCTGGCGGCGAGGCCGTATCGTCCGGCGATCTCCGTCACGATATGGTCCACGAAGCCACGGGTCTTGGAGGGCCGCGTGAAATTGCCGGAGAAGCCGACAATGGCCGGATTGGTCATGATGGATGCCCTGTGATCTTTTCGAACCAGTTTGCCAATGTCCATAGTTTTTATAGACATTGCTGCCGAACAAAAGGAATTCACGGTCGCCGTGGGAGGAAATCGGAAAAGATTTTTCTCCCGGGGAGCCAGATCGCCCGCCTGCATGCCGGATGATGACGTCACCCGATCCAGATGCACTTGGCAGCCGTCGCACGCGAAGGGCGATGCGACCGGTGGCGAAAAGGGGGACCATCACCGTTTGTTCGGAACCTGATCGCCCGGCGGCTGTTTTCCGTTCAGCCAAATACGGAGGAAGCCATGGCACGCGACAGAACCGAATATGAAACGGGCGCACGGAAGTATCCCGCCAGGACCGGCCCGGATCCGAACGATGATTTCTCGGTTGACGCAGCGGGCAACAAGCCGCCGGCAGGCGGAATGGGGCTTACGCGACCGGCGGATCAGACAAATGAAGAGACACACCAGTCAGAAGGACAGAACCCGCCTCGCAAGGCGACGCCCAGCCCCGCAACGGAGAAGACATCCGGCGCGGGCCCGGCGATCTCCGAGCACTCGAAGGACGCGAAGGCTCCAAGGTCGGGCCGCCAACCCGGCGCCTATGTCAAGGACTGACGCGGACGGGGGCGATACCTTCTGACAAGCCATGCGCCGCGCAGACCGCCGGTCTGCCGCGCGTTGAACTTTCTTCAGCCGAGGAGACGACCATGCAGACGAAGTCACAAACGGCCGGTGAAGTCGCCAAGCAGCGCCATATCCAGCGCGGGATCGATGCCAAGGACAAATCGAAGCGCAACGGAAAGGCGGAGCACGCCATGCAGGCAGGCGCGCGCCCCTATCCCGAGCCGCCCTTCCCCAAGCAACATCAGGCGAAACCCGGGCATGAAGCGACGATCGAGCCTGCTCCGCTCTACGATGCACCCTACTATGTCGGATCAAATAAACTCGAAGGGAAGGTGGCTCTCATCACTGGTGGCGATTCGGGTATCGGCCGCGCGGTCGCGGTTTTGTTCGCTCGCGAAGGCGCCGACATCGCAGTCGTCTACCTGGCCGAGGACAGGGATGCCGAGGAGACAAAATCCGCTGTCGAAAAAGAAGGCCGACGCTGCATCCTGTTGAAGGCCGACGTCAGTGAACGCCAGGACTGCCACGATGCCGTGGCGACCACGGTCGAAACATTCGGCCGCATCGACGTGCTGGTCAACAACGCCGCCTTCCAGATCCATTCCAGCGACTTCGGCGACCTGACCGAAGAACATTTCGACACGACGCTGAAGACCAATCTCTATGGCTATTTCCATATGGCGCAGGAAGCCGTGCCCCACATGAAGCCGGGCTCGGCGATCGTCAACACGGGTTCGGTTACCGGCATAGAAGGCTCGAAGCAGCTGGTCGACTATTCGATGACCAAGGGCGGCATCCATGCTTTCACGCGCGCGCTTTCGGGCAACCTCATCGCCAAGGGCATCAGGGTGAACGCGGTCGCGCCCGGCCCGGTTTGGACACCGCTCAATCCGTCCGACAAGGAAGCCGACGACGTCTCGAAATTTGGCGCCGACACGCCGATGAAACGGCCGGCCCAACCGGAGGAACTGGCTCCCGCCTATGTTTTCCTCGCCTCCCCGCACTGTTCGAGTTACATCACCGGCGAGATCCTGCCGATCGTCGGCGGCTACTGAGGTCAGCGCAATGTATTTCATTGCCCTGGCGACCGACTATGACGGGACCCTCGCACATGACGGGACGGTCTCCAACAAGACGCTCGCGGCACTGGAGCGGTTCAAGAAAAGTGGACGTAAACTGCTTCTGGTCACCGGCCGCGAGTTGCCCGACCTCAAGCGCGTGTTTCCCGATGTCGGCCTGTTCGACAAGGTCGTCGCCGAAAACGGCGCCCTGATCTACACACCGGCCAGCGAGGAAGAGCGGGCGATCTCACCATCGCCGGAGCCCGAATTCGTCGCCAGGCTGAAAAAGCAGGGGGTGAAGCCACTTTCCGTGGGACGGTCGATCGTCGCCACCTGGGAACCGCATCAGGCGACCGTGCTCGAGGTCATCAAGAAGATGGGGCTCGAACTCGAAATCATCTTCAACAAGGGCGCGGTGATGATCCTGCCGAGCGGCGTCAACAAGGCCACCGGTCTGGCGGCCGCGCTCGAGGACCTTCACCTGTCGCCGCACAATGTTGTGGGTATCGGCGACGCCGAGAACGATCACGCCTTCCTGAAGGCCTGCGGCTGCAGCGTTGCGGTCGACAATGCCATTCCCGCGGTCAAAAGCACCGCGGACCTGGTCACGCGCGGCGCACGCGGCAAAGGCGTCGAGGAACTGATCGCCAAGCTGATAAAAAGCGACCACGGGATCGTGCCGAAGCGTCATGGCGGGATTGTTCTGGGATCGTCCGGTGGCGATGACATCTATCTGTCGCCGACCGAAAGCGTGCTCATCGCCGGCAGTTCGGGCATCGGCAAATCCACTTTGGCCACCGCACTGACGGAACGCTTCGTCGACAGCCAATTTCAATTTTGCGTCTTCGATCCAGAGGGTGACTATGACGGCCTCGAGGGCGCCGTTCGGCTGGGGGATGCATCGAGCGCGCCGACAAAGGCGCAGGTGCTCGACCTGATCGCCAAGGCCGACAGCAATGTCGTCGTCAACGGGCTGGCGCTGCGTGTCAACGAACGGCCAGACTTCTTTGCCGACCTGCTGCCTGGCCTTGGCAGTTTCCGTCGCCGCACCGCAAGGCCGCATTGGCTGGTCATCGACGAAGCGCACCATCTTCTTCCGAAGCGGCGCGACGACACCCGCGCCGTGCTCTCCCTGGAACTGCCGGGCACGATCCTGATCACCGTCCATCCCGAGGCGATTTCGACCGACGCCCTGCGCCTGATGACGGCCGTCATCGCCCTTGGCCCGAAGGCGAAGGACGTGGTGAAGACCTTCTGCCATGAGACCGGCATCGAGCCGCCGAAGGACATTCCCACGCCCAAGGGCGATCGGGTTCTGTTCTGGCGGCCGGGGGCGCGCAAAAAACTCACAACGGTCAAGGTCATAGAACCTCGCCAGTCGCTCAAGCGCCACAGCCGCAAATATGCCGAGGGTCAACTCGATGAGACCGGCAGCTTCTATTTCCGCGGTCCCGACGACGCGATGAACCTCAGGGCCCATAATCTGATGATCTTTGCTCAGATGGCCGAAGGCATAGACGACAAGACCTGGGAGTTCCATTTGCGCGCGGGCGACTATTCGAAATGGTTCCGCCACCAGATCAGGGACAAGGACCTCGCCCGCGAAACCGCCGAGGCGGAAAAGGACAGCAAGCTTTCGGCGGACGAGAGCCGCAAACGGGTGCTCGATGCCGTTCGGCGGCGCTACACGGCACCCGCGACGGCGCCAGAGGCGTAACAGCCCGACAGGAGGCGGTCATGAGCGACGACCGGCATGGCAAAGACGACAAAGACGGACGCGGCGAAAATGGACCTGTCTTCTCCGCGCGCCAGGCTTCGCAAGGCGAGATCATCCTGCGAACCCGCACGCGCCGGATCATCTTCGTGGCAGGACTGGTCGGCATCCTGATCCTGGCGGCGGTGGTCAGGTTCGCGATCGGTTAAACCTGCCTGGTTGCAACAGCCGCCGCGACAGGGTGTGTCGGGCAAGGCTGACCGCGATTGGAACCCGGGCGCCGACTTGGCGTTCAACCTCCATCGAGAAGGAGAAACGATCATGCCCCGAGGCGATAAATCCAAATACACCGACAAGCAGGAACGCAAGGCCGACCATATTGCCGAAGGCTACGAGAAGCGTGGCGTCTCCGACAAGGAAGCCGAGCGGCGCGCATGGGCGACGGTCAACAAGGACGATGGTGGCGGCAAGAAGGAAGGCGGCTCCGGGCGTGGCAAGCACACAGGTCACCCAGCGGCGCACAAGGGCGGCAAAAGCGGCGGAAAGGCGTCCGCTTCCCGATCGGCCGCCAGCCGGTCCGAATCGGCAAAGAAGGCGGCGGCGACCCGCAAGAGGAACGCCGAACACCACGCCCACTGACCGACCGCGAGGATTGGACGCCGGCATGAAATCGCGACTCATCAACGAGGCCAATGGCCAACGGACATTTGTCGTGGTGCTCGACCCGGGCGAGGAAGCGTTCGCGGCACTGACCAGCTTCGCGGTCGAGCAGAAGATCGGCAGCGCCTCCCTGACGGCGATCGGCGCGTTCCAACGGGCCACCGTCGGTTGGTTCGACCTGGAGGCGAAGAGCTATCGAAAAATCCCGATCGACGAACAATGCGAGGTCCTGAGCGCGATCGGTGATGTCGCGACGGGCGATGATGGCAAGCCAAGCCTTCATGTCCACGCGGTGCTTGGCTTGAGCGACGGCACGACCAAAGGCGGCCATCTGCTCGAAGGCACCGTTCGGCCGACATTGGAAATCACCGTGGTGGAAGCGCCGGGTCACCTGCGCCGCCGCAAGAGAGCCGAATTCGGCGTGGCTTTGATCGATCTCGGGGCCTGAAGCTGCCGCGGGTGTCGGTTGGCGGGCTTCGCCGCCGGCGCGTGCCCCAGAAAGCGACAAGGCAATGACGGACAGCTTTGCCCTACCCCTGAACACGCCCCCCATGGAGGCCAAGGCAGCCGACGCTCTGCCGGATGGGGAGGGCTTTTGGCAATACGAGCCCAAATGGGACGGGTTTCGCTGCCTCGCCTTCAAAGGCGACACGGATGTCGACTTGCGCGCCAAATCCGGCAAGCCTCTCGGCCGTTACTTCCCGGAGCTCGTCGCCATGCTGCGGCAGGTCGAGGCCCGCAATTTCGTCGTCGATGGCGAGATCGTCATCGAGCTCGAAGGCCAGCTTTCTTTCGACGCGGTGCAGATGCGGCTTCACCCAGCCGAAAGCCGCATCCGCAAGCTGAGCGCGCAGACGCCTGCCCGGCTGATCCTGTTCGACATGCCGGTCGCGCCGGGCGGCACGATCCTGCTCGGTGAGCCGTTGTCGCAACGACGCCGGGCGGTCGAGGGCTTCGTTCAGGACTGCGCCGAGCCCGGCTTGCGGCTCTCGCCCAGCACGACCGATCCGGCGGCCGCCAGACGCTGGCTTGAGGAAGCCGGCCATGGTTCCACCGACGGCGTGGTCGCCAAATTGCTGGCCGACCCCTACCGCCCCGGGGAACGCGCGATGGTCAAGGTCAAACGATTGCGTACGGCCGACTGCGTGGTTGGAGGATTCCGCTATCTGACCGGCAGCAAGGAGGTCGGCTCGCTCCTGCTCGGCCTTTACGACGATAGGGGCAAGCTCGACCATGTCGGCTTTACCTCGACCATCGGCAGGGATGACCGGGCTGGCGTCACCCGAAAGCTGGAAAAGCTGCGTGGCGGACCCGGCTTCACCGGCAAGGCGCCGGGCGGGCCTAGCCGCTGGAGCACGCAGCGCAGCGGCGAATGGGAGCCCCTGCGGCCGGAACTGGTGGTCGAGGTCCGCTTCGACCATGTCACCGGCGACAGGTTCCGGCATGGCACCAAACTGGTGCGCTGGCGGCCGGACAAGGCGCCGCGTCAATGCACCATGCAACAGATCCAGTGACGGAGTTCGTGCCGCGGACGCGCTTGCGAAGCCCGGTCGCGATGAGAGCCGACGCAGCGGTCGCCTCTTTGCGAGATGGCTGGAACAACCGTCCTCACGGCAAGTTGTGCTCCAGCTACACCGCTGGTGGGCTTCACGACAATTGGAGATGACAATCATGGCGACTGCGAAGAAAGCGGCAACGAAAGGGCTTGAAGCCCTGTTTCTCGACGGGCTGAAGGACATCTACTACGCCGAGAAGAAGATCCTGAAGGCGCTGCCGAAAATGGCAAAAGGCGCCGAATCCGAAGATGTTTCGGCAGCATTCGAGAAACACCTGCAGGAAACCGAGGGCCAGGTCGACCGCCTCGAACAGATCTTCGAACTCCTCGACAAGCCGGCCCGGGGCAAGACCTGTCCGGCCATCGACGGCATCATCGAGGAGGGTTCGGAAATCCTTCAGGAATACAAGGGCGACCCCGCGCTGGATGCTGGGCTGGTCGGGGCGGCGCAGGCCGTCGAACACTACGAGATCGCGCGCTACGGGACGCTGATCGCCTGGGCTGAACAGCTAGGCAAGAGCGACGTGGTCAAACTCCTGAACGAGACTCTCGAGGAGGAGACGGCGACCGACGAGGCACTTTCCAGCCTTGGCGAGGGTGGCGTCAACGAGCGTGCCCTGGAACAGGCCGCCTAGCTGGCGAGCTGTTGCCCCGGGCGCTTCAGGCGATCCGGGGCAAACTCCCCGGATTTCGGAGGACGACAATGGACCCCCGCAAAAGAGAGCAACCCGCAGTTCAGACGGAAGACCCGACGGAGACTGAAGGTCCCACAGTAGAGCAGCAGGACTGGGACGCGCTAGCAGGCGCGAAAATCCTTCCGGATGACGTCGAGGTGGAAGACGAGGCCGACGGCGAATTGCCCGAGGAAGATGACGACAACGCCTACCAGGAAAGCGACGAGGCATTGCCCGACGATGTCGAGGAAGCGGTCCTGTCACGCGATCCTTCAAGGGAAGGCGGCCGCTTCGACGAGGAGTGACCAAACTACGGGCGGATTCCGCTCAGCCGACCGCGTGCATTGGGGGCTCTTCGTTCTCGTCAGGATTGGGTAACGGCGCCTCATCGGGCAATCCTTCCGGCTCCGGTTCGCCGATCGGCTTGGGCTTCCAATTGGGAGCCGGCATGGGTACGTCGCGGTTGGGGTCGGGTTCTCTCGGATCGGGCATCAAATCTGTCTCTCTTTCTTTCGGCGAACTGTGCGGGTCGGCTCTGCCCAGCACGGTCGCATGCAGAGCCCGTCCCGAGCGCTCGGGACGGGCACGGAGCCACACAGGTTTGCTAGCGATTCTTGTGGCTTTGCTCGCCAGCTCTCACATGCTGTTCATGGGTTCCGCCACGCGTCGTGCCGGCGCTGTCGCCGCCTTGTTGGCGATGGTTGTCACCGGCCGCCTGCTGCTGACGGCGGTTCTTATCGTCCATGTTCTTGTGGCTCTGCTGGCCTGCTTTCACATGTTGCTCATGGCTACCACCTTGATTGGGCATCTTCTTCTCCTTTGAGTTATGCGAGGCGATCAACCGCCTCAAGGGTCAAAGACGCTGGCGGCCCGGACGTTCCCTCACGTAATATTTCGTGAATCGGACCGCCCATGGGGTAGGCCAGATCAGACGATAAGCTGCTCGATCCTGATCGGAAGATCGCGGATGCGTTTGCCAGTCGCATGGTAGACCGCGCTGGCAACGGCGGCCGCCGTGCCGACATTGCCCAGTTCTCCGAGGCCTTTGACGCCTGCCGGATTGACCTCGTGGTCAATCTCCGGAACCAGAATCACCTGGAGATCCTTGATGTCGGCATTGACCGGCACGAGGTAGTCCTGCAGATCTCTATTGACGTAGCGGGCATAGCGGCTGTCGACCTCGGTCGCCTCATGCAGCGCCTGGCCGATGCCCCAGATCATTCCGCCCATCAGCTGGCTGCGCGCCGTGCGCGTGTTCATGATGCGGCCGGCGGCAAAGGCCCCGACAATGCGCGGCACGCGGATTTCCCTGGTAAGGCGATTGATGCGAACTTCGACGAATTCCGCGCCGAATGCATATTTCACCGAATCCTCGTCCTGCTCGCCGCCGTGAAACTCCGGCTGGCCGGCATAGAGCTTCTTGAGCGCTTCGGGGCTCGCCCCCTTGGGCGC
This sequence comes from Mesorhizobium sp. B2-7-3, assembly GCF_006440715.1. Taxonomy (NCBI): domain Bacteria; kingdom Pseudomonadati; phylum Pseudomonadota; class Alphaproteobacteria; order Hyphomicrobiales; family Phyllobacteriaceae; genus Mesorhizobium; species Mesorhizobium sp. B2-7-3. Next base: position 363,177 of record NZ_VFTY01000006.1, read on the forward strand.
ATACTCGGCATACTCCTCGATCGCCCCCACCCGCATGGCTTTCAAGACGTCCCCGACTTTTGCCGAAGCGCCGCCCTTGGCAATGATTTTGCCATCGAGGATATCCAGTTCCTCATTGTGGGCGCCGGCAAGCGGACCACCTTCGCCGATCGCCGCGGCAAACAGCTTCGTCCTGATCGCGTCGCAGGCCTTGAGCACCGCCGAACAGACGCTTGCCGTGGAGATAGACCCTCCCGACACGGGCGCCGGGGGCAAGGTGCTGTCGCCCATCTCGACGCTCACCCTGTCCATGGCGACACCGAGGCGCTCTGCTGCCATCTGGCCGGCGACCGTGCGCACGCCGGTGCCGATTTCATGCGAGCCGCTCTGGACGCGCACATCGCCGTCGACGGTCAGCCATACGCGCGCAGCGCAGGGAGCCGACGAGGTCGGATAGACTGCCGTCGCGCAACCCATGCCGATCAACCAGTCGCCGTCGTGCATCGATCCGACCTTGGCGTCCCGTTTCGTCCAGCCGAACGCGTCCGCCGCCTGATCGTAGCATTGCATCAGCGAGCGGCTCGAGAACGGCTTTCTCCCAATCGGCTCGGCTTTTGGCTCGTTCACCCTCCGGAACTCCACCGGGTCCATGGCCAGGGCCACCGCCATCTCGTCCATGGCGTTCTCCAGCGCATAGACGTAAGGCGTCTCGGGAGGCGAACGCATGTAGCCGGGCGTGTTGCGGTCCGCCTGGACCAGCGACACGTGCGTAAGCACCGCGCCGTAATCATACATGCGGCCGGTCGCCGACGTTCCCCCGACCACGTAGGGATCGGGGCGCGATGTCACCTCCCAGCCCTCATGCGCGAAAGCGGTTATGCGGCCGTCCTTGTCGGCGCCCATGCGGATCCGGTGCCTGGTCTCGGCGCGATAGGTCTGTGTACCAAACGCCTGCATGCGGCTGACCACGCAACGCACCGGCCGGCCGAGACGCCTTGCCGCAACCGCGACGATCGCCGTGCGGGCCGTCATCGGTCCCTTCGAGCCGAATGCGCCGCCGATGTATGGGCTGACAATGCGAACCTTCGCCGGATCGATCTTCAACTGCCTGGCAAGTTCGGCCTTCCAGCCGGTGACGTTCTGGGACGGCTCATGAATGGTGAGTTGATCGCCCTGCCACATTGCCGTCGTCGAAAACAGTTCGATCGGATTGTGGTGCTGCGTTGGTGTCGAATAGCGTGCATCGATCCTGACCGGAGCAGCGGCATAGGCAACATCGAAATCGCCGACCTTGACGTCTTCCTTGAACATCGGGCTTTTGCCCGCGGCGGCAATGGTCGTTGCTCCAGGGCTGTCGAAGCCCGCACTCGGTTTCTCCTCGGCGTAGTCGGCACGGATCAGCAGCGCAGCCTCCTCCGCCGCCTCGAAGGTCTCGGCGACCACCAAGGCAATGATCTGCCCATCGTGAAAGACCTTCCGGTCATGCAGCGGCGCGATCGAGGCGGCGGCGGTATTGCCGAATTTCGGCTTGTCCACCGCGTCCATGTCGCCATAGGTCACGATGTCGAGCACGCCCGGCACCGCTCGGGCATTGTCCAGGTGAAGTGCCGTCACCGTGCCCCTGGCGATACTGCTGGTGGCCAGCACGCCATAGGCGACATTGGCCGCCGCGAGGTCCGCCGGATAACTCGCCTGGCCGGTCACCTTCAGCCGCCCGTCGATGCGCGGCAGCGGGGCACCCATGTTCTCCTTGGGCTGCGGAGCGGCTGCGTTCATGATCACACCTTCATGTCACGGGTTTCGAGGAGCGCCCGCACCAGCGTCCGTTTGCCAAGCTCGATCTTGAACGCATTGTGGCCGCGCGGCCTGGCATCGGCGAAAGCCGTCTCCGCGGCCGCCCGCGCCATTGCCTCGTCCAGCATCTTGCCGTGCAGGACCGCTTCCGCTTCCCTCGCCCGCCACGGGACCGTGGCGACGCCGCCAAGGGCTATGCGTGCCTCGCGGACGCTGTTGCCGTCGAGGTCGAGAGCGACCGCCGCGGAAGCCAGGGCGAAGGCATAGGATTCGCGGTCACGAACCTTAAGGTAGCGGGAACGCCGGGTCCAAGGACCCGCGGGCACATCGATGGCGGTGATGATCTCGTCAGCGGCGAGGCCGGTCTCGACATGAGGGGTATCGCCGGGCAGGCGATGCAGGTTGGCGAACCGGATTTCGCGCGCGCCGCCAGAACCCTCGACATGGAGGTTGGCGTCAAGGGCAATCAGTGCCTGGGCGAAATCACCATGATAGGTGGCGATGCAGGTGTCACTGACGCCCAGCACCGCGTGTTGCCTATTGAAACCGTCCATTGCCGCGCAGCCCGAACCCGGCTGGCCCTTGTTGCAGGCCCATGAGATCTCCCTGAAATACTCGCACCGCGTCCGTTGCAGCACGTTGCCGGCAAGGCTGGCCATGTTGCGGAGTTGGCCGCTGGCTGCCAGCCTGAGGCTGTCGGCAATGACCGGATAGTGGAGCTTGACGTCTTTATCGTCAGCCGCCTCGCCCATCCGCACCAGCGCGCCGAAACGAACCCCTTCGGTGGTGACGCGGATTTGCCGAAGCGCCGGCTCGGAGAGACGATTGAGATCGAGCAGGCGGTTCGGCCGGGCAACGTCGAGCTTCATGTAGTCGGCCAGATTGGTGCCGCCAGCGATGAATTGCATGTCTGACTGAGTCGGCGGCCGATCCGGCGCGGCAAAGTTCGAAGCGAGGGCGATAGCCGCCGGGATGTTGGCCGGTTGCTCGAGAACGAAAGGACGCATGTCAGGCTCTCCCGGTTTCGTCGCGAGCCTGCACGATCGCGGCCACGATGTTGGGGTATGCGGCGCACCGGCAGATGTTGCCGCTCATATATTCCCGGATATCGGCCTCGGAACCGGCGTGGCCTTCGTTGACGCAGCCGATGGCCGACAGAATCTGGCCCGGCGTGCAATAGCCGCACTGGAAGGCGTCATGGTCGATAAAGGCCTGCTGCATCGGATGCAGGGCGCCGTCGCGCGAGGCGAGCCCCTCCACGGTCGTCACATCCTTGCCCTGCATCATCACCGCGAAGCTCAGGCAGGAGAGGACCCGTTTTCCGTCGACGAGCACGGTGCATGCACCGCATTGCCCATGGTCGCAGCCCTTTTTCGTCCCGGTCAGCCCAACGTGGTCACGCAAGGCGTCGAGCAGGCTGGTCCTGGTGTCGAGCGAAAGCTCGTAAGCTTGCCTGTTGATACGAAGCGAGGTGACGACCGGCTCCCGGAGCTTGGAACGGGACGCGGCCACTTCCTCCGCCTTGGCCTCAGGAGACAGGAGCGGTGCGACCGCAGCGGCCGAAACCGTGCCCGTCATGAAACGTCTCCGGCTGAGGCTAATTGGCTTTGGGACGAGGGTTTCGGACATGGCTCGCTCCTGGGCTGGCTTTCGCCGCTAACCTTTCACTCCGGGCATTGTTCCGAATGCAGTGCGACAAAACCCTGCCTGATCGCGAAAGAGTGATTTTGCTCCGGCATGGCGGTGAGGCGCGGCTAAACCCGATCGAAGCGGCCGCAACGAGGCTTCTTGGTGGAGGGTGGATCGATGAGGGGAAGGCTCGGACTCGCACCGGTGCCGCTGACCCTGGCGGCGGCCACTTGCCGGCATGCCGGCAAGCAAGAAGAACGACGGTCGAGGCGGCATCCTACTCCATGACATGTGGAGTGTGCCGCTTATCCTCCTTCGGATCGACGTCAATACGTGCCTTTTTCGGATCGAAGGCGCCATGACGCGCGATGGCCAGGGCCGCGGTATCCGGCGTCTCATACGCCCACATGAAGTCATCGGCCGAGCCGCCGACAGCATGAACACGCCAATAGCTCGCTGTTCCCTTCAACGGGCACTCGCTGGTGGTGTTGGTCTTCTCGAGGAGGTCGAAATAGATATCCTCGAAGGGGATATAGAAGACCGGCTCATGGCCCTCCTCCCGAAGAATTTTCGCACGGTCGCTTGCGGCGACTATCGCGTCGGAGAACCGGACCGTCACCGTGCCGAGGAATGGTTCTATGCTCATGCCGCCGATAGGGCGCCTGGAAATCGCTTCTGAACCTTGCATCTGAATTCTCCTTGGCCAGCGTCTTGATGGTTGGATGACATTTGTCTTCCACGCGTGAAGTCGAAATGCGCGGCAGTGGATTGAGGTTCCGGTCCCTCCGGAAATCCTGGCGTCCGCAGTCATCAGCCTAGCCGCGCCAGGGGAATGACCGGAGCCTCATCCGTCAGGCCAGCCACGCAAGCGGCAGCGGCGTATAGCAATAGGAAATCACGTTCATTTGGTCGCCGGGGCAGTTGGCTGATCGCCACCGGTCGTCGACTTCGGTCTGGCGTCCTGGTCGACTGGTGGGTTCTTGGTGACGGTGTCGGTGTTGGCCTTCGTCGGCTCGGTGTTGTTGTCACATGCGGTGAGCGCAAGACCCGTTGCCAGGATCAGAAAGGATAGGAACCTCGTCATCGCCATCTCCTCGAGTTGACACTCGACAAACGAGGTTCCGCGATTTTGGTTGCCGCCGTGGCCACCCCTTCCAAGGGGGAGCCGTTCCCTTCATCGATCGTTTCCGCGATGTATTCAGTAAGATCGCCCACCTCATCCTGGATGTCCTGCGCCGCGATCCCCTCATCTTGCGCATCCGCCACGCACTGATTTGCGAGTTCCTCCGCGGCATCGATGCCGGGCATAGGGATAGGCTCGTCAACGACGTGTTCTTCGATCCAATCCGAAATGAAGTGGGCTGTTCGATTGACGATCAGGTCGGCGTCCTCGGACAACTCCGCTTCGCCCCTGAGCTTATCCCTGGTTGTCGTTCTCATCGGACACACCCGTTCACTTGACCAATTTCAAACGCCGATCGGCCGCAAAAGATGCAGGGAAGGAGGAAAATCGTGATCGGCCGCGCATCGGGAACGGGTGTCTTCATCCCGCGTTGTCAGCCACGCTTTGGACATCAGCGAACCCGGTAATGGCTTTGAAACCACAACGAGGCTCTCCGCCGAACGACAAGCAGCCCTCGCTGATCGATGAGGAAGCAGCCGGCCGCGCGGCCTCGACAACGAAGGACAGCAACGCCGCGGCAGGGCGGGAGCCAGGAAGCCGTGGGCGCGACGCCACGTGGCCATCTCAAATCACTGGGCTGGGGTGGAAGGACATCTTCTGGCGACTTTGGGAAGAGTTCAACAAGGACCGGGTTCTGCTGGTGGCTGCCGGCGCGACCTTCTATCTCCTGCTCGCCTTGTTTCCCGCCCTGGCAGCCTTCATCTCGATCTATGGCTTCGTCGCGGACCCGGTCACGGTCGCCGACCATGTCGCTTACCTCCAGGGATTGCTACCGCAGGGCGGGCTCGATCTTATCCGCGATCAGTTGCAGGCCTTGGCCCGCCAGAAAGCAGGCGCTCTCGGCACAGGCTTTTTCATAGGCCTGACAATCGCCCTCTGGAGCGCCAACAGCGGCATGAAGGCGCTCTTCGACGCGATGAACATCGCCTACGAAGAGCGTGAGAAACGTTCGTTCATTACCCTCAATCTGATGTCGATCCTGTTCACGGTCGGAGCCCTGCTCATCGGCATCGTGCTGCTGCTTACGGTGGGTGTTGTTCCGGCGCTGTTGCGCTTTTTCTACCTTGATGCCTGGACAGAAACCGTGGTTGCGGTATCCCGATGGCCCATCCTGGTGGTGTCGATCCTAACCGGCATTTCCTTGCTCTACCGCTTCGGGCCGAGCCGGGAACATGCTAAATGGCGATGGTTGAGCTGGGGAGCGCTTGCGGCAACCGCGGCATGGATCATCGCGTCGTGGCTGTTCTCGTTCTACCTCCAGCATTTTGCCAACTATAACGCGACATACGGCTCGCTCGGTGCCGTGGTCGGCCTGATGATGTGGACATGGATTTCAGTCATCATCCTGATCGCCGGCGCCGCCATCAACGCGGAAATGGAACATCAGACAGCCTGTGACTCGACCACAGGCCCGGCGGTTCCCATGGGTGAGCGCGGCGCGGTCGTCGCCGACACATTGGGCAAGACTGCGGACTGATGAAACTTTCAGGTAGATGTCCCATCGTCACCTGCACGAGCGACAAGATTCGAGCCACTCTCACCAAGTGCGGCTATCGTCTATAAAACGGGAATGCTGGTACTCAGCGCCCCAGGTTGATGGGAGGGCGGTCCTATTGCCCAATCGGGCAGGCCAAAGAGGATGAGCAGCCACACACCGACTGGCTGAAGGGCGTCGCTGCCCATGGCGCTGGCGGGAAGTCAAAACAGGAACCTTTGCCAAGGCTTTGCCGTTGAAACCGCGTTCGCCACCGCGGACATCACCCTTCAGTCTGCTGAAAGCCAGTTCCGTGGATACGAAGCCTCAGAAAAGCGAGCCGGACCCGTCCGACGACAGGGCTGGACAAAGCAAGCGTCTCGCCAGCCAGCCAAGTTCGCGGCACGACAAATCGGACGATCGGCAAATGGACGACAGGCCGCAGAAATCGAACCTGCTGGGCTTTCCCAGGCGCCATCCCTATTGGACAGCGGCAATTGTCCTCCTGCTTCTGCTTGTTGCGATGAGTGTGGCGGTCTGGTGGCTGAATACGCGTCAGTATGAATCCACCGATGATGCCTTCATCGATGCCCGCACGGTAACGGTGAGCGCCGAGATTGCCGGGCGTATCACCGATGTGGCCGTCACCGACAACCAGCCGGTGCGCAAGGGTGACGTTCTCTTGCGCATCGACGACAGCGACTACCGGGCATCGCTCAGCCAAGCGGATGCCGGCGTAGCCGCCGCTCAGGCCGACATCACCAATGTGGCGGCCCAGATCGAGGCGCAAAATGCCAAGATCGACGCCGCCCAGAAGCAGGTGGCGCTGGCCCAGGCAGCGCTCGACTTCGCCAAGGCCGAAGACCAGCGCAATCGCGAATTGCTGACGAAGGGCACGGTGACGCAGCAGCAGGCGCAGCAGGCTGCATCGACCCTTCGACAGGACCAGGCAACCCTGGACAGCGCCGAGGCGGACGTGGCCGCGGCGAAGAGCCAGGTGACAGTGCTGCAGGCACAGACCAAAAGCGGCGAAGCCAAGCTTCACCAGGCACAGGCCAGCCGGGATCAAGCCCGCACGGCACTGACCCGTACCACTATTACAGCCCCTGTCGCCGGCCGCGCGACAAGCATTTCGGCCGCCATCGGCACCTACACCCAGCCGGGCCAGGTGCTCATGATGTTCGTTCCCAACGAAGTCTGGGTAAAGGCGAACTTCAAGGAAACCCAACTCGACAGGATGCGAACCGGACAGCCGGTCGACATCGATATCGACGCCTATCCGGACAAGACCTTTCATGGCCATGTCGACAGCCTGCAGGCCGGCAGCGGCACCGCCTTCAGCCTGCTGCCCGCCGAAAATGCCACCGGCAATTTCGTCAAGGTGGTGCAGCGTGTGCCGGTCAAGATCGTCTTCGACAACCCGCCCGATGTGCTGCTCGGCCCGGGCCTGTCGGTGGTGCCGACGGTCAAGGTGCGATGAGCCGCGACATGGCCAGCGACCAAGGCGAAAGCCGGTCCGCGGCCGGTGAGCGCAATCCCTGGCTCATCGCCATCATTGTCTCCATTGCCACCTTCATGCTGGTGCTCGACACCTCGATCGCCAATGTGGCGCTGCGCAACATCGCCGGCAGCCTGGCTGCCGGCATGGATGAAAGTACCTGGGTCATCACCACCTATCTGGTCGCCAACTCCGTGATCATTCCAGTCAGCGGGTGGCTGGCCAGCGTGATCGGCCGCAAGCGCTACTACATGCTTTGCGTCGCGACGTTTACGCTGGCATCGCTGCTGTGCGGGCTGGCGCCCAATCTCGAGATGCTCATCGTCTTCAGGATCCTGCAGGGCCTCGGCGGCGGCGGCATGGCGCCAAGCGAGCAATCCATCCTGGCCGACACCTTTCCGCCTGAAAAGCGCTCGCAGGCATTTGCCCTCTACGGCATCGCCGTCATCGTCGCGCCGACGGTCGGGCCGACCATCGGCGGCTGGCTGACCGACAATTTTTCGTGGCACTGGATCTTCTTCATCAACGTGCCGTTCGGCATCATGTCGCTGGCGTTGGTGCAGTGGCTGCTGGTCGAACCGGAGGTACTCGAACGCGAACGCCAGCAGCGGCTGAAAAGAGGTCTCAGGATCGACTGGGTCGGATTCATCCTGGTGGCGACCGCGCTCGGCTGCCTCGAAATCTTTCTCGACGAGGGCCAGCGCAACGACTGGTTCGCGTCGAGCTTCATCACGACTTTCGCCATTATCTCGGCGATCTCCTTCGCCCTGCTGATCCCATGGGAATTCCGCCACCGCGATCCGATCGTCGACATGCGCCTGCTGTTCACCCGCCAGTTCGGTACATCCTTCCTAGTGATGATGGCGGTCGGTGCGGTGCTGTTCAGCACCACGCAGCTGATGCCCCAGCTGCAGCAGACCGCCTTCGACTACACGGCGACGCTATCGGGCCTGTCGATGATGCCGGGCGGCATCGCCATGCTGATGCTCATGCCGATTTCGGGATTTGCCGCCGGCATCGTCCAGCCAAAATACCTGATCATGGCGGGCATGGCGGTGGTGGCGATCGGCCTGTGGCATATGACTTCGCTTACGCCCGACGCCAGCTTCAGCTTCTTTGCCTTTGCCCGCATCTTCCTGATGATCGGATTGCCGTTCCTGTTTATCCCGATTTCGACCGCGGCATATGTCGGTCTGGCGCCGCAAAAGACCAACCAGGCCTCGGCCTTGATCAATGTTGCCCGCAATATCGGCGGCAGCATCGGCGTGTCGCTCTCCAACACTGTGATCGCCCAGAACGCACAACTCCATCAGGCGAACCTTGTCGGCCACACCGCGCAATCGTCGCCCGCCTACCAGCAGGTGGTACGGCAGGCGACCGAGCACTTCGTCGCCGAGGGTTCCTCGATGCTCCAGGCCAAGCAGCAGGCCATTGGCTGGATCGGGCAGTTGATCGCCCGCCAGGCTTCACTGCTCGCCTATATCGACGTCTTTCGTTACTGCGCGGTGGCAACGGCGCTGCTGGTTCCTCTCGCCCTTCTGCTGCGGTCTTCGCAAGGAAACCCGACCGGCAATAGCGGGGAGGCGTCTGGACCTCCTGGATGACAGGAACCGATCGCCGGCCGGTCCGCACCGCGAACCGCTCCAAGCGGAACGGATCGTCTTCTTGCCGGTTGTGAAGGAAAGGAGATTTCCCATGTCAGACGGTATCATGTGGCTAATCGTCGTCGCCGGCGGGCCAGCGTTGCTGGTCATACTGATTGCCTATGTCCTGGTAACCCGCCGTAACCGTGGTCCGGTTGAACGCAGGGAAAGCGACCGCGCTACCGACCAGCTCTATCGCGAGGACGATCGGCGATAGCTTGCGCATTGGCGGTGTAGGAGGTCGTCGCGGACATGCAACGACCTCCCCTTGGTCTCACCGCATCAAGCACCGCCTCAGGAACGCAAAGAGCCTGTTCCCGCTGATCGTTGCACGGACCCGAGCTGCGGCCCATCGGGCTTTCATGGTGGCACCGACGTGGCAATCACAGACAATGTCGTGGAGTTGCCAGTCGCTCAATTCGAAGAAGCGCTTTGCCTCGCCGTATGTGTCGTCCCCCAGCCCCGATGCACGCAAGATCGGGTCTTCGAAGGCAACCGCGAGTGCCGATCCTTCCCCACGTGCGATGGCCCGTGCTTCAGGACGCAAATGTTCCGTGCCGGTTAGCGCACCGAGGCATCGTTCGGGATTTTGCTCGAGAAGTTCAGCCCAACGCGCGATGCGTTCATTACGTGTCATTACCGAAAACGGCGCCAGCGGCTCAATCCTGGCGACGGTTTGGAGCTGGTCGAGTGTCTGATGTTTCATGGTCGGCTCCTGTCTGAGAGGGAGAAGCACCCACGCCTTCTGAAGAAATTATCGCCCGGCAGGGCTTCGACAAGACGGAGGTTTGACGAATTCGCCGCTGGCGACGAACTCCAAAATAATGTCGCGGGCAAACAACCGTGATCAGCTCGCACTATCGCGCCGCCACTTCCTGGCAGAGCCTTCCAACTGAATGCTCGCACGATGCCGTGGCGTCAGAGTTCCAGCAGGGCATAGGGGCGGCCGTTCGGTTTGGCCACGTGCATGGCGACATTGTAGACCTTGGCGCCGCCGGGCGTTTGACCTTCATAGGAGCCGCGATGCGCGTGACCGTGCACAACGGCGCTGACCTTGAACCGATCGATCGTCTCGGCAAGGCGTGAAGAGCCAAGAAACGGAAATATCTCCAGCGGTTCTCCCTCGACGGTCTCAGCGATCGGCGCGTAGTGGAGGACCACGAGCGTCCGCTTCGCCCGTACCTGGCGCATCGCGTTTTCGAGGCGCATTGCCTCGTTGACACTTTCCGAGACCATCGCCTTGATCGCGGGTTCGCCGAAGGAGCCGAGCATGCGCGATCCGAAGCCGCCGACGAACCCTTTCACGCCGACGAAGCCGACCTCCTCGATTTCGACCGCATGGCCGTCGAGAAGGTGAACATGCGCCTGGCGCAGGATGTTTGCGACGTCGTCCACCGCGCCGGATTCGTAGTCGTGGTTGCCGAGCACCGCCACCACGGGGATCGAGCAGTTGCGCAGGTCCTCGGCGAGCATCTCCGCCTCACGAGGCTTGCCGAGATTGGTGAGATCTCCCGTCAGGACGAGAATCTCGGCTTCCCTCGATATCTCGCCGAAGAGATCGCGATACGAGGTTCGGGGATCTTCCCTGACATGCAAATCCCCCATGGCAGCAACTCTGAGCGTCCCTGCGTTATCCTTCGGCGCGACGTTCTCCAGGCGGTCAGGCATCACGAAAATCTCCCACGCCGCCGACGCCGGCGAAGCCCCATTCCTTGACATCGATCTCGTAGTCGGTTTGCGACAGCAGCCGCCCGCGGCAGATCTTCATCCTGGGGGACGGCAATTGCCGTTGCTTGGCGAGGCGGTCGAGCAGTTCATCGAGGAGCCATGCCGGGATGTGATCGCGCTCGCTTGGGTAAATCCATCTGAAGTTGATGAGCTGCATCAGCAGGACCTCCCAATGAACCTCCAGATAGGAAAGCAGCCGGTGCCAATCTATCTGGTCGTGTGCCTTGAGGATCGTGTGGGCGATATCGGCGCCGTCGTGCCGGCCCCTGTCTTGAATGAAGCATTTGGACCAGATGAGTTCGGTCGGCCCGATGATCCGCACACGGCTGCCCAGCAACTCGGTCTGTCTGGCGTGCTCCAGCCATCGATCGCCAACAGGCATCATGCCGTTGGCCGATCCGAAGATGACGTCGAAGAAATGCCTGCCCTTGAACACCTTGCCAAGCCACCGGTCGTCTACGATTTCGACGGCATATCCAAGCTCCTTGAAATGGGCGAGGATCCGCGCGTAGTCACCGGCCTTGCAGAAGATATCGAGATCCTTGGTCTGGCGAGTGACGCCGGTATAGGCGCTTACCGCATAGGTTCCAGCGACCAGAAAGGGAATGTCCGTGGCGGTGAGCTCGCGGACGGCTTCCATGTAGAACACCTCCGCGCCGGCGTGCTTAAGCGTCGGCGCCGCCTTTGCATTGATCAACGGGAGCGAAACCAAGACGTCTTCGCGTGATCGATCGGTGGTCATCAATGATGGCTCCTAGCCGCCAACCGACAAGTCGGCCGCTGGGACAACAACGTCGACCCCTCCATGGTTCCGCCTTGCGGGCGGGGTCAGTTTCGTCATGGAGCGATCTGTTCTGAGCGGCGGAGATTCCGCTGGGAACATGGCTTCAAACGCAATCGAACCCAGCCCGATGCCCTCGAGATGGATTCGATGGTGCTTAAACGCCGCAAAGCGCCCCAGCATAGCGCGGCAAGATCGATTTCCGCGACCTCGTCGCTGCGTGCCAGTCAGAGGAACGTGAGCCGCTTTCAGGGTCGATTGATTGCACGTCCGCCGTCGCGATCGATCTCGCCCGGCACGTATTCGCCTGCATTGGCATCGAAGCCGGTCCAGCCGTCGGCCTCGTACGATCTGCGGCGTTCGGCCAGGTCCACCGATCGGGATTGCCCCAAAATCTGCTCGGCATTCGGCACGAGTTCGTCCTCCACCTTGGCCGTCACCAAGGTACCGCCGCGGCGTACACCTTCCGCATAGACGTGCGCATCGCGCTCGGGCACGCCCGATTCCGTCAGAGCGCCAATGATGCCGCCGGCCGCTCCACCGGCCACGGCACCGGCAACCGCACCGGCGGCGGTGGCGGCGAGCCATCCGGCCGCGACCACCGGGCCAACACCCGGGATGGCCATGACGCCAAGTCCCGTGAGCAACCCCCCGGCGCCGCCGATCACGGCTCCGATTCCGGCACCACTGCCAGCGTCTTCAGCGGCCTCGGAACGATTTGCATCGTACCAGTCATCCGAGTTGTTGGCGACGATGCTGATGTTGGAATGCGGGACTCCCGTCGCCTCAAGCTCGCCGACCGCATCGGCCGCGTCGTCATAATTATCGAACAGTCCAGTTACGGTTTTCATGTGATTTCTCCTGATCCACGCTCACTTGCTTGCGGCAACCACGTTGCCCTGGTAGTCGACGCCAACGTTGAGGTTTTCGCCTCCCTTGGCCGCCTGGCCGCGCCAGATGCCCTGATCGTCCTTGGTCAGCTTCGACACGTTCGAATATCCGGCGTTCTCGATACGGCTCTTGGCCTGGGCTTCGGTGAAGCTGTTTGCACCAGGAACGAGGGCGGCGGCGTTGGGAGTATTGTCGGTCTTCACCGCCGGCGTTGTCGCTCCCGTAACGGAATCTTGCCCGGCGGCGATCTTTTCGATCGCCTGCTGGTGCATCTTCAGTGTGCCGACCGTTTGCTGGGCAAAAGTCTTGAGCGCGGCGTTGTCACCCCCGCTGGCATAATCCTCGAACAGCTTGACGGCTTCGTCATGCGCCTTGCGCTGCGCGTCGACATAGGCCGGATCAATCGGCCCCTGCGCGTTCTTGAGCTTATCCAGATCGCCCTGATGCTGAGCGTCGAGCGCTGAGGGCACCTTCAGTTTTTGTTCGCCGGCGACCGCTTGCAGCTTGGTGTTGGCGGCGCCGTGGTCCCGGATCATCATCTGGGCAAAATCCTTGATGCGCTGGTCCTGGGCCTTGCCCAAGGCAATCTGACTCGAGTCCACTTCGAACTTGCCGCCGACGGCAGCCTTGTCGACAAAATCCTGGGCGCTGTCGGCCGCGAAGGCAGGCATTGCGAGAACCGTGGAAGCAACCGCGAGGGATGCGAGAAGGTGTCGTGTTTTCATCGGCTTTGTCCTTGTCGGTGAGCGAATTTGCGCTGCGTCCTAACAAGCCAAGATGCGCTTTGTTCCGCTCTCCAGGCCCCATGCCGCTAGACCCGGCAGCGCCAGAAAACCATGGGTGGAGACGAGCGGCTCAGGCGTCGTTATTCCAAATTCCAAACGCCAGGTGCACTGGAACAAATCGACTGTCGCGGCGTTAGAGGCCGTCCGCGGAAGGCTCCGTGGAGCAACAGGCGAAGGTCTTGGAGGGGCGGGTGCGTACAGGCCATTTCAGAAAACCGATCGTTATTCAACCTGGCCGCATAGACCGCGACAGGGTTGTGGTCTCTGTGTCCGATGCCGCCGAAGTGCTGCTGCGGGACTGGCCAAAGCCGACGTCGGAAAGGCGTCTTGCCGCGATCAGGGCCTGCCTTGCGGTGATGCGTGGCGAAAAGCCTCCAAGGGTTGCACGACAGGCGTTCATTGTTGCGGCCAAGGACGCCAGGATTCTGCTCGGCGATCAAATCTAGTCGTTGGCGCCATGCGCACCACCGCTGCGGATTTGGCAGAGCCTGGTTCGAACGAGAGAGGTCAGTGCCAAGATGTCAATTCCTACACCGGCCTCAGCCAGAGGCGAGATCCAGGGGGGAGAGACGCAGGACAAAACGCCGGGCTTCGATCCTGCCGTTGCTCCGATGGAGACCGATGCCGAGGCGGCGGACACACAAAATCCGATCCCTACGGAGCCGCCACGTTCCCGCCGGCCGAAATTCGAAAATGACGCCAGCTTCGCCAACGCGATGCGGCCAGTCGAAGGCGAGCCGAAACCGCGGCCTCGCAGCAACTGGCCGCTGTTGGTCGTTGCAGCCGTCGTTTTGGTAGCGGCCGCGGTTTTTCTGGCGGCGAGCATGCTTCGGTGAAGACGTCTGCGAGGAAGCGCGGCGACGGCTTATTCGCGAAGATCGGGTGCGCTCTTCATGCCGGAAAGTTCGGTCATCGGACACAGCAGCCGCGGCCGCGCCGGGTTAGAAATGTCGAGCTTGTCCCAAGGGATGCGGTATAGGCCATCGCGGCGGCGCAGCCGAAAGAGATCGAGCACGGCCACGCCTATGGCCGAGGCCGAAAGACGTTCGAAAGCGGCGTAGACGCCGACATGGAATTCGGTAACGACAAAATCGTCGCCATCCGGTTCGGCGCGGATTTCCTCGATGTAGCCGATGCTCTTGCCCCGCTGCGAAAGCACGCGTCGCCCAGCCAGATGTTCAAGATTGACGATGGTCATCATCAAGCTCCCGGAATGCGTCCGATGACATGATCGCGCAACCAGTCCTGCCAGGCGAAGATCGTCGTGCGACGCACATCGATATCGAACTCGACGTCGACGCCGATATCTTTCACCTTGTGCCAGGCGATCCGATGCGGCTCGCCATGGCGCTTGCCACCCAGCTTTGCCGCGAGTTGCGCCATCCATCGCCCCGGCCACGTGCCAAGGCGACGCGCCAAGGTGATGGAGCCGAGTTCGATCGCGACGATCCTTGGGGGCTTGCCCTGCCGCAATTCGGCCACCAGCCCGTCGACCTTGCCGATTTTGACCTGGCGGCGGTCGACCACCTGCTTGTCCAGGAGATCACGCAGCAACTCCATCATGTGCCTCCGAATATCTGCAGCGGGATCGTCACCACGGCCAGCACAAAGCCGAGCGCGATGATGAAGATGACCGCGGCATTCGAGAGAATGCCGTTGCGATGCTCGCCGACGTAGCGTTCGTCGTTCAGCAGAAACAGGAATGGAACCACCGTCAACGGCAGGCTGGCCGCCGTCAGCGCCATGGAAAATATGGTGAGCCTCAACGGATCGACACCAAGCATGATCGGGATGGCCGCAAGCAACAACGATACCGTATACACGGCGCTGAAGCCTGGATTGTCGCGCGGCTTGCGGTCCTCGCCCCAAGTCCAGCCGAAACCTTGCGCCACGAGGTAAGCCTGTTGCAGCGCGACTTCGAGTGCAGCGCCGAAGCAGGCAATGGCGAGAGAGGCTACGAACAGGATGAAACCCCAGAAGCCGAATACCGGGATCAGCATCAATGGCATTTGGTGATAGTCGTCGACCTGGTTGATGCCGTGCGTGGCCAGCACGAGAGCGGCCACGATCAACACGCCGATCGAAATAGTGCCGCCGAAGGTCATCCCCAGTCCCGCTATGGCCCGGTTGGCGCCGAGGTAGCTCTTGTCCCACTGGTCCTCGATAGCCCCCGAGGAATAGAACATGAACAGGTAGGGCGATATCGAGGCGCCGAGAATGCTGACCGCCATGAACCAGTAATTGGCGGTATCGTGGGCTGGCAGCGAAGGCACTGCGCCAGCCGCGACCGCCGTCCAATCGGGTTTCAGCATCACGGCCGCGACGACGAAACACAACGTCACCAAGCCGAGCATCGACACGCCTTTCTCGATGAAACCGAACGTGCCTTTCCAGAGCAGCAGCCATGCCAGAAAAGCCACCGGCAGAGCCCACCACTGGAAGCCTATGCCGGTGGCAAGTTCGAGTGCGATGGCAACGCCGCCGATCTCGGCGGAGAGCACCATGAGACTGAGCAGCAAGGTGGCAAGCAACGGCCACACAAAGACGTTGAAACCAAATCTCTCGCGGATGCCGTCGCAGATCGTGTGATGGCTCACCGCGGCGAACCGGCCGGCCATTTCCACCAGAAAGATGATGCAGATGGTGCCGAGGACCACGGCCCAGATCAACTGGAAGCCGAAGGTTGCGCCCGCTTGGGCCGCCGTCGCCATCGATCCGACTTCGAGGAAGCCGCCAACGCTGGTAACCACGCCGAGCGATATTTCCACGAGCTTCTTCATGGCTTCGGCGCGAAATATCTGGCATAGGCGGTCGCCAGCGTGCGCGAGCCCCGTCGAAGATCCTGCTTTGCGTTTTGGACCTCCGCTCGATTGTCCGCCTGCAATCCCGCTTCGGCGCGAGCCACCGCGGCTGACAGATCCTTGACCGCTGCCGCCAAAGCAGATTGCTCGGCGGGTTCAGCCGTTCCGGCCGATCGGATTTGTGCCTCGGCGTCGGCCAGAGTCTTGCCGGTCGACCGCAGCGTGCCGGCTGTGTATGCGAACGGCGCTGCCCCATCCATCCAGGCATCGAGCATTACCGATACGGTCTGTGCCGCGGAGGCCGCCGTTTGTGATTGCTGCTCGATCTGGTCGGAGGACGAGCATCCCGCCAAGACGCTCGTGAGCAACAGCACGCACATACAACTCAGCCTGGGATAAGGGCCACTAAAGGTCAAAGCCGGCGTTTGGTGCGCCACGAGAATGATCTCCCCGAGCCGATGGAAGTCGCGGTCGGCGTGAATTGATCTAGAGCGCCCGGTGTGCCCGTCAATCAAACGCCACCGCTCGGACAGGCGCCGACCACGAGACATAAGAACCAACGACAGAGGCCCGCCGGCCACGAGACCCAATTCAAGCGGAACAAAGCATCGATTGTGGGATTGGGACACGGGAAGGTGGCGACCCGTCCTGATCATCGACGTGATGGACTGCTGCACAGAGGATTCGGCAATGCCTCGTCTCATAGTCTGGATAGCCATCGTGGCGGTCGTCATCATCGCGGCTTGGTTGTGGCTCGGCAGCCATAGAACGAGCAACGATAGCGGCAGCCAGCCCGCGCCCCACGCGATCGACCAGAACGGCTAGGTGTTCAATCCTGCTCTGTTGGGTCTGCAGGGTTCTCGATCCGGTATTCGTGAACCAGGCCAAGAACCTGATTTCTCACTGTCTCGCGCGCTTCGGGCTGAATGAAAAGCATCAGCCGGTCGACGGTTTCAACGACCGGCCGCGGCAGGTCCGCTACCGCGTCGGTGAGCTCACTGCCGTGTTCATACAGGTTGTCCGTCAGCTTCTTGTCCAGATCGGAAAGGATACCCATCACCAAGCTCCATAGCTTTGCTCTCCATCCTGATAATGGTCAGTCCAGCGGAGATGTTCCGAGAAGCACGCAAGCGCCCGGCGCCGTTTCGATATTCGAAGCGCGATGGCAGAGCCAGTCGGGAAACCAGCGACCAACCAGGCCGGGAGCAGAAGGAACGTCAGGCACAACACGGTGGAGGACAGACAACGCCCTCGGCTGAAATTAAAGACGGCGCCACTGGTGACCAAGTTGCGGCTGTTGGCGAGCCGAGAATCACTGCTGCCCCGGCATCTCGGTATTTTCCTTGGGGTCTTTCTTGACCCCTGCAGCCGGTGAGGTGTCCGCCGGAGCGTTGCCGCCCTGGTTCTGCTCAGGCGCTCGTTTCAGGGGCGAGGTGCGC
Organism: Mesorhizobium sp. B2-7-3; assembly: GCF_006440715.1. Lineage (NCBI taxonomy): Bacteria > Pseudomonadati > Pseudomonadota > Alphaproteobacteria > Hyphomicrobiales > Phyllobacteriaceae > Mesorhizobium > Mesorhizobium sp. B2-7-3. The sequence continues at coordinate 380,802 of NZ_VFTY01000006.1, forward strand.
CACCCCACATCGACGTAGAGAAAGCCGATCAGGAAACCGACGATGATGACAACGGCTATCACCAGCGAGAGTAGTGCGTTGCGTCGTTCCATCCTGCGGCTCCCTTCGCCTGCCGAACAGCCAATGACGAAAATAGTTCCACAGCCAGGTGGCACCGGTGCCGGGCGCCGGGCGTCCCACAGCAGCGTGGCAACCGCAACGGATCGAGCGCGACCGGGTCGCGCCAGCGCCGTGCGCCCTTGCTGTTGCGATCATATCGAAACCAGACGCGGCGTCACTTTGCAACTCATGCGCGTCTCACGATTCTCGCCGGCGTCACTACCCGGGCAAGCAACGGCAAAACCCTAACCACCAGATGGCTTCGGTGATGCCGGCTGTGTCGGCTGCGTGCCTTGCTGGTCCCCGCCGGTGCTGGACTGCGGTGTCGGATTGGTATCCGTCGTTGGATTCTTGTTCACCGGCTGGCTGTTCATCGTATCCGTCTTGGATTTGACGGGGTCGGCATTGTTGTTGCACGCCGCCAGGGCGAGCAACGCCGATGCCGACCAAATCAACCACATCGCTTTCATACTGACTTTTCCTGGATGAGTTCGGGTGAAGCAACCTGCAAGGGACCTATTCGATCGAACCGGATGGAAAGCCCTTGTTTGACGGCACTTTTAGCCAGCAAATGATCCAGCTCGCTATCGTCGATGGGGCTGCGAACCAGCTGACGAATGGCCTTGCACGCCAACTCGGTCGAGACGAAGTCATATCTCCTGCTTCTGGCGGATACATATTGTTCGACCAGCATCTTCACGCGCCTGAGCGCGATTTCATCGGCATATTGCATTTTCGTTTCTCCTGCGCGCCGAACTGCCGAGTGTGTGGGTTGTTCCCAGCTGAACTCGAAACACGACCGCCAAGCTCATGAGAAAGCCCGCGCCTCCCGGCCGGGGAGCGCGCGGGCTGATCAGGCTGAGGGGAACCCGATCGCGCGGCGCCAAACAAGGGGAGCGACGACGCCGCACGACACCGAACCTGGATCGGCCTCAGTTGTTCCACTTCGTCATCTTCGCGTTGTTCGTGCCTGAACGCGCCAAGGGGGTCGACTGGCATGGCCCTTCGGCAGCCCGGCATTCGATCCGGTCCACGCGGAACAATCAGGGACCCCGCTGGTTCGGCCGGAACGAACTTCGGAGGACATGATGACCAACGCAAAGCTGGCCGTGGTGACGGGCGCATCGAGCGGCATCGGGAGGGAACTTGCCAAACTATGCGCCAAGGACGGCTATAACCTGGTCATAGCCGCCGACGAGCCCGCGGTCCAACAGGCGGCCGAGGCTCTGGCTTCGCATGATGTGACCGTTGAAGCCGTCGAGGCAGATCTGGCATCCGTCGAAGGCGTCGATCAACTCATTGCGCGGGTCGGCGATCGCGACATCGACCTTCTGTTCCTGAACGCCGGACGCGGCCTCGGCGACGGCTTTCTCGACCAGGACTGGCAGAAGGTTCGCCGGGTCATCGACACCAACATCACCGGCACGGTCTACCTTGCGCATGAGCTCGGCGCCAGGATGGCACGCCGCGGCCGTGGCCGAATTCTGTTCACCGGATCGATTGCCGGCTTCATGCCCGGCACTTTCCAGGCCGTCTACAACGGCACCAAGGCGTTCATCGATTCCTTCTCGATCGCGCTGCGCCATGAGATGCGGGACACCGGCGTCACAGTCACGGTGCTGATGCCAGGGGCGACGCAGACGCGGTTCTTCGAACGCGCCGAAATGATGGATACCAAGGTCGGCACCGACGAGAAGGACGATCCGGCAGATGTCGCCAGAACCGGTTATGAGGCGATGATGGCGGGAGAGGAACAAGTGATCAGCGGCTGGAAGAACAAGCTGCAGGTCGCCGCCGCGCATATCACTCCGGCAGGTACGCTGGCCGAACAGCACCGCAAAATGGCCGAGCCGGGTTCAGCGTCCAGGGACTGATCTCTTCCTGTCTGCGGACGCAGACCCTTTGCGAGTATCGCAAGGTAATCGTCGGTGGCGCCCACTTCGGCTGAATGAAAGCTGCATTTGCCGATACCTCAAAATAGTCAACGCAGGAGCAACAGGATGAAAGCCCTCACATGGCACGGCAAAGGCGATATACGCTGCGATCAGGTGCAGGATCCGGCCATCGAGGATGACCGTGACGTCATCATCAAGGTCACCTGCTGCGCCATTTGCGGCTCGGACCTGCATCTGATGGACGGCTACATGCCGACCATGGAATCGGGCGACGTGCTTGGACACGAGACCATGGGAGAGGTCGTGGAGGTCGGCCGCGGTCATTCCAAGTTCAAGAAGGGCGACCGCATCGTGGTGCCGTTCAACATTTCGTGCGGCGAATGCTGGTTTTGCCAGAAGGGGCTGTTCTCGCTTTGCGACCGGTCCAATCCCAATGCCAAGCAAGCGGCCGAGGTGATGGGACAATCGCCGGCCGGCCTGTTCGGCTATTCGCATCTGGTTGGCGGCTATTGGGGCGGCCAGGCCGAATATCTGCGCGTACCATTCGCCGATGTCGGCCCGATCAAGGTGCCGGAAGGCATGGATGACGAGCAGGTGCTGTTTCTTTCCGACATCTTTCCGACCGGCTACATGGCAGCGGAAAACGCCGGCATCGAGCCCGGCGACACGGTCGCGATCTGGGGCTGCGGTCCGGTCGGCCAGTTCGCCATCCAGAGCGCATGGATGCTCGGCGCCGGTCGCGTCATCGCGATCGACAAGGTTCCGGAACGACTGGCCATGGCTCGCGAACATGGCAAGGCCGAGACACTCGATTTCAGCAATTCAAATATCTACGACGCCCTGATGGCGATGACCGATGGCCGAGGGCCGGATCGCTGCATCGATTGCGTGGGTACCGAAGCCGATGCCGGCGCCAGTGCAGACTCCATGCTCGACAAGGTCAAGGCGGCTGCCTTCCTCGGCACCGACAGGCCACATGTGCTGCGCGAAGCAATCTACTGTTGCCGCAAGGGCGGCACCATTTCGATCCCCGGCGTGTATATCGGCCTCGTCGATCATATCCCCTTTGGCGCCGCGATGAACAAGGGCCTGACGTTCCGTATGGGCCAGACCCACACGCAGCGGTATCTCGAACCGCTTTTGGCCAAGGTCCAGACCGGCGAGATCGACCCGTCCTTCGTGATCACGCACAGGGCCGGCCTTGAAGCCGGGCCCGATCTCTACAAGACGTTTCGCGACAAGCAGGACGGCTGCATCAAGGTGGTCATGCGGCCGCATGGGTGAGCCGTTCATCGGCACGAGAACCGTTTCGTCTTCGCTCGTGCCTTCCCCTTCATGGCGCCGTCGCGGTCGCGGAACTTTCAATCGTGCCGATGATTGAAATCGTTTCGTGCAAGGAAAGGAACCATCATGGCCAAGGAAGATTCTGCCTCGAAACCCGCCGTCCGGTCACCCAACGCCGAGGGCCTGCCGCACCCAAGGAGGGATGCCAGCGACACGGATGCCGGTGCAAAACCGCTGACGCCAAAGACCGCGGGCGCGTCGCGCCCGTCAAGCGTTCCATTGGACAATCCGGTCGCCAACCGAAATGCCGGTCGGCCACGCCAGGCGAGCACCACGCCCCGGCCCACCGACAAGCCGCTGGATTGATCGCGACAGGCTAGCTCTTTGGATCACGGTTTCTTGGCGCGAAGCGATGCCAGGTCGGCCACGGCAGTGAGGATGGCCGCTTCGCTTGCGGGTTTTGCCACGAATTTGCAGTTTCGGAACCGGGCGGGAAGATCGCCCCGCCCATATCCCGTTACGAACGCGAAAGGAGTGCCGCGAGTCAGCAATATCTCCGCGATCGGCAGGCTCGTTTCGGCGTTCAGTTGAACGTCCAGCAACGCCATGTCGACCTTATCGGCCTCGACCAGCCGAAGTGCTGCGGCAACGGACGAAACAGGCCCGACCACGGGATAGCCCGCCGCACGCAGATCAGACGCGACGTCCTCCGCGATCAGCCACTCGTCCTCAACCACCAGAACGCGCGGTCTGTCGCTCACGGCGCGTCCTTGTGGTTTGCCGAAAAAGCGATCTGGACCTCAAGACCTTCCTTGTGGAAGGAGGTGTCGACCTGGCCCCCGAGCCTGTAGCCGATTTCCCCCTTCAACAGGTTCAGGCCAAAGCCGTTGTTCAACGGCTCCTTGACCGGAGGGCCGTCCTTTTCGCGCCAGCCAAGCGTGAAATTATCGCCGTCCATCGCCCATCTGACACCAATCCTGCCTCGAGGCTTGGACAGGGCGCCATACTTGGCCGCGTTGGTTGCCAGTTCATGGATGGCCATACTGAGGGAAAGCCCCTGTTGCGGGCCGAGTCTAACGTCGTCGCCATCGAGTTCGATCCGTTCGATGCCGAACGGCTCGAGTTCCTGGTGGAGCAGTTCCTTGACCGAAGCTTCTTTCCACCTCTCGCGGGTCAGCAGTCCGTAGGCCCGGGACATGGCATGCAACCGGCCGATCAAGGCCTCCGCGAACTCTTCTTTCGTATCCGAACTGTCCCGCGTCCGGTTGGCGATGCTGGCGATCACCGCCAGCATGTTCTTGACGCGATGGTTGAGCTCCGAGATGAGCACCTGCTGATGCTCTTCCGCCCGCGCCAGGGTGGTGACGTCGACCAGTGTCACCACGACGCCCTGTATCCTGTTGCCCTTGTCCCGATAGGGATTGATGCGGACCATGTGAAACAGGCCCCTGGAATCGCGCGCAAGATGGTGGTTCAGGGTCTCGCCTGTCTCGAACACCTTGTCGATGTGCTGCTTCAACTCGGGATAATCGAGTTGGCTCGACAGATCCGTCAGCGGTCGGCCGACGTCGGAGGGGCGCAGACTGAAGAAGGATGAGGCCGCCGGCGTGAAGGTCCGCACCACAAGACTGCGGTCGAGAAAAATGGTCGCGATGTCGGTGCTTTCGAACAGATTGCGCAGATCGCTGTTGGCGTGATCGAGCTCTTCTATCTTGCTGGTCAACTCCGCGTTGATCGTGTTGAGCTCTTCGTTGAGCGACTGCATCTCTTCCTTGGACGCTTCAAGTTCCTCGTTGGTGGATTGCGCCTCTTCGTTGACGGAGACGAGTTCCTCGTTCGACGATTTCACCTCTTCGAGGGCCGTCTCGTATTCCTCTATGGTGGATTGAAGGCGCTCTCTTGTGTCGCGCAGTTCCCGCTCAAGATCGGCGGTGCTGTCGCTGTCACGGCCGCCCCCGTCCTCATCGGATCGGGCCTGGGTCGGGCCCGACGGCTCGAAGAGGACAAGGTAAAGCGGCTCACCATTGCCCCTCTCGGCCAGGGGTTCGATGGTCAGCCTGATCGGTTGGACGCGTTCGTCGTCTTCCTCGACGGCGAGATTGTCCCGCACAACAGTGCGGCGTGTCGTCGTCGCCTCCCTCAATGCGGCGCGCAGGTCCAGGCGAAGCCCGCGGCGCGCCATCGTCAGCAACTGCCGGCTGGGGATGCCTTGCGGCGCTTCGAGGTATCTTCCGGTCCTCGCCGAATAGTAGACGACGTCGCCTTCGGCGTTGACGAGGACATGCGGCGGCGCGAACCGCTCCAGCACCTGCGCCTCGACAGCCTGGCGCAGCGGATAGCCGACCGTGCCCTTCTTTAAGCCGGCGGTTTCGGCGGGAAAGACGCCGGAATGGACATCCCCGATCAGCGCCGGCAGCCTGATATGTGGCGAGGCATGCTCCCGTGCTTGGAAGAGGCGATGTTTCTTGTCGACGGTGGCGAACAGATTTTCGTGCTGCCCGACGCTTTCGGACGTGCCGAGGAAAAGATAGCCACCCGGCTTCAGCGAATAGTGGAAGACAGGAAGAACGCGGCTTTGAATGGCTGGGCCGAAATAGATCAGCAGATTGCGGCACGAAACCAGATCCATGCGCGAGAAGGGCGGATCGCGGATGACGCTGTGCGGCGAGAAGATGCACAGTTCCCGGATCTCGTTGCTGATGACGTAGCTTTCGCCATCGCCGTTGAAAAACCGCTGTTTGCGCTCCGGGGAAAGACCCTGCATCAAGGCCTCGGGATAGCGTGCGGCGCGCGCCACGGCCAGGGCCGGCTCGTCTATGTCGGTGGCGAATATCTGGACGCGCGGAACGGCTGAAAGCGTTTCCATGTGTTCACGCAGCAGGATGCCGATGGAGAACACCTCCTCGCCGGTGGCGCAGCCGGGAACCCAGACCCTGACCGTATCGGTCGCGGTCTTGCCCTCGAACAGCCGCGGGATGATCTTTTGCTCCAGCAATTCGAAGGCATCGGGATCGCGGAAGAAGTTGGTGACATTGATCAGCAGATCGCGAAACAGGTTCATCACCTCGCGAGGGTCCTTCTTCAGCCAGTCGATATAGCCATTGATGGACTGTATCTGGGCGATCTGCATGCGCCGCTTGATGCGGCGCAGGAATGTCTTGGTTTTATAGCCTGAAAAGTCGTGGCCGGAGTGGCTGCGCAAAATGCCGTATATCTGTTCGCGGACCTTATCTATGTCGGCCGCATGGTCGTCCTCTTCGTTCTTCAGCCCGTCCAGCGTGTCGAAGCCCCTGGCGTAAGCCTCGAGCTTCGCCCCAATCTCCTCGGCGGGCACGGCAACATCGATGAGCCCGCTGGCAATGGCGCTCTGCGGCATGTCGGGGTTGCGCGGACCGTAGCCGTCCGGCGCTTGCGCGACGGTGAGCCCGCCCCGCTCCTTGATCGCCTTCACGCCCAGGGTGCCATCGGAATCACCGCCCGACAGAATCACGCCGACCGAGTATTCGCCCTGGTCGTCGGCCAGTGCGCTGAAGAAGATATCGACAGGTTTGCGCTCCTGGGTAAGCCCATTGGGGCGCCGCAGGTGCAGCACGCCATTCTCGATGACCAGAGTGACGTTTTCCGGCATCACATAGACGTGGTCGGGTTCGACGGCCACGCCGTCCTCGACCACCACGACAGGCATGGCGGTGTAGCGGTCGATGACCTCGTGCAGCAGGCTGTTGCGCTTGGGACTGAGGTGCGTGATGATCACGAACGCCATGCCGGGCCGGTCGGTGATGCCCTTGAAAAGCCCTTCCATTGCGGGAATGCCACCAGCGGACGCACCGATGCCGACGATGGGGAACTTGATTGATCGGGCTGTCACGGCTTGTCCCCCTTTCGCCCGACCGACATGAAGCCTCTCAACGTCGGATCGGACAGGACACAACCATATAGCGCGCAGGGAGGATGGAACAAGTCAGCAAGGATGACGTTGAACCCGATATCCATGGTGGTTCAATGACAAAACGCTCTGCTGGCCTGAAACTCCTGGCGCCAATGGTGCCGGGGGCGCCTGAATTAATCGAAGGTCTCGATGGGCCCATCCCGGATCGCATGCTGGTGCTTGCGAAACGGTTGCAAGCGGCGCTGGATGACAGGAAAGTGGAAGTGCCTTCTTTGCATCCTAAACTCCGTTCGAAGAAAGGATGACGACGTGCGCGATCTGCGGGGGTTGCATCTTCTGATTGTCGAAGACGAATGGTCGATGGCTGGAGATCTTGCGAGGTTTTTCAGCAACATGGGTGCTATCATTCTCGGGCCCGCCGCTACCGTCGAGCAGGCGTCTGAACATACCGATCAAGCCGAAGCTGCAATCCTGGACGTCAATCTCAACGGCCGACGTGTGTTTCCGATCGCCGACAAGTTGATGCGCCGCGGTATCCCCTTCGTATTCTTCAGCGGCGACAACGACATCGCCATCCCCGAGCATCTCCGTTACGCCAGCAATTTGCGGAAATCCTCGGGCAGCAAGGCTGTGTTCAATGCCCTTTTTCCGCCGCAGGCATCCGAACAAGCGGACATCTCCGTGCCCTCCCCGCCAGACGACGTTTTCACCCTTTTGCCCAAACTGCGCCTCGCGGCGCGTCTTCTGCTGGGAGACGTCAACGCATCGGACCGGCTGGTCGAGAGGACACTCGAGCAAGCGATCCGGGACGTCGACCACCGGCAGCTTGGCCAGTCCACCGAAAACTGGCTCAACGACGTCATGCGAGAGGTGGCCAAAGCCCGCGGCGCAAAGCTGATGCATTGAATTCTCCTGGGCCGAGGCCAAGGCGCTTCCCTTGGGGGTTGCTGGATCACCTTTCTGGATCAGCGCCCGAAGCAATAGGGCAGTCGATTGTTCCAGCGACTTTCGGGATTTTCTGGGGCCCGCTGCATCGGCCGCCAGCCAGCCCTCTCAACCCTTGCGATCGCGCTCGACGAATTTATTAAAACGGCTGGATTTTCCGTCGCTGGTCTTGGCCTGATAAAGGAAGGCGAGATCGTTCTCGTCGAATATCCGGAAGAACTCGTCCCAATCGATGGGGTCGAATGCTTCCTCGGGCTCGCCAAAGTCGATCCGCAGGATGCCGCCCTCGCCCTTGGTGCGGACCACCGCCGGCCGGCCCTGCCGCTCCTCGGCCCATTTGCGAATTTCATCGTGATTGGTGGTTGTCTGGGACTGCGACATTGAAATCTCCCTTGATCATCGGCTCGCTTTTCGGCGTCACGGCGGCTGTCGAGCGCCCTAACAGCATACCGGCGGCAATGTTCCCGCATCGCGGGCCGATGGTGTTGCGCTTGCTTTCAGGCGAAGCCCGCGAAGGGAACTTTGTTGAAGCACAGGGAACAAACCTTTTGCCGAAAAGTTCGGGGCGCCGAGGTCACTTGTCCGAGGAGTCGTCGTGAAACGCATATTGGTTACAGGAGGCTGCGGCTTCATCGGCCGCCACGTCACACAAGAACTCATCGCTCAGGATTATTCAGTTCGCATTCTCGACGCCCTGCTGGAGCAGGTGCATGCGGGTGAAGCGGTCGCGCTTCCCGCAGGTGCCGAACTGATCAAGGGCGACATTCGCGACCGCGAAGCCGTTGCCGAGGCGCTGGAAGGCGTCGACGCCGTCATTCATCTGGCATCGGAAGTCGGCGTCGGACAATCAATGTACGAGATCGCGCGCTATGTCGGCACCAACGATCTCGGCACGGCGACATTGCTTGAAGCGCTGATCAAGCATCCGGTCGAACGGATCGTCGTCGCCTCCTCGATGAGCGTCTATGGCGAGGGCCTCTATGCCACGCCCGACGGCCGGCGCATCGACAATGCAAGGCGCAAGTCAAGCGACATCAAAAGCGGACAGTGGAATCCGCTGTCGCCGGAAGGCGACCCCCTTTCGCCGCTGCCGACGGATGAAGAAAAGCCGGTCGACCTCGCCTCGATCTACGCGCTGACGAAATATGCCCAGGAACGCGCCGTGCTGATCTTTGGCGAAGCGTACAACATCGATGCGGTCGCGTTGCGCCTGTTCAATGTCTTCGGTGCCGGCCAGGCGCTATCAAATCCCTATACCGGCGTGCTGGCCAATTTCGCTTCACGTCTCGCCAATGGCCAACGGCCGATGATCTTCGAGGATGGCGAACAGAAGCGCGATTTCGTTCATGTGCATGACGTCGCCCGCGCCTTTCGCCTTGCGCTGCAGCAACGTCAGGCAAAGGGCCACGTCATCAACATCGGCAGCGGCCGCGCCTATGCGATCAGCGAAGTCGCGCGATTGCTGGCCGAAGCCATGGGAACCCCGAACCGTTCGCCCGAGCTGCTCGGCAAGGCGCGCTCCGGCGACATTCGCAACTGCTTCGCCGATATCTCCAAGGCTCGTGAGCTGCTCGGTTTCGAACCCGGCCTGCAATTGGAGAACTCTCTCGGGGATTTCGTTTCCTGGGTGCGCAACACGGCCGCCGTTGATCGCGGCGCCGAAATGAAGCGCGAACTCGAAGAGCGCGGGTTGGTGTCATGAGCCCGGGCGCACGCAACCGACGCGAAGCGCCGGTCGCCATCGTCGGCGGCAGCGGCTTCATAGGATCAAACCTGGCCGACAGCCTGTTGTCGGATGGCGAGCCAGTGCTGGTGGTCGACAATCTCAGCCGTCCCGGCGTCGAACAGAACCTGCAATGGCTCGCACAGAAACACGGTGGCCGCCTAACGGTCGAGACCATCGATGTGCGGGACGCCAATGCCTTGGCGCCGGCCCTGATGAGATGCAAGGCGATTTTCCATCTCGCCGCGCAGACGGCCGTCACCACGAGCCTGGTCCGGCCGGACGAGGATTTCGACATCAATCTTCGCGGCACGTTCAACGTGCTGGAAGCGGCGCGGCTGAGCGGCGAGCGCATCCCAGTGATTTTCGCCAGCACCAACAAGGTTTACGGCAGCCTCCCCGACGTCGCGGTTCGCGCGGACGACGACCGCTACATACCTTGCGATAGCGCGATCCAGGCCGGCGGGATCGATGAGGCTCGCGGCCTCGATTTCTGCACACCCTATGGCTGCTCCAAGGGCGCGGCGGACCAATATGTGCTCGATTATGCCAAGTCCTACGGCATGCCGACGGCGGTGCTGCGGATGAGCTGCATCTACGGACCGCGCCAGTTTGGAACCGAGGACCAGGGTTGGGTAGCGCACTTCCTGCTCAGCGCCCTGACGGGACGGGAAATCACCATCTATGGCGACGGCAGGCAGGTGCGCGACATCCTGCACGTCTCCGATGCGGTCGCCGCCTACAGGGCCGTGCTGGACCATATCGAGCTCACCAAGGGCCAGGCATTCAATCTTGGCGGCGGACCTGAAAACGCGCTCAGCCTGCGTATGCTGTTGAGCGAGATCCGCAGCTTGACCGGTCGCGAGCTCTCGGTCCGCCATGATGGGGAACGGACCGGCGACCAGCCCTTCTTCGTCGCCGATACCCGCAAGATCGAAACCGCGCTTGGCTGGAAGGCGCAGGTTGCGTGGCGCGAGGGCATTCGCGATCTCGCCGACTGGCTGCAGCGCCACCGGCTTGAGCCCCGCCCCGAAGCCGTGAGGTACGTCGCATGAGAATAGCCCTGGTCAACCCGTCCTGGACATATGACGACAGCATCTATTTCGGCTGCCGCCAACCGCATCTGCCCCTGGAACTCGGCTATTCGAAAGCCCTGCTCGAGGCGGCCGGCCATGAGGTGCTGATGCTGGACGGACAATTGCAGAAGCTCGATAATTCCGGGCTCTGCAAACGCGTGGTTGATTTCGCGCCGGCAATGACGGTTGTCAGCACCGCGCCGACCTATCTGTTCTGGCGCTGCGCACCGCCGGAATTGCGGGTGCCGGCCGATTTCCTCAATCGCCTGGCCGGGCGTGGCGGACGCACGGTCGCGGTCGGGCCACATGGTTCGGCGACGCCGGCGCCGACCTTGCGCAAGCTGGGCGTCGACATTGTCGTGCGCGGCGAATGCGAGGAAGTCGTCGCGGAACTTGCACGACGCGACGATTGGAGCGCGGTACCCTCAACCGCCTATCTGCGGGACTCCAAGCTGGTGTCGAACGGCGGCGTCCATTCCAGTTCGTTTGTCGATCACCCGCCGCTGGAATGGCCATCCGACTGGATTGCCGCCCATTCGCATCACCATCACCGGTTCGATGACCAACAGCTTGGATTCGGCGCCGAGGTCGAGGCGTCGCGCGGCTGTCCCTACAATTGCAGCTTCTGCGCCAAGATCGATTTCCGCGATGCCTATCGCCGCCGCAACCACGAAGCGGTGGTGACTGAAATCGATAGGCTGATCGCCCAGGGTGTCGGCTACATCTACTTCATCGACGAAATCTTCCTGCCCCAAAAAGCGTTGCTGGAGGCGTTGGTCGGCCGCGATGTGAAATTCGGCGTCCAGACCCGCATCGATCTGTGGAAACCCGAGCTGCTGGAACTGCTGGGCGCGGCAGGCTGCGTGTCCATCGAAGCCGGCCTCGAAAGCCTGACGGTGGAAGGGCGGGCCATGCTGGCGAAGCGCTGCCGGCTGGGCACCGAGGAGCTTGCCGCGCTGCTGGTCAAGGCCAGACGCCACGTTCCCTTCGTCCAGGCCAATCTGATCGGCGTCGTCGAGGACGATCCTGCCCTTGTCGATCACTGGCGAGCCCACCTGATCGACAATGGCGTGTGGGCCAATGAACCCGTGCCGCTGTATCCATATCCGAGTTCGCCCAGCTATCGCGAGCTTTGGGGCGAACCCGACGACCTCGCCTGGGAGCGCGCCCATGATCATTACCTCGCATCGTTCCAGAAGTTCAGCGACATCCAGGAAAAGCGCCCGCGCCCGCTGGCGGAACTGGAGGCGGCATGTTGCGGACACTGACGCCACGCAAGCGCCGCATCCTGATGACCGTCGACGCCATGGGCGGAGTATGGCGCTATGCGCTTGATCTCGGCCGGGAACTGGTCAATGGCGGCGACAGCGTTGTGTTCGCCGGGCTGGGGCCGCACCCATCCAGGCAACAGGCCGAAGAGGCACGGTCCTTCGCGACGCTCATCTGGTTGAATACGCCACTGGACTGGATGACCCGCAGCGCCGGCGAGCTCGACCGTCTGCCGCTGGAATTGCGTGCGCCGATACGCGACTACGCCATCGACCTTGTCCATCTCAACGGACCGACGCAGGCGGTGGGGTTGGACGCGCCTTGCCCAGTCATAGCCGTCTCGCATTCATGCGTGACGACATGGTTCCATTCCGTGAAGGGACAGGCGTTGGACAGCGCATGGAGCTGGCAGAAAGAGCGCAACAGGCGCGGCTTCGACAGGGCCGACGCAGTCATCGCTCCAAGCCGCAGCCATGCCGAGATGCTCGAGACCTGCTATGGCCCGATCGCACGCCTTCACGTCGTCGGAAATGCCGCACGCCCCGTCCCGACAGCAGAAACCCGCCAGCCGCTCGTCTTCGCCGCCGCCCGCTGGTGGGACGAGGGAAAGAATGTGGCGGTGGTCGACCAGGCCGCCTCGTTGACGCAATGGCCTCTCTTTACAGCCGGTTCGCTTCACGGCCCGAACGGCGAGCGCGCCACCGTCAACCATGCCGTTCCCCTCGGAGCACTGCCGCATGGCGAGGTGCGCTCCCTGATGGCCCGCGCCGGTATTTTCGTGTCCCCGTCGCTCTACGAACCGTTCGGTCTGGCGGCTCTGGAAGCGGCCATGTCGGCAACGCCCCTGGTGCTCTCGGACATCCCGACCTATCGCGAGTTATGGGACGGGGCCGCGATGTTCTTTGACGGTCGCGACCCGCATGATCTTGCAGCCTGCATCAATCGTCTTTCCAGCGATGCGGGGCATAGGCGAGAGCTCGGCCACGCCGCCCTCCGCCGAAGCCGCAGGTTCACTCTGGCGAGACAGGCAGCGGCCATGCGCGATGTCTACGAAAAGGCGGCGCTGGCCGTGGCGGAGCGCTGATCATGCGCTTCTTGTTCTACACTCACTCGCTCGTCTCCGACTGGAACCACGGCAATGCCCATTTCCTTCGCGGCGTTATGCGCGAACTGGTGGCGCGCCGGCATCAGGCCATCGCTCTGGAGCCGGCGGACGGCTGGAGCCGATCGAACCTACTGGCCGAGAGGGGATCCTTCGCGATCGAACGTTTTCGCAAGGATTTCCCCGAATTGATGCCGGTGACCTACGATGCCGGGTTCGACCATGAAGCCTGGATCGCCGAGGCCGACGTGGTGATCGTCCACGAATGGACCGACCCGGAGCTTGTCGCTCGCATCGGCCGTGCCCGGGCCGATGGCGGCAAATTCACCTTGCTGTTTCACGACACCCATCACCGCGCCGTGTCGGCCACCGAGGCAATCTCGGCGCTCCGCCTGGAACATTATGATGGCGTTCTCGCCTTTGGCGAAGCGCTGCGCGAGAGCTATCTGCGCGCCGGGTGGGGCAAGCGTGTCTTCACCTGGCATGAAGCGGCGGACGATCGGCTGTTCAAACCGCACCCGGAAATCCACGCGACGTCCGACCTGGTCTGGATCGGAAACTGGGGCGACGACGAGCGGACGGCCGAAATCCAGGAGTTCCTGATCGAACCCGTGCGCGATCTCAGTCTTCAGGCCACTGTTCACGGTGTCCGCTATCCCGAGCCGGCACTTGCCGAACTGGCCGCCGCGGGTCTGCGCTACGAAGGGTGGATCGCCAATGCCGACGTGCCGAAGGCGTTCGCCGCGCATCGTGTCACCGTGCACATCCCGCGGCGTCCTTATCGTCAAGGCTTGCCGGGAATTCCGACGATCCGCATGTTCGAGGCACTTGCCTGCGGCATCCCGCTGATTTCAGCGCCTTGGTCCGATGTCGAGCAGCTTTTCAGGCCCGGCATCGACTTCCTGTTTGCCGAGGATGGATCGCAAATGCGGCAACACCTCCAAGCGGTGTTGGCCGATCCCGATTTTGCGGCCTCCCTGGTGACCTCGGGTCTTGAGACCATCCGCTCGCGGCACACCTGCCGTCACCGCGTCGACGAGTTGTTCGACGTGCTCTGGCAATGCACGACCCTGCACACCGCCGAGCTGACCGCCGCAAAGGAAGCCGCAGCATGAAGATCGCATTCTATGGATCGAGCCTTTTGTCGTCCTACTGGAACGGCGCCGCGACCTATTACCGAGGATTGCTGAAGGCGCTTTCGCAACTGGGCTACGAAATCACCTTCTACGAACCTGACGTTTATGACCGGCAGAAGAACCGTGACATCGAGGCGCCGGACTGGTGCTCTGTCGTCGTCTACGAGGCAACCCACCATGCCCTGATGCAGGTGGCGGCGCGTGCCGCCGAGGCCGATATCGTCGTCAAGGCGAGTGGCGTCGGCTTCGAGGACGAGGCGCTGCTTCGCGCCGTGCTCGACCACGCCCGCAGCGATGCGCTCATCGTATTCTGGGACGTCGACGCGCCGGCCACACTCGCCCAACTGCGCGACGAGCCGGACCACCCGCTGCATCGTGCGCTGCAAGAAATCGACCTTGTGCTGACCTATGGCGGCGGCGATCCCGTAGTCTGGGCCTATCGTGCCATGGGCGCGAACGAGTGCGTGCCAATCTACAATGCGCTCGATCCCGAAACGCACCACCCGGTCGCCAGCAATGCGCGTTTTGCCTGCGACCTGGCGTTCCTCGGAAACAGGCTGCCGGATCGTGAAGCGCGTGTCGGATCGTTCTTCCTCGATCCCGCGGCCCAGCTGCCGCAACAACGTTTTCTGCTCGGCGGATCTGGGTGGGGCGACAAGCCGCTCCCCGCCAATGTCGGCTGGCTCGGCCATGTCGGCACCCGCGATCACAACGCCTTCAATGTCACGCCAAAGGCGGTGCTGAACATCAGCCGCGACAGTATGGCCGCGAACGGTTTTTCACCCGCCACGCGTGTCTTCGAGGCGGCCGGCGCCGGCGCCTGCCTGATCACCGATGCCTGGCTCGGCGTCGAGCTGTTCCTGAAACCCGACGAGGAGATCCTTGTGGCGCGCGACGGCGGCGATGTCGCCGAAATCATGCAGGCGCTGACTCCCGTCCGGGCAAAGGCGATCGGCCAGGCCGCACTTCGACGCGTTCTCGCCGATCATACTTACGCATTGCGGGCGGCCGTGGCTGATGCGGTCTTCAAACGGCATTTGACGCACGGGACCGTGGAGGCAGCCGAATGACCAGGCAGTTGGACATCGTCTTTCTCGGCCTGTCGCTTTCCTCGTCCTGGGGAAACGGCCATGCCACCACTTTTCGAGGTCTGTTGAAAGGCCTCCACCAACTCGGCCATCGCGTAACTTTTCTGGAGCGCGATGTGCCATGGTACGCCAATCACCGCGATTTGCGCGATCCGGATTTCTGCGCCTTGCGCTACTACGAAACCGTGCAGGAACTGCAACGCGACTACGCGCGGTGTCTGCAACAGGCCGATGTCGTGGTGATCGGCTCCTTCGTACCGGAAGGGCGCGCGGTGATCGACACCGTCGCTTCACTTTGCAAAGGACAACTCTGCTTTTACGACATCGACACGCCGGTGACCCTGGCGAAGCTGTCGGCGGACGATTGCGATTATCTGAGCTGGCGCCAGATCCCCTACTTCGACATCTATTTCTCTTTTGCCGGCGGCCCGATGCTTGCCGATCTGACGCAGACCTTCGGCGCACGCCGCGCCGAGCCGCTCTACTGTTCGGTCGATCCGGAACGGCATCACCGCACCGCCGATCCGATCGGCTGGGATCTCGGTTATCTCGGCACCTACAGCGCCGACCGGCAAGCCACGCTCAACGCGCTTCTGCTCGAGCCTGCACGGCGCATGCCGGATCGGCGTTTCGTCGTGGCCGGCTCGCAATATCCGTCCGACATCGACTGGCCCGACAATGTCGAGCGCATCGAACACTTGCCGCCGGCCGATCATGCCGCATTCTATAGCCGTCAGCGCTACACCCTGAACGTCACACGCAGTTCCATGATTGCCGCGGGATGGTCGCCCAGCGTGCGCCTTTTCGAAGCCGCGGCTTGCGGCACGCCGATCATCAGCGACCGCTGGCCAGGCCTCGACAGCTTCTTTCCCGCATCGACGATCCACACGGCCAGGATGGCGGACGAGGTCGTCGCGATCCTGTCCCGGGAATCGGCTCGTACACGTCTCGCGATGGCCGACCGGGCACGCGAACTCGTCCTTGCCTCCCACACCGGTGCGGCCAGGGCTCGCGAATTCATCACGGCGCTTACGCAAAAGGGGGCGGTGGTCCTCGATCTCGATATCGGAAGTGCAGCATGACTGGCAGACAGGAGAAAATCGCGATGCGACAAACAAAAAAAGCGCAAAGGGCAAAGACGGTGCTCGTCGCCGGTGGCGCGGGCTTCCTCGGTTCGCATCTTTGCGAAGCATTGTTACGCGATGGCTGGCGTGTGATCTGCGCCGACAATTTTCTTACCGGTCGCATGGAGAACATCAACGCGATCATGGACCAGCCGGGTTTCCGGTTGATCGAGCAGGATATCTGCCGTCCATTGGAGCTTGGCGAGCCGGTGGATCGCATTTTCAACATGGCCTGCGCCGCCTCGCCGCCGCGTTACCAGGCCGATCCGATCCACACCACGCGAACCTGCGTCATCGGAACGTTGAACCTGCTCGAACTCGCCGCCCGCAACGACGCGCGATTGCTGCAGGCCTCCACGAGTGAAGTGTATGGCGATCCGGAGCAACATCCGCAGAGGGAAGATTATGTCGGCCATGTGAACTGCACCGGCCCACGCGCCTGCTACGACGAAGGCAAACGCACCGCCGAAACACTTTGCTTCGACTATCTGCGAGCCGGCAAGGCCGACGTTCGTGTCGCGCGTATCTTCAACACCTACGGGCCGAGAATGGATCCGGCGGACGGCCGCATCGTCTCGAACCTGATCATGCAGGCGCTCGAGAAGCGCCCGCTGACGATTTTCGGCGACGGCATGCAGACGCGATCCTTCTGCTACGTCTCCGATCTGATCGATGGGTTGATGGGCCTTATGGATATCAATCCCAATCCGGGCAAGCCCGTCAATCTGGGCAACCCCGGCGAATTCACCATCGTGCGACTGGCGGCATTGGTGAAGGCCATGACCGGCACCAAATCGGACATGACGTTCCTGCCGCTGCCGCAGGACGATCCTCGACGCCGGCAGCCCGACATCTCGCGCGCAAAAGCGCTGCTCGGCTGGACGCCAAGAGTGCCTCTCAACGAGGGGCTCGCGCGGACGATCAGCTATTTCGCCATGCTTGAAGGCGGCTCGATCGGCGCTCAAATGGCAGGACGGTCCACAAGGGCGAGACCCACGTCAGGCGGGCTGCAGAACCTCCCTGCCTGATGCCGGACCGCGGTCACATCTTCGCATCGATTCCCGCGGGAACATCCAGGCAAGCTTTTGGTTTGACAGGAGGACCACATATGGAGGACCTCCTCATGCACCCCAAGCGATCTCGGACCGATATCGACAAGATGGCGGAACGAGAGACGGCTGCGTATTTGCGGCGAGCCTCAATCACCTATCTGGAGTGCTGTGTCAGCCTGATGATGACGCATCTGCAGCGGGAGGAGGTGGCCAGTATTCTCGAGCAGGAAGCAGACATGCTGCGCAGGCTGGATTGACGCAGACTAATCGGCCCTGGCCTGGCCCAGGAACCGTGTCAGCCCTGCCTCATATCGGTTTGCCGTCTCCTCCAGCCTTGCTCTTTCCCAGCCATTCTCGGATTGGGCGGCCATGCTCCACAGCCCGAGCTGAAACGCCAAATAGCAAGGTTTGAAATAATCGATGAGCCTGGCGTCGATGCGGCTATCCATGCCGCCGATCAACGTCGTCGCCTCGGCTTCGGACAAGTCATGTTCTACGCAGGCGCCGGCAATATCCCATTCTATCGGCTGGCAGCCGATCAGATCGTGTCCTCGGCAATGGTCGACTGCATCCGTCTTAATCAGCGTACCATCGGAACCGACCAGAAACTCCCAGGGGTGAAGCCTGCCGTCGATCTCGACCCGTTCCAACACCTTTGCGGGCGTCTGCTTCGAGAACCAGGTCCGCAGTCTAGCCGCCTGGCTTTCGCCCAAAGCTTCGGAAGCATTGTGAACCGCCATCTCCGCGAGGGCGAGCAATGATGCGCCGGCTTCGCAGGTCCGCAGATTGGTCGCACGCCAGGCCAGATAGCGTGTGAACGCCGCGACAAGTCTCTGCCTGGACAGCGGCAGCTGATCCATCGTGGTTCCGTCGGTCCACCGTTCGACCAGAAAACCGTGGCAGACCCCGATGACTTGCGGTCCGAATCCGGCTTGATGCAACATCCTGGCGGCTTGCATCTTGCGCAGCCCGGTTTCGCCGAGGCCGACAAATTTGACAAGCCAGCGGTCTTGACCCGCGGAGGCCAGGAACTTTCGCCGTTCGGTGCCGCGTGTGCTCGGTGGCCAGCGCTTTTCGTCGGCGTAGTGAAGAGAGCGCCACGCGCCCCCGGATATTTCGGTCAAGCGCAATTTCGGACTGCCGACCGCCTCGGCTACCCAATCGCGCAGCGTTGGACTTTGCGAGCTTTCGGGAAAGGTGCGTTCGAACGTTATCGCCACATGTTTGCGGCAGCGCACCCATGTCTCCCGAATATCCGGCGACGCTTCGGCGCCCGGATCGCCCGAATGGCTGGGGAACAGGTGAATGCGGTCCGTATCGATGCCCTGTTTTCTCAGCCACGCGACGACGGCGTGGACCGAACTTCCCGACAGGCCGGGACCTTCGTCGACGACCGCGAAACGAGCCGACGGCTCGTTCCTCCAGGCCGCGACCAAACGCGGATCGGCATTGAGGCGCCGATCGAAAGGATGCCCGATCGGGCGCACGCTAATGGGCGCCGGCGCACCGATCGCGGCCGCCACCATGGCCGCGAGCCCCAGGCCGATGCTGCGGATGCCGATCACGCATGTGTTCGCATCGAGACCTGATACCTGCGCCGCGCCGAGATAACTCTCTGGATAAAGCGCATAATGCGCGTAGCCCTCGGACGAGCCGGTCAAAACCTCTGCCTTGCAATCGAGTGCGGTCAGCATTTGGAGAAGTCGCGGGTCGATGCCACCGTCCACAGCGAACCCGCTTCGCCACGACCTCGCCACCTCTGCCGCAAGCCCGACCAGTAGCCTGGCGCCTTGCCGTTGCGAAGGCGAATTGGTGTCGACGCCCCGGGCCTTGAAGTCGACATCCGCGAGCCCTTGGACCAGTTCCGACACGCTGACGAACAGCCCGACCAATGCGGCATGGCGCCGGATGCCGCAAGGCATGCGATCGAGGCCTTGGGCCATTTCGATCGCCGCCTCCTGAAGCTGTCGTGCATTCTCGGTCCGCTTGTGGTCGCCGTAGACGATCATTGGTCGATTTCCGGTGCTTGCCGTGCGGGCAACGCGGCGCGCGCGGCTTCGATCCATGCTGCTTCGCGCAATTTTTGACCAAGCCAAGGAACATTCCGGCACGGTGGCGGTTCGGCGCAAGGAACTTACCTTTGAACAGCATAGGGCGGCAGTTTCGTGGGATCGAAAAAAGTTCGTGTTGGTATCGTTGGAGTGGGCAATTGCGCGTCCTCCCTGGTGCAGGGCCTCGCCTATTATCGTCATGCCAAAAGCAACGAACCGATCCCGGGGCTCATGCATGCCGATCTCGGTGGCTATCACGTCGACGACATCGAAATTGTCTGTGCGTTCGATGTCGCCAGAAGCAAGGTCGGCCGTGACGTCGCGGATGCGATCTACGCTCCCCCCAACAACACGTTCCGCTTTGCCGACGCGCCGACGACCGGCGTTCTCGTCGAACGCGGGCCGACGCTTGACGGGATCGGCAAATATCTGCGCGACGAAATCGAAGAAGCGCCCGGACCGGTTGCCAATGTCAGCGAGATCCTGCGCGACAGCGGAGCCGATGTGTTGGTCTCCTACCTGCCGGTGGGTTCGGAAGAGGCGACGCACTTCTACGCTGAATGCGCGCTCGAGGCCGGCTGTGCCTTCGTCAATTGCATACCGGTCTTCATCGCCTCGCGTCCGGAATGGCGCCGGCGCTTCGAGCAACGCGGGCTGCCGCTGGTCGGCGACGACATCAAGAGCCAGGTCGGCGCCACCATCGTGCACCGGTTGCTGGCCAATCTCTTTCGCGAGCGCGGCGTGCGCATCGATCGCACCTATCAGCTGAATTTCGGCGGCAACACCGATTTTCTCAACATGCTCGAACGCGAGCGGCTGGAATCGAAGAAGATCTCCAAGACGCAATCGGTAACCAGCCAGCTCGATGTTCCCCTGGAGCCGGGCAACATCCATGTCGGCCCCAGCGACCACGTGCCTTGGCTCACCGACCGCAAATGGGCCTACATCCGCGTCGAAGGCACGACCTTCGGCGGCGTGCCGCTGAATGCCGAGCTCAAGCTGGAAGTGTGGGATTCGCCCAATTCAGCCGGCGTGGTGATCGATGCGGTGCGCTGCGCCAAGCTCGCGCTCGACCGCGGCATTGCCGGGGCGCTGACGGGTCCTTGCAGCTATTTCATGAAATCGCCACCCGAACAGTTCACCGACGCCGAAGCGCGCCAGCGCACGCTCGCTTTCATCGCCGGTAAGGACGAGCCATTGCTGGATGCCGCGGAATGACGACGACGTTCTTTTTGATCCGCCATGCGGCGCACGACAATGTCGGCTCGTACCTTGCGGGCCGCATGGCCGGCGTATGTCTCGGCGAGGCCGGCAAGGCTCAAGCCGAGCAGCTTGGCGGCCGCATGGCCCGTGAGACGATTGCAGCCATTCTATGCAGCCCGCGCGAGCGCACGCAGGAGACGGCGGTTCCGATCGCTCTCGCTTGCGGTGTCGGCGAAATCGCGATCCGCGCCGAACTCGACGAGATCGACTTCGGCGACTGGTCGGGGAAGACTTTCGACGAATTGAACGGCGATGCCAGTTGGCGCGCGTGGAACGATCAGCGGCAGGAGGCCAGGACACCGAGCGGCGAAACCATGCTGGATGTCCAGCAGCGCATCGTCTCGCTGATGAACGGCGTCCGCGAGCAGCATCAGAACCAATGTGTCGCCCTGATCAGCCACGCCGATGTGATCAAGGCCGCCGTCTGCAAGGTGCTTGGCTTGCCGGTAGGCGACTGCTTTCGCTTCGACATCGATCCCGCCTCGATCACGACGATCGTATCGGGCGACTGGGGCTCGAAGCTCCTGCGATTGAACGAAGCTGCCTGACGAGGAAATTCCCCATGCGGATGGTCATTTTCGGTCTTACCGTCACGTCTTCATGGGGAAACGGCCATGCCACGCTGTGGCGTGGGCTGATCCGCGCCCTCGCCCGGCTGGGCTGGTCGATCACCTTTTTCGAACGCGACACCCCCTATTATGCCGGGACCCGCGATCTGGATCAGCTCGATGGAGGCAACGTCGTCATCTATCCGGACTGGGAGGACATCCGCCGCGTCGCGGAACGGGCGATGAAGCAAGCGGATGTCGTGGTCGTCACCTCTTATTGTCCGGACGCCGTCGAGGCTTCGCGCCTCGCGCAGCAGGCATGCCGCGGACTGCGTGTCTTTTACGATCTCGATACTCCAGTCACGCTTGCCCGCGTCGAACAAGGTGAGCGTCCGCCCTATTTCGGACCTGAAGGCCTTGCCGACTACGATCTCGTCCTGAGCTACACCGGCGGCCCGGCGATCGAGGCGCTGAAGGCGGTGCTGGGCGCGCGCCAGGTGATGCCGCTCTATGGGCATGTCGATCCGGATCAGCACCGGCCGGCAGAGAAGCGGGCCGAATTCGCCGGTGATCTGTCCTATCTCGGAACCTACGCGGCGGATCGCCAGGCCGGCGTCGAAAAGCTTCTGGTTCGCCCGGCCGCGCGCCTGCCCGACCAGCGCTTTATCATCGGCGGCGCACAATATCCGCAGGAATTCCCATGGAGCGACAACATCTTCTTCGTCAGGCATCTGCCACCCGCCGACCATCCGGCGTTCTTCTCCTCGTCGCGGCTGACACTGAACGTCACCCGCGAAGCGATGGCGCAAAAGGGCTGGTGCCCCTCGGGACGGCTCTTCGAAGCGGCCGCGTGTGGAGCTGCCATCGTCACCGACGCATGGCCAGGCCTCGCGGAATTTTTCGAACCCGGCCGCGAAGTGCTGTTGGCGCGCGATACGGAAGATGTGGTCGCGGCACTGCAATTGCCGGAGTTCGAACTCGACGGCATTCGAAGGCGAGCCCGCGAGCGGGTCTTGGGCGAGCACACTTCCGCCAAACGCGCAGCGGAACTGGACAAAATCCTGGCCGATGCCTTGCGAAACCCAGTCGGCGAACCGATGAAGGAAGCAGTCTGATGTTGGGCATCGTGCCCGCTGCCGGACGCGGCAGCCGCATTCAACCGCTCGGCTTCTCGAAGGAGTTGCTGCCGGTCGGCAGCAGGATCGACGGACAGACCGAACGTCCCTGCGCCGTGAGCGAGTATCTGGTACGGCGCATGGTCCAGGCCGGCGTCGACAAGATTTGCTTCATCATCGGATCGGGCAAATCCGACATCCTCGAATATTATGCCGCCGGCTACGGTGAGGCGGCAGCGCTCTTCGTGGTGCAGCCTCAACCCGTCGGTCTCTGCGATGCGATTTTCCGGGCAGCGCCCCTCGTCGCGCCCGACGAGGTCGTCCTCGTCGGGCTTCCAGATACGATCTGGTTTCCCGAGGACGGCTTCTGTCGCTTGCCTGACGATCAGCTTTCTTTTCTGCTCTTCCCGGTGGATAGCCCGGAATTCTTCGACGCCGTCGTTACCGATGATGAGGAGCGGGTGATCGAAATCCAGGTCAAGCGGCAGGACGCCGCCACGAACTGGGTTTGGGGTGCGTTCAAGATGCCCGGCCATATCCTGCATCGGCTTGCGGCACTCTGGCGCGAGCGGGATGGTCGTGACGAATATATCGGCACGTTGATCAACGCCTACCTTGCGGGCGGGGGTGTGGCCTATGGTGTCAAGGCAGGGTCCGCTTATGTCGATGTCGGTACATTCAATGGGTATCGCACAGCTCTGCGGTTGCTTGAAAACGGCGTCCCGTCAGCTCATCACCAGCCCGCAACGATCATGCCCGGCGCGCATTCGCATGTGCCTGTCGTTCCGGGTGAAGGAGCCTGAACATGTTGCATTCCCATGCCGAAATCCGCCGGCGCATCGACGCGCTCGGCCCGTGGTTCCACAATATGGACCTGGCCGGCGTCGAAACCGCGCCCGACCACTTTCTCGGCAACTACCCGCTGATCAAATGGCGCAAATTCGCCGATGCCATACCCGCTGATCTGACCGGCAAGACCGTGCTGGATATTGGCTGCAATGCCGGCTTCTACTCGATCGAGATGAAACGGCGAGGCGCCGCCCGCGTCCTCGGGATCGATTTCGACGAGGCCTATCTGGCCCAGGCCCGCTTTGCCGCCGAGATCGCGGACTGTGATATCGAATTCCAGAAGCTGTCGGTCTACGACGTCGGTGCCCTGCGCGAGACATTCGATGTCGTGCTCTTCATGGGAGTGCTTTACCATTTGCGCCACCCCTTGCTCGCGCTCGACCTGATCCGTGAGCACGTCGCCGTCGACCTGATGATCTTTCAGTCCATGCAGCGCGGCAGCAAGGACCTGCCCGCGTTGGAAGAGAACTATCATTTCTGGACGCATGATTTGTTCGACCAGCCGGAATTTCCCAAGCTGCATTTCATCGAACACCGCTATGCCGACGATCCGACCAACTGGTGGATACCGAACCGGGCCTGCACCGAAGCGATGCTGCGCAGCGCCGGTTTCGAGATCGTTCTGCATCCCGAGCAGGAGGTCTATTTCTGCCGCGCTGCCGGCGATCCGGCCGGCGGTGGCGCGATATATCCGTCGAAAGGAAAGCTCCATGATTGAAGCCGCGATGATCTGGAACGAGCCCAACAACAAATCGCATTGGGACCCCGAGCTCGACCCCGATTGGAGCCGCTTTGCCAGGATGGCAGTCCTGTCGGCGGACGCGATCGCATCCGAGAACCCGGCTCTGATAAAAGTGCTTGGCGGCATCTCGCCGATAGACCCCGGCTTTATCACGCGCATGAAGGAATTCGGCGTGCTGGACCATGTCGACGCCGTCGCTGTTCACGGCTTTCCCCTCGACTGGAACCTGTGGCAAATTCAGGAATGGCCGCAGAAGATCGGTGAGATCGCGACCGTCACCGACCTCCCCATCTGGGTCAGCGAGGTCGGCGTATCGACCTTCGGGGCCGAGGAAATACAGGTCTGGGGGCTCAAGCGCACCGCCGAATTGCTGCTCGGCAACGCACCGCGAATCCAGTGGTACAGCCTCTATGACCTTCCGCGCGAATGGGAAGCAACGACGCGGCATCGCGAGGCGGAGGGATCTTCCTATTACCGCCATTTCCACATGGGGCTGCTGCGCCAGGACGGTACGCCAAAACCGGCGCTGGAAGAATTCCTACGCTACACACCCGCAATGGGCCTGGTGCAGTGGTTTCATTTCGAGGACCCGCGGCTGGACGATGCCGTCGCCTGGATGAAGCGGCTCGGCGTGACCAATATGCGCACGGGGCTTTCCTGGGCCGATAGCTTCAGGCCGAATGCGTTGGACTGGTTCGACCGACAGATGGAAGCACTCGCCGCTTTCGACGTCACGGTCACCTTCTGCTTCACGCCCGAGCATCGCGGAATGATGCCTCACCACACCAGCCCCCCGCTGGTACCCGAGGAATTCGCCGAGTTCTGTGCAACGATGATCCGCCGCTACGCGCCCGGCATGACGTCCGCCTCGCTCCCGACGCAGCGGGCCTCGGCTGCGTGAGGCTCTCATGCGACCCGGTCCGCGATCATCGGAGGCACTGACCGAAGTCAAGGCTCTCGGCCCCTTCGAGATCGGCGCCAGGTCGTGCGCAACCGCCTGCGCCCATCCCGCACCATGGCTCGGCCGGCCATGACGCTCACCGTCCTCAATGTCGCCTATCCCCTCGCGCCTGTCGGACCGGATGCGGTCGGGGGTGCCGAACAGGTCCTGTCGATGCTCGATCGGGCACTGGTCGGCGCGGGTCATCGGTCTATCGTCGTCGGCTGCCGGGGCTCCAGCGCGAGCGGCACGCTTGTGGAAATTCCGGCGGAAGGCGGCGTACTCGACGAGGTGGCGAAGAGCCGCGCGCAGCAGGCTCATCGAACCGCGATCGCCGCTGCCCGCGCCAGGTGGCCGATCGATGTGGTTCATCTGCATGGCATCGATTTCGATGCCTATCTGCCCGACGATGGCCCGACCTTGGTGACCCTTCACCTGCCGCTGGACTGGTATCCGGCCGGGGCCTTGCAGCCGACGCGCGACGACCTGTGGCTTCATGCAGTCTCGGCCGCCCAGCAGAAAACCGCGCCACCCGGCGCCAAACTGGCCCCGCCAATTCCGAATGGAGTAGACATAGAGGCGCTCAGCCTGCCGCAGCCAAAGCGCGACTTCGCACTGGTCCTGAGCCGCATCTGCCCGGAAAAGGGCATCCACCTGGCGCTGGACGCGGCCAAGCAGGCAGGGGTGCCGCTGGTCGTCGGCGGTAAGGTCTATCCCTATGAAACGCACACGCGTTACTTTCGCGACGAGGTCCAACCTCGCCTCGACGGCCGCCGCCGCTTTCTTGGTCCGCTCGGTTTTACCGTCAAGCGACGCTTTCTCAACGCAGCGCGCTGTCTGGTCATCCCGAGCCTTGCCGCCGAGACCAGCTCCCTTGTCGCCATGGAGGCGCTGGCCTGCGGCACACCGGTGATCGCCTTTCCGAATGGTGCGCTTCCCGACGTGATCGAGCACGGCAAGACCGGTTTTCTCGTCAATACGGTCGACGAGATGGCACAAGCCATCGTTGCGGCGTCAAGCCTGGACGCCGAAACATGCCGGGCCGAGGCGCGACGGCGGTTCTCGCTGGAGCGAATGATCTCGTCCTACATGGATGCCTATCAAGCATTGGCACGACTTGGCACCGATGCCGGGCGCCTTGCCGTCACACCGTGAGCAAGTCTGTGTTGCGCGGCGAGATCATCGATGATCCGGCGCAATTCGATACGCTTGCGGCGGATTGGTGGGGACTGTGGGAGCAGAGTTCCTCGGCGACGCCGTTTCAATCTCCTGCGTGGCTGGTGCCATGGTGGCGCACATTCGGGCCCGGCGACCTGGCGACGGTCGCGGTCTGGCGCGGAAGCGAACTGATAGGGCTGGCGCCGCTTTATCTGGAGCACGGGACCGCCGGCTCGAAACTTCTTCCGGTCGGCATTTCGCTCAGCGACTATCTGGATATCCTGTGTGTTCCCGGCGTCGAAAACCAGGTCGCGGCCATTGTTGCCGAAAAGATCCTCTCGGTCGGCTGGTCGCAGTGGATCCTGTCGGATTTGCCGGAAGGCGGCGCCGGTCTTGCGATTGCCCATCCCGATCTGACGGCGGGGCGGCCCGCCGCTCATGATGCGTGCCCCGTGCTCGCCGTCGCCGGAGACGATACCCTTGCAGGCTGTGTACCCTCCCGGCGCCGGCGCCAGTTGCGACGGGCGCGACAGGCCGCATCCAGACGCGGCCGGACCGCGTTGTCGTCGGCACGAGGCGATCCCCAAACCTTCCTCGATCAGTTGATCCGCCTCCACGACGCGCGCTGGGCCGGACACGGAGGTGGCGTGTTGGCCGACGCGGCTGCAGAGGAATTCCACAGGCGCTCACTTCCCTTGCTCGACGCTCGCGGCCTGGTCCGATGCTGGCTTTTGGCAATCGATGGCAGGACGGTCGGGGCCTATTACGGCTTCCACCATCGCGGTCGTGCCTATGCCTATCTCGGGGGCTTCGACCCCGCCTATGCCGAAGAGAGCCCAGGGGCGATCCTGATCGGCCACGCGATCGCGGAATCGATCCGCGAAGGTGCGCGCGAGTTCGATTTCCTGCGCGGCCAGGAAGCCTACAAATATGGCTGGGGCGCCATCGACAGGTGGACGATGCGCAGGGTCTGGACGCGGAATTGATACCATGCCTGCAACCAAGCCAAAATCCGCTCCGCGCCGCACTACGATCAGATCGGCTGTTGAAGACTGCATGGCGGATGGTGTCTGCGCCGAAGCAGTCGTCGCCAGGCTGGCGCTTCACCTGCAGACGGGGATCAGGGCGGCGGAACTGGCAAAGATCGTGCTGGATATCGTTCCGATGAATGCGCGAGACGCGGAAAGGCTGCAAGAGGTAGCCGGGTTGCTTCGCCGCAAGCCAGATATCTTTGCCACATTGCGAGCGACGGGAGCGGCCGTTCGGCACACACGCGACGAAGGGGAGACCGGTGCCGCCGTCGTCACGCGGCTGGCCTCGAGCTTCGATGCGGCGGCAGCGATTTCGGAGACAGCAAGTGTCCAGCTCGCATCCCTAGGGGATGAGGAAAGGCTCTCAGCCACGACCGACGAAGTCGTCGCCTGGCTCAAGCAGCAGGACTTCTCCGGAACCCGCCGGGATATTCTGGACATTGGTTGTGGCATCGGCCGTTTCGAGCATGCGCTTTCCAACTCCTTCAACCGCATGGTCGGCATCGACATATCATCGCGGATGATCTCCATCGCCTCCGAGCGGTGCGCCGCGCTGGGCAATGTCGAGTTGCGGCAAACCTCCGGTCTCGATTTGAGCGAATTCGACGACGGCAGTTTCGATTGCGTGCTGGCGGTTGATAGCTTTCCTTATCTGGTTCTGGCCGGCATGGCCGAGGGGCATTTCGATGAGATCGCACGCGTTCTGAAACGGCCTGGCTGGCTCGCCTTGCTGAACTATTCCTATCGCGGATCTCTTTCGTGGGACCGCGCCGATGTCGGCCGCCTGGCGGAAGCTCACCAAATGCGGGTCGTCATCAATGGCGAGAAGCCGTTTCGGTCATGGGATGGCGAGGCTTTCCTACTGGCTCGTGGCGGCGGAACATTACTGCGCGCCGCCAGTTCGGACGTCGAACCAGAGGCGCCGAAGATCGGCACCGACCCGAAGGAGGAAAGTATGGCACCCGCGGCAAGAAAGATCGGCCGCGGGAAGCAGCACGGCGATGAGCGCGGGCTGGACCGCAATCTCGTCAAGTCCGATCAATATCAGGATCATGCCGCCGACCAGGCGCCGAAGGACTGAACGCCGTCACCGCACGTCCTTTGCCTGCAGCACGTAGGGCCAAGGAAATAAAGCTGTGTAAGGGTTGCCGGCAACCCTGCCGGCGGCGGACATCGCCTTGTAATGTCCGGCGTTTGTCACCACACTAAAGTCAGGGACTGCTGGTTATCAAGAGAATATGGATGTCTCATTCGAGCGACGATACCGCGGACCCGCAATTCGGTCTGGCCATGGATCAGGAGATCACTTCTCTCCTGGACGCCATAGAGCAGGAAAAAATTCCAGACCGGCTAACCAGGCTGGCCATGGAGTTGCAAAACGCGCTGGTTGAGAAACGTCGACGTGACGTGCAGAACTGATTATCTGCGGCTGTCACCCTCCATATCGAGTTGACCATCCGATAGATGATTTCGTCTTTCGATTAGTGTCTGCAACGAACTCTCCCCAAGCAACTCGAGAATATTGGCGCGGGCACGGTTCAGCCGACTTTTTACCGTCCCCACCGCGCAGCCGCATATCTCGGCCGTTTCTTCATAACTCACCCCCAGAACGCCAATCAGCATCAGAACCTCGCGTTGGTGTTCCGGTAGCTTTTGTATGGCGGCGTGGACTTCCTTGCTTTGAACGCTCCATTCCTGGGTGGCTTCCGAAATCGGTCGGGACGACGCGCAGTCGAGCAGGCCTGGCGCTTCCCGGGCAGCGATCTTGACCCGGGTGTAGTACGTGTTGCGCATGATGGTGAAGAGCCACGACTTCATGCGTGTGCCGGGTTCGAACTTGTCGATGTTGGCGAGACCCTTGGTCAGTGTCTCCTGTACCAGATCGTCGGCATCGTCGGGGACGCGGCAGAAGGTGCGCGCGAAAGCCCGCATGGCGGGTATGAGCTCAACGATGGAAACTTCATTGGTTTCTTGGTCGGCCAAAATGTAGCCTCCGGATGACAATGGTCCAGCTCCCAGAAGAAGAGTGTATGAACGCAGCCCCTGCTAAATGCATGGAAGTTTGGTTCGTTCCTCGCGCTGAAGACAACTCTTCAGAAATTCCGCGCAGCGGGGGCATCTTACCCAATCGGCCCATGCCGTCGCCGCGATAGGGATGGCGCCTTGGGCGATGCACGCGCGCGCAGCGGTTCTTTCACGGGAACAAAGCCGCGCACCGGCAGTTTGACCTCCTGAGTACTTCCACCCCCCTCCGGCATCAAAACGAGGTATGTCATGGCCAAATCCGCCCGTCGCTCCGCTCGCCAATCGGCAAGTGGACAGGAACCGGATAGCGCGCGCGGAAACGGCGGGGAATTGCACCAGATCGCCGGGGGTGAGACGCCCACTCTGACCACGGCGCTCGGAACACCCGTCTCCGACGATCAAAACACATTGCGGATCGGCGAACGCGGACCAGCTCTGATCGAGGACTCTCATTTTCGGGAGAAGATTTTCCACTTCGACCACGAACGCATTCCCGAAAGGGTCGTCCATGCCCGGGGCTATGGCGCGCATGGTTACTTCGAGACCTACGAGTCTCTGGCCAAATACACACGTGCCGATATTTTCCAGAGGGCCGGCGAAAAGACACCGGCTTTCGTGCGCTTCTCGACGGTTGCCGGCAACAAGGGCTCGT
The DNA here is from genome assembly GCF_006440715.1 of Mesorhizobium sp. B2-7-3. Lineage (NCBI taxonomy): Bacteria > Pseudomonadati > Pseudomonadota > Alphaproteobacteria > Hyphomicrobiales > Phyllobacteriaceae > Mesorhizobium > Mesorhizobium sp. B2-7-3. The sequence goes on from NZ_VFTY01000006.1 coordinate 410,858, forward strand.
TCGATCTCGCCCGCGACGTCCGCGGCTTCGCGGTCAAGCTCTACACCAGGGAAGGCAATTGGGATCTGGTCGGCAACAATATCCCGGTTTTCTTCATCCAGGATGCGATCAAGTTTCCCGACCTGATCCATGCCGCCAAACAGGAGCCGGACCGGGCCTTTCCTCAAGCCCAGACCGCTCACGATAATTTCTGGGACTTCATCAGCCTGATGCCGGAATCGATGCACATGGTGATGTGGATCATGTCGGATCGCGCGATCCCGCGCTCCTTCCGCTTCATGCAGGGCTTTGGCGTCCACACGTTCCGCCTGGTCAACGCCAAAGACGAATCCACCTTCGTCAAATTCATCTGGAAGCCAAAGCTCGGCATGCAATCGGTGGTCTGGAATGAGGCGGTCAAGATCAATGGCGCCGATCCAGACTTTCACCGTCGCGATCTATGGGACGCCATCCAGTCCGGCAATTTCCCGGAATGGGAGTTGACGGTGCAATTGTTCGATCAGGCGTTTGCCGACAGCTTCGACTTCGACATTCTGGACGCAACCAAGATCATTCCTGAAGAGGTGCTCGAACCGATCCCGGTCGGGCGGCTGGTGCTTGACCGGATGCCGGATAATTTCTTCGCGGAGACCGAGCAGGTTGCCTTCATGACACAGAATGTGCCGCCCGGAATTGACTTCTCCAACGATCCGCTTCTGCAGGGCCGCAACTTCTCCTATCTCGATACCCAGTTGAAACGGCTGGGCAGCCCGAACTTTACCCATCTTCCGATCAATGCGCCGAAGTGCCCGTTCGCCCATTTCCAACAGGACGGACACATGGCTATGCGCAATCCGGTCGGTCGCGCCAACTATGAACCGAATTCATGGGGGCTGGGACCGCGCGAGGATCCGCAACGCGGCTTTCGTTCCTTCGCCGATGCCGAGGACGGGCACAAGGTGCGTCTGCGCGCAGAAAGCTTCGCCGATCACTACAGCCAGGCTCGGCAATTCTTCAACAGCCAGACACCGCCGGAGCAGCGCCACATCGCCATGGCGCTGACCTTCGAATTGAGCAAGGTCCAGGCACCGGCGATCCGCGAACGCATGGTTTCGCATCTGCTGAACATCGACGAAACCCTGGCGACCACCGTCGCCGACAAGCTCGGCATTCGGAATATGCCCGACCCTGCGGAGGCAGCCGTTCCGACGCGCGACGACCTGCCGCCTTCGCCGGCGCTCAGCATCATCGAGAACGGGCCTGACAGTTTCAAGGGCCGCAAGGTCGGCGTCTTGCTCAGCAATGGAACCGACCCCGCGCTGTTCGAAGAGCTCCGTTCCGCCATCGAAACGGAGGGCGCGGTGATGGAGGTGATCGCGCCCAAGGTGGGCGGCGTCGACGCGGCTGACGGCAGCCACATCGAGGCCAGGCACATGATCGACGGCGGCCCGTCTGTGTTGTTCGACGCCGTGGTGCTGCTCCTTTCCGAGGAGGGTGCCGAGATGCTGCTCGACGAGGCGGCCGCGAGGGACTTCGTGTCAGATGCCTTCGCCCATTGCAAATTCATCGGCTTCACAGCGGCAGCCCAACCTCTCCTGGCCAAGGCGGGCGTGGCGCCCGATGCCGATGAGGGACTGATCGGGCTTGATACCGCAGGTTCCGTGAAGACGTTTATAGAGGCGTGCCGCAAACTGCGGCTGTGGGCACGGGAGACCGCCGTCAAGCTTTGATGCGGAGAGCCATGCGCTGTCACACCGGCGCATGGCTGCAAGGCCGGTATGCAGCATGCCTAGGCCCTATGGTTGGCGGGCCTCTCTGGCGGCCTGTTCTCGCTGCTGTTTCAGGACCTCGTCGGTCCCGACCAGCTTCTTTGCTCCGCCTGGAATTGCCGTGGACACCACCGCGGGTGGGTCGCTTGCCGGAAAAGAATCCTCCAACCCGGCCTGCAGTTGATCCTCGAGCGTCCGCGGTTCTTCGGAGCGGCCAGGCGTCCTGCGTGTATCCATCTTCTCCAGCGACTGTTTCTTCTTTGGTGACTCATTGGCTTCGCGGATCAAGGCATAAAGCTGCTCGATCGCGAATTCCTTGATCGTTTCGAAATCGGGCCGATCGTCCTTCGTCGCCTCTATCTGATCGACCATGGCCTTCTCGAACCGCCCAAGGCTTTCACCGCCGCAGGCATGGGAAAGGCGCAGCAATGCCTCGTGCAGCATCATCGGGGTGAAGTAAGCCGACGCTTCAAGCTTGAGTTGCCGCAGACGATCCGGAGTGGCAGCCTGGAATTTTGACATGGACGGTGTCCTTTCTCTCACGAGCGTGTCAACGACAGTTGATCGCCGATGTTCCACCACGCCTGAACATACTTCATGTCCAGCGACCTACCGGAACCAGCTTGCCGGCCTCCGGAACCGTCCATAATCTTGCGTGACTGGTCTTGATGAGCCGGTTCTCCCGCAAGGCGCCGGCGGCCGCTTTCCAACATGTCACGATTTCTTGTGATGAAGGATGCAGGTCCGGCACGCGCCTGCCAACCCGATCGAGCGGACGGCGTTGCCTGACGCCATCGCGGCTCATCGGCGCCCCCGCAGCAAGAACACCGCCCGATCAGTCGCCCCAGGGAGAAGAACGACTTCGGGCGGCGCTCCGAGCCTCTGGCTCATTTGTTGCAGTTCTGCATGTTCGACGTTGTGTTGCCGCTGGCGGTGTTGTTGTCGATGTCGTTGCCCGCGGCATCCTTGCAGCGGTCGGTCATGCCGTTCGACTTGGTTGTCGAATTTGTCGTGCTCGGGTCGGCGGGTGTGGTCGTCGCACCGGAACCTGTGCCGACGCCAGTGCCGGTCGTGGTCCCATTGCCACCACTGGTGGCGCCGGACGTCGAGCCTGAACCGGTTCCGTTCGACTGTGCCATGGCCGACGTGGCCAGAGCGACCGTAAGCACGGTGGCGGAGAGAAGTTTGGTGATCATTGGAGCATCTCCTTTGGTTGTGTACTGCTTCCACCAAACCTGTCTTTCCCGGATATGTTCCGAGTGAAACGCTCTTCAGCCAAATTCTCATGGATGGGTTCTTGTGCCGATGCGAACGCTTTCGGCACGCCTGGGTTTGCTTGCAGGGGGCGGCGGTGGATCTGTCAGCTGACGGGAACGGCAGGGTCCGTTCGGACGGGATCACCAGCCCCAAACGATCTTCCCATGCACATGGCGACGATGGATTAGTTGAGCTGGCCGAGGATACCAGAGCTGTTGGCCAGGACAAAACTCCAGTAGATCTGGAGCGCTATCGTGCAGATCGCGGCCAAGGAAATCGGCACGCCGAAAGGCACCACACCCCTCTGATCGAGATGCTGGACGTAGACGCGGAATGCACTTTGAGGCAGCAGGAGCGGGTTTTTCACGACCAGGGCCGTGGCGAGCGCGAAGACCAGCAGCAGCAGCGAAAATACCGTCAGGCCACTACCGCCGATCAAAAGCGGCACGACCGCCAGCAGCTTGACGTCGCCGGCACCGATCTTGCGCAGCAACCAGAATGGGAAGAGCGCCAGAAACAGCAACAAGCCGGCCATCGCGCTCAAGCCCATATCCCACCAGGACCGGGAGTGGAGCGACAAAAGCAGGAGCGATCCAAGTCCCAGGCACAGCAGCAACAGCACGTCGCGGTTGGATATTTTCTGGGTGGTGAAGTCGAGCCAGGCGATCCGTGCGAGCAGGCCCGCGGCCAGGATCTTGAGCACTATCGCTTCGGTCAGCAGCACGTTCAGCGCTCGATGTTCTGCACGCTGGACGAGAGCAGCTTCAGATTGTTGGCCACGGTCGGATCGTTGGGCGCCAGTTCATAGGCCTTGAGGAAATTGCCGCGCGCGTCCTGCAGCTTGCCGCGCAGCAGATAGGAGTAGCCGACATTGTTGTAATATTCGGGCGACGGCCCCATCAGCTTGAAAGCGCGGCCATAGGCGCGGTCGGCAAGGTCGAAGCGGTGGATGCGGTCGCAGGAAGCCGCCAAACCCATCCAGGCGCCGCCGTCATTCGGCGCCAACTGCGTCGCCTTGAAGAACAAGGCGCCGGAATTGCCGTAGTTCTCGGCGCGGAACTGGTTCTTGGCCTCCGCCACGGCCTGGTCCGAGGCATAATATTCGACGTCGCCGACGGTCTTCAATCCGTCGAAGGCGTCGCCAAAGGACGTCACATCGCCTTTCGAGGGTTCGTTGGTGCGCACGACACCGCCGGTGGTGTCCACACCGTTTGTCTGGCAGCCGGCAAGCGCCAACAACAGCAGACTGGCTGCGACGACGGTTGCGAGGCGCGTTGGCCCTGTCATTTTGTCCCCCAAGAGTCCTGCGACTCTATTTTAGAATCAAAGCATATACCCATTTAGAAGAAAACGCCCCTCATCCGGACGATAATCGGCAGCAGCACAATCATCAAGACAACAGGGAAAACGCAGACTCCCAGCGGGATCATCATTTTGACCGGCAAAGCGTTGCCGCGCTCTTCGGCGCGAAGAATTCTCTTACCGCGCATTTCGTCGCTGTAAACGCGCAGGGCGTCCGTCAGACTGGTGCCAAGTTCTTCCGATTGCCGGAACAATACCGACAGCGCCCGCGCCTCCTCTAGGCCAAGACGGTCGGAGAGGTCTCGAAGACCGTCTCGCAGGGGTTTGCCGGCGCGCAACTGTAGATTCATGATCGCAAGCTGGATGCCAAGCCATTTGTGGGTACCGGCCAGCTCCTGGCTAACCCGTTCGACCGCCGCCTCCAGGCTCATGCCCGCATCTGCGCAGGTGATCATCATGTCCATGAAATCCGGGAACCCGCGACGGTAAGTTTCCTTCTGGGCATTTTCGAAGCGATCGAGGGCGACACTAGGAACGACGAGGCAAGCGAGGCCGAACAAAGCGGCAATCCCGAAGGTCAGGAACCCTGGTATTTGCGGCGGCACCACTGCGACCAACCCTGTATAGCACCCGAGAAAGCCGACGGTGACAGCGCCAAAACGCGACAAGGTGTAAAAGAGAGGGGCGCCGGATTGATAGAATCCGGCGCGAAACAGCTTCGCCTCAAGAGCATTGGGCTCGCCTCGCTCCTTTTCGACCGATCGGAAATAGGCGTCGACGGGGCGCTGTGCCGCAATCTTGGCAAGCTGTTCTTGCCCAGCGAGGGATCGGCGATTGGCTATGCCTTCGGATTTTAGGCTTTCCGTCACCAGCTTCCGTGTCTGCAGCGCCGGCATGAAGACGAGGGCGCCGAACAGAAAAAGGGCCGTCGCCGCCAGGAAAACAGCCATCGAAACTAGCAGGCTTACGTCCGGGTTGATGGAGAACAAGTGTCTACCATGCTCCTGTCAGAAATCGAAGTTGACCATGCGATACATGATATAGTCGCCAAGTAGAGCCCATAGTCCGAAGATGACGAATACCGGCATGACGAGTGGGTTGTTCCATATGTCGCCATAATAGCTCGGTGCGATGACCATGAGCAGGCCTAACATGACGAGCGGAAACAGGGAAATGATCCATGCCGACATCCGGCCCTCGGCCGAGAGTGCCTTGATTTTCATCCGCAATTTCTCCCTCTCACGCAGTACTGATGAGAGATTCGACAATATCACGGTGAGATTTCCGCCGGTCTTGGCCTGGATGGAGAGTGACACCGAAAGCAGATGGAGACCCTCAAACCCCACGCGTTGTGAAAGTTTCCGTACGGCGTTTTCAAGACTGAGGCCGAAGGTGATTTCGTCGGAGACAATGCCGAATTCGGTGCCCAGCGGGTCAGGCATTTCACGCGCGACAAGCGCCATAGCCACTGTTGTCGGGTGACCTGCACGCAATGAGCGCACAATCATGTCGAGCGCATCGGGAAGTTGGGCAGCGAATTTCAGGATGCGCTTCTTGCGTGCGCGCCGAAGAAGGAGAAGCGGCAGCGCAAACCCCACAAATAGAAAAGCGATCAGCGCCACGACAGTGGAAAAGCCAAGAAGCAGAGGCAGCACCAACGCTAGCACCAGCCCGGCCAAGAGGAACATCGCTGCGAAAGCCAGCGGATTCCCGGTGATGCCGGATTGTGTGTAGAGCCGGTTTAAGCCGACCACGCCAAAGATGTAGTCGCCTGAATTCGTCAACCCGCGTTCACGCAGCAAGCCTTGCAGAGTCTGTTCGGCAGGTGCCTCCTCCGCGAGGCGCGTCAGACGTCGGTTGATAGTACCGGCTCGTACGCGCCGCGCGGCGTAGGATACATACAGGGATTCGGCGGCAAGGATCATCGATGCGGCTGCAAGCACATAGATGAAATAGAGCAGCGTCTGACCAGTGGGCATCAGAGCGGCACCTGCGGATTGAAGGCATCCTTGGCGAAGTGGTGGCCGAGCGTTGCCGCTTCCTGGGCAAAGCGCGGACGCACACCGGTGGCGCGAAAGTCGCCGACGATGTGGCCCTCGACTGTCACGTCGCGGCGGACGAAATGATAGATTTCCTGGATCTGGATGACGTTGCCTTCCATGCCGGTCAGTTCCGAGATGGAGACAACCCGCCTTCCTCCATCGGAAAGGCGCTGCGTCTGGACGATGATATCGATCGCGGACGCAATCTGCGCGCGGATGGAGTCATGGCTCATCGGCATCCCTGCCATGCCGACCATCTGTTCGAGGCGCGAGATCGCGTCGCGCGGTGTGTTGGCATGGATGGTGGTCATCGAGCCTTCGTGGCCGGTGTTCATGGCCTGCAGCATGTCGAAAGCCTCCTCGCCACGCACTTCGCCGACGATGATGCGGTCCGGCCGCATGCGCAACGCGTTCTTCAGCAATTCGCGCTGCCGTACCTCCCCCCTCCCCTCGACATTGGGCGGGCGCGTTTCGAGCCGGCCGACGTGTGGTTGCTGCAATTGAAGTTCGGCCGCGTCCTCGATGGTGATTAGGCGCTCCGTGGACGGTATGTAGCTCGACAGCGCATTGAGCAAGGTCGTCTTGCCGCTGCCGGTGCCGCCCGAAACCAGGATCGATTTGCGCGCCTGGACGGCGATCCGCAGCAGCTCGATCATCGGCGGCCGGATCGAATTGAACGCCATCAAACGCTCGAGCGAATAGGGGTTCTTGGAGAATTTGCGGATCGACACCAGTGGACCATCGACGGAGATCGGCCGCACCGCGATGTTGACACGCGAGCCGTCTGGCAGGCGCGCGTCGACCATCGGCGCCGATTCATCGACGCGCCGGCCGATCGCCGAGACGATCTTGTTGATGACGCGCAGAAGGTGCGCCTCGTCGCGAAAACGAATCGCCGTCTCCTCAAGCACGCCGCGCCGCTCGACGAAGACGCGATTGTGGGTGTTGATCAATATGTCGGCAATCGAGTCATCCTTGAGCAGCGGTTCGATCGGCCCCAGCCCAAGCATCTCGTCGGCCGTATCGCTGGTCAGCTGATCGAGTTCGCGGGCATTCAGCGGCACATTTAGGCTGCGAACGAACTCGCGCACGATGGGGCGGATCTCGTTGAGGATCTCATCCTTGGACGCGCTTTCGAGCGCGGTCAGGTTGAACCTGTCGATAATATGACGATGCAAATCGACCTTGAGGGTCAGGAAAGCGTCGCGTTGCGAGTCGACGTCAGCAACAGGCGATATGGCCGGCACGGCAGAGACAACCGTTGTCGACTCCACTCTTGGTTCGAGCCGCGCCTCGCCCTTTATGAACCGCCCTAGCATGATCCCCTATACTCCCTCCGGCATATTAGCGGAAACTAAACGTTAACCAAGCGACGCACAAGCGGCGGGGCGCTTCACGCGCCACCAATACTTTCAACATAGTTAAGGAGCGCGCCGCAAAAATATCGTTTTTATTTATTGTCCCCCTGCGCTGCCAAACATGAGCGATCCACTAAGCTTTGTAGCGTCCTGTGCCCTTGCGTGCTCCGGCATCGGCATACACTCCATATCTGGCTATAACCCCTTAGATATAAAGGGATATGCCATGCAGCTAAATTAACTGATACTGAATTAGGCTGAATGCATAATTGTGAACGAATGGTTAAGAAGGCTTGAAAAATTAGACGAATCAAGCTCTTGCTAAATTTTAAAGCCGCGCTCGACTCCGAATTTGGTGTATTGGAAAGTTAAGGAACCGTTAATCCCGTTTGACTCCGCAATTTCTCGGGACCTAGGATCGAGATGACGGGGGATGCTTGGGTATGGAGTTCATCCTTGGCTCTGTCTCGTCGGGTTCTAACCTCCAAAGGGAGAAATTGGCATGAAGAAGCTCATGACGATGGCCCGGCAGTTCCGCAACGACGAAAACGGCGCTGCCATGGTCGAATATTCCATCCTGGTCGGCATCATCGCTGGCGCCGCGATTCTCATCATCGTCGGCATCGGTCTGTGGGTGAACGGCCGCTTTGTAGGCCTGTGCGCCGACATGGCTGCCAGCAATATCGGCACCTGCGGCAGCGGCGTCGGCAGCTAATCTAATGCTTCGGGCCCGGATTTATCCGGGCCCGAATTCAATCGCGGCGGGCGAATTCCCGCCCTTGGGGCTTGGGCTATGCGCGCCAATACACTCATCATGATCGTACTCGCCGGCGTGTTCGGCGTACTTGCAGTGGTTCTCATCAATATCTGGCTGGCCAGCCAACGCAGCGCCATGGCCGAAGCGAACGGTGTCCAGGCCGATACGGTCGTCGTCGCCGCAATAGGGCTGAAGTTCGGCGACACCCTGTCGGCCGACAAATTGCGTGAAGTCGCATGGCCATCTGGCGCGGTTCCGGCCGGCGCGTTCAAGACGACCAAGGAACTCCTGACAGGCGACGCAAAACAGGCGCTGCAGTCGATCGGCGCCAACGAGCCGGTTCTCGCCACAAAGATCACCGGCCCCGGCCAGCGCGCCACGCTGTCGGCGGTGCTTGGCGAGGGCATGAAGGCAGTGTCCATAAGAGTCAACGACGTGCTGGGCGTCGCCGGCTTCGTTTTCCCGGGTGACCGGGTCGATGTGCTGCTGACGCGTACTGTGCGAAGCAACGATGGTGCGGACCAGAGTTTTGTCGACGTGCTGCTACAGAGCATGAAGGTGCTTGCCGTCGACCAGGTTGCGGATGAAAGCAAGGACAGCCCTACGGTCGTCAAATCGGTAACGCTCGAGGCCAGCACCAAGGATGCGCAGAAGCTGACCTTGGCCGCCGGCGCAGGCCAGTTATCCCTGGCGCTTCGCCAGGCCGCTGCCAGCAAGGGCGAGACGACCGAGCGCGTAACGCTTTCCGACCTGACCGGAGAAACGCCAGCTGACGTCGCCAAAAGGCAAGCCGAACTGGAAAAGCAGGCTGCAGCCGATGCTGCTGCCGCTGCCGAACGTCAGCGCGCGGAGGACGAGCGCAAGCGCGCCGACGACAAGATCGCAGGGTTGGCCAAGGCAGTCGACCGGGTGGGAAGCCAGATTGACCAGTTGAGCAAGGCCAAGCCGGCCCCAGTTGTGGCATCTGCGCCGCAAGTGAAGGAAGTTGTCAAGGAAGTGGTCAAATATGTGCAGCCGGAAGCACCGTCGCGGGCGACAGTCGGTGTCTTTCGAGGTATAAAGCTCGAAACGTATGATGTGCCGCGACAAGAATAACACCGGGATATCAAGATATCTGGCGTCCGAATCAGCCAGCGAGGGGGTAGCGTAGATGCGCGTATTTCGGGGATCACTGACGGCTGTTCTGGCATTTCTTTGTGCGTTGCTGTCGTTGAGCTTCGTAGCTGACGCTGCCGACCGCTTCATCGACGTGTCGAACCCCGGCGTTCACAAGATTTTCCTGCCAATGTCGCAATCGGTCACGATCCAGGTGAGCGCCAATCTGGGTGATATCGTCGTCGGTGACGAGAAGATCGCCGATGCCCAGCCGATGACCGATCGCACGCTCTACGTCATCGGCAAGGGCGCGGGCACTACCACGGTCAACCTGTTCTCACCCGACAAGCGCTCGCTCGGCGCCCTCCAGATCGAGGTCGGCGTCGATGTCAGCGACATGGCGGCGGCGATCCGGCAGGTGGCGCCAAGGGCGCGTATCGAGATCGGCTCGGTGAATGGCAGGGTGCGGCTTGGGGGCCATGTCAAGGACGGCGCGACGCTGGCGGCCATCATGGAAGTGGCGCAGCAATATGGACCCGACGCCATCATCAATTCCGTCACCGTCGACGACAGCCAGCAGGTCAATCTCGAAGTGCGCGTGCTGGAAGCCAAGCGCAACGCGGGCCGCGACCTCGGCGTGTCGATCAAGAGCACGAACAGCAGAGGCACGACTCGGGTCGGAACTGGTATTGCCACCGTGGACAAGGACGGGGCGGAGCTCGGGGCGGGCGACCTCGTCAGTGGCTTGCTGTCGAACACCAATCCGTTCGCAGCGCTGATCACCCGCGTCATCGACAGCAACATCAAGGTCGACCTGATCATCGAAGCACTGGAAGCGAAGGGCGTGGTGCGCACGCTTGCCGAGCCAAACCTCACCACGCTTTCCGGCGAACCCGCCAGCTTCAACGCGGGCGGGCAGGTGCCGATCCGCAGCGTCGACAAGAACGGCGAGGTCCAGATCGAGTACAAGCAATTCGGCGTCAATCTTCTGTTCACGCCGGTCGTGCTTGCCGACGACAAGATCCACATCCAGCTGGCGCCGGAAGTCAGCGACCTGACCGGCTTCACCACCGCCGGCGACCCGATCTTCACCAACCGCAAACTGGAAACCGTCGTCGAATTGCGCGACGGCCAGAGCTTCGCGGTCGGCGGGCTTCTGTCCAGCAAGACCACCAAGCTGCAGAACCAGGTGCCGTGGCTCGGCCAGGTGCCGGTCATCGGGACGCTGTTCCGCAATTCGAGCAGCCAGAAGGAGGAGACCGAGCTGGTCGTCGTCGTCACGCCGCATCTGGTGCGGCCGGTGAAGCCCGGCGAACAGCTGGCGACGCCGTTCGACAAGACGCGGCCCGCCAACGACCCGGAATTCTTCCTGCTCGGCCAGCTCGAGGTGAACAAGGACATGATCCGCAAATACGAAACGGGCGACGGCGTCACCGGCCCCTATGGCCACATGCTGAACTTCAAATCGAAGGACAAGATGCTTTATGTTAAGAAATAGCGCCTTGATCCTCATCCTGTGCGCCGGGTCGCTTTCGGGCTGCGCCGCGGACTATCTGAACCACTACGATTCAGTGACCCTGGCCGCCGGCGACACGCAGAAATTCAACTCGATGCTGCAGACGGTCGATCCGCTCAATCCGGCCTCGAGGAATACGCATATCGAAGGCGACGGCACGCGTGCCGCACTTGTTGCGCATAACTACAAATTTCCACCGCCACCACCGCCGCCGCCAGCGATCACGGTAAACGTCGGCGGGTCGGGTGTAACGACGCAGTGAGTTGAACAGAAGGATGCGGTTTCAGTGCGCCAGCCCATACGAGGGAACCTGGCGTCAGGGGAGCTAAGAGTAACGCCATGTTGCGAACCATTCGCGCGTTCTGGCACGATCAAAGGGGTATCGCCCTCGTTCTAGTGGCTATCATGTTGCCGGCGATCATCGGCTTTTCCCTGCTGGTGATCGACATGAGCCGGGCTAACAATCTGCAAAGCGATTTGCAGAAAGGCGCCGATTCCTTTGCGCTAGCGACGGCAGCAGAGCTAGACGGCCGTTCCGATAGCATCACACGGGGCGACCGGGCGCTGGCGACATTGGTGAGCAATCAGTATAACTTCACGACGACACCGGGTCCGCAGGGCTTGGCGGCTGCCGGCGTGACAAGACGCTATCTTCGATCCATTCCGACGACAGTGAATGGCGTTCCTGGCGATGCGCGAGCAATCTCCGCCGCCGATGTCATCACCAACGAAGTCGCGGACGCCAAACTTGCTCGCTTTGTCGAGATCAGGGTCACGCCTGTCGGGTTTTCGACTATCTTTCCTGTCTCGCTATTGCCCGGCGGCGCCAACAACGCATGGACCATCGGCGCTATAGCTGTCGCCGGGTTCTCCACGTCGGTCTGCGACTATACCCCTGTCTTTATCTGCAACCCTTATGAGAAAACCGAAGAGGCTGGAGGCCTCACCCTCGAACAGGCGGCCACTAACCGCGACCAGCGGCGGCGGCAACTCATCCTGCGGGGTGACAAGTTCTACGGCCCCGGCAACTTCTCCTTCCTGGATTCGCCGCTTGGCACTGGTGCAAAGGCGCTTGAGCAAGCCATGGCTAGGGTAAAGCCCGCTGCATGCTTTGGGCAAAACGGCGTCAACACGAAGCCGGGCCAGAACGCCGGACCTGTGCTTGACGGTCTGAACGCCCGCTTCGGGCTGACCTCCACCTATATCCCGTCTGACCCGCCGTCACAGAATGTCCGCATGGGCGCCAAGGACGTGGTTTGTAAAAGCGGCGCCGTGAAGTCCCTTGGCTTCAATACGGCTGCTGAAGGGACAACAGGGCTTACGCGCGATAGCTGTTACCCAAACAATTGCACGCCGCTCGACCCAACTCATCCTACCGACGCGGGATCGCTCGGCGACGGGAATTGGAACCCTGGCGCCTATTGGGCAGCCAATCATATCTTACCCGGCAGCAGCCCTCCTGTCGCCCGACCGTTCCCCTCAGGCCCCGATATTCCTTGGACCGCTTCCGGCGTCAACGCGGCGACGCGATATGAAATCTATCGCTACGAGATCGATCATGGCATGATCGCTGACAAATCGACATCTGGAGATACTGGAACCCCGCTTTGCGGCGAGGCCCCTATCTCGATACCGGATCGGCGCATCCTCTACGGCGCTATCCTCGACTGCGATGAGTTGGCGCTCAATGGCAACCAGAACGATGTCCCGGTGCGTGCATTCGGCAGTTTCTTCATTACCGAGCCGATCAAGAGCGGCAAGGAGATTTACGTCGAACTCGTCGACATCACAGGCAAGGGCGGCCGGGGCACGCTCGACAACTTCCTTCGCGACGAAGCCCAGCTTTACCGGTGATGGCGATGATGAGCACCCTGTTCCGCCACCTCCAGAGATTTCGACGCGACCATCGGGGCACCACGCTCGTTGAGACTGCCCTGATATTACCGCTGATGGTGCCCCTGTCGGCGGGCGTTTTTGAATTCGGCAATCTGATCCACGACAAGCTGCTGATGGAGGCCGGGCTTTCGGATGGCGCCCGTTTTGCAGCCCGTTGCAATAGCCAGATGTACACCGACAATGGTCTTGCGGCGATCGACTGCGCCAGCATCGCAACCAATATGGCGGTGTTCGGTAACGTGGCAGGTACGGGCAGTGCACGCGTCAAAGGCTGGGTAAAAGCGAATGTGACGGTGACCATAGCCGCCCCCGCCTCCTGCCATGACGCCGTTGTTGCCGGCGCCACACAATACCGTTCTACCACGACACAGGTCTGCATCGTAAGAGCGGCGGGCACTTTTGCCTATAGCGGCATCGGCATGCTGTCCTTGCTGCGCATCGGTCCGATCACTTTGAACGGTTTTCATGAGGAGCGGTACATCCGGTTCTGATGATGATGAAGCGTTTCGCGAAATTGGAAGATGGGACAGCGATGGTGGAAATGGCCATTGTTTCGACGCTGCTGTTTGCGCTGACGCTTGGGTTCGTCGATTTCGGCTACGCGCTCTACCAATGGAATGCCGCGACCAAGGCAGTGCAGGTTGGGGCGCGGCTGGCATCCATCTCCGATCCGATCCCGACCAATCTGACGGCTGCCGCGCCGACCGCATTGCCCGGCGCGCCGGTCGTCGCTGGCGCATATGGACCTTTCGTCTGCACTTACACCGGAACCACAGGCGCTTGCAGCAATGGCGGCACGTTCAACGCTGCCAATTTCAGCCGCATATTCCGGGGAGACACGGCTGTTAGCAACAACGATGTCTGTCCGACTATCACCGCGGCCCAGGCGCCCACTATACGGCGAGGCATGTGCCACTATTTCCCCGGCCTGCGACGCAATAATGTTGTCATCACCTATTCCGCCACTGGACTCGGCTACCAGACCCGGCTGGGCGGTCCGGTGCCGACGATCACCGTCAACCTGCAGAACATGACCTACCGGTTCTTCTTTCTGGGCGGACTGTACGGATTCGGAACCATGACAATGCCCTCCATGCTGAGCACGGTCACGGGCGAAGATTTGAAGAGTACCGCGTCATGAACGCCATCAACACCAAGGTTTTGCCGACCAAGCGCAAGCAGGTCGCGCTGTTTTCCTCCGATCCGAATTTCAAGCGCGATGTGGCGACGCGGCTCGATGCGCTGGCGATCTATGATGTGCGGGTTGCCGAGACGGGCGATTTTCTCAAGGGGCCGCCGGCCGACACGCGCCCGGGCATCGTCATCCTCGATCTCGGCAATGGCGAATTGCTTGGCAATCCAGGCATTGTCGAGGGGCGCGCGCTGTGGGCTGGTGTGCCGCTGATCGCGGTTTCGGACGAGCTGACGTCGGAGCAGACACGCGTTCTGGTGCGCATGAATGCCTCGGACTGGCTGCACAAGCCGCTCGACGGCAAGGAACTGCTCAACGCCGTCACCTTCCACGACAGCGGCAACCAGGGCGCCAAGAGCCGCATCATCACCTTCATCAGCGCCAGCGGCGGCGCCGGCGCCACGACGCTGGCGCTGTCGGCGGCCGAATTCCTGGCCTCCAAATCGACCGAGCGCGCCGCCTCGACCTGCCTGGTCGACCTCGACTTCCAGAGCGCCAATTGCGGCGCCTATCTCAACCTGTTCAACCAGTTCGACCTTGCCGGCATCATCGGCCAGCCGGAACGGCTCGACGTCGAATTGATGGATGTCATCAAGCTGTCGCGGCCTTCCGGCCTGACGCTCTACGCCTTCGAGCGGCCGCAGCTGCCGTTCGAGCCGCAGGGCGCCGATTTCGTCTTCCGGCTGCTCGATCTCGTCGCCTACCGTTTCGACGACATCGTCATCGACCTGCCGAACATCGAAACGCCCTGGCACAATTCCGTGCTGTCGACGAGCGACGAGATCTTCATCGTCTTCGAACTCAATGTCGCCTCGCTGCGGCAAGGCAAACGGCTCTACAAGAAGATCCGCGAGCTGCGCGGCAATGCCGTCTCGATCACGCTGGTCGCCAACAAGCACAAGCGCAAATGGTTCGGCAACCACTTCTCGCGCAGCGAGCTGGAGAAGATCTTCAAGGCGCCGCACATCAAGTCGGTCGGCCTCGACAACGCCCTGCTGGCCGACGCGCTGAACCGCGCCATGCTGCCGTCCGAAGTGGATGGGCGGGCGCGCTTCAACAAGGACCTGAAGAAGATGTTCCGCGAGCGGCTCGACGATGCGGCCCGCTAGCAGCCATCGCTTGCGGCTGACAGCCGCCTGCCTGCTTGGCCTGGCGCTGGCGCCCGCGGCCGGGCAGATCGCGTTGGCGGACAGCCGTCCGCCTCTGCCGGCCATGGGTCCCAGCCTGCGCAAGACGGTGGCGTTTTCCACCCAGGAGAAGACCGGGACCATCATCATCCGCAAGCAGGAAAAAGCACTCTATCTGGTGACCGGCAAGGGCGAGGCCCTGCGCTACCGGATCAGTGTCGGACGCGATGGATTTGGCTGGACGGGTACGGTCCAGGTGGGAGCCAAGACCGAGTGGCCGGCGTGGCGGCCGCCCAGGGAAATGCGCGCCCGCCAGCCGGAATTGCCTGACATGGTGCCCTCGGGGCCGTACAATCCGCTCGGCGCAAGGGCGCTCTATCTGCTTCGGGACGGCCGCGACACGCTCTATCGCATCCATGGCACCAATGACCCTTCGGGCGTGGGTTTCGACGGCACGTCGGGCTGTTTTCGCCTGACCAATACCGATGTCATCGATCTTTTCAGGCGCGTGCCTGTCGGCACCAAGGTGGTGGTCCAATGACGACGATCAGCGATCCCGACGACCTTGTGATAGCGGTCGAACCGCTGTTGCTCGACAGGGAGAAGAGCCGGTCCAGGCTCGCTATTGCCGTCTCTGTCGGCCTGGCGCTGTTTGCCCTGCTGAACGCCACCGCGGCCGTCTATCTCTACCGCGGCATCAACGATCTGCGCGCGATCGAGGCGCGGCTGGAGGACCTCGGCCAGTTCGAGCAGCGCATGAGCGCGCGGCTCGACACCGTCAACAATGGATTTCAAAGCCGGTTCGAGGCGCTGGACGACCGGCTGCGGGCGAGCTTCGGCGAAGTCAACGCCAACATCGCCCGGCAGCCCCCGGAGATGTCGGGAAATCACGGTGGCGACGAGCCGCGCGTGGTCGAACTCCCCTCGCCCGCCGAAGACATGGCGGCGGTCGCCAGCGCCGCCGACGCGGAGCCTGCCATCGGGGACATGCCGCGGGTAACGCGAAGGCGGTCGGCTCCGGCAGCGCCTCCCGCGCCGAGCTCCAACTACCAGCGGAGCGTATCGCCGGAAGGCAAGGTCACCTATCACAAGATAAACTAGGTCGGGACCTGCGCGCGGCCCGTAGCGCTGCGCTGGTCTAGAAATCCCGCTGCAGTGCCATGATCCGGACGCGCCGCGATTCAACGCGCATGCCGAGTTCACGGATATAGGCAAGGTGGCAATAGGCGCAGGCGGTGACCCCGATGACCGCCAGCAGGCAGTTCAGCCAGGTGAAGTCCATCATCAGCGAGAACCGAAAGCCACTCGGCGCCGTGAACGCGGCAATGGTGCTGGCGGTCTGCGAACGGCCACCGATGAAAATCATCGACGCCGCGAGGATCAAGATGCCGTGATTGGCAAGAAAGAATGCGGCCGACTTTCTGGCCCGGCTTGCCATCCAGCAGATCCCCAGCGCCGCGCCCAGCAAAGCGAAATCCAGGACCATCGACCCTCCCAGATAGGCATCGACCTGCTGCCAGACCATGCCCGACGAGGGATGCAAGGCAAGCCAGATCTTCCACATATCGGGGCTTGCCGGGTAGGTTCCGAGCAGGAGCGTGGCCATTCGCTCCGCCGCGAGGATCAGCAGGACACAGGCAGGAAAGGCGAAAAGCAATAGTGGTTGGCGCTTCATGGTGCCTCGCAATCTGGCACGCAGATTACGCGCCATGAGTTGCGCAAGGCTTAACGGGGGAAGGTTTCGGCTGAGACAGGACCGATCAAGCGGCTCGGATCATGTCGTACAGCCAAGTGCCCGCTTTTGTATGCCTGACACCCAAATCCCGGACGCTGTCCATGTGATTGCGCCCCTCGACGATGCCGATCGAAGCCGTCAGGCGCTGCTCCGTCAGGCGATCGGCAAACAATCTGGCCTGCAGGTGAAACGGTTCGTTTTCCCGCTCGCCGACCAGCAGCGTGACCTTTGTCCGCGACGAGTGGGATTTGCTCATCGGCGAATACGCCCCGACTTCCGTGTCGGTCAGGCCTATCAAGGGCTCAAGGAAGGATTGCTGGAGGGGCTTCAAATCGTAGAGCCCGCCGAGCAGAAGTGCCGCCGAGGGCGGACGTGCCGACCCCTCGTCGAACAAAAAGGTCGCCAGATGCGCCCCGGCGGAATGACCACTGACACTTAGGCGACCGGCATCGCCGCCATGGCTGGCGATATTATCCAGCACCCATTGCCTCGCGCGCCGGACCTGGTCGACGATTGCCGCCATCCTGACGGCGGGCATCAGTGCATAGTCGATCACGACCGCGATTGCCCCGGCGCTCGTCACAGTTTCGGCGATGTAGGAATAGTCGCTCTTGGCGAACATGCGCCAATAGCCGCCATGGATGAAGATGTGCACCGGGAGGTTCCTGCGCGGTCCCTCCGGAAAGAACAGGTCGAGGCGTTCGGCCTCGTGCGGGCCATAGGCGATGTCCGCCAGCATCGGCAGCGAAGCCCGCGTCGCGGTGCTGCGGGCGACGATGTCGGCCACGATGTCATCGAAATCGGCAACGTGGTCACGGGTGCGAAAAGG
Organism: Mesorhizobium sp. B2-7-3; assembly: GCF_006440715.1. Lineage (NCBI taxonomy): Bacteria > Pseudomonadati > Pseudomonadota > Alphaproteobacteria > Hyphomicrobiales > Phyllobacteriaceae > Mesorhizobium > Mesorhizobium sp. B2-7-3. Next base: position 428,712 of record NZ_VFTY01000006.1, read on the forward strand.
GTCCTTCGACATGGTGTCCGCTCAGAAGGTTACAGCGATGTATTTGGCCTCCATGAACTCGGCGATGCCGTGATGCTGGCCCCCTTCCCGCCCGAGGCCGCTCTGCTTGACTCCGCCGAAGGGCGCGGCGGGATCCGACATCAGGCCGCGGTTGAGGCCGATCATGCCGGCCTCGATCTCGGCGGCCACCCGCATGCCGCGTGCCACATCGCGGGTGTAGAGATAGGCGGCGAGGCCGTATTCGGTGTTGTTGGCGTGGAGGATGGCCTGCGCCTCGCTCTCGAAGCGGGTGATGGGCGCCACCGGGCCGAAGATCTCCTCATGCGCCATGTCGGCGTCCGGCGAGACTTCGGCCAGGACGGTCGGCGGATAGAAAAAGCCATCCCCTTCAGGCACCGAGCCGCCGCACAGTATCTTGGCCCCCCGGCTGACCGCGTCCTTGACCAGCCGGTCGATCTTGTCGACCGCCTTCTTGGTGATCATGGGTCCACATTCGGTGTCCGCCTTGGTGCCGGCGCCGATCTTGAGCGCAGCCATGCGCTGCGCAAGGCCGTCGGCGAACGCATCGTGGATACCCGACTGGACGTAAATGCGGTTGGCCGCCGTACAGGCTTCGCCGGCATTGCGCATTTTGGCGATCATGGCGCCGTCGAGGGCTGCATCGAGATCGGCATCGTCGAAAACGATGAAGGGCGCATTGCCGCCAAGCTCCATGGAACAGGAAATCACATGTTTGGCGGCCTCGGCGAGCAAGGCCCGGCCGATCCCGGTCGAACCGGTGAAGGAGAGCTTCCTGACGCGCGGATCGGCCAGCATGGCCGACGTCAGGGGGCCGGGTGTCGACGTCGTCAGCACGTTCACGACACCGTCCGGTACGCCGGCTTCGCTGTAGAGCGCGGCCAGCGCATAGGCGGTCAGCGGCGTCTCGCTGGCCGGTTTCAGAATGACCGTACAGCCTGCCGCCAGTGCCGGTGCAATCTTGCGCGTCGCCATCGCGGCGGGGAAATTCCACGGCGTGATGAGGACGCAGATGCCGATCGGCTGGTAGTCGACGACGATGCGGTTGGTCCCGGATGGAGCGGTGCCGAACTCGCCGGTGATACGAACCGCTTCCTCGGCGTTCCAGCGGAAGAATTCGGCTGCATAGGCGACCTCGCCGCGCGCGTCGCGCAGGGCCTTGCCGTTCTCCAGCGAGATCAGCATGGCAAGCGTCTCCGACCGCTCGACCATCAGCTCGAAACAGCGCCTGAGAATCTCCGAGCGCTTGCGCGGCGCTGTCTCGCGCCACCCCTTGGCGGCCTTGGCCGCTGCCTCGACCGCGGCGGCGCCATCCTCCAGGGTCGCATCGGGGACTGCCGCGATCACCGCGCCGGAGGATGGATCGGTGACCTCGATGAGCCCGCCGTCGGACGACGGCAGCCATTGTCCGCCAATGTAGAGCCGGTGCGGAAAGCCCCGAACGTCGTACGGGTCCTGATCGAGAGGGAAGGCATTGTAGGGAAGGTTCATCGTCTTGTTCCTGACGTTCACATGGCGCAGGCGGTGAGATCGCCGTCATAGGCCGCCTGGACAAGGCGGCGCATGGCGGCGAGGTCGAATGGGCGCGGGTTGTTCTTGATCAGGCGATCGATGCCGAGCGCCTGCTCGGCGGTCCAGTCGAGCTTGTCGGCCGGGAGCCCCAGACCGGCCAGCGTCGGGGTGATGCCGATCGCCGCAAACAAGCGCCTGATCTCCTCGATGGTCGCGTCCGCCATTTCGTCGACGCCACGACCGTTCGGCTCGAGGCCAAGAGCAATCCCTATCTCGGCGATCTCACCCGCGGCCACGCGGCTGTTGTAGCTCATGACGTAAGGCATCATTGTCGCCACTCCCAGCCCATGCGGCGTATGTGTGAGCGCGCCGGCCGGGTATTGCACCGCGTGCGCTGCCGCCGTGCCGGCGGTGCCGAACGCGCAACCCGCAGCCAGCGCTCCCATCATCACGTCGGAGCGCGCCTCGGCGTCGCCGCCGTCAATGCACGCCTTCTCCAGGCTGCGGCCGAGAAGTTTGACGGCCAGCAGCGCGAAATGGTCGGTCAGCGGCGTCTTGCCGATGAACACGTGGCGCTGCGGCAGGCTGAAGTCCCCGTCCCGGCGCATGGCCGTGAAGGCCTCGATCGCATGCGTGAGCGCGTCGGCACCGGCAACCGCGGTCAGGCCCGGCGGACAAGTCATTGTCAGTTCGGGGTCGCAGACGGCAACGGCAGCAATGAGATAGGGGCTCGATATGCCGACTTTGAGCGTCCGGTCCGGATCCGATATCACTGCAACGGGCGTCACCTCCGATCCTGTGCCAGCCGTGGTCGGCACGGCGATCAGCGGCAGCATCGGCCCCGGGACCTTGAACTCGCCGTAGTAGTCCCGCAGCTCGCCGCCATGGCTGATCAGCAAGGCGGCACATTTGGCGAAATCGAGACAGCTGCCGCCGCCGATGCCGATCACCATATCTGGCCGGAAGCCCCTCGCTTCCTCGACGCAGACCGCCACCGAATCGCGCGGCACGTCCGGGAGGACACCGTCGTGAACCAGCACGTCGATCGATGCCGACCGCAGGGATTCCATCATTTCGGCGAACACGCCGGTGCCGGCGAAACGCTCGTCGGTGCAGACCAGGGCGCGGCGGCCATGGCGGCCGGCCACGGCTGGCAGCGCATGACGTTGTCCCTTTCCGAATAGAATTTCGCGTGGGAGCCGGAGGGCTGTGAGAAGGCTCATGACAGGCTGCATCCTTGGGGAGTTTCGGAGAAACGCATTGCAAAAATCCGCACCGAAAATCCTCAATTGAGCGGCGCCGATAAAATCGTATAGGATATAGTATTGCATCGGTCAAACCCTCGTGTTAGCAGTCTCCCCAGTCGAGAGGCGAAAAATGCAATCTGTCAGTTTGAGCAATAATGGTGAAGCGCCCACGGGAGCGGGCCGCATTCAGCGGGCCGGCAGCCTGGCCGAGGACGTCTACGAGGCCATCTTCGCCCAGCTGATGTCGCTGAAGATCGCGCCCGGTTCGCGCATCACCGTCGACAATCTGGTCAAGGAATTCGACGTTTCCCATACGCCGATCCGCGAGGCGCTGGGGCGTCTCGAAGGCGAAGGACTGGTTCTGAAGACGCACCTGATCGGATATCGCGCCGCGCCGCAGATCACGCGGCGTCGTTTCGACGAATTGTACGAAATGCGTCTCCTGCTCGAACCGCACGGCGCGGCGAAAGCCGCTGCCACGATGGACGAGGCCAAACTCGGCACGCTGCTGGAGGCCGCAGGCGTGATGTCGCGCCGCGAGGGCAAGGACGAGCGCCTGCGCTATTCGAACTTCGCCAGGCAGGACGCGATCTTCCACGACAAGATCATGGAATACGCCGAAAACGAGCTCATCCGCGAGACGCTGGGTTTTCAACACACCCACTTCCACATTTTCCGCCTGATGTACCATTCCCGCGTGACCGAGGAGGCGCTGGACGAGCATGAGGCGATCCTCGCCGCGTTCGGCTCTGCCGATCCGGATGCCGCCGCGAAAGCAATGCGCGCCCACATCGAGCACTCGCGCGATCGCCTGCTGCCGGCCTTCGATTGAGGCCTGAACGAATGTCCGTTACCGCCAATATTGCCGGAGAGGGAGGAAGTGCGCTGCCCGGCGGCAATGCGCCTGGGGCCGTGGAGCCGGTGCTGCGCTCTCAGGGTCTCTCGAAGCAATATGGGCCGGTGACCGTGCTCTCCGACGTCACGCTCGACATACTGCCGGGCGAAATCCACGCCATCATCGGCGAGAACGGTGCCGGAAAATCCACTTTGATGCGGCTGCTGTCCGGCTATGCCGAGCCAACCCGCGGCACCTTGTCCATGGCCGGTCGGCCGGTGACGTTCGCCAAGCCCGACCAGGCCCAGAAAGCCGGTATCGCCCTCGTCCACCAGGAGATCCTGCTCGCCGAAGCGCTTACGGTGACGGACAATCTATTTCTCGGCCGCGAGCTTTCGCGCCGCCATGTGATGGACGACCGCGCCATGCGGCGCCTGGCAGCCGAAAAGCTGGCACGGATCGGCTGCGCGGTCTCGCCGACCGCGCTGGTGCGCGACATCTCGCTGGCCGACCGCCAGTTGGTCCAGATCGCCCGCGCGCTGCTCGACGACTACAAGGTCGTGATCTTCGACGAGCCGACCGCCGTGCTGACCGGCGAGGAAGTGGATCGGCTCCTCGAAATCGTCCGGCAGCTAAAGGCCCACGGCACGGCCGTCCTCTATATCAGCCATCGGCTGGATGAGGTGCAGCAGCTTGCCGACAAGGTGACCGTGCTGCGCGACGGCAGGATGATCGGCACCTATCCGGGCACGGCCCTGACGCAGATGGACATGGCACGCCTGATGGTCGGCCGCGAGCTTGCAACGCTCTACCCGCAGAAGAGTGCACCGTCCGATGAGCCGATGCTGAGCGTGAAAAGCGCCACCGTCCCGGGCTACGCCGAAGACGTCTCTTTCACCGTTCACAGGGGCGAAATTCTTGGCTTTGCCGGCATGATCGGCGCGGGCCGCACGGAATTGTTCGAAGGGCTGGTGGGCCTGCGTCCGGCCCACGCCGTGATCGAACTCGAGGGACGGCCCGTCCGGATCCGCTCGCAACGCGAAGCGATCGACGCAGGCATCGGCTACCTGACAGAGGACCGAAAGAGCAAGGGCCTGCTCCTCGAGGAACGGCTGGCGCCCAACCTCACGCTTTCCGCACTTGAACGGTTCCATCCCGCATTGGCTCTGAGCAGACGCCGCGAGTCGGCCGCGCTGACAGAGGCCGTCCGGAGCTACGATATCCGGCTCAAGAGCCCTGGCGTGAAGGCGGGACAGCTTTCCGGCGGCAATCAGCAGAAGCTGCTGCTCGCCAAGGTGCTGCTCACCAACCCCTCTGTGGTCGTCATCGATGAACCGACCCGTGGCATCGACATCGCTAACAAGGCTCAGATCTACGCCTTCATCCACGCCATCGTCGGCAGCGGCAAAGCCTGCATCGTCATCTCGTCGGAAATGCAGGAGCTGATCGGCATCTGCGACCGCATCCTCGTCATGCGGGAAGGCCGCCTGACGGGCGAGGTCCAAGGCGCCGAGATGACCGAAAGCAATGTGGCGCTGCTGGCGACAAGCGGCCCGAAACCGAGACCGAAGGCCGAGGGAGGAACAGAATGGCTGTCATGACCGGATCCCCATCCACACATCGCGTCGGTGATTTGAACATCACCTGGACCGACGTGGGTCCCTTCCTGGCATTGGCCGCCCTGCTGGTGGTCGGCTTCCTCATCAATCCAGACTTCCTCTCCGCGACCAACCTTGCCAACGTCATCACCCGCAGCGCCTTCATCGCCATCATCGCTGTCGGCGCGACGTTCGTTATCTCGTCGGGAGGGCTCGATCTTTCCGTCGGCTCGATGGCCGCCTTCGTCACCGGCATCACCATCATGTTCATGAACGCGGTGGTGCCGCACGCCGGCCTGTGGGCGATACCGGCTGGAATGCTCGTGGCGACCCTGGTCGGTCTTATGTGTGGCCTCGCCAACGGCCTAATCGTCACCATAGGCCGGATCGAACCGTTCATTGCGACGCTCGGCACAATGGGCATTTTCCGTGCGTTGATCACCTATCTGACCGACGGCGGCACGATACCGATCGACCGGTCGCTGCGCGAAGCCTATCGGCCGGTCTATTTCGGCACCGTCGGCGGTGTCCCGATCCCGATCCTGATATCCGTCGCCGTCGCCGCGGTCGCGTCGTTCGTCCTCTACAAGATGAAGTATGGGCGCAAATGTGCGGCGGTGGGCGCAAACGAGGACGTCGCGCGCTATTCCGGCATCTCCGTCATCAAGACGCGCACCATCGCTTACATCGTCCAAGGCGTCTGCGTGGCCATCGCCGCAATCTGCTACGTACCGCGACTGGGTGCGGCAACGCCGACCACCGGGCAGCTCTGGGAACTGCAGGTGATCACCGCCGTGGTGATCGGCGGCACGGCGCTGCGTGGCGGCAAGGGTCATGTCTGGGGAACCGTCGCCGGCGCCGTCATTCTGGAGCTGATCGCCAATCTCATGGTGCTGTCGGACTTCGTCTCCGAGTACCTGGTTGCCGCGGTTCAGGGCGTCATCATCATCATCGCGATGCTCATTCAGAGGCTCTCGAATTCGAAATAGCCCCGTGTCCGGACCACACGGGTGCGGTCTTTGCAGGTCCAATCTGGGAGAAGAAAATGTTCTGTAAAAAATGGATGGCTGCGGCCGCGCTCGGCACGCTGCTGCTGACTGGCCATGCCATGGCCGAGGACAAGAAAGTCATCGCCGTTTCGATACCGGCCGCCGACCACGGCTGGACCGCCGGCGTCGTCTATCACGCGCAGACGGCCGCCAAGGAAATCAACGCGGCTTTCCCCGGCGTCGAGGTCATCGTAAAGACGTCGCCGTCGGCGGCCGATCAGGTGTCGGCGATCGAGGATCTCTCCGCCTCACGCAAGATCGATGCGCTGGTGATCCTGCCTTACTCCTCGGAAGAATTGACTGAGCCGGTCAAGGCCATCAAGGAGAAGGGCACCTTCATCACGGTCGTCGACCGTGGCCTGACCGACCCGACCATCCAGGGCCTCTACGTCGCCGGCGACAACATCGCCGTCGGGCGCAACACCGCGAAATACATGATCGACAAGCTTGGCGGCAGGGGCGACCTGGTTGTCCTGCGCGGCATCCCAACGGTGATCGACGATGAGCGCATCAAGGGCTTTCAGGACGCCATCGCCGGGACCGGCCTCAAGGTTCTCGACATTCAGTACGCTCATTGGAACAGCGACGAAGCCTTCAAGCTGATGCAGGACTACCTCGCCAAATATCCGCATATCGACGCGGTGTGGGCGAACGACGACGACATGCTGCTGGGGGTGCTCGAGGCGGTCAAGCAGTCGGGCCGCACCGATATCAAGCTGGCGCTTGGCGGCAACGGCATGAAGGACATCGTCAAGAAGGTCATCGACGGCGACACCATGACCCCCGTCGAGACTCCCTACCCGCCGTCCATGATCAAGACGGCCATATACATGACCATGGCCAATTTGGTTGGCCAGGCCCCGGTTCGCGGCGCCGTCAAGCTGGACGCGCCGCTGATCACCAAGGACAACGCCAAGGAATACTTCTTCCCCGACTCTCCGTTCTGAAGAACGCAATCAATGCGGGGCGCAGCATGACTCGCCCCGCCCCTTTCACACGACAGAGGACATGATCATGTCAGGCAAGAAAATATTGATGCTCACCGGCGAGTTCACCGAGGAGTACGAAATCTTCGTCTACCAGCAAGCAATGGAAGCCGTCGGTCACACGGTCCACGTGGTCTGCCCGGACAAGAAGGCAGGAGACCTCATCAAGACCTCCCTGCACGACTTCGAGGGCGACCAGACCTACACCGAAAAGCTCGGCCATTTTCAGGTGATCAACAAGACGTTTGCCGAGGCGGAAAAGCAGCTCGATCAATACCACGCCGTATATTGCGCCGGCGGCCGCGGCCCGGAATACATCCGCACCGACAAACGGGTGCAAGCCATGGTGCGCCACTTCCACGATACCCAGAAGCCGATCTTCACGATCTGCCATGGGGTCCAGATTCTGATTGCCGTGGACGGTGTCGTGCGCGGCAAGAAGGTCGGCGCGCTCGCCGCTTGCGAACCGGAAGTGACGCTGGCCGGCGGCACCTACATCGACCTGTCGCCGACGGAGGCGTATGTCGACGGAACCATGGTGTCGGCCAAGGGATGGACAGCCCTCGCTGCCTTCATCCGCGAATGCCTGAAGGTGCTCGGGACCGAGATTCGCCATAATTAAACAAGGTCGGCGCGCGTCAACAATGCGCCGGCTTCTGTTGTGATGGGATGTGCATCCACGTGTCTTTGAAGCGGGCCCTCGGTCGGTGAGATCGAGGGCCACCGTCGCCGGTCAATCGAAGAATCCGGCATCCTCCGCCAGCAAATACTTCCTGGCGCTTTCGGCGTCGATATCGAGGCCTAGCCCCGGTGCTTCCAGCAGATCCACCATGCTGTCCCTCACGATCTGCTTGGGCAGGCCGATGACGATGTCGTTCCACCAGGGGTCCGAGGCACTGGGGTATTCGAACGCCACGTAATTGGCGGGCAAGGTGGCGCAGACGTTGATCAGCGCGCCGAGGCCCAGCAGGCCATTCGCCGTGCCATGCGGCGCCATCAGAATCGAGTGCATATAGGCGTGCTCGGCGACCCATTTGAGCTCGGCAATGCCGCCGATGTCGGCAGGATCGGGGCCGATGACGCGCACCGCCTGTGTCTCGATCAGCTCCTTGAAATTGTGCCTGAGGTAAATCTGCTCGCCGGTATGGATCGGCGTCGAGGTGGAGGTGGTCAGTTCCCGGTAGGCCTGCGGATTGACCCACGGCACATAGTCGCCGGTCAGCATGTCCTCCAGCCACATCAAATTGTACCTCTCGACCGCGCGGGCAAACTTGATCGCATCGGGCAGCATCCAGCCCGGGCCGCAGTCGAGTGCCAGGCTGACCTTGTCGCCCAGCACTTCCTTCATCGCGATCACGCAGTCGAGCATGTGGTTGAAACCGCGTTCGCTGATCACGCCCTGATCCATGGCGCCGTGATAGCCGGCCTTCTTCTGCGTCACGCCGTAATGGAAGTCCTCGATGGTGTCCTTCATGTTGGAATGGAACGAGATTCCTTGCTTAACCATGAAGAAGTTCTGCGGCTGCTCCATCATCCATTTGACGTCTGCGGCATAGTCCTCCGGCCGGTCGCCTGTGCGCTTCTGGCGGATCGAGCCGTTATAGACGCGTACCTTGTCGCGCACCTTGCCGCCGAGCAGCTTATAGGCCGGCACGCCCGCGGCCTTGCCGGCAATGTCCCAAAGCGCATGTTCGATAGCGCTGACCGCCGCGCCGTAGGGCTTGAAAGAACCGCGTTGGCGGATCTTCAACATGACCCGCTCGACATCGGTCGGATCCTCGCCGATCAGCGCCTCGCGGAAATGCAGCACAAAGGGCTTGAGGTAGGTCTTGGTGAACTCGACTTCTCCCAGTCCATAGAGGCCCTCGTCAGTGACGACGCGAACGATGGGATGCCGCCCGATGACGGCACAGCGGAGATCGGTGATTTTCATGCCGCAGTCCTATCTCACGGACGAGAAAGCTGTCGGCGTGAGCAGCTGGCTGCTGATATTGGCAGCGATCTGCCCGTCGCGCTCGGACTCGTCCCGGGCCCTGTGCCATGCCGGATCGGTGACGAAAGCCGTCCATTTCGCCTCACGCTCGGCCAGTGATTCCCAGGCTAGGAAATAGGTGAGGCGATTGCTGTTTTCGCCGATCACCGTGGTGAAAAACCCGGCTTGGCGGATGCCATGCCTCTCCCAGATGGCCAGCGTTTGGTCGGAAAAGCGCTTGAGCAAAGCCGGCAGCCTGCCCGGCAGGCAGTCATAGATGCGCAGTTCATAGATCATGGTTTCGTCCGTTTCTTTCTTCGCCTCTCCCTTGGGAGAGGTCGACAAGAATGGTCAGTCGTCGGCCCTGTGAGCCAAGGAGAGTGAGGGCAGGAGTCTGGGCTAACTCCAGGTCCGGTCCCAGCTATATTCATTGTCCCAATGCTCGGTGGATTGCCATATCCCGGTGACACCGGGCTGCAGGTGCTGGCTGATCACCTCGTCGACCACATCGTCTATGCCCAGCCCCGGCTTGTCGGGCACGGTGATGGAGCCGTCCTTGACGAGCGGCTTGGGCAGGCCGGTGACGATATCGTCCCACCACTCGACATCGGCGGAGTGGTATTCGAGGGCCATGAAGTTTTCGGTAGCGGTCGCGACATGCGCGGCGGCCATCGCGGCGATTGGGCTTTCGGCCATATGGATGGCCATGGCGACACCGTGATCCTGCGCCATGTCGCCGATCTTCTTGGTCTCGAGAATACCCCCACTGGTGAGCAGGTCCGGGTGGATGACGGAGAGGCCGCCGCTCTTGAGCAGCGGCTCGAAGCCTTCCTTGAGGTAGATGTCTTCGCCGGTGCACATCGGCACCGTGGTGGCCCCCTGCAATTGTCGGTATTGCTCGGTGTGTTGCCAGGGGATCACATCCTCCAGCCAGGCCGGTACGTATTTCTCGATGCGACGCGACAGGCGTATGCCGTCCTGCAGCGAGATATGGCCGACATGGTCGATGGCGAGCGGGATCTCGTATCCAATCACCTCGCGAACCTCGTGGATGTACTGCTCGAGCAGGTCGATCCCCTTCTCGGTGAAATGCAGGCCGGTGAACGGGTGCTGCACGTTCTGCGCGTCGTAGGCGAGATTGCGGGCCTTGCGCTCCTCAAGCGTGCCGCCACGGCCGCGCGGGTTGGCATGAAACCCTTCGAGCGCGCCGGCGGGCGCGGATACGGCGCCCGGGACATGGGCGATCTGCATCAAGCCCAGGTCCATCTTGAGGAAGGTGAAACCACGGTCCATGCGCTGCTTGAGGCGCTTTCCGGTTTCGGTGCCGCTCGGTTTCTCGGCATCGGTATCGCAATAGACGCGCACCTGATCGCGGAACTTGCCGCCGAGCATCTGGTAGATGGGAACGCCATAGGCCTTGCCGGCGAGATCCCAGAGCGCGATCTCGACCGCCGAGACGCCGCCGCCCTGCCGACCGTGCCCGCCGAATTGCTTGATGCGGCGAAACAGGCGATCGATGTCGCAGGGGTTCTCGCCAAGCAGCCGGCTCTTCAGCATCAGCGCGTAGGTGGCGCTGGCGCCGTCGCGCACCTCGCCAAGCCCGACGATGCCTTGATTGGTATAGATCTTGAGCAGCGCCGAGGTGAACGGCGCACCGACGATCTCGGCCACCCGCATGTCGGTGATGCGAAGCTCGGACGGCTTCGAGTTGGTGTTGACCCGGTTGAGGGCCTCGTCGGCTCCATCCGTCTTTGGCATGACTTATCCCCGTTCTGATTTGCGGGTCGTCGCCCGCATGCTGCCGATTGCGTTGCTAGCCCAGTTCGATCTCATGGGCTTGCAGGTAATCGCGGTTCATCTCAATGCCGAGACCCGGCCTCAACGAGAGCTTGAGGCTACCGTTCGAAACATCGAGCGGCTTGTCGATAAGATGATCGTACTTGCCCAAATTCCACTCCGACGTTTCGAGCTTGTAGAAGTTCGGAACGGTCATCATCACCTGCGCTCCCGCAACCACGTTGATCGGTCCCGCGGCGTCGTGGGGCGAGACTGGGATGTAGTAGGCTTCGCACAGAGCGGAAATCTTCTTGAGTTCGGTAATTCCGCCGGTCCAGGTGACGTCAGGCATGATGTAGTCGGCGAGCTTGTTCTCGAGAACCGGCACGAAATCCCACTTTGTGTGGCCACGCTCGCCCCAAGAGATAGCGGCACTGACCTTCTCGCGAACCTGCTTGAGGGCGTTAAGGCTCTCGGGCGGGCATGGCTCCTCGAACCAGTCGATCTGGCCGGCCTCCTCGAGGCTGCGACAGAGGCGAATGGCGGTCGGAACATCGAAGCGGCCGTGCGCATCGATGAGGATGTCGATGTCGGGGCCTGCCGTTTCGCGGATCAGAGCCGTGAGTTCGGCAGCCTCGCGCTCGTCCTTGCGGGTCATGCCGCCGTCGAGATAGCCGTCCCGCTGTTCGCGCGACACACCGTCGGCATCGCGACCCTGGTGGGGGAAGGGGTCGAACTTGAGAGCAGTATGTCCGGACTCGACGATGTCCAGGATTTCGCGCACCACAGCGTCCTTGCTGGTGAATTTGGCCTGGTTGGGATGGGTGTAGAGCGCGATCTCATCGCGGACCGGCCCGCCCAACAGCTCGTAGATCGGCTTGCCGAGGACTTTGCCCCTGATGTCCCAGAGGGCTATGTCGATCGCGCTCACGCATTCGACCGCGGCGCCACGGCTACCCATATAGGTGAAGCCGCGGAAGATCTTGTGCCAGAGGCATTCGATACGCGCCGGATCTTCGCCTGTCACGGCGGCTCCGATCTGTCGAAGGATCGTGCAGAGGGCGCGGTTGGCGAGCTTCGTGGTGGTGGTGATCTCTCCCCAGCCGCTCACTCCCTCGTCTGTCGTTACCTCGACGAACAGGAATTCCCCCCAATAGGAAGCACCAGACTTGATCAGCCACGGCCGAACGCTCGTGATTTTCATTTCAACTGCCTTTTCACTAGTGGTCAACCACGCTGTTCCAGACCTGACCCCTCGTCCTATCCGGCCCGAGCGGCGTTGCGTGCACGCATCTGTTCGAGAACATGCCGGCCGGAACCCTCGACGTGGCGGGAGATGAGTTCGGCTGCCTTGTCGGCCTCCCCGGTCTTGATGAGCGCAATGAGTTCGCGATGCTCACGAATGATCGCGGCACGCCGCGCGAGCGTGAAATTGAAACGCCGGCTCACCGCTCGCAGCACTTCGCGATGCTTCCACCAGAGCTCGGCGGCATGGCGGTTATAGTGCCGCTGGTACATCACCGTGTGAAATGCGGTATCCAGTTCACTGTGCCTGAACGTGTCGGCGAAATTGTTCTCTTCGATCAGGCCTTGTATGCGTTCGAGTTCGGCGATGTCCTCGCCGGTGGCCATACCTACAAACCATCGCGTCAGGGCTGGCTCGATCAGAACTCCGATCTCGTAGATATCGCGGACGAAATCCTGATCGATGGGCCTTACACGCGCCCCGCGGTTGGGAGAAAAGATGACGAACCCCTCGCCCCGCAACAGTTGCAGGGCCTCGCGCACGGGATTGGTCGACGTGCCGTGGCGGCGGGCGAGATCGGTCACAACAAGCCGTTCGTTGGCGGCGAGCCGTCCCTCGATGATGTCTTCCCTGATCAGTTCGTAAAGCGAGGCACCCTCGCTGGAGGCTCCGGTGGCGTCGATCCCCGGGGGTGGCTTTGCTTTGAAATCGTCTGTTTCGGCCAAGGGCCGGCTCCCCAAATTAATACACAGTCTGTCCGATATCACGCACGGTTCCCATAAACAATGTACGATCTCGTGCGTTGACAGGCAATCCATGTTCTGAAAACGTACCAAGTGGTCGAGAGGATACACCGTACTGCAATAACCATCCTCGCGATCGCAGGGCGGAGAACCAGGGAGGATACCTATGACGAGGATCATGCTCGGCAGTGCGGTCCTGCGCGGCACTGTCGTCGGTATTTTGACGGCATCACTTATGTCCACATCGGCGTTGGGTGCGCCACCGGTCGACCTCAGCAAATGGTCGCCCGAATATGTGCGCTCCATCGCGGGAACACAGGATTTCGACACGGCCGGCGATTGCGCCAAGGTCACGCCGCTGGATTACAAGGGGCGACTGACTTTCTGGTATCAGGGCGTGTTCGAGGGCGATCCCGACCTGCTGCGCCAGTACTACAAGGATTTCTTCGAGACTTTCCGCAAGACCTATCCGAACATCAAGCTCGAGGAACAGGCCCTCACCTATAACGACCTTCTCGACAAGTTCCGCACCGCGCTCCTGGGCAATGCCGCGCCGATGGCGGTGCGCCTGCAAATCCTGGGCGGTACCGAATTCGCCTCGAAAGGCTATCTGCAGCCGCTCAAGCCGGAGGATGTGGGCTATTCGACCGAGGATTTCTGGCCCGGCGCCATGAAGGCCGTGACCTGGGATGGGGTCACATACGGCGTTCCAACGAACAACGAGACGATGGCGTTCATCTGGAATGCCGACATCTTCAAGCGTGCGGGTCTCGATCCGGACAAGGCTCCCGCAACCTGGGACGACGTCGTCAAATATTCCAAGCAGATCCACGACAAGCTCGGCATTGCCGGTTACGGCCTCGTGGCTCGCAAGAATGCCGGCAATACGCCCTATCGCTTCATGCCACAGCTGTGGGCCTATGGCGGCGGCGTCTTCGACGAAGCCACCGCGAACCCGACTTACAAGGAGGTGGAACTCGATAGCCCGCAGAGCAAGGCGGCGCTGCAAGCCTCATACGACATGTATGTCCGCGACAAGTCGGTTCCGGTCTCGGCGCTCACCAACCAGCAGGCCGACAACCAGCCTCTGTTCGTCGCCGGCCAGTTGGGCATGATGGTTTCCCACCCGTCCGACTACAACGTCATGCTCGACCTGCAGGCCAAGGCGACCGGGACCGACAAGGACAAGGCGCAGACCGTCATCGACAATATGCGCTACGGCCTGATCCCGACCGGTCCTGACGGCAAGCGCGCCGTCGTGTTCGGCGGCTCGAACATTCACATCCTGAAGCCCGAGTATGTAGAGGGTGGCAAGGTGGACGAGCCGGCCGCGAAGGCGATGATCTGCATGTGGGCGAGCCCCGAATGGTCGCTGAAGATGGCCTATGCCGGCTCGAACCCGGGCAATCTTAACGGCTTCAAGACCAAATGGATGAAGGAACGTCTGGACCATATCAAGTTCCTCGATGTCACGACTTCGATGCTGCCCTATGGCATCCCCTTCCCGGCGCTGCCGGAATCCCCCGAGATCATGAATATCATCGTCCCGGACATGCTGCAGAATGCGCTGACCGGCGCGATGACCGTCGACCAGGCAGCGGACGATGCGGCCAAGAAGGTGAAAGACCTAATGGGCGGGCTCTAGTCCCAACCTGACCTGCGAACCGGCTGCGCCAAGAGCGCAGCCGGTTCTTTTCGAAAAACAAGGGCACGCCACAGTGACGATCGTGACCGGCAAGGCCGAGGCTCGCCGAAAATCGCAACCCGGCGGGTCAGGCGCATTGCGGAACATCTGGGCCCATTGCGCCGACTACGCATACGTGCTCCCGGCGATCGCCGTGATGCTCGTCGTCATCGCCTATCCGATCTACTACACGATCGAGCTGTCGTTCTATAAGACGCCCCCCGGTCTGCAGCTCCGCGACAAGACCTTCATCGGCTTCGACAATTACACCACCATCCTCACCAGCGATGTGTTCTGGAAAGTAACCTGGAACACCCTGATCTGGACATTCGGATCCACTTTCATCTCCTTTGTCCTGGGGTTTGCCACGGCGCTGGCGCTGCACCGAGACTTTGTCGGCCGCGGCGTCCTGCGCGCCATCCTGATCATTCCCTGGGTGATCAGCGCCGTTGCCGCCTCCTATATCTGGAAGTGGATCTACCATTCGGATTTCGGCATCATCGGCGCGGTGCTGGTCGGCCTCGGATTGACTGACCGGCCACCCAATTTCATCGACAACGTCAGCACGGTGCTGCCCTCCCTGATCGTCGTCAATATCTGGCGCGAGTTTCCGTTTGCCATGATCATGATGATGGCCGGCCTGCAGACAGTCCCCGAGCAATTGTTGCGGGCCGCCAAGGTCGACGGGGCCAATGCATGGCAGCGCTTCTGGCACGTTACTTTCCCGCACTTGCGCAACGTCTCGGTGGTGACGATTCTGCTGCTCGCGGTGGCCAACTTCAATTCCTTCATCATCCCCTGGATCATGACCGCAGGCGGGCCGTCGAACGCATCGCATATCTGGATAACCCACATCTATGAGCTCGCCTTCGGCCGCCAGCGCTGGGGCGTGGCATCGGCTTATTCGGTGCTCCTGTTCCTCATCCTGATGACGCTGGGCTATTTCTACGTCCGGGCGCTAAGCGGCAACGAGCGGAAAGACGGGAGCACATGAGCACGCTTGCAGAGACAGCCTCCCGAGGCCGGCCCCATCGCCGCATGCGCGTCGACGGATGGCGCTGGGCCGGGCGCATCTTCCTCTTGTTCATGCTGATTTACACCGCGGTGCCGATGATCTGGATGCTGATCACCTCGATCAAGTCCGGCTTCGCGGCGACGCAATTCCCGCCGCAATGGTGGCCAAACGAGCCTACGCTTGCCAGCTACAAGAAGCTGCTCGATCCGCAGAACAGCGTCGGCCAGGACTTCCTGCGCTTCTTCTGGAACAGCCTGTTCGTGTCGACCGTCACGACAATCCTTTCGGTGATCGTTGCCGTCCCCGCGGCCTATGCGTTTTCGCGCTTCACCTTCCCCGGCCGGAACTTCCTGTTCTTCGCCGTGCTGCTGCGCAACATGTTCCCAGCGGTGATCTTTCTCGTGCCGCTCTTCATCCTGATGCGTGCGATCGGGCTGGTGAACACGCATGGCTCGCTGATCCTGACCTATCTCACCTTCGGCCTGCCCCTGGCGATCTGGCTGCTCAAGGGTTTTTACGACAACATCCCGGTGCAGCTCGAGCAGGCGGCGCGTATCGATGGGGCAACACGGTTCCAGGCCTTCATCATGATCGTGATGCCGCTCTCGACGCCGGGGATCATTGCCACCGCGATCTATTCCTTCATCGGCGCGTGGAACGAGTACATCTACGCCTACACGTTCCTCTCCAAAAATGAACAGTTGACCCTGCCGGTCGGCATCCAGCGCTTCTTCTCGGAAAACACGACGGACTTTCCGGGACTGATGGCGGCGAGCTTCATGATGAGCGTGCCTGTCGTGGTGCTGTTCCTCGTCCTGCAGCGATACTTCGTACGCGCCCTGACAGAAGGCGCGGTCAAGCATTAGGGAGTTGCCGATGGCCCACGTGGTCCTCAAAGATCTCGTCAAGACCTATGGCGGCTTCAAGGCCGTCAACGACGTTTCACTGACGGTCAACGACGGCGAGTTCGTTGCGCTTGTCGGCCCTTCAGGCTGCGGAAAGACGACCACGCTCAATCTCGTTGCCGGGCTGACCCCGATCACATCGGGCGACATCCTCATTGGCGACCAGGTGGTCAACGATCTCGACCCCAAGGACCGGGACATCGCAATGGTGTTCCAGAACTACGCGCTCTATCCGCAAAAGTCGGTCTACATGAACCTCGCGTTCCCGCTACAGATGCGCAAACTGCCCAGGGACGAGATCGACAAGAAGGTTAAGGAAGCGGCGCGCGTGCTCGACATGACGCACCTGCTCGAGCGCAAGCCGCGCGAACTTTCGGGCGGGCAGCAGCAGCGTGTGGCGCTGGGCCGTGCTCTCGTGCGCGATCCCGCGGTGTTTCTCATGGACGAGCCGCTCTCCAACCTCGACGCGAAACTGCGCGTACAGATGCGGTCGGAGATCAAGCGCTTCCACCAGGACCTCAAGGCGACGATCATCTATGTGACGCACGACCAGCTCGAAGCCGTCACCATGGCCGACAAGATGGCGGTGATGAACGGCGGCTTCTTGCAGCAATACGATTCACCGGCGCAGGTCTTTGCCCATCCGGTGAACATGTTCGTCGCCAGCTTCATCGGCAGCCCGGCAATGAGCCTCATTCCGCTGGAGACATCGACGGCGAACGGCAACACCGTGCTGACCAGCGCGGAGGGCTGGAGCCTCGGGCTCTCGCCGCGCAACGTCCAGAAGGTCACGGGGGCAACGACCAGGAAAATCGTGCTCGGCGCACGCCACTCGACGATCAAGCTCCACAAGAGCGCCGTGCAAGGCAGCATCCCGGCCAAGGTCTACACGGTGGAACCAACCGGAGACGTCACCTTCGTGCAGGCGTTCCTGTCCGGTGCCATCGTCAACGTCAGCGTGCCGCCCAACATTGCCGTCGCGCCCGACGAGCGGATCTGGCTCGAGTTCGACCAGGAGCGGATGCATCTGTTCGACGGTGAGACCGAGATGGCTCTCGAGGTCGACTGAGACAGGGCGGATGCGTGTGGGACGCGGGCGTGGATGACTACGAAACTTAAGATCACGGCGATCAAACCCTATCCGGCATGGGTGGGAACGCGCAATCAGATGCTGGTCAAGGTCGAGACCGACCAGGGCATCTTCGGCTGGGGCGAGAGCGGCCTGAGCGGCCGCGAGAAGGCCGTGGCCGGCGCGATCGAGCACTATCGCGAGTTTCTCATCGGCCGCGATCCCATGCAGATCGGGCGGGTCTGGCAGGAGGTTTATCGCAGCCAGTATTTCGAAGGCGGTCGGGTTCTGCAGGCAGCTATTTCGGCCATCGATATCGCCCTCCACGATATCAAGGGCAAGGCGCTGGGGGTGCCGGTCTACGAATTGCTGGGCGGCAAGCAGCGCGACCGGATCCCCACCTTCGCCTCGACCGGAGACGAAGCCGAGGGCGATGTTGCCATCGAGCGGGCCCGCGAACTGCGCGCACAAGGCTGGCAGGCGATCCGCTTCTTTCCCGTCGGGCAAAACAGCAGGGATGTTTTCGAGCCACGCGAGTCGATCGGCGCTACCGCGACCATGCTGAACAAGGCGCGCCGGGCCCTGGGTAACGATGTCGTCCTCGGCATCGACTATCATCATCGGCTGTCGGTGGCGGAGGCGGCGAGCTTCTGCAACAAGCTCGACCGCGGCGTGCTCGATTTCCTCGAGGAGCCGATACGCGACGAGACGCCAGAAGCGTACGAATCCCTCCGCACGATGACCGACATCCCCTTCGCCATTGGCGAGGAATTTACCAGCAAGTGGCAGTTCCTGCCCTATATCGAGCGCGGCATCCACCAGTTCAACCGGCTCGATATCTGCAATGCCGGCGGGTTCACCGAGGCAATGAAAATCGCTGGCTGGAGCGAGGCGCACTATGTGGACCTGATGCCGCACAATCCGCTTGGTCCAGTGTGCACGGCCGCGACCGTGCATCTGGCCGCCGCGGTCCCCAACTTCGCGTGGCTCGAAACCAGGGCCCCCGAAGCAAGGCTTGGCTTCGACAATTCCGAATTTTTCCCGGTGCAACCACGGCTCGACGGCCCCGACTACCCCGTCGGCAATCTGCCGGGGCTCGGCGTCGAGGTCAACGAAGAGGCCGTCCAGGCGCAGAGCTTCCGTTTCTGGGAAGCGCCCCACCTCAAGCGCCGCGATGGTTCTGTCACGAACTGGTAGTTCCCTTTCAATCGGAGTCCACAATGACGCATAGTTCCGACATCACGCGGCCGCCGAAGGATCTGATCGACGCGCTAAAGGAGATCGGCGCCGCGACGGTTGCCGGCACGCTTGGCCATATGGGCTTCCGCAATCCGCATATGGTCGGCCCGGTGGCGCAGAACCACGGGAGATCGATCGTCGGACCGGCGCTGACGCTGCAGTTCCTGCCGCAGCGGCCCGATCTTTTCAACGAGGGAGAATATGCCGATCCGGAAACACAGCTGCACCGGCATGTGCTGTACCACGCACAGGAAGGGGATGTGGTCGTGGTCGATGCGCGCGGCGACATGAGTTCGGGCGTCTTCGGCGATATGATGTCGACGTATTTCAAGGGCAGAGGCGGCGCGGGCATCGTCATCGACGGCTGCATGCGCGACCGGCCCAATGTCGAAAAGCTCGATCTGGCCCTATGGCTGCGCGGCTGGACGCCCAACTACCATGTGCAAACCAGCATTTATCCCAATGCCGTCAACGTTCCGATTGCCTGCGGCGGTGTCACCGTGATCCCCGGCGACATCATCGTCGCCGACGATGACGGGGTGGTGGTGCTACCCGTTGCGATGGCCGCGAAGGTGATCGAAGAATCCCAGAAGCATCACGATTGGGAGGAGTTCTCACGCATGAAGCTCATGGAGGGCGGGTCGTTGCAACGCTATTATCCGCTGCACCCAAGTGCGACCGAAGAGTACGAGGCCTGGCGGGCAACCAACCCAAAATTTTGATGGACGATCGAGACCCCGAAATGTCTCATGGAGGGCAGGCGAACCGCCAGGTCCCGGACGGGCGTTAGTCACGCGTTACGGACAGTCCCGCGGTAAGCGGAGCGTACGCGGCGAGCCTGCGGGACACGAACTCCGTGAAAAGCCGAACGCGCTTCGTCTTGCGTGTCTCCCCCTGCGTGAGAATCCAGAGTGTCCCATGCGTGGGCAGGTTGGTGCCCGGCACCCTCACCAGCAGGGGGTCGGTATCTCCGACAAAGCACGGCAGTTTCGTCATCCCGATCCCTTGCTGCGCCGCGATGATCTGCGTCTCGGCATCCGGAGTCCTGAACGGAGATCCCGTGATGTGAACTTCTCCCTCGCGCGCCCAGTCCGGAATTCCATAATTGTCTATTACGATCCATCGGAGGGGATTAGGCGTGCCCGCACGCAACGCGGCTAGTCGATCGCGAGACATGTAGACGCCGCTGAACACCTCCGGTCCCTTCAGGCCGTGAAGATTGAGCGGCAGGGTCTTGCGGTCGGCGACAATGCGGATCGCGACGTCGGCCTCTCGGTTTGTCAGATTCGCCACCTCGCCAGTGGTCAAGATTTCCATCTCGATATCCGGATGCATACGCGCGAAGTCGGCGAGATCCGGCATGAGCAGGTGTGTGGCGAGGAACGGTGGAACTGTCACCCGCAAAAGCCCGCGCGCGCTCTGGTCGCGACCGAAGACGCGCGTCTCCAGCTGGTGCGACGACGCTTCCATCTGGTTCGCGAGCTCGAGGACCTCCTCGCCCGCAGCCGTCAGGCGGTAGCCCGAAGGCAGCTTTTCGAACATCCGCGTCCCGAGGCGTTCCTCGAGTTGAGCGATGCGTCGCAGCACGGTCGAGTGATACACCCCGAGGCGCTCGGCGGCAGCCCGTACTGAGCCGCCGCGCGCGGCGGCAAGAAAGTAGCGAACGTCATCCCAGTCAATCATGGTGCATTCCCGCGCCGCCAGCTGCGCCTTCCGAAGCCCATTCTAGCACGCCGAGCCGCAATGTGCGCGACTGTTGCGGCGTTCAATCGTCTGACTGGATCGTTTTCGCACCACCGATGTGCACGATTCCGCACTCACCGCCCGACTTCGGCGATCCCATGTTCAGGCTCTCGGGTTGACCCACCGTACAGCCAAAGACCCGAGATGGCGAAACGAAGGACGCACGACATGAACAGACTGAATGGAAAGACCGCCGTGATCACCGGCGGCGCTACCGGCATCGGCCGCGCCGCTGCAAAGCGCTTCATCGAGGAAGGCGCCTTCGTCTTCATCTTCGGCCGCCGGCAGCAAGCGCTCGACGCCGCTGTGGCGGACCTCGGGCCCAATGCCCGCGCGGTGAAAGGCTCGGTCTCGGATGAGGCCGACCTCGACCGGCTCTACGCTGCGGTGAGGGCCGAGCGCGGAAGCCTCGACATCGTCTTCGCCAATGCCGGGGCTGGAGGCCCGCTTCCGCTCGGCCAGATCACCGCCGAGCACATTGACGAAGCCTTCGACACCAATGTGAAGGGTACGATCTTCACGGTCCAAAAGGCGCTGCCGCTGATGGGCCCGGGCGGTTCGATCATCGTGACCGGATCGAGCGCCGGCACCACGGGCGCCCCGGGGTTCACTGCCTACAGCGCGAGCAAGGCGGCAGTGCGCAACCTCGCGCGGACCTGGGCGGAGGACCTGAAGGGGACCGGCATCCGCGTAAACGTGCTGTCGCCCGGGGCGACGGCGACCGAACTCGCGAAGGAAGCGCTGGGCGAGGAAGGACAGAAGGTCTTCGCCTCGATGACTCCGCTCCAGCGCATGGCCGATCCGGCGGAAATTGGGGCGGTGGCTGCCTTTCTCGCGTCGTCGGACAGCAGCTTCATGACTGCCAGCGAGGTCGCCGTCGATGGCGGCCTGGCGCAACTCTGACGCCGGCGCGTTCCCGCGTCTGGCTCACACAATGAAGGATAGAAGATCATGAAAAAGTTAGAAAATAAGGTCGCCGTCATCACCGGCGGAAGCAGCGGGATCGGCTTGGCGACAGCCAAGCGCTTCGTTGAAGAAGGCGCGCACGTCGTGATCACCGGGCGACGAGAGAAAGAGCTGAAGGAGGCCGCGGCCTTCATCGAGAGAAACGTTACGACGGTCGCAGGCGACGTGTCGCGCTTGGAGGATCTGGACCGGGTCTATGCCGTCGTGAAAGAGAAACACGGCCACATCGACATTCTCTTCGCGAACGCAGGCGCAGGGACAATCGCACCGCTCGCGGCAGCGACTGAGGCCCATTTTGACCAAACCTTCGATGTGAATGTGAAGGGGTTGTTTTTCACGGTACAGAAGGCGCTTCCACTATTCAGTGACGGCGGTTCGATCATCCTGACCTCTTCGGTCTCCAACGTATTGGGGCTGCCAGGGTTCAGCGCCTACGCAGCGAGTAAAGCGGCGGTGCGAAACTTCGCGCGCGCTTGGACACTAGAGCTGAAAGATCGCAAAATTCGCGTGAATTCAATGAGTCCCGGGCCAATCGAGACCCCGGCATTGGCGACAACGACGGGCCTTACCCCCGAGCAAGCCGAGCAAGCGGCCGCCCAGTTTGCTTCACAGATCCCAATGGGTCGCAGGGGCAAGCCAGAGGAAATCGCGGCTGCCGTCACTTTCCTTGCTTCTGACGAAAGCTCTTACATCACCGGCGTAGATTTCGCCGTTGATGGAGGCATGGCCCAGGTCTGACCTCGGCATCACACAAGATCGGAGAAACATCATGAGCTACACAATTATCGGCTTCGGCAATATTGGCCGAGCCCTCGCCAAGGCATTTGCTCGCAAGGGCATCGAGGTATCCGTCGCAACCACGCGCGACCCGGAAAGCTTTGCCGCGGACGCGGCCGCGATCGGGCCTACGATCATCCCCAAAAAGCTGGCGGACGCGGTCAAGGCGGACATCATCTTTTTGGCAGTCCGTTTCGAGTCCCATCCGGATGTCGCGAAGGCGCTGTCCACCTGGAAGGGGAAGACCATCGTCGATGTGACCAATGCCTACGGCGTGCCCCCTGAGAAGCTGGGAGGACAGCCTTCTTCCAAGTTCATCGCGCAGGCTTTCCCCGGTGGACGACTGGTCAAGGGCTTCAACCATTTGGGCGCTGCCACCCTTGACCAAGATCCAGCAGTGCATGGCGGCAGGAGAGTCGTGTTCCTGGCGAGCGACGATGACGCTGCCGCAGCGGAGATTGGTACGCTCGCGGAAAATCTCGGCTTCTCGCCGATCAAACTTGGCGGGCTTTCGGAAGGTGGGCTGCTGGTCCAGGCGCGCGGAAATAGCTGGGGTCATCTGATCTTTAAGGACCTGGTCAAGTTCGACCGATGAACACGACGTGCCCACCGGCAGGGTCACGATGCACAGACCGGACCGAGCGTGATCCGGTCCGTGCGAAATAGGGAAATTCCCATGACTATCGAGAAGACCATCCAGACCGTGGAGGACTTCTTCGCCGCGATCGGCCGGGTTTGGTCGTCGGCTCCGCGAGGGGAAAGATCAAGGCCACGAACAAGACGTTCGAGGACGACTGGATCTTCGCCATCACGGTCCGGGACGGCAGATTGACCAACATCCGGGAATACGTCGACACACAAGCACTGGCACGCGCCTCGCAGATGGACGCGTCCGGATCGGCGTAGCGCTGGCCGTCTGCGGCCATCGAATGTGGTGGACGGCGGATCAGCCGTGGATCGCCCCCTCGCACGCTGGCGCTCGTCGAATGCTCAATCGAAAGGAGATCTCGATGTACGACCAATCCAAGCTATCCGAGTTGATCCGGTTCGCACGCGCAGATGCGGGCTTCACCGTCATCGACGTCTACCCGGGCGACGGCGACTGGACCCGCGTCTTCTCAGACATCGTGGGACCCCAAGGACGTGTCTACAGCTTCGTGCCGGCCGAAGTCGCCCACTTCAAGGACGATCCGGTCGGCCGCATGCGGACGCTCGCGAAGGAGCCGGGCCGAGAGAACGTCGAAGCCGTCTCGGCGGACCTTGTGGCGATGCCGGAGGTCACGCAGCCAGCGGATGTTATATGGCTGCATCTGTTCTACCACGATCTCCACACCGCTCTGATTCAGGCCAGGGGCGCGACGGCAGCCGACTTCAATCGAGCCGTCTATGAGCGGCTGAAGCCCGGTGGTTCCTACGTTATCGTGGACCACGCCGCCGCCGTCGGGGCCGGCACGAGCGAGGCACAGTCGCTGCATCGGATCGAGCCTGCATCCGTTCGCGAGGAGGTGGAGGCGGCCGGTTTCGTCCTGGACGCGGAAAGCACCATGCTGGCGAACAAGGATGATCCGCACTCGAGCAAGGTGTTCGATCCTTCGATCAAGGGCAAGACCGATCGTCTCGCCTATCGGTTCCTGAGGCCCTGACAGTGAGTCATCCGCCCCACAGTGGCTCAGCTCCCGCAAGCGTGAAAGCGTTGCCCTTTCCACACGGAGGGCCTTGGCTGTCCGTTCTCTTGAGCAAAGGTGCTGGTGTAACGCAGCCCTCTTGAAGAGGGATCGGAGAAGATTGTGAGCTATCTCACTGCCTATAATCTGGCGCGATACGCGACACGCGATGCCGAATGCGCTCACGCTCACTCTTTTGTCGCTCCAAGCCGGTTACGCGAAGTCTATCTAGGACCGCTCCTTCGCCCGCTTTGAGGTCTCGTTGCCCGCGAGGTAGACTGCTCGCATGACCTTCAGGCTTATCTTCCTCGGAACCTCGGCCAGCGTGCCCTCGGCCGGGCGCAATCACCCGGCGCTGCTCGTTGAAGCCGGCAGTCAACGGGTGCTGGTCGATTGCGGGGAAGGCACCCAGCGTCAGCTTCTGCGCAGCGGCGCCGGATTCAGGCGACTTGATCGCCTGCTCCTCACGCACGCGCACTTCGACCACGTGCTCGGGATTCCAGGCTTGTTCTCGACGCTTCGGCTCCGGCAGAGCAAGAACCATGTGACCATTCATGGCAGCGCAGACACTCTTGACGTCGTCGCCCGCATGCTCGCTGGCCTTTGGGGTAAGGGACGCGCGCCGATCCCGCTGCAACTCGTGCCGCTTGCCCCCGGACGCGTGTTCGAGGTGGATGAGTTCACCGTCGATTGCTTTCAAGTTCGCCATCGCGACACCGACAGCTATGGCTTCGTCTTCGAGACGCCGGCGCGTCGTCACCTCCGTTCGGACCGCTTGGTAGCTCTCGGTGTGCCAGACGGTCCGATCCGGAAAGATTTGGCCGAAGGCCGCTCAATTTCTCTTCCCGACGGCCGAACGATTGCTCCCGAAGCAGTCCTCGGACCAGCCGAGGCTGGCAAGAAGCTGGTCATTGTAGGCGACACCGAAACCACTGATGGATTGGCCGACAAGGTGAGCGGCGCGGACCTGCTTGTCATCGAAGCCACATTCCTGCAACGAGATGCAGCGATGGCGCGCGACTACGGACATCTGACAGCCGCGGAGGCAGCATCGCTGGCAGCGACCAGCGATGTAAAGCAGCTCGTTCTTACGCACATCTCCGGCCGCTATTACGACGAAGAAATTCTCGCGGAAGCCGTTCAGGCGTTTGCGAACAGCCTTATCGCAACGGATTTCACCACCCTCACCGTTTAGGGCAGGGCCATGACATTCAGAATTGGCGTCATCTCGGACACGCACGGCTTGCTGAGGCCGGAGGCGGCGCGTTGCCTGGCCGGGGTCGACCACATCATTCATGGAGGAGACATCGGTCGCCCTGAGATCATTACGGCGCTTCGCTGTATCGCGCCGGTTACCGCGATCAGAGGAAACGTGGACACCAGTGGCTGGGCGCTGCCATACGCGGAAACCGAGCTCGTACGTCTTGCCGGGCGAGCAATCTACGTGCTTCATGATCTCAAGACGCTGCAGATCGACCCGGTTGCCCAGGGCATCGACTTGATCGTGTCCGGTCACTCGCATGTGCCGGGGATGGAGACAGTGGATGGCGTGCTTTACTTGAATCCGGGCAGCGCTGGCCCACGACGGTTTAAGCTGCCTGTCACCCTTGCGACGGTCGACATCACTCGAGACAGCATAGAGCCTTCGATATTGAGCTTGGCAAGCGGCTGAACCAATTCAGCGCGCACACCACGCCCGCACCTATATCCGAGTGTCTCCTCGATTTTTCACAAGATGGCAGGCGCGCCGTAACGCGGAGACACGCATTCTTCGCGACTTGTTTAACGGGAGTTCTCGCCGCGTGCGGTGATGGACTGATCCGTCATTTCTGGCGAAACGCTGAGTGGAACGACACAACCAGCGGGCCTAGAATGTAGTCGAGCGCCGTGCGTTGCTCGGTAACCATCATGACTGACGCCGGCATGCCCGGATAAAGCGCAATCTGTGGGGCTGCGGCCAATTCCACGGGATCGACCGCTACGTCCGCGAGGTAATAGGGAAAGCCTGTCTTGGTGTCGGTAATGCGATCCGCCGAAATGCGGGCGACGCGTCCATGAATTATGGGTATCGAACGCTGCTTGTATGATGTGAAACGAACTTCGGCGGCCATGTCGGGACGCAGGTTCGATATATCCTCGACGCGAACCTGTGCCTGGACGATCAGTGAATTCTCGGTCGGCACGATGTCAAGGATGGTCTGGCCCGGCGCCACGATCGCACCGATCGAGAAAACGCTGAGATCCATCACTTGGCCATCATAGGGCGCACGCACTTCGGCCCGGTCCATGGCGGCCTGGGCGGCGAACATCTTGGGTATGAGGTCGGACAGGTTCGATTGCGTATCGATCAGCATGGCCGACAATTTGGTCCGGCGCTCATTGGTCAATTGTGCGATCTGGCTCTCGAGCTCAGCTTTGCTCTGTTGGGTGCCGCCGATGGCGCCGAGATTATCATCGATCAAGCCCTGCAAATCCGAGGCCGACCTTTCCAGTTCCAGGACGCGTGGGCGGGTCGTCAAACCGGCCTTGAGCAGCTTCGACAGGCTGGCCTTCTCGCCGATCGTCGATTTGAGCTGGGCCCGGTAGGATTCGACCCGAGACTGCTTGCCCCGTATCTGCTCCTCGAGCTCGGCAATGCGCCGTTCGAGGATCTGCCTTGCGCCGGCCATCGAGGCGCGTTGGCTTTCCAAGTCGGCGATCTGGTTTGCCATTGCGTCCTTGAGGTAGTCCTGGTGCTCCTTGAGTATGTCCTTGGGAAAGGCAACCGCCTGGCTGCCGTCCAATTCGGCCCGGATCCTGGCATCGGTTGCGCGCAACAGTGCATATTGCTGGGCATAGAGATTGAACTCGGACCGAATCCTGGTGTCGTCCAGCTTCAGCATTATGTCGCCCTTCCTGACGACGTCGCCATCCTTAACGCGGATCTCCTTCACCGTACCGCCGTCGAAGTGCTGGACGCTCTTGCGATTGCCTTCCACCTTGACGATGGCATCGGCGAGCACGGCACCGTTCAGAGGGGCAAAGGCCGCCCAGCCGCCGAAAATGCCGAAAAAGGCCATTATGATCAGCAGGCCAATATAGGCCGGCACCCGGATGGATTCCGGAGCCAGGATGCCGGACTCGCCAGGCAGGCTATGGTAAGTGAGGGCACTGTCGCTCATCGATCTCTCCGACCACAGCTCATTGGGTCGCCACCGCCATTGGAGCCGCGCGCTGGTTGAGCAGCGCCACGATCTCGTTTCTCATGCCGAACGCCTCGACGGCGCCATCGCGCAACAGCAGGATCTTGTCGACATTCGCCAAGGTCGAGGGCCGGTGCGAGACGATGATAACAGTGCTGCCGCGGCGCTTGAGCTCGATCGCGCAGTCGCTCAGCGCGCGATCGCCATCGGCGTCGAGATTGGAACTCGGCTCGTCGAGAATGATCAGTTTCGGCGTTCCAAACACCGCCCGGGCAAGAGCAATCCGTTGCCGATATCCTCCCGACAGCACGGCGCCGCCCTCCCCGATCTGCGTCTCGTAGCCCTGCGGCAGGCGGATAATCATCTCGTGTACGCCGGCGAGCCGCGCGGCCTCGATCACCTCGTGGTCGACATTGGTCTTGAAGCGCCCAATGTTGGCGGCGACGGTATCGGAGAAGAGTTCGATATCTTGCGGCAGGTAGCCGATGTGATCACCTAATGCGTCGTGCCCCCATTGCGACAGGTCGGCGCCATCCAGCCTGACTGTGCCGCGACTGGGTTGCATGACGCCGGCAAGGTGGCGCGCCAGGGTCGACTTGCCGGCGCCGGAGGGGCCAACGATTCCGAGCGCCTCGCCTGCTTCCAACCGAAACGACACGTCGCGCAGAAGCACTTTCTGCTGGCTTTGAATTGCAAAGCTTACCTGCTCGACGGAAATCATGCCGCTGGGCTTCGGCAGGTTGAACGCTCTTTCGTTGCGCGCGCCCCCGTCGACCAGCCTCTCGACCCTTGCCAACGCTGCCCGCGCCAGGATCAGGCTGCGCCAGAGGCCGACGATCTGCTCGACAGGCTGCAACCCCCTGCCCAGCAGGAGGCTCGCCGCGAACATGGTGCCGCCAGTAATCTGCCGTTCGATGACCAGATAGGCGCCGAGGCCGAGGATCAGCGATTGCATGGTGAGCCGCAGGAACCGGATGAGGCCCGACATCAAGGCGGCACGGTCGCTTGCCTCCGCCTGGCGCCGCAGCGCGAGGTTGCGGTCGCGCCCCCAGCGGCGGATGAGACCGTCGA
Source organism: Mesorhizobium sp. B2-7-3 (assembly GCF_006440715.1). NCBI lineage: Bacteria > Pseudomonadati > Pseudomonadota > Alphaproteobacteria > Hyphomicrobiales > Phyllobacteriaceae > Mesorhizobium > Mesorhizobium sp. B2-7-3. The sequence goes on from NZ_VFTY01000006.1 coordinate 457,009, forward strand.
TCATCCCCATGGCGCGAACGACTTCGGAGTTCCTGAGGCTCATCTCGGTGAAGTTATAGTTGTTCGTCGCCAGCTCGTTGGTCTGCTTCAGCGGCGAGCGCACGAGATACTCGTTGAGCACGGCCATGCCGATCAGGAGCAGCGAGCAGCCCAGTGCGAAGAAGCCGAGCCACGGATGCAGCAGGAAGATGATGCCGATGTAGATGGGCGACCATGGCAGATCGAACAAAGCGTGGATGCCGCTGCCGGTGATGACCTGCCTGAACGTATCGAAGTCGCGGATCGGCTGGCTCGGCGAGGAACCGGGCGATGGGGCCTCGACGGACGCGGCGAGGATCTTTGCCGAAAGCAGCCGGTCGAGCCGGGCGCTGGCACGCGTCAGGATCCAGGCGCGGACCAGGTCGAGACCCGCCAGCGAAAGGAAGGCTGCCAGCAACACCAGGGTCAGCATCACCAGCGTGGTTTCGCTGCCGCTGGTGACAACCCGGTCGTAGATCTGCAGCATGTAGAGGGGGGAAGCGAGGTAGAGCAGGTTGATCGCCAGGCTGAACGCCGCCGCAAGCAGGAAATAGCGGCGGCATGCCCGAAGCGCATCCTTCACAATTCGAGACTTGCTATCCACTTCCAGAACCCCACTCGATACACGTCAGGCCAGGGAGCCGCCGTAGCCGGCGGCCCTTTTCGCTCACACCACGAAGTCGCTTGAAATCGCTCCATTGCCGATGCCGGTCAGCGTGAATTCCGCCGGATTGTACGAAACGACGGTATGACCCTGGCCATCATCGGCAAGCTTGAAGGCGTTCGCATCATAATTGCCGACCAGATGCAGCGCGGCGCCGTGGGTGCCATCCGAAACGGTCAGCGTTCCGCCGCTGCCATCCTGGTTTGCCTGATAGACGGCCGTCGTTCCCGCACCGAACAGGATATCGCCGAGGTCCAGCCTGTCATCATTGGTGATGCCCCCGATCCGTCCGCTGTAGTCGAAGGAATCGTCGAGTTGCAGCGTGCCGGCAGCGTCGTGTCCGAAGGTGACGTCCGTCGACGAGGCGCCGCCGAACTCCAGCTTCGACAAATTGCCGATGGTGGCATCGCCGTCGCCGGTAACCTGGCCGTGGATCACGATGTCGCCGCCATTGGCCCAGAGCATGCCTGAATTCGCCAGGCCGCCGGCGACCGTCAAGCCGCCCGAACCCGTTGCCTCGAGCGTTCCGGAGTTAGTGACGACGCTGCCACCGGTATCGATGATCAGCGCGTGCGAGCCGGTGGCGATGATGGTGCCCTGGTTATCGAGGCTGAGCATGCCGCCGCCCAGCTGGCCGGCGCCCGAGATCGTGTTGTCGACGTTGACCAGAGTGACGTCCGGCCCTGTGCCGGAAATCATGTTGGCGGCGCTGTCGGACAGCAGGATCTGCCCGCCCCCCTGCAAGGTCACGCCGTGCTGGATGACCTGCAGCAGCGTATCGCTGCCGGTCGAGTCGAGCGAGATGAGGCCGCTGTTGTTGACAATGCCGCTGAGCGGCAGCAACGCACCGTCGCCGATCGTCATGGTGCCTGAATTGTTGACCACAGGCGTTTGGTCGAACACGAAATTACTGGCTGTGAGTGCGCCCGAATGCACGCCGTCCAGCGTGATCGACTGTCCGTCGCCGAGTGCGATCACCGCATTGCCGTTGGCATCGTCGGCGATATGCGTCTGGAGGTCGGCGAAGTCCGCCAATCCGTTATAGCCGATGAGATCGATCTGGTCGGCCGCGGCATCGAAATTGTGCACCGTGTCGGCGCCGATCGGTTGCGAGAAGACGAAGAGATCGTTGCCGTGCGAGCCGGTCAGCACGTCGTCGCCGGACCAGGCAAAGATCGGCGAACCCGGTGCGTAGGCCTCGACATTATCGGCGATCGATGCGGTGCCCGTGGTGCCGTCGGCATTGATCCAGGTCATCTCGACATCGAGCACGGCTGCCCCGGTGAAACTGGCCGGCGTGGTAACGGTCAGCCCGTGCAGGTCGTTGGTCTGGATCGTCCAGCTTCCGTCGGCGTTGTGGATCGCGCCGTCGATGGTCCAGCCCGAAGGCACATCCTTCACCGTGACGGTGATGAGCGCGCCCTCATGTGATGGGTCGGTGAGAGCAAGGTTGATAGGCTCGCCGGAGGTGCCGGCGGGCAGGTTAAAAGCTGGAGTACCGACCCCAGGGTTTCCGGCTATGTCAGTCCAGAATGAGGTACCGGTGCCACTGGACAGGACTTGGACGGTATGCGCGCCACCGCCGACTGGCTTCGTAACATCCAAGGTGTAGATGTCGTGCCCGGTGCCGTCGATGCCGACATGTATGAAGGTCCCGGCTGTCGCAGTTGCGCCTACCAGCGCGATGTCATTGATGTCGAAGCCCGAGACCGCCTCACTGAAGGTGAAAGTGATCGTCTGCTTGGCACCGTTGTTGTCATGCGAAATGACGACCGTCGGCGCCGTTGTATCACCGCCCGTCACGTTGATCGTCGCTATTGCCGTGCCTGTGTCAGTGCCGCCGTTGGCCGTTCCGCCGCCGTCCACCAGTGTATAGGTCACGCTCTTTGCGATGGTTCCGCTGATTGCGTTCGCATAGAGGATGTGATCGGCAAGGGCCTGCGCGGCCGCCGCGGTGGCATTGGCATTGAAGGTCACGACCAGATTCGACCCGTTCGTGCCGCCGGTGAAGGTACCAATGAGTGTGCCACCATAGCTCACACTATTGCCGCTGACGGTGATCTGGCCAGCGCCGGGGGCCTGATTCTGGATGGTCAACTGGTCCGTGGCCGCGCCGTTTGCCGTGAACCCGACAGTGAGCGAGCCGCCGCCGAAGTTGGCGGAGTCGATGTCCGTTATCGTCGCTGCTGGGGCGATGGCTGTAGCGGCGGACCCCGCCGTGTAGTTCAGGATTGTGGATGTCCCGGCCGTTCCGCTATTGAGATCGATTGCCGGGGCGTCGTTGGTGCCGAGTATGTCAATGTGTACTGAAGTGTGAGTGCCATCGGCGCTGACCACGTCGAAATTCTCGGTGTAATGCTGACTGGCGACCAATTCATTGTGAGCAGAAGAGGCGGTGTAAGTCCAGGCACCGGCCGTGTTGATTGCAAAGGTTCCATAAGTTCCAACATTGGCCGTCTGGGCGATGAAAGTCGTTGAGCTGTCGACGTCCGAGATAGTGAGCGTGCCTGAGGTCGAGATGTTTGCTGCAGCGTTGGTCTCGGTCAGGTTGACCGAGGCCGACGACAGAACCGCTGCATCGTTGGCGCCGTTGATGGTGACGGTCAGAACTGCCGCATCGGTCAGGCTGCCGTCGCTGACGGTGTAGTTGAAGGTGTCAGTGGTCGTGCCGCCCGTATTGAGCGCCTGCACCGTCGCGTCGTTCTCGTTGACGACATAGGTGTAGCTGCCGTTGCTGTTGAGCGTCAGCGTGCCGTGCGCGCCGACCAGCCCGACACCTACCAAGCCGGCCGAGCCCGCATTTTCGACTCCACCAGTGCGGATGGCGCTGACCGTCAGGCCGGCGCTGTCGATATCGCTGTCGTTGGTCAGCACGTTGCCGGTGCCGTTGTTGCCGCCGGACGCGTTGAGGGTGCCGCCCTTCTCGGTGGCCGCGACAGCACCGAGGCTGGCGCTGGTGTCGTTCACACCAACCGGCGCATCGTTGGCGCCGTTGATGGTGACGGTCAGAACTGCCGTATCGGTCAGGCTGCCGTCGCTGACGGTGTAGTTGAAAGTGTCCGTGGTCGAGCCGCCCGTATTGAGCGCCTGCACCGTCGCGTCGTTCTCGTTGACGACATAGGTGTAGCTGCCGTTGCTGTTGAGCGTCAGCGTGCCGTGCGCGCCGACCAGCCCGACACCTACCAAGCCGGCCGAGCCCGCATTTTCGACTCCACCAGTGCGGATGGCGCTGACCGTCAGGCCGGCGCTGTCGATATCGCTGTCGTTGGTCAGCACGTTGCCGGTGCCGTTGTTGCCGCCGGACGCGTTGAGGGTGCCGCCCTTCTCGGTGGCCGCGACAGCACCGAGGCTGGCGCTGGTGTCGTTCACACCTACCGGTGCGTCGTTGGTGCCGTGGATGGTGACCGTGAGCGTCGCGGTGTCGAAGCCGCCGGCCCCGTCGCTCACCTGGTAGGTGAAGCTGTCGGTCAGCGTGCCGCTGGCGTTGAGCGCGTCAACCGCCGGGTCGGTATTGTCGATGACGTAGGTGTAGCTGCCGTCGGCGTTGATCGTCACCGAGCCGTGCAGGCCGGTCAGCGGCGACCCAACCGTGCCGCCCGTCACCGCGCTGACGCTCAGCTCGGCATGGGTGTTGTCGACGTCGGTGTCGTTGGCAAGAACGTTGCCGGTCGCGTCCGAGCCCGCCGTGATCCCGGCCTCGGTGGCAGAGCCGCTGTCCGCGACCGCTACCGGTGCGTCGTTGGTGCCGTGGATGGTGACCGTGAGCGTCGCGGTGTCGAAGCCGCCGGCCCCGTCGCTCACC
>NZ_VFTY01000007.1:0-367957 GCF_006440715.1 Mesorhizobium sp. B2-7-3
CCCGCCGTGATCCCGGCCTCGGTGGCAGAGCCGCTGTCCGCGACCGCTACCGGTGCGTCGTTGGTGCCGTGGATGGTAATCGTCACCGTCTGCGTGTCGGTGCCGGTATGGCCGTCGTCGGCCTTGATCGTGTAGGTGAGCGTCAGAGTCTCGCCTTGGGCAAGGAAGTCGAAGGCTTGCGGTGTCGAGTTGAACGACCAATTCAGATTGTGCGTGTCGGTCGGATTGGCGGCAAGCGAGGCCGGCGACACCGTCAGCATGCCGAGCACCGCGGCGCTGTTCAGACCGCCCGTTGTGCCGGCGAGCGAGACTGAGGTCACGCTAGGAGTCACCGTATCGGAGAGGTCGGCATCGTTCACCGTCAGGGTGCCGCTCTTCATCAGGGCTGCATTGGTCTCGGTCAGCGAGGCTGTAGCGCTGTCGCCGGCACCAACGGTGATGTCCGGCGCGTCATTGGTGCCGTTGATGGTGATCGTCACCGTCTGCATGTCGGTGCCTGTATGGCCGTCGTCGGCCTTGATCGTGTAGGTGAGCGTCAGCGTCTCGCCGACAGCCAGGAAGTCGAAGGCTTGTGGCGCCGAATTGAAGGTCCAGCCCAGATTGTTGGTTTCGCCAGGGTTAGCCGTCAGCGAGGTCGGTGAAACCGTCATCATGCCGATGACGGCGGCGCTGTTCAGGCCGCCAAGGGTGCCGGCGAGCGACACTGAGGCGACACTTGCGGTTACTGTGTCGGAGACGTCAGCGTCGTTCACAGTCAGCGTGCCGCTCTTCGTCAGAGCCGAGTTCGTCTCGATCAGCGACGCGGCCGCGCTGTCGGTCGTCACCAGATGGATATCGGGCTTGTCATTCGTGCCGGTGAACTGAACGGTGGCAGTGGCCCAGCTCAGCGTGCCGTTGCCGAGTTGAATAGCGTAGGTCACCTTATCGACGAGAACCTCACCCGCAGAAAGTGCCTGTAGCTGCCCAGCGATACTCGCCGTGTCGTAGTGGATTGTGCCATCGCTGGCCATCCAAATACGCGCTCCAAGCAAACTCGTGTCGGTGGTTCCGGCAAGGCCGGCACTGTCGTTGGAGTATGTGGTGTCGCGCGTGAGCAGGTCTATTGGCGATGGCGTTTTCGTTGCCGTCAACCCGCTCTCTGGGATTGAGTTGTCGATGGAGTAGAGCTGTTTGGCTGCGCCACCCAGATCATTCGCCAAAACGTTCAGGACAAGGACCCCGGTTGCATCTTCCGAATAGAGGAAGGTGTCATCGTTTGCCTGCGGTGTATTGGAGAATGACGCCGTGGTGCCGCCGGCACCGGTGACCTGAGTAGCCATTTTCAACCCCTGTTTGTGTAGCAGACGCCCCAACGCCTGTTTGTTGATAGTCCTGTACGACCACGCTCTGTCCGAGCACCGATCCCAAAGTCGCCACGCAGCTGGGTTGAAAGCGAGTGCGGCGCATCATCAGCGAGCCTGCCGGACAAGCAGGTGCCGGCTGGAGCTAGCGGATGATGATCGCATGATGGCGGCTGCGACGGCGTTGTCGCAGCGCTGCGTCTCCCAACCCAATTGCATCGCCTAAATCGCCGGTCTGCGATCAAGAGATTTTAGACAATGCTTATATTAGGAGATTATTAACTCTACTGGGGAGGAAGCGTCAACGTCCAACTTGGGCGAACGGTTAATATTCAACATGAAGGAGCTGCAGCCACCCGGATCGGCTTGTGAGATCGAACGAGCGCACGCCTGATATGAGCCAGCGCGGCAGAAGATGCGGGGCAGCGTAACGAGAGCCCGCCAGCGCACTAACGCTGGACCTTGATCGCTGCCACGGGCGAGCCGGACATCCGGAATTTTCACGCTCCAACGCAGATCACTCCAAGGATGACAAGGCGCGAAGCAGATCTTGCCTTTGTGCACGCCGTTTTACGCCGTAGCCTCCTTCTTAAAGGTCTTTACCTCGTAAGGGACTTGGGCAGATCGGACTTGCCAGATTGGAGATGAAGAATACCAGTTCAGCGAAAGTGAGACACGACACGAGAACAATTCTCGATGGCGAAAATCGCCGCCGAATCTACGCGATTGCCGCTCCTTCACTCCCACTCGATTGTGCCAGGCGGCTTCGACGTCACGTCATACACCACGCGGTTGATGCCGCGGACTTCATTGATGATGCGGGTGGCGGCGGCGCCCAGGAAGGCCATGTCGTAGTGGTAGAAGTCAGCCGTCATGCCGTCGACGGAGGTCACGGCGCGTAGCGCGCAGACGAATTCGTAGGTGCGGCCGTCGCCCATGACGCCGACAGTCTGCACCGGCAGCAGCACGGCGAAGGCCTGCCAGATCGCGTCATAGAGGCCGGCCTTGCGGATTTCGTCGAGATAGATGGCATCGGCCTCGCGCAGGATCTCCAGCTTTTCCCGCGTGATGCCGCCCGGGCAGCGGATGGCGAGGCCGGGGCCTGGGAACGGATGACGTCCGATGAAGCTTTCGGGCAGGCCGAGCTCCTTGCCCAGCGCCCTCACCTCGTCCTTGAACAATTCGCGCAACGGCTCGACCAGTTGCATGTTCATGCGCTCGGGCAGGCCGCCGACATTGTGGTGAGACTTGATGGTGACCGAGGGGCCGCCGGTGAAGGAGACGCTCTCGATCACGTCGGGATAGAGCGTGCCTTGCGCCAGGAAATCGGCGCCGCCGAGCTTCTTGGCCTCGTCCTCGAACACTTCGATGAACAACCGGCCAATGGTCTTGCGCTTCTTTTCCGGGTCGGACTCGCCTTCCAGCGCAGAGATGAATTTTTCCGAGGCGTCGACCAGGATCAAAGTCAGATTGTAGTGCTGGCGGAACATCGCCACCACACCAGCGGCCTCGTCCTTGCGCATCAGGCCGTGGTCGACGAGGATGCAGGTCAGCTGGTCGCCGACCGCCTCGTGGATCAGAAGGGCAGCCACCGAGGAATCCACGCCGCCCGACAGCGCGCAGATGACCTTGCCCTTGCCGACCTGCTTGCGGATCGCCTCGACCGCGTGCTCGCGATAGGCGCGCATCGTCCAGTCGCCTTCGATGCCGGCGATGTTGTGGACGAAGTTCCTGAGCAGCCTGGCACCATCCGGCGTATGCACCACCTCGGGGTGGAACATGATGCCGTACATCCTGCGTTCGACATTGCCGAAAATGGCGAAGGGCGAGCTTTCCGATTTGCCGAACACCTCGAAGCCCGGCGGCAGGGCGATGACGCGATCGCCATGGCTCATCCACACCTGATGGCGCTGGCCTGTGGCCCACAGGCCCTCGAACAGCGGGCTGTCCTTCTCGATCTCGACAAAGGCGCGGCCGAATTCGCGATGGTTGGAGCTTTCGGCGACGCCACCCATCTGCACGCACATGGCCATCTGGCCATAGCAGATGCCAAGCACAGGCACGCCGGCATCGAAGACGATCTGCGGCGCGCGCGGGCTGCCGATATCGGACGTCGAAGCCGGGCCGCCGGACAGGATGACCGCTTTCGGGTTGATGCGCTTGAATGCCGCCTCGGCCGACTGGAACGGCACGATCTCGGAAAACACGCCGGCCTCGCGGATGCGGCGGGCGATGAGCTGCGTAAACTGGCTGCCGAAATCGACAATCAGGACGGTGTCGGTGTGATTGGCTGTCGTCATGGCGAGCCTTTAGAGAAAGAAACGAGTCTGCGCAATGGGTTGCGTCGCCTGACTTTCAGAGCGGTATCGCCTCGTCACCAGGTGAATCCGGCCGGAGCAAGCCCGAACCGATCGCCTGTTCGAGCCGCATGACGGCGTCGGCCAGCTTTTCATCGATGACGTGCAGATATTCGGTCCAGTCGCCGACGTGCCTGAGATCAGCCGCGCCGTCGGAAATGCCGCGCAGCCCGATGAGCGGGATATCGAAAAGCTGACAGGCGCGCAGGCAGGCGAAGGTCTCCATATCGACCATGTCGGCGGCGATCACTTCGTACGCCGCGCCGGTAATGACGGCGCCGCCGGTCGACAGTGTCGCCTCCTTGATTTCGGGAATACGCAACGGCAACGGTACGATCACCGGCAGGTCGAGAAACGGCGTCGCGCCTTTTTCGAAGCCCAGCGGCGAGGCATCGATGTCGCGATAGCTGACGGAGACGGCCTGGTAGATTTCGGTCTGCTCCAGGGTCCGGCTACCAGCAGAGCCGAGCGATACCACCAGATCGGGCAATGCCTTGTCCGATTTCAACCAGGAGAGCTCAGCGCCCAGCCGCACGCCGGCCTCGACCGGGCCCACACCCGTCATCAGCGGCGTGAACAGCCGCTGCAGATGCGGGCCATATTCGGCCCGCGCCGCCATGACGAAGAGGACATCCTTGCCGCCAATGCGCACGACGTTGCCAGTCATGGCGATCCTCCTGCTTGCGCTACATTATGACCAACGGCATGGCCGCTGCCGGCGGCAGCTCCGTGCCACCGGCACGATTAACTTCGCCCGCGGCGAACCGGCCACTCACCCAGCGATACCATCGCGGCCTAGCACCGTCATCATCGTCCCGGTCATGGTGGCGATCAGCTTGGCCTCGCCGTCGGTGGCGAAGGCATAGGCCTGGCCGTCGGCAACGATGATGGTACGGCCGGGTTTGGTCACCGAACCGCGGAACAGAAAACGCTCACCCCGGCCCGGCGCCAGAAGGTTGACCTTGAATTCGATGGTCAGCACGCCGGAATTCTCCGGCATGAGCGAGAACGCCGCATAGCCGCAAGCCGAGTCCAGCGCCGTCGAAATGACGCCGGCATGCAGGAATCCATGCTGCTGGGTCAGCGCCGCCGAATAAGGCATCTCGATCTCGATGATGCCGGGGGTCACCAATGTCAGTTCGGCGCCGATCGTCGCCATCGCCTGCTGGCGGGCGAAGGACGCCCTGACGCGATCCTCATAGTCCGGAGCCGGTACTATCTTTGCTGCCATCGCCGTTGCCTTCACGTTTGCCGGGAAAGCTTATCGCAGAGGCATGAGCGGCAGGCAAATGCTTTTGCTGCACTGCAGCAAACCGCATCGAACGTCACCTAGTTCAGCCAAAGAAGCGAGGCGTTGAGCAAGGTGGCGAACGCCACCCACGCCGCGTAGGGCAGGAAAAGCCAAGCGGCGAGCCGATCGCGGGTCCAGACGCTTGCGATAAACAGCGCGATGACGGCCAGAAGAAGCACGATGATGACCAGAGCAGACCCCACCATTTTTGCGCCGAAGAAGGTTGGCGACCACAGGAAATTCAGGACAAGCTGAGCGACCCAGATCTTCATCGCGGTGCCGGCCGGGTCCCGCAACCATGTCCGCCAGCCGGCCACGGCGATCAGCACATAGAGCAGTGTCCAGGCAGGCGCGAAAATCCAGTTGGGCGGATTGAAGGAAGGCTTGGCCAGCGATGCATACCAGGCACCTGGCAAGGTGGCGAAACCGATCAGCAGGCCTCCGCCCAGCACCAGGACGAGGAACAGCAGAAGCGACAGATATCTTTGCAAGCACTCACCCTGTGGCGGCGCAACGCCGCGCATCTGCAATTGGGGCGCTGCGGGCAGCTGTCAACGACAGCGTCAGTACGCCCGGCGCATGGCGCAAAAATAAAATCCGTCTGTGCCGCTCAGCGCCGGCGAGAGCGAAATGCCACCCAGGGCACCGATCCGCATCGCGGCGGTATGGCGGGGAAAACGGCTGTCCCAGAGCTGGCGATGATCGACCGGGGCAAAGCCGCCGTGCCGCTCGCGAAACGCGGCGATTTGTTCACCGTTCTCCTCGTCGAACACGGAGCAGGTTACGTAGACCAGCAGGCCACCGAGTTTGACGTAGGTTCTGGCGGCATCGAGGATCGTCGCCTGCTCGCCCTTGCGGGCATCAAGCTGTCTCTGCGTCAGCCGCCATTTGGCGTCGGGACGCCGCCGCCAGGTGCCGCTGCCGGTGCAGGGCGCGTCGACCAGCACGATGTCCATGTGGCCGGTCAATGGGGCAAGCTCGGCCGGCTTGGTGGTGACCTGCACATTGCGGTTTTCCGAGCGGCGAATGCGGTCGAAGATTGGCGCCAGCCGCGCCTTTTCGGCATCGTGAGCGAAGATTTGACCGTGGTTGTCCATCGCCGCCGACAACGCCAGCGTCTTGCCGCCTGCGCCGGCGCAGAAATCGAGCACCTGCATGCCAGCCGTCGCGCCGGCAAGCGCCGCCGCAATTTGCGACCCCTCGTCCTGGACCTCGAACCAGCCTTTCTGGAGGGCCGGCTCTGCTTGCACGTTCGGATGCCGGCCGTCACCGTCGATCGGCGGGATGCGGATGCCGTAGGGTGCGATCCGTGCGGCACTGGCACCGGTCTGCGCGAGTTCGGCCAACACCTTGGCGCGATTGGCCTGCAGCGTGTTGACCCGGATGTCGAGCGGCGGACGTGTGGCGAGCGCCGCGCCCTCCTCGACCCATGTCTCGCCGAAGGCCCGCTCGAAAAGCGGTTCGCACCAATCGGGAATGTCGGCGCGAACAGCGGGCGGCGCGTCGGCAAGCCGGCGTTCCGCCATTGCCTGAAGTTCCGTGGCGCTCAGCAGCGGCGGCGCGAATTTGTCACCTTCGAGCGCTGCGTTGAGCGACTGCGCCGTCTGGCTCCATTCGAGCAGCAGCGCCCCGAAGCCGATGGCTCGCGGCGTGTCTTCGCCCAGCAACCAGCCGGCGGAGCGCTTGCGGCGCAGCGCGTCGTAGACGATGTTGCCGATCGCGGCGCGATCCCCACCGCCGGCGAAGCGATGGGACAGGCCCCAATCCTTCAGCGCGTCGGCCACCGGCCGGTGACGCCGACCAATGTCCTCCAGCACTTCAATCGCCGCAGCCAGCCGTCCGCCCAGTCGCATTCGTCATTCCATCAATCGAGCACATTATCCGGTCTGCTCTTAAAGCCTTTCACGTCCGGATTGAACCCCGCCCGGCTTCGCCGCGAGCGCAAGCTGGCGGTGATCGGCGAAACCTGTCCGACCGGTAAATCTTCGCGGCGGTTAGAAGCAGGCGGACTAGTAGATACAAGATCTCTAATGTTCTTAACTGGCGGCCGGAAGGACGGCGTGTGGCGCTACAGCTCTGCTTTCCAAGTTTTTCGGTTGGGAATACTCTTGCCGTCATGATTCGCGGCGCGGAAAACGTGGACCGGCGGATCGTCACGAGGAGAGGGCAATGAAGATTTATCTGGCGGAAGTTCTAGGCACATTTCTGTTGGTGTTCATCGGTACGGCGTCCGTGGTGACGGGGGGCTTCGGCGGCGCGCTGCCACTTGGCCAGGAAGGCATCGGTCTGGCATTCGGCATCGGCCTCATCGCGGCGGCCTATGCGATCGGCCCGATTTCGGGCGCGCATCTCAATCCGGCGGTGACGCTCGGCGTGTTCCTGGCTGGCCGGCTGCCGGCCAAGGACGTCATCCCCTATTGGATCGCGCAGATCATCGGTGCCATCATCGCCTCGCTGGCGTTGTGGATCATCGTTTCCGGCCAGACCGGCGGCCATACCGGCGGCTTCGGCGCCAATGGCTGGGACGAGACGAAATGGGGCATGAGCTCGGCGTTCCTGTGGGAGCTGATCGGCACCTTCACCTTCGTCACGGTGATCCTTGGCGTTACCGCTGAAAAACACTCGACGGCGTTTGCCGGCCTGGTCATCGGCCTGACGCTAGCGGGCATTCACTTCGCCATGATCCCGGTCACCGGTACCTCGGTCAATCCGGCGCGCTCGATCGGCCCGGCGCTGTTTACCGGCGGTGCCGCACTCAGCCAGCTCTGGTTGTTCATCGTCGCACCGCTGATCGGCGGCGCCATTGCCGGCGTCGTCGCCAAGGCGCGTGTCTTCGAGAAGGATTGATTCCAGAGCCTGAATGCAAGAGGCGCGGGCCGTGGCCCGCGCCTCTTTCGTAGGTCCTCAAGCTCGGGTCAGGCCGCGATGTCAAAGCGGTCAGCGTTCATCACCTTGGTCCATGCCGCAACGAAATCTCGGGCGAATTTCTGCCCGGCGTCCGCCGATCCGTAGACCTCGGCCAATGCCCGCAGCTGCGCATGCGAACCGAAGATCAGGTCGGCACGGGTGCCGGTCCACCTGACTGCCTTGGTTTTGCGGTCGCGCGCTTCGTACACTTCTTCCGAACCCGGAACAGAACCGGCAGCCGGATCCCAGACCGTGCTCATGCTGAGCAGGTTGACGAAAAAGTCGTTGGTCAGCCTACCCGGCCTGTCGGTGAACACGCCGTGCTTTGAGTGCCCGGTGTTGGCGCCGAGCACCCGCAAGCCCCCAACAAGCACCGTCAGTTCCGGCGCCGTCAGGCCCAGCAACTGCGCGCGGTCGACCAGCATGGCTTCAACCGACATGGGCTGCTTGCCCCTGACATAGTTGCGGAAGCCGTCGACTTTCGGCTCGAGCGCGGCAAAGGAGTGGACGTCCGTCTGCTCCTGCGATGCATCCATGCGGCCGGGCGTGAACGGCACCTTCACGTCGTTGCCGCCATCCTTGGCGGCCTTCTCGACCGCGGCGACACCGCCGAGCACGATCAGGTCGGCCAGCGAGACCTTCTTGTCGCCGGTCTGCGCGGTGTTGAACTCCGTCTGGATGCCTTCGAGCCTGGCAAGCACCTTCGACAGTTCGGCCGGCTGATTGACTTCCCAGTCCTTCTGCGGCGCCAGCCGGATGCGTGCGCCATTGGCGCCGCCGCGCTTGTCGGAGTTGCGGAAGGTCGAAGCCGAGGCCCAGGCCGTCGAGACCAGTTCGGAAACCAACAGGCCGGAGGCCAGGATCTTGGCCTTCAGCGATGCGATGTCCTGCTCGTTGACCAGTTCATGGTCGAGCGCCGGGATCGGGTCCTGCCAGATCAGCTCTTCCTTGGGCACCAACGGGCCGAGATAGCGCACCGCCGGACCCATGTCGCGATGGGTCAGCTTGAACCAGGCGCGGGCGAAGGCATCGGCGAACTGATCCGGATGTTCATGGAAACGCCGCGAGACCTTCTCATAGGCCGGGTCGGCCCGCAGCGCGAGGTCGGTGGTCAGCATGGCCGGCGCGTGATGCTTCGATGGGTTGTGCGCATCCGGCACCGTGCCGGCACCGGCGCCACCCTTCGGCGTCCACTGATGGGCGCCCGCCGGGCTCTTCGTCAGCTCCCATTCGAAATTGAACAGATTGTCGAAGAAGTTGTTGCTCCACTTGGTCGGCGTCGTGGTCCAGGTGACTTCGAGACCCGAGGTGATGGCGTCGCCGGCAATGCCTGACGCATGTTTGCTCGACCAGCCGAGGCCCTGCGCCTCGATGCCGGCACCTTCCGGCTCCGCGCCCACCAGCGAGGCATCGCCGGCGCCGTGGGTCTTGCCGAAAGTGTGGCCGCCGGCAATCAGCGCCACGGTTTCTTCGTCGTTCATCGCCATGCGCGCGAAGGTTTCCCGGATATCACGGGCCGAGGCCAGCGGATCGGGCTTGCCGTTCGGCCCTTCCGGATTGACGTAGATCAGGCCCATCTGCACGGCGCCGAGATGGCCGCGAAGCTCACGATCGCCCGAGTAGCGCTCGTCGCCCAGCCACTTGGTTTCCGAACCCCAGTCCACGTCCTGCTCGGGCTCCCAGACGTCGGCGCGGCCGCCGGCAAAGCCGAAGGTCTTGAAGCCCATCGATTCCAGCGCGACGTTGCCGGTGAGGATCAACAGGTCGGCCCAGGAAATCTTGCGGCCATATTTCTGCTTGACCGGCCAGAGCAGGCGGCGCGCCTTGTCGAGATTGGCGTTGTCAGGCCAGCTGTTGAGCGGCGCGAAACGCTGCTGGCCGGCTCCGGCACCGCCGCGGCCATCACCGATGCGGTAGGTGCCGGCGCTGTGCCAGGCCATGCGGATGAACAGCGGCCCGTAATGGCCGAAGTCGGCGGGCCACCAATCCTGCGAATCCGTCATCACTTGGTGCAGGTCCTTGATGACCGCATCGAGATCGAGGCTGGCGAATTCCTTGGCATAGTCGAAGTCCTCGCCCATCGGGTCCGACAGGTTCGACTGCTGATGGAGAACCCCAAGGTCAAGCTGGTTCGGCCACCAGTCACGGTTGGTCCGGCCGGCGGATCCATGCGCGACAGGGCATTTGCCCGCGCTGCTGTCGTCGGTTTTCGCGTCCATCTCTCACTCCAATTTGCCGAGGTTTGATTTGCCGAGGTTGATTTTTGCCGAGATTTTGGGGGCGGCCAGCGGCCCGCGCCAATCTGGAACCATTCCAGCCTAGGCCAGACCGTCGATAAAAACAAATTGTCTTTCCTGTTTATTTCGATAGGATTTTCTTATGATGGCCTTGACCGCATGATCGGACTGCTTGACCGCATGATCGGACTGACAGTTCGCCAGATGCATTATTTCGACGCGCTGGCGCAGACGCTGCATTTCGGGCGTGCGGCGAAACTTGCCGGTGTCAGCCAGCCGGCGCTGTCCTCGCAGATCGCCGAAATGGAGCAACGGCTGAACTGCCGGCTGTTCGAACGCGGCGGCAAGTCGGTGCGCATGACGGACGAGGCGATCGCCCTGTTGCCGCGTATCGAGCGCATCCTGGCTGACATACGTGACGTGGAAACGACGGCCCGGCGCGGCCGCACGGCTATGGAGGGACGCTTCCGGCTGGGCATCATCCCGACTGTCGCGCCCTATCTTCTGCCACGCGCCTTGCCCGAACTGAAGAAGCATTTCCCGGCCTTGCTGCTCGAATTGCGCGAGGCGGTCACCACCTCCCTGGTCGAAGACACCGCATCGCGAAAACTCGACGCCTTCATCGCGGCACTTCCGCTCGACCATCCAGGACTGATCACCGAGGCGCTCTTTCCCGACCGGTTCTTCCTGGCCGTGCCGTCGGACGATCCGGCCTTTGCCTCGCCGCCGGTTCCACCCGAGAGCCCGGCGCTGGAAAGACTGATGCTGCTGGAAGAAGGCCATTGCCTGCGCGAACAGGCGCTGGCCGTCTGCGGCAATGTGCGGCCGGTGGCGATGGCAAGCTATGGCGCGACCAGCCTGACCACGCTCCTGCAGATGGTGGCGCACGGGCTCGGCGTCACGCTCATCCCCGAAATGGCGACCGGCCCCGCCGGCACCATCCCCGACCTCAAGATCGTGCCGTTCCAGGAACCGATGCCGCAGCGCATGATCTGCCTGGCCTGGCGACGCAACAATGCGCGGCACGGGGAATGCGTCGAGCTAGCCAAGATTATACGGGGGCTAGGCCCGGCGCTGTTGGCGGCCTGAGAGGTGGCCCTAACGCTCGTTACAGCACCCGCGACAGGAACTCGCGGGTGCGCGGCGACACCGGGTTGGCGATCATCTCGCGCGGCGCGCCGCGTTCGACGATCACGCCGCCGTCCATGAACACGAGCTGGTCGCCGATCTCGCGGGCAAAGCCGACCTCGTGGGTGACGACGACCATCGTCATGCCGCTCTCGGCAAGGTCGCGCATGACCTGCAGGACTTCGCCGACCAGTTCCGGATCCAGCGCCGAGGTCGGCTCGTCGAAGAGCAGCACCTTGGGCTTCATCGCCAGGGCGCGCGCGATCGCGACACGCTGCTGCTGGCCCCCGGACAGTTCGCGGGGATAGCGGTCTACCTTATCGGCCAGGCCGACACGCCGCAGCAGCACCTCCGCCTCGGTCTTTGCCTGGTCGACTGGAATGCGCCGCACCTGCGTCGGCGCCTCGATCAGGTTCTCCATCACCGTCATGTGCGAGAACAGGTTGAACGACTGGAACAGCATGCCGATCTCGGCGCGGCGCCGGCACAGAAGATCGTCCTTCACCTCATAGAGCTTGTCGCCCTGGAGGTCGTAGCCGACGAACTGGCTGTCGACGAGCAGGATGCCGCCGCTGAGTTTTTCCAAATGGTTGATGCAGCGCAGGAACGTGCTCTTGCCCGATCCCGACGGGCCGATGATGCAGGCGACCGATCCCTCCGGTACATCGAGGTCGACACCTTTGAGAACTTCAAGCTGGCCATAGGTTTTGCGCACGCCGCGCGCGAACACCATGGAGTTGGCGGGCACCCCGAAGCGGGCACGATTTTCGGACTTCACATCACTCATCGAGCAACGCCGCGCAGGCTGATCAAGTTGCGCAAGGTGCGCATCGTCAGGGGGTCGCGTCTGACGTCGCTGCGGCCGAAATGGCGCTCCAGGAAATGCTGCCCCACCGACATGATGCTGACCACCGCGAGATACCAGAAGGCGACCACGATCAGCAGCGGAATGGTCTCGAAGGTGCGCGCATAGATGCTCTGCGCGGTATAGAACAGGTCGTCGACGGCGATGAACGTCACCAGCGACGTCATCTTCAGGAGGTTGATCGCCTCATTGCCGGTCGGCGGCAGCACGAAGCGCATGGCCTGCGGCAAGGTGATGCGCTTCAGGATCATGCGGTAGGGCATGCCGAGCGCGCTCGCCGCCTCTGACTGGCCAGACGGCACCGACTTGATGCCGGCCCGGATGATCTCGGCCATGTAGCCGGCCTCGCACAGCGAAAGCGCCACCACGGCGGAGAAGAACGGCGTCATGAAATCATTGGTGCGCACGGAAAACAGCGTGCCTATGAACGGCAAAGTCAGCGAGATTTCGCGCACCAGCAGCGACAGGTTGAACCAGAAGATCAGCTGGATCAGGGCTGGGACACCCCGGAAGAACCAGACATAGACGCCGGAAAAGGCGCGCAGCACCGGGCTCGGCGACACCCGCATGATCGCGATGACGGTGCCGACAATGATCGCCAGCACCATGATGATGACGGTGAGCATCAGCGTGTTCCCGAGGCCTCGCATGATCGAGGGATGGAACAGGTATCCGGCTGCCGTGCCCCAGGCAAAGGCCGGGTTGCTGGCGAAAGCACGAATGATGAGGAAGGCCAGCAGCAGGGCGAACGCCGTACCGACCCAAATGCCATAGCGGCGCTGCGGCACGACGGTCAGTCGTGACACGGCGGCGGAAACGCTTGGCTCGACGCCGATGTCGGTCGGGAGGGCAACGCCCATCGGATGTCTCCAGCTTGCGGGCCGGCGCCTGACGTTCATCAGGCGCCGGATGGTCTCTATTCGGCGCGAAGCGCGTCCATGGTGCCGACGAAGTAGGGTTCCTTGATCGCATAGGCGCCCATGCCGTATTTCTCCAGGATAGCTTTGTACGTGCCGTTCTTGAACAGTTCGGCAAGTGCCGCCACCATCATGTCGGCGGTCTGCTTGTCGTCCTTGGCGATCGCCATGCCGAGCGGCGCGACCTCGTAAAGCGTCGGCAGGACCACCAACTGGCCCTTGCTCGTCACCTCGAAATAGCTCGATGCGGTGGCATCGTCCATACGCGCGTCGACGCGGTCCGAAAGCACGGCCTGGACGATATCGGTGGAGGAGTTGAACACCGATTTCTCGATAGCCTTTTGGCCCTTGTCGGTGCATTCCTTACCGAGCTTGTCGACCAGGAAATCCGAGGCGCTGCCGGCCGAGACGCCGATGCGCTTGCCACAGAGCGGCATGTCGCCGCTGAAGCTCGCCTTCTTGTCAGGCGATGTCGAGACGGCGAGCCCTGCCTTCAGGAACATGATGAAATCGACCTGCTTCAGGCGCTCCGGCGTGGCCGAGAAGGTCTCCCAGGCGATCTTGAAGCGGCCCGCCGCAAGACCCGGGATCATCGACGGGAACGGCGTGCGCTGGATATCGAGCTTGGCGTCGACGAGCTTGGCCACCTCGCCGGCGAGTTCGACGATGATGCCGGTCTGCTTGCCGTCGGCGTCGAGATATTCGAACGGCGCGAAGTCCACAGTGTTGGCGACGGCGAGCGTTCCGCTCTCTTTCACCTCAGCCGATTTCGGCACGTCGGCGGCTTTGGAAACCCCGCCCCAGACGGTGGTGGAGAGCGCCAGTGCAAGGCTGGTCATTCGCAGATATCTGTTCATTGCTGTTCCCCTTTTCTTGTCCTTGTTTGCAGTCTTTCCGGCAGAGCCCGGGCCAGTGGCCGGCACGTGCTCGGTGTCCCTTACGAAGCGGCTGTCTCGGCCGCCTTCTTCTTTCGATAGTGATAATTCTTGTCGATGCGCTCCATCAGGTAATCGCCATAGAGCACTGGCTCGTATTTCGGCTGTGTGCCGGCCGGCACACAGACCGAAAGTGCGGCAATCGTCTCGTCCATGGAGGGGTCGAAGAAGAAGGGCTGCGAATAGCGCTCGCGTCCGGAGCGGTTGATGACGCGGTGCGGCGTCGAGACGAACTGGTCGTTCGACCAACGCGCCAGGATGTCGCCGACATTCATGACGAAGGAATCCGGAACCGGCGGCGCGGGAACCCAGTCGCCCGCCTTGTTCTTGACCTCGAGGCCGCCGACATTGTCCTGGGCGAGCAGCGTGATGAAGCCGTAGTCGGTGTGCGGCGCCGAACCGAAAAGCCCCTCTTCCTGGGGCTGCGTCGGATAGTGCAGCAGCCGCAGGAAAGTCGTCGGCTGCTCGAAATAGCGGTCGAGACTGTCGGAGGGCAGCCCGAGCGAAAGCGCGATGGCGCGCACCATCTTGCGGGCGAGCGTGCCCATCTCCTGGACATAGCGCTCGATGGTCTCCCTGAAGCCGGCAAGGGCGGCCTCGTCAGGCCACTGGTTGGGGCCTTGCAGCGGCTTGCCGGCCAAGGCCCGGGGGTCGTCGGCGCCGACCTCGTGCATGAAGAAGATCGATTCGCTCTGGTTCGGCTTGCTGACGGCCGCCACGGACGAGGTCACGATGGTCGAGCCGGCAAAGGGCAAGTAGCCGCGGAAATTCTTGTCGATCTTCAGCTTCGCCTTCTCCTCCTCGGGCAAGGCGAAGAAACGCTTGGAGGCCTCGCGGACCGCTTCGACATCGGTGCGCGGAATGGGGTGGCCGGTGACATAGAGGAAGCCGATCGTCTCGAGATAGCGGCGCAGTGTCGCTGCCGTTTCCCTGATCGCGCCTTCGTCGTCGCCATAGAGCGGCGAAACGTCGAGGATAGGAATTTCGGAAAAATCGCCGCGCTCTTGTGCATCCATTTCGAACACCCTGTCTTGAACATAAGATACAGTACTGTATTTCTACACATCCGAACGGCCTCATCAATAGGCTTTCGATCGCAAAAGGAAGGACGCGGCATCATGGCACCACGCAAGATCATCATCGATACCGATCCGGGCCAGGACGACGCCTTCGCCATCCTCTTCGCACTGGGGTCGCCTGATGAACTCGACGTGGTCGGCATCACCACGGTCGGCGGCAACGTGCCGCTTGCCCTGACCTCGAAGAATGCGCTGAAAGTCGTCGAACTCGCCGGGCGGCCCGATGTGCCCGTTTATGCCGGCTGCCCGGCGCCGATGGTGCGCAAGCTGATCACCGCCGAATATGTCCATGGGGAAACCGGCCTCGACGGCGCCGACCTTGCCGAACCGGTGACGCCGCTGCGGGGCGAACACGCGGTGAACTACATGGTGTGCACCATCATGGACGCGCCGGAAGGCGAATTGACCGTTTGCACGCTCGGGCCAATGACGAATCTGGCCATGGCCATGACCATGGAGCCGAGGATCGTGCCCCGTCTGCGCGAAGTGGTGCTGATGGGCGGCGGCTTCTTCCAGGGTGGCAACGCGACGCCGGCGGCTGAGTTCAACATCTTCGTCGACCCGCATGCCGCGCACAAGGTGTTCGACAGCGGCGCGCCGGTGACCATGGCGGGCATCGATTGCACCTACACGGCGCTGATGACGCCTGAGTGGCTCGACCGCCTGCGCGCAAGCGGCAGCCGCGCGGCGATCGAGGCCGCGAACCTGGCCGACTTCTACCGCCAGTATGGCACCCACAAATTCGAGACGCCGGCACGCCCCATCCACGATGCCTGCGTCACCGGTTATCTCCTGGCACCGCAAATCTATGAACAGCGCCAGTGCGCGGTGACGGTCGACATTGTCTCGCCTGAGACAATCGGCATGACCGTCGTCGACTGGTGGCACGTCACCGGCCGGCGCAAGAACTGCAACGTCCTGCGGCGCATCGATCCCGCGCCGTTCTTCGAACTCATGCTGGAGCGGATCAGCGCATTGCCCTGAGTTGCGCCTTCCGCGATAGATGGACACTTGATGAGTCGCGAAGCGCATCGGAGCCGGCGAACGGTTTTGTGGGCGTTGCGTGTGCGATGAAGGTCTTGATCGGATGAAATCGGACAGCGCCCCGGCCAAAGGCAAGAGACCAGCCAAAGCCGCGGGACCTGGGAAGACGGCGCGGCAGACGCTGAGTCGCGAGGCCTGGATCGCAGCGGCGCGCAAGGTGCTGGAGAAGCACGGCATTGGCGAGGTCAAGATCGACCGCCTCGCCAAGCAATTCAAGGTGACGCGCGGCAGCTTCTATTTCCATTTCACCAGCCTGGCCGATCTTCGCGACGGCCTGCTGCAAGAATGGCGAGATATCAATTGCGAGCCCTTCTGGGCTATGCGCGAGATGCAGAATATAGACGGCCTGCAGTTCTTCACCGACATCGTGCATGTTTGGGTCGACGAGGCGCCGTTTAGTCCCCTGCTCGACCTCGCCGTGCGCGACTGGTCACGAACGTCGAAAAAGCTGGCGCAGGAGGTCAAGGATATCGATGACCTGCGCATCGAACTCCTGACCCGCTCCTTCCGCGCCATGGGTTATCCCGAGGACGAAAGCCTAGTCAGGGCCCGCATCACCTATTTCCACCAGATCGGGCAATATGCGCTGTCCTTCAAGGAGGACCCGGCGGTGCGCCGCAGCTACCAGCCACTGTTCGGCGAGGTGCTGCTGGGGCCGCTGGTGCAGGAGCCGGGTTCGGCGCCACGGCCGGCGGAAATACGGCGCGGGCGGCGTTAGCGGACGAGGCATCCCGTCAACCCGTTAGGGGTATCGCGATGCCGGCATGGTGACTTCCCAACTGCCAGAAGGGTAGCTGGAACCGCTCGCGCTGCGCTTCGACGATATGAAAGCCCGCCGTCCGGATCAGGTGCAATGGATCGCGATTGAGGTGGCAGCCGCCGGCGAGCCGGCCCCATATCAGGTTCAGACGCTCTTGCCACCGGCGGCAACGCGGCCCTTCGGCCTGGCCGTGCTCGATGAAGATCAGCCGGCCCTTGGGCTTGAGGATGCGCCGGATTTCGGTCAACGCCGCCTCGGGGTCCGGAATGGTGCAGAAGGCATAGGTGACGACCACCGTGTCGGCGAAGCTGTCGGCCAAGGGCAGCCTTTCACCGCTGGCCCTGATGCAGTCGACATCGAATGGCAGGGAACGGCTCTTCGGTTCGGCAAGGCCCAGCATCGTGCCGTCGGGATCGACGCCGACCAGCCGCTTCACCCTGGCGGCGTCGTAATGGGGAAGGTTCAGGCCGGAGCCGAAGCCGACTTCGACGACGACGCCCCCTGCCTGCGGGATCAGACGCCTTCGCATGTCCGTGAAAGCGTTGGCCGAACAGCCGGCGTGGACGAGGTAGGGAGCAATGCAGCGCGCGTACCAGGAGAGACAGGATTGGCACATGTCTCAGCCTCCTTGCCGTGTGTTGGCGGCACCGACAGGGCGGGTGAGAGTATTGACCAGTGACATTTCTCGCTCCAAGGGAGTCTCATGATCGGACCCGATCGGCCCGATGTCGTGGGAATGGATAGAAGGCCGGCGTCCCCTCAACGTCCCTGCATGGCCGTGGTCGGATCGATGGAGCGATTGGAATTCCGATTTCTAGGTTTTCCGGAGTTCCGGTTGAACGGCCGGCGGGTGGAACTCGCCCTGCGCAAGGCGGCAGCCCTCCTCATCTATCTCGCCGAGGCCAGCGGGCCGGTGGCGCGCGAGGTCGCCGCCGCGCTGTTGTGGCCGGAAGCCGACGAGCAGGCCGCACGCGCCCGCCTTCGGCGCACGCTGTACAAAATCCGCATCGCGTTCGGCAACGAGATCATCGCCGCCACAGGCGTCTCGCTAAGCCTGCACCCGGCGTTGTCCGCCGAGATCGACACCAGGATTTTCGAGCAGGCCTGCAATTCCGGCGCTCTCGACAAGGCAGCCGAGATCTACAAAGACGACTATCTCGCCGGCTTCTCGCTGCCGGACTGTCCGCAATTCGAGGAATGGGTCTTCTTTCGGCGAGAGACGTTGCGTGGCCGGCTGGTGCAGGCGCTGGAGCGGCTCATCGACGCCAAGATCGCCGACAGCCAGCCTCGCGGCGCGGTCGTTCACGCGACACGGCTGGCGGCACTCGACCCCTTGAGCGAAAGCGCGCACCGACATCTGATCCGTGCCCATCTGGCGGCCGGGGACAGGGCGGCGGCCGAGCGGCAGATCGACACGTGCATCCGGCTCTTGCGGGACGAACTCGGTGTAGCGCCGGACCCCGCCACGCTTGCTTTGCTGAGCCAGCCAACTCAGGACGCCGCCCTGGATGTGCCCAGGACGCGCTATGTCGCGGTGGGCGGCATCCACATCGCGTACCAGATCTTTGGCAGCGGCCCGACGGACATCGTGCTTGTTCCCGGCTTCATTTCACATGTCGAGCGTATCTGGGAAGACCCGGGTTGCCGCGCCTGGCTGACCGCGGTTTCGCGCCTGGGTCGCCTGATCCTCTTCGACCGGCGCGGCATGGGGCTTTCCGACCGCGTCGGTGCCCGCCCCACGGTCGAGGCGACGGCGCAGGATATTCTGGCGGTCATGAACGCGGCCGGCAGCCGCAGGGCCTTGCTGGTCGGCGCGTCGGAGGGTGGGCCGGGCTGTATCCGTTTTGCGGTCCAGCATCCAGATCGGCTGACGGGCCTTGTCTTGTGGGGCTCGCTCGCCAAAGGCAGCCGTGCACCTGACTATCCCCACGCCTTGACCATCGCGCAGTATGATCTGTGGAAGCAACGGCTGCTGGCGGGCTGGGGTGGCGCGGCGGAAATCGACACCTTCGCACCGAGCCTCGCTGGCGACCGCCAGGCGAGGACCTGGTGGGCCGGATTGCTCAGGGCAGCCTCCAGCCCGGGTGCGGTCGCCGGGCTGCTCGACGCGTTGCGGGACACCGATGTCCGTCACCTCCTGGCAAACGTCTCCGCCCCGACGATGATCCTACACCGTTCCGGCGACCGCGCCGTGCGCATCGAGGCGGGGCGGTTCCTAGCGACCAAGATTCCAGGCGCGCGGTTTATGGAGGTCGATGGCGACGACCACTGGTTCTGGGTCGGCGACCAGCAGGCGCTGCTCGACGGTATCGGCGCGCTTGTGCGACACGGCTGATCCGGCCTCACGCCGTCTTCTGCGCCACCAGCCCGAGTTCCTCGGCCATCGCCTGACGCATCAGGAATTTCTGCGGTTTGCCGGTCACCGTCATCGGCAATTCCGTGCGGAAGCGAATATGGCGCGGCACCTTGTAGTGGGCGATCTGGCCCGCGCAGAACGCCTTGATCTCCTGCTCGGTGGCGACCTGGCCGGGTTTGAGCACGATCCAGGCGCACAGCTCCTCGCCATATTTGGCGTCCGGGATGCCGAAGACCTGCACTTCCCGCACCTTGGGATGGCGGTAGAGGAATTCCTCGACCTCTCTGGGATAGACGTTCTCACCGCCGCGAATGACCATGTCCTTGACGCGGCCGACAATGTTGCAATAGCCCTCGGCGTCGATGGTGGCGAGGTCGCCGGTGTGCATCCAGCCATCGCTATCGATCGCCTCGCGAGTCTTTTCGTCGTCGTCCCAATAGCCCTTCATCACCGAATAGCCGCGCGTACAAAGCTCGCCCGGCGCGCCGACCGCAACGGTGGCGCCGTCGACGGCGATCGCCTTGACCTCGACATGCGGGTGGATGCGCCCGACAGTCGAGACACGCTTTTCCAACGGATCGTCGGTGCTGCTCTGGAACGAGACCGGACTGGTCTCGGTCATGCCGTAGGCGATGGTCACTTCAGCCATGTGCATGAGCGAGACCACCTTCTTCATCACCTCGATCGGGCAGGGCGAACCGGCCATGATGCCGGTGCGCAGGCTGGAGAGATCGAAGGTCGGGAAATCCGGATGATCGAGCATGCCGACGAACATGGTCGGCACGCCGTAGAGGCCGGTGCAGCGCTCCCGCGCGATCGCCTTCAGCGTCAGGCCCGGATCGAACCCCTCGCAGGGGAAAACCATGGTCGCGCCCTTCGACACACAACCCATCGTGCCCATCGACATGCCGAAGCAGTGATAGAGCGGCACCGGGATGCAGAGCCGATCGTCGACGGTGAGCTTGATGGCCGAGGTGACGAAATTGCCGTTGTTGACGATGTTGAGATGGGTGAGCGTCGCGCCCTTGGGTGCGCCCGTCGTGCCTGAGGTGAACTGGATGTTGATCGCATCGCCAGGCTTCAGCCCTTCCGAGATGCGGTCGAGGCTATCATGCTCGTCGCGACCGGCCATGGCCAGCACGTCGCCGAAATTGAACATGCCTGGCGAGTTTTCCTCGCCCATACGGATGACGATCCTGAGCGCCGGCAATTTCACGGCCTTCAGCTTGCCGGGCGTCGCCGTAGCGATCTCCGGCGCCAGAGTCTCGATCATGGCGAGATAGTTCGATGTCTTGAAGCTCGCCGCCGTCACCAGTGCCTTGCAGCCAACCTTGTTCAGGGCATATTCCAGCTCGGTCAGCCGGTAGGCCGGATTGATGTTGACCAGGATCAGGCCGATGCGGGCGGTGGCGAATTGCGTCACCAGCCATTCCCAGCGGTTGGGCGACCAGATGCCGACCCGGTCGCCCTTCCGGAGGCCGAGCGCCAGAAAGCCGGCGGCCAGTGCATCCACCGTATCCGACAGTTCGCTCCACGTGAAGCGCTTGTCCTGGCCGACGAACACGGCGGCATCGAGCGTGCCGTATTTGCCGACGGTGTCGGAGAACAGCGCGGGAATGGTCTTGTCGAGCAGCGGCACTTTGCGGTCGCCCGAGACATGCGCCCTGCCATCGACCGGTGCAATAAAGACGCTGCCGGCGCGCGCGCCGCGTCCGCGCAGATTGGTGGCATTCTTCAGTTCGTCGAGATTGACCGGCATCGCTGTCTCCTCCAAGACTGGCCGAACCTATCAGCCTGCCGGGATGCTGGAAATCCCGTCGATGGTACTGGAGCCCCTTCCCTGAAGGATCGCTATGCGACCGCTGCCGCCATTTTCGCGACGATGTCGCGCAAAACGACGTCGTCGGCCGCTGCACGTGTCTTCCTCGACGCGACCAGACAGGCCTGTGATTTCAGGACCACGCCATCGCCCAGCACCTTGAGATGGTTGGCGCGCAGCGTCGAGCCCGTGCTGGTGATGTCGACGATGACGTCGGCGAGGCCGGCCGCCGGCGCGCCCTCGGTAGCCCCCAGGCTCTCGACGATGCGATAGACCTGGATGCCGTGCTTTTGGGAGAAGAACTGCTGGGTCAGCCGCCAATATTTGGTGGCAATCCGCAGCCTGCGGCCATGGCGCTGGCGGAAGTCGGCGGCGACATCGTCGAGATCGGCCATCGTGTCGACATCGAGCCAGATCTCGGGCACCGCGACCACCACATCGGCATGGCCGAAGCCGAGGCGGGCGACGATCTCGGCCCGCGCTTCCCAGTCAGCGAGATTTTCCCGCACCAGGTCCTCGCCGGTGATGCCGAGATCGACCGCGCCTTGGCCTATTTCGCCCGATATCTCGGGGGCCGACAGGAAGAGCACTTCGACATTGTCCAGACCCTCGACGCGGGCGTGATACTTACGCTCGTCGCCGGGCAGGCTGACGGCGAGGCCGGCCTTGGCCAACACCTCCAGCGCCTGCTCCTTGAGCCTACCCTTCGAGGGAACGGCGAGGGTGATCATGATGCCGCCCCCCGCAGCGCCTCGATGCGGTCGAGCCACACCGAAAAGCCGACGCCGGGGATCGCGGTCTTGGCACCGAGCAGCGTCAGCAACCGGTCGTAGCGCCCGCCACCGGCCAAGGCGCGCTCGCCGTTGGCGGCCGCGATTTCGAAGACGACACCGGTGTAGTAGTCGAGCGGACGGCCGAAAGCGGCGTCGTAGCGGATTTTTTCGGAGGGCAAGCCATGCGCCTCGATCGCCTTGGCGCGGGCCGAGAATTTTTCCAGCGCCGCACCCAGCGAAAGTCCGGCGCCGGCCGCGAAGGTTTCCAATGCCTGGGCCGCGCCATCGAGCGGCACGTCGATCGCCAGAAAATCTTTCAGCGCCGCGAAAGCCTCGTTCGACAGCCGCACGCTGCGCAACTCGGCTTTCTCGATCAGCCGCCGCGCGATATCCGACGGCGCGCGCCCGGCCGATGCCGACAAGCCGGCTTCCTCCATGCCGCCGGCAATATGCTGGGAAAGACGGTCCAGATCGCCATCGAGGACAAGCGCCGCGACCGGCCCGGAGAGCTGGCTGTTGCGCGGCGGGTTGGCGAGATCGGCGAGTGCTGTCTCCAGCATAGGCGCCGAGCCGAAGGCGCGGGCCAGCCGCATGCGCCAGCCGCGCGGCAAGCCGAGCGCCGCCAGCACCGCCTCGAAAATCGCCTGGTCGCCAAGCGTGACCGCCAGCGGCTGGCCGGGCAGCACCAGCGACAGCAGCGCATGCGCGTCGGCGACCGAGCGGGCATCGGCTTCGGCCGTGTCGCGGTCGCCGAGATCCTCGATGCCGGCCTGGAAGAACTCATTGCCGCCCTCGCGGCGCTGGCGAAACACTTCGCCCAGATAGGAATAGCGGCGCGGCGTGCCGGCCTGGCTGGCTATGTGGTCGAGGCAGACGGGAATGGTGAATTCGGGCCGCAGGCAGAGCGCCTGCCCGGTTTCGCTTTCGGTCAGGAAAATGCGGCGGCGCAGATCCTCGCCGGCCATGTCGAGGAAGGGATCGGCCGGCTGCAGCACCGCGACTTCGACGGCATGTGTGTTGCGGTTGGCGAAGAGGGTGATGATGTCGGTGGCGATGGCGGGGCGGGAGGTCATAGACAGGTTGGGCGCGAGGCACCCCCCTCTGGCCTGCCGGCCATCTCCCCCGCAAGGGGGGAGATCGGCAGCTTCGGGCTCGGCACGTTTTTCCCAACATCGGAGATTGGCGAAAACCTACGCGACATCCCATCTCCCCCTTTTCGGGGGAGATGGCCGGCAGGCCAGAGGGGGGTGCTCAAGCGCCACCCTTGGCGCGATCAGCGGCCTGCGCCGCCAAAATCTTCTTCACTTCGGCGACCAGTTCGCTTTCCGCTACTGTCACCTGGGCCGGACGCGCGGCGCGCCATTCCGCATTGTCGGTGATCTCCGCCGACATGCGCGCGCCTTCGATCAGGTCCTTGATCTGCAATTCGCCCTTGGCCCGCTCGTCGCCGCCCTGGATGACGGCGATGGGACAACCGCGCCGGTCGGCATATTTGAGCTGCGCCTTCATGCCGGCGCCGCCGAGATACATTTCGGAGCGAATGCCGGCGGCGCGCAATTCCGAGACCATCTTCTGATAGCGGCCGAGGCTTTCAGTGTCCTTGTCCATGACCAGCACGACGACCGGCGCGATCACTTCCGATACGTCCAGCTTGCCGAGGTTCTTCAGCGCCGTCATCAGTCGCGAGACGCCGATGGAAAAGCCGGTCGCCGGCACCGGCTCGCCGCGAAAGCGCGAGACCAGACCGTCATAGCGGCCGCCGCCGCCGACCGAGCCGAAGCGCACAATCTGGCCGTCCTCGTTGGGGATTTCAGCCAGAAGCTCGGCCTCGAAGACCGGGCCGGTGTAATATTCGAGGCCGCGCACGACGGAACGATCCATGGCGATACGGTCCTCGGCATATCCGGCAGCCCGGACCAACGATTCGATGGTCGCAAGTTCGCCAACGCCCTCCTGGTAGACCGCGTTCCCGCTGACGCTGGCATCCAGACCCGCCTGCACATTTCGCGCTGTCGCCATAAGAACAGCCTCGGCTTGCGTTTCATTCAGCCCGGCGCCCTTGGCGAAGTCACCCTCGCCTTCCTTGCCGCCGTCCCAGCGCCCCGGGCCAAGCAGAAGCCGGACACTGTCCGGACCGAGCTTGTCGAGCTTGTCGATGGCGCGCAGCACCGTCAGCCGGCGGCCGGCATTTTCCTCGCCGCCAAGGCCGATCGCTTCCAGCACGCCGTCCAGCACCTTGCGGTTGTTGACGCGGATGACGTAGTCGCCGCGCTTGATACCGAGCGCTTCCATGACGTCGGCCATCATCATCGCCATCTCGGCGTCCGCCGCGACGCCCGGCGTGCCGATCGTGTCGGCGTCGAACTGCATGAACTGGCGGAAGCGGCCGGGCCCAGGCTTTTCGTTGCGGAACACCCAGCCGGAACGGTAGCTGCGATAGGGTTTTGGCAGGCGTTCGAAATTCTCGGCGACGAAGCGCGCGGTCGGCGCGGTCAGGTCGTAGCGCAGCGACAGCCACTGGTCGTCGTCGTCCTGGAAAGAGAACACGCCTTCGTTCGGCCGGTCCTGGTCGGGCAGGAATTTGCCCAACGCATCGGTATATTCGATCAGCGGCTGGTCGGCCGGTTCGAAGCCATAGAGCTCATAAACCGAGCGGATCGTCGCCATCATCTTCTCGACGGCGCGGATATCCTCGGCGCCGCGGTCGGCAAACCCGCGCGGCAGCCGCGCTTTCGTCTTTTCCGATTTGTCGGCCATAATCTGGGCACCCGATGTTCATGACTTCGTGACGCGGCAAATCTAGCGCGTTCACAGCGCGCGTTTCCTAACCGATGAAGCCGGGAGCGGCAAGGGTTGGCGCCCCGGAGCGCACCCGACAAGATCAGGAAGAATCGAAACCCCCTGAAACAAAAACACACCAGAAATGAAACAATGCCGCCACGGGCGCGGCATCGTGCCGACACAATCGCGGCCGATATAGCGCACCGAAACGAAGGGGTTCGGGACATGACCAGCGCAACGGAATTTGAGGCCAACAGCGAGGCCGGCGAAGTGCCGACGCGCCTGCGCCCGGCGGGCACCCATGCACCGCAAATGGTTGGCCAGGCTGCCGGGCCGTTCGATGTGCCGGCAGGCACCAGCAAGGATCCTTCCCTGCGCGACGCGTTGGTGACCGGTCTGCTGGTGATCTATCCGACGGTCGCCACGGTGGCCGCAATCGTCGCCGGGCTGTTCCTGGCCAGCGCCAACGGCACCTGAGCTGCCCCCGGCTATTTCGGCCGCTGGAAAGCCTTCCGCTGCTTCTCGACCTCCTTACGGCACACGCAGCCTTCGAGATGGTCGTTGACAAGGCCCATGGCCTGCATGAAGGCGTAGACGGTGGTCGGGCCGACGAAAGTCCAGCCGCGCTTTTTCAGGTCCTTCGAAATCCGAACGGAAACCGCGGTGGTCGGGTTGGCGCGCAGATGGGCGAGGTCGACGATCTCCGGCCGCTCCTCCTTGCCGGGTTCGAACTTCCAGAACCAGGCGGCCAGCGAGCCGAACTCATCCACCATCGCGCGGGCGCGTTTGGCGTTGTTGATGGTCGAGACTATCTTGCCGCGATGGCGGATGATGCCGGCGTTGCCGAGCAGGCGCTCGACATCCCGTTCGTTGAAGGCGGCGACCTTATCGAAGTCGAAGCCAGCGAAGGCCTCGCGAAAATTATCCCGCTTGCGCAAAATGGTCAGCCAGGACAGGCCCGACTGAAACCCTTCCAAGCAGATCTTCTCGAACAGCCTGCGGTCGTCGGCCACCGGGCGGCCCCATTCATGGTCATGGTAATGTAGATAATCGGGCAGATTGCCATGCCAGAAGCAGCGCACGACACCGTCAGGACCGGCAAGCAGGCCGGTGTTTTCATTGCTCATCCCAAGAAATCCATCCGTTAACGCGCTTGCGCGCTGTCTTTACCGTGGCTTTACCAGATTCCTGAACCGGGCGGTAACCACACCAAAGAGTTTACCGGCAGAACCGCATTTTACGCATTCCGATTCATGTTTCGGTTGCTGCTCGCCGCCAATGATCGCGCAAGCCGGGAGCGTTCTTGCCCGGCGTATTAGACGATCAAGGTGCGTTCCCGATGAAGAGAGTTCTGTTTCCCTTGCTCGGCGCCGTGGCTGTGTTTGCCGCCGGCGTCACACCCTCAACCGCCAACGACCGTTATGCCGACAGGCCGCCGGTGATGGTGAGCCCCGACCTTTCCGCGCCCTGGGTGCTGCAGCTCGGCCATGCGCCCGGAATCGTGCGGCAGAACCGACAGGCCGTGCAGCAGCAGCCGCGCCAGCGCACCGCGCAGCCGGCACAGCCCGACCGAGTGCAAACGGCCGCCGTGCAGGCGCCGGCCAAACGCATGGTCATGCGCCGGCAGATCAACCCCGTCTACCTGCCGCAGGAAGTCGCCTATGACGGCGCCCAGAAGCCGGGCACCATCGTCATCGATACCACGCAGAATTTCCTCTATCTGGTCGAGAAGAACGGCAAAGCGCGGCGCTACGGCGTCGGCACCGGCAAGCCCGGTTTCGAATGGTCGGGCACCCACAAGATCACCAACAAGCGCGTCTGGCCGGACTGGCGTCCACCGGCCGAGATGATCAAGCGCGAAGCGGCCAAGGGCCGCTACCTGCCGACCTATCTGGCTGGCGGCATGGAAAACCCGCTCGGCGCGCGCGCTCTCTATCTCGGCACGACCGAGTACCGCATCCATGGCACCAATCAGCCCTGGACGATCGGCGGCGCGGTATCATCGGGCTGCATCCGGATGCGCAACGAGGACGTGGTCGACCTTTATGAGCGGGTCAATGTCGGAACCACCGTCGAGGTGATATAGTGGCAGCGAATCAGCCGGTTAAGCAGTGCTGAGCAGGTTTTGGCGCGCTGTTGCCCTTAAGTCATAGCGCACTTTTGGAAGACGTGCTTAGACTGGCAACGAGTTAACGGGGGACGGGCCGTGTGGGGATACGGCCAGTCACGAGAGGGCAGCACGGGTAACCGGGCTGCCCTTTTCGTTTCACGGTGCGACAGGTCGCCCCGGAGGCACGGTGTTTCGTTTTCAGGGCTGATTTCCGGGCCGTGCTCTGCTATTGCAGTGCACAATTTCCCCACCAAAGGTTCGAACCATGTCCCTGTCCGACGACAGCCGCTATCTCAGGGGCGGCCCGGTTGCCCAGCGCATCATCGCCGCCGTGCGCGAGGACGCGACCATTGCCAAGGCCGAGGGCTTTCCGCCCAAGCTGATCTCGATCACCGTCGGCGATACCGACGCCGTCGACGTCTATGTGCGCAACCAGCGTGCCAAGGCTCAACTCGCCGGCATCGATTTCGAGGAACGGCGCTTTCCCGCCACGATCACCTCAGGTGAACTCGAAGCAGCCATCCATGGGCTGAATGCCGATCCGCGTGTCACCGGCATCATCATCCAGCGGCCGGTGCCGGCGCATATCCCGATCAAGATGCTGCAGGCGGCCGTGCATCCGCTGAAGGACGTCGAGGGCATGCATCCGGCCTCGATCGGCAACATCGTCTACAACCAGCTCGATCTCGCGCCTTGCACGGCGGCCGCTTCGGTCGAACTGCTCAAGGAAACCGGCCTCGACCTCAAGGGGCTGGAAGTGGTCATCGTCGGCCATTCGGAAATCGTCGGCAAGCCGATCGCCTTCCTGCTGATGAGCGAAGGCGCGACGGTGACGGTCTGCCATCATATGACACGGTCGGTCGCTGCCCATGCGCGGCGCGCCGATGCGCTGTTCGTCGCCGTTGGCAAGCCGCGGCTGATCAAGGCCGACATGGTCAAGCCGGGTGCCGCCGTCATCGACATCGGCATCAATTCGGAG
The DNA here is from genome assembly GCF_006440715.1 of Mesorhizobium sp. B2-7-3. Classification (NCBI taxonomy): domain Bacteria; kingdom Pseudomonadati; phylum Pseudomonadota; class Alphaproteobacteria; order Hyphomicrobiales; family Phyllobacteriaceae; genus Mesorhizobium; species Mesorhizobium sp. B2-7-3. Next base: position 27,679 of record NZ_VFTY01000007.1, read on the forward strand.
GTCGGACCGGACGGCACGAGCCGCATCGTCGGCGACGTCGACACCGACAGCGTCAAGGAAGTCGCCTCGTGGATCACGCCGGTGCCGGGAGGCGTCGGTCCGCTGACGGTGGCGATCCTGCTGCGCAATACCATGGTCGCGCTCAGCCGCCAGCGCGCGCTCTACGAGGCGACCTACGGCACGGCCGACAGGCTTGCGGCGGAATAGCGCCCGGCCTACTCCGCAGCGACCAGGCTCTCATCCAAAATGCCATCCGGCCTCGGCCCGCCATAGGCCCAGTCGAGCAGTTTGATCGTGTGCACCACCGGCATGCTGGCGGCGGATGCGATCTGCGTGATGCAACCGATATTGCCGGTGGCGACGATCGAGGCGCCCGTCGCCTCGATGTTTTTCGCCTTACGATCGCGCAGCCTGGCCGAAATCTCGGGCTGCAGGATATTGTAGGTGCCGGCCGAGCCGCAGCAGAGATGGCCCTCGCGCGGCTCGCGCACAATGAAACCGGCCTTGGCGAGCAGCTCCTTCGGCTGCCGGGTGATCTTCTGGCCGTGCTGCATCGAGCAGGCCGAGTGATACGCAACGACCGTGCCCGGCTTGCTCACCGGTTCAGGGAGCTCGAGACTTGCCAGATATTCGGTGATGTCCTTGGCCAGCGCCGACACGCGCGCGGCCTTGTCGGCATAGGCCGGATCGAGCCGCAGCATGAAACCGTAATCCTTGATCGTCGTGCCGCAACCCGATGCGGTGATGACAATGGCGTCGAGCCCGCCCTGCTCGATGGAGCGTGTCCAGACATCGACATTTTGCCTGGCCGAGGCAAGGGCGGCTTCTTCCCGCCCCATGTGATGAACCAGGGCGCCGCAGCAGCCCTCGCCCGGTGGCACCACGACCTCGACACCGAGCCGCGTCAGCAGCGAGACGGTGGTGTCGTTGATGGCGGGGTCAAGCACCGATTGCGCGCAGCCGGTCAGGATGGCGACGCGGCCCTTTTTCGTCCCCTGCCTGGCATGGACACCCGGCAAGGCCATCGGCGAGGCCGCCGGGATCGATGCAGGCGCGAGCTTGAGCATCGCGGCGAGCGGCTTCAGTGCAGGAATCTTCTCGAACAGGCCGATGAAAGGCTTGCCCAACCTCGCAAGCTTGAGCGCGGCGCGGAAGCGTTGGGGATAGGGCAGCACGTAGGCCAGCGTGGCACGGGTCAGCCGGTCGAGCAGCGGCCGCTTGTAGGTTTCCTGGATATGGGCACGAGCATGGTCGACCAGATGCATGTAATTGACGCCTGATGGACACGTGGTCATGCAGGCCAGGCAGGAGAGGCAGCGGTCGATATGGGTGACGATTTCCTTGTCGGCGGGACGGCCGTTTTCCAGCATGTCCTTGATCAGGTAGATGCGCCCGCGCGGCGAATCGAGCTCGTTGCCAAGCGTTACATAAGTCGGGCAGGTGGCGGTGCAGAAACCGCAATGCACGCATTTGCGCAGGATCTTTTCGGACTCGGCGACATCAGGGTCGGCAAGCTGGGCGGGCGAAAAATTGGTCTGCATCTCTGATGTCCTAGGCCATGCGGCCGGGATTGAGGATGTTCTTCGGGTCGAATTCCTGTTTCAGGCGCTGGCTGAGCGCCGCCAATGCCGGCGCCTGCGGCTCGAACACTGGCAGCGCGACACGATGGGTGGGAGCGGCGCGCACCAACGTCGCGTGGCCGCCGCCATGTTTCCGCAACAGCCCTCGAAGCAGGGTGGCTTCGGGATCGCCCTCCTCCATGCGCAGCCACACCAGCCCGCCCTGCCAGTCGTAGAAGGCACTGACGGCGGCCTGCATGCGTAGGGCCAGAACCATCTGGTGCCCCTGAGCGGGCGTCATCGAGACCCGCCAGACCGGCTTCTCGCTGCCGTCAACGAAGGGCCTGATATCGCGCACGTCGCGCCAGATTGCCTTGGAGGTCTCACCGGAAATCTCTTCCAGCGGCCCGGCTTTGCCGAGCAGGGTCTTCAGCGCGGTGATGCGATAGGCAACCGACGGGCCAAAGCCCTCGACGCGCAGCAGCGTGGCGGCTTCACTGCCGAGCGTCCCGCCGGCAACGCGGGCGGCGATGCGCTCCGGCAGATGGGCAGCGCTCGAAACTTCCGCGCTGGAACCAAGGGCCAAGGCCATGGCGGCGCAGGCTGCATCATCGAGCAGGCCACGGACAGCGAGCGTGACTTCGGTCTCGGCCGCAGGCAGCACCTTGAAGGTGACGTCGGTAAAGACGGCCAGCGTGCCCCAGCTGTTGGCCATCAGCTTCGACATATCGTAGCCGGTGACGTTCTTGACCACGCGGCCGCCCGACTTGAAAGCTTCCCCCCGGCCGGAGACGACGTTGATGCCCAGGATATGATCGCGCGCGGCACCCGCCTTCAGCCGGCGCGGACCGGACAGGTTGGCGCCAAGCACGCCGCCGATGGTGCCTTTGCCCCGCTCGCCACCGAGCAGCGGGCCGTAGTCCATCGGCTCGAAGGCAAGCTGCTGGCCGTTTTCAGCCAGCAGCCTTTCGATCTCGGCCAGCGGCGTGCCTGACTTGGCCGACAGCACCAGTTCGGCGGGTTCATAGAGGATCACGCCCGAGAGTTTCGACAGGTGGAGCGTATGCTCGGTCTGCAACGGACGGCCGATGCCGCGCTTGGAGCCGTGGCCGAGAATTTCGAGCGATGCTTCTTCTGCCGTCGCCCAGGCAACCGTGGAGAGGACTTCGGCTGAAGTGGTGGGGGTGAAGGCGGTCATGCACGCGTGCCCTTCCTCTGCCCCGCAAAGCGGGCGAGAAGTGATAGGTCGCGTTTCTTCACACCCCCCTCTGTCCTGCCGGACATCTCCCCCGCAAGGGGGGAGATCAGATGCCGCATCGGATTTCGCCAACATCCAATGTCTGTTGAACGGCGAGATGCCGGAACTGCTAATCTCCCCCCTTGTGGGGGAGATGTCCGGCAGGACAGAGGGGGGTGTTCAAGCGCCAACATGTCCCTCAAAACCTCGGAATGTCGGGAAAGGCCACCTGCCCGCGATGCACATGCATGCGCCCCAGTTCGGCGCAGCGGCGCAGTTGCGGGAACACCTTTCCGGGATTGAGCAGATGATTGGGATCGAAGGCGCACTTGACGCGCATTTGCTGGTCGAGGTCGACCTGGTTGAACATCTCCGGCATCAGGTCGCGCTTCTCGACCCCGACGCCATGTTCGCCGGTGAGCACGCCACCGACCTTGACGCAAAGCCTCAGAATATCAGCGCCAAAGCTTTCGGCCTTGTCGAGTTCACCAGGCACGTTGGCGTCATAAAGGATCAGGGGATGCAGATTGCCGTCGCCGGCGTGAAAGACATTGGCGACTCCGAGACCGTATTTTTGCGACAGCTCGCGCATGCCGGCCAGCACGCGCGGCAACTCCTTGCGTGGGATCGTGCCGTCCATGCAGTAGTAATCGGGCGAGATGCGGCCAACGGCGGGGAAGGCCGCCTTGCGCCCGGCCCAAAAACTCAGCCGCTCCTGCTCGGACTGCGAGATGCGGCAGGTGGTCGAGCCGTTGCCAACGGCGATCGCCTCGACCGCCGTAATGAGATGATCGACCTCGACGCCCGGCCCATCGAGCTCGACGATCAGCAGTGCCTCCGCATCCAGGGGATATCCGGCATGGACGAAATCCTCCGCCGCGTGGATCGCCGGCCGGTCCATCATTTCCATGCCGCCCGGAATGATGCCGGCGCCGATGATGTCGGCCACGCATTGGCCGCCCTGCTCGCTGGTCGGAAAGCCGATCAGCAGCGCCCGCGCCGTCTCCGGTTTCTTCAGGATGCGCACGGTGACCTCGGTGACGACGCCGAGCAGACCTTCCGAACCGGTCATGACGCCGAGCAGGTCATAGCCTTCCGCGTCGAGGTGGCCGCCGCCGAGCCGCACCACCTCGCCATTCATCAGCACCATCTCGATGCCAAGCACATTGTTGGCGGTGAGGCCATATTTCAGGCAGTGCACGCCGCCGGAATTCTCCGCGACGTTGCCGCCGATCGAGCAGGCGATCTGGGAGGATGGATCGGGGGCGTAATAAAAGCCCTCCTGCTCGACGGCGGACGTGATGCCGAGATTGGTGACGCCGGGCTGGGCGACGACGATGCGGTTGGGAAAATCGATCTCCAGGATGCGGTTGAACCGGCTCATGACCAGCAGCACCGCGTCTTCCAGCGGCAGCGCGCCGCCCGACAGCGAGGTGCCGGAGCCGCGCGGCACGACGCGGATGTTGCGGTCGTTGCAGTATTTCAGCAGACGGGAAACCTGCGCCACCGTCTCGGGCAGGACCACGACCAGCGGCACTTGCCGGTAGGCAGTCAGGCCATCACTCTCGAAGACCCGCATTTCATTGGCCGCGTCGACCACGCCCTCGCCCGGCACGATGATGCGCATGTCGGCGACGATTTCGCTGCGCCGGCGCAGCGTCTCGGCGTCTGGCTTGGGCATGGCAAGGCCAGACATCGGCGCTTCCTCCACTCAACTGGTAAAAATGATTTACCAGCTAGCGACATTTGTTGCAAACCTTGCTTTGATGTCATCCGGGGCGGGTGCATGCAAGGCTTCCGCAGCGGCAATCTGCCGCTGCACATCCATCGCGCTTCGAAGCTTGGCGCGGTCTATTCGGCCGGATGCTTCGCCGGCTCGGAATGCATCTGTCGCACCCTGCGCACGCCCCACCAGACCAGCAGGATGGCGATCGGCACCGATGCGGCGGTAACGACCTCCGGCGCGAAGGCGTGGCCAAAGACCGACGCGCCCTTGGCGACATAGCCTATGAGGCCTACCACATAGTAGGAGACGGCGGCGACCGAGAGCCCTTCGACGGTCTGCTGCAAGCGCAGTTGCAGCCGGGCGCGGTTGTTCATCGAGGCGAGCAGATCGCGGTTCTGCTTCTCGACCTCGACATCCACCCAGGTGCGCAACAGCGTGGTGGCACGGGTCAGCTTTCGCGACAGATTGGCCTGGCGCTCCTCGACCGAGCGGCAGGTGCGCATGGCTGGCGCCATGCGCCGCAGCAGAAAGCCCGCCCAGGTGTCGTAGCCCAGCACTGGCTCCTCATCCAGTGCCTTGAGCCTTTCAGTGACGATGCCGTCATAAGCGCGACTGGCGCCGAAGCGGTAAAGGCTGGAAGCGGCATCAGCCTCCAGTTCGGCGGCAAGCTCCGTCAGGTCGGCGAGCAGCGTCTGGCTGTCGCGGGTCTCGGCAACTTTCATTTCCAGGGTCGTCTGTGCCAAGCGATCCTCGATGCGGCGGGCGCGGCTGGACAAGGTGAGCGCCAGCGGCAAGCCGAGCATGGCAAGCGTGCGGTAGGTCTCGATGTCGATCAGCCGCTGCGACAGCGCGCCGGTGCTGGCCGGGGTCAGACCACGATCAAGCACCAGCATGCGGGTCATGCCATCGCCGTCCTGGCGGAAGTCGGTGACAATAGCCGCGCTGCCGCGCTCGACGAGCGAGTGACAGAGGCTGGTCGGGTCGAAGCCGGCGATCAGCCTCTCGTTCGCCTGCGTCCACTTGCGGATCTCGAGCCGGATGCCCGAGATGACGGTTCCCGGCGGCGAAAAGCCATTGCCGAACGGCGAATCCTCTTGCCCCCGGCCATTCTCGGCCAGCGGTCCTTCCCAGAGATAGGTCGAGAACTCCGTATGCCGCTCCCAGCGCAGCGTGCCCTTGCCCCATTTCATGGCGTGGTGGCGGGCATGACGCTCGGGGGCGGCGATGCCGAGGCGGCGCGACAGTTCCGAAAGCACGGCATGGTCGACCGCGGAGCCTCCTTCGGTCATGAAGGAGAGCTGGACGAGGACACGCGGCTTCTCGACGAGTGGATGCGGACGGGCATGAACCTCGCCGAGCGCGCCGGGCCGGCCTTCATGCGCCGGAAAGCCCATGACGCTGCCTTGGCTGCGCGACTGGAATTCAAGATTGGACGTCTCGTCCGACACGTCTGGTCCCCCTGGTTTCGACCCTTCGTGCAATGGTGCCGTCTTGCGGCAATCGACAAGGGACGTAAACAGCAAAGTTTAGCGCGAGGCGACGTGCCGGCGCGATGCGAAAATCGACCGAACCAGGCGAATTGGATAAATAATTTGACCAGTTGGCGACAGACGCTTTAATCTGCGCGACATTCATTCCGTCCCCAGGCGCTTCCTTTGAGCGATATTTTCTCCAGGATCGAGCATTCGCGCACCGCCGACGAAGTCGTGCAGCAGATCGAAAGCCTCATCCTCGAAGGCGTGCTGCGCACTGGCGACCGGCTGCCGGGCGAGCGCGAACTGGCGCGTCAGTTCGATGTGTCACGGCCCATCCTGCGCGATGCGCTGAAGGCGCTCGAAGGACGTGGGTTGCTGACGACCAAGGCCGGCGGCGGCACGCATGTCGCCGACATTATCGGCCAGTTGTTTACCAAGCCGGTGGCGGACCTGATCTCGACGCATCGCAAGGCTGTGACGGACTATCTGGAGTATCGCCGCGAGGTCGAGGGCATAGCCGCCGAATACGCGGCACGGCGTGCCACACCCGAAGACCTCGCCCTGCTCGACCGCATCATGGCGCGCATGGATGAGGCGCATCGCACCGGCGACTTCGACGACGAGGCGGAAATCGACGTTGAATTCCACCACGCGATCTGCGAATGCGCGCACAACATCCTGCTCTTGCACACGCTGCGCTCCTGCTACCGCCTCTTATCGGAAGGCGTGTTCCAGAACCGGCTGCTGGTGTTCACCGTGCCGGGCGCGCGAGAGGCGCTGCTGGCACAGCACCGGGCGATCCACACCGCGGTCAGGGCTGGCGATCCGGCCGCCGCCCGCCAGGCGGCGATGGACCACATGACCTATGTCGAGCGCTCGATGGCGGAAGCCGAGCGCAGCGGCGACTGGCAACGCGTGTCGCGGCTGAGGCTAAGGCAGCGCTCGGAAACCGGCGGCAGCGAACCAGCGCGCAGCCGCTCCTAGTCAATTTGATCAAGCGGGGACCATCATGAGCGACATTCTCACCATCGCAGACCTCAAGGATCTCGCGCGCCGGCGCGTGCCCAAGATGTTCTTCGACTATGCCGACTCCGGCGCCTGGACCGAGAGCACCTACCGGGCAAACGAGGAAGACTTCCAGAAGATCAAGTTCCGCCAGCGCGTGCTGGTCGACATGAGCAACCGCTCGCTGGAATCGACCATGATCGGCCAGAAAGTGTCGATGCCGGTGGCGCTTGCGCCGACAGGCCTGACCGGCATGCAGCACGCCGACGGCGAGATGCTGGCAGCGCAGGCGGCTGAGGAATTCGGCGTGCCGTTCACGCTTTCGACGATGAGCATCTGCTCGATCGAGGATGTCGCGTCGGTGACGAAGAAACCGTTCTGGTTCCAGCTCTATGTACTGCGCGACAAGGATTTCGTCCTCAATTTGATCGACCGGGCGAAGGCGGCGAAGTGCTCGGCGCTGGTGCTGACGCTCGACCTGCAGGTCCTCGGCCAGCGCCACAAGGACGTCCGCAATGGGCTTTCGGCGCCGCCCAAGATGACGCTCGCCAACATCGCCAACATCGCTGTGCGGCCTGGCTGGTGGATGGGCATGGCTGGCACGAAGCGCCGTACCTTCCGTAACATCGTCGGCCATGCCAAGGGCGTCGGCGATGTGGCTTCGTTGTCGTCATGGACGACCGAACAGTTCGATCCGCACCTGTCGTGGAAGGACGTCGCCTGGATCAAGGAGCGCTGGGGCGGCAAACTGATCCTCAAGGGCATCCTCGACAAGGAGGACGCGCTGATGGCAGCCAACACCGGCGCCGATGCCATCATCGTTTCCAATCATGGCGGCCGCCAACTCGACGGCGCATCGTCCTCCATCATGGCGCTGGAAGAGATCGCGGATGCGGTCGGCGACAGAATAGAAGTGCATATGGACGGCGGCATCCGCTCCGGCCAGGATGTGTTGAAAGCGCTCTGCCTGGGCGCCAAGGGCACCTATATCGGCCGGCCATTTCTTTACGGCCTGGGCGCGCTCGGCAAGGAAGGGGTTACCAAGGCATTGGAAATCATCCGCAAGGAGATGGACATCACGCTGGCGCTGTGCGGAAAACGTCTGGTCACCGACATGGGCAAGGACCAACTCCGGCGCTAAGGCCGTGACATCTGACCACGGAGATACCAGAACCTTGGTGGAACCCGGCATCCATTTCCTCGACGCACGCGGGCCGGACGGCGTGCGTCTCTACGCGATCGGCGACGTGCATGGCCGGCTCGACCTGCTGGCCGCCATGCACGGCCAGATCGAGGCCGAGATCGCCAGGGACCTGGTCGCGGACTGGCGCATCATCCATCTTGGCGACTATGTCGATCGAGGGCCCGACTCCAAGGGCGTCATCGACTTCCTGATCGAAGCGCGCGAACGCGATCAGCGAAACATGATGCTGGCCGGCAACCACGACCTCGGCTTTCTCGACTTTCTCGAGACACCCGACCCCGAAGGGCTCTTCATCCGTTTTGGCGGCATCCAGACCGCGCAATCCTATGGGGTGACGATCAACAACGGCAGCGGCATCTGGTTCGGCAAGGCCGAGTCAGCCATGCGCAAGGGCCACCAAGCCTTGCTCGCAGCCGTGCCGCAAAGCCATATCGACTTCCTGCGGTCGCTGCCGTTCTCGGTGACGTCAGGCGACTTCTTCTTCTGCCATGCCGGCATAAGGCCAGGCATTGCGCTGGAGAAACAGAATATCCAGGACCTGATCTGGATCCGTGACGTCTTCCACGATCACACCGGTCTCCTCCAGAAGATCGTGGTGCATGGCCACACGCCGGTCCCCGAGGCGGAAGTGATGGCCAACCGCGTCAATGTCGACACGCTTGCCTGGCAGTCAGGCAAGCTTACCGCGCTCGTCGTGGACGGCGCGGACAAACGCATCCTGGAAATGTCGATAAAGGAACCTTGAGGCCCCGGCGCCCAAGGGCGCGAGGATACTGGCGCGAGGGATACTCGCGCGAGCGATGCCTGGGCTTTAGCGCAGGGAGGCGGTAACGCCGTAGCCGTCGACCGCATTGTGGTTGTTGGCGGCATCGGCGGCATAGATGCCAAGGCCGCAAAGCACGATGGCGGACAGCATGGCAAAGGACAGAAGAGCTGCTTTCACGGAGGTCATCTCTTGTTGAGCTTTCTGCATCTGTGCACGAGGCGGTTACCAATGCGTTGAAACGGAAAAATCGCTTCAAAGTTTCGACGATTTCGCGCTTCTAGGCGTGTTCTGTATCGATGGTGTGTCGCACGGGTCACACAAAAGGTTCATCCCGGTTGCACAGCCGATATAGCGCGCGCCTCCTAGGATAGCGGGTGGACACAAGCCAAGGATGAAAGGGTTTTCCCCAGACGGATTCCGTCCCACGTGCCAATTATGTCACGCGGTAGGACGCGGAAGCGAATGCTCAGATCGTCGCCACCCAGGCACGGGCGATGGCGAGGCCGGCAGCATCGGCGTCAGGGCCATTGCGGGCCATTTCGTCCTCGAGCTCGCCGGCCCAGTCGGGATGGCGCGCGGCAATGGTCGGGGCGAAGGAGGAACTCCAGTCCTTCACCAGCGGCCGGTCGGCCTCGAAATGGAACTGGAAGCCGTAGACGGCGCGGCCGACGCGAAACGCCTGGTTTTCGGCGACATCGTTGCCGGCGAGCCGCACGGCGTCTTTCGGCAGCTCGAATGTATCGTCGTGCCACTGGAAGATCGGGAATGTTTCCGGCAATGCAGACAGCACTGGGTCGGCCTTGGCATCCGGGGTCAACGACACGCCGCGCCAGCCGAATTCATTGGCGCCGCCAATGCGGTTTTCGCCGCCAAAGGCGCGGGCGACGAGTTGACCCCCGAGACAGATGCCGAGCACTGCGCGGTCCTTGCCGGCAAAATCGCGGGTCAGTTCAGCAGCGCCGGGAAATAGGGATAGTCTTCGTCGTCCAGTGCATTCTGGCCACCGCCGAGCACCACCATGGCATCATGGCCGGTTGCGTCCCGTGGCAGCGCATCACCCTTGTAGGGAAGGCGCACATCGAGATCGGCACCCGCTTCCGCGAGCGCCGCGCCAACCTGGCCAAGGCCGGTATTGTCGAAGTTCTGGACCACCAGCACCCGCATGGCAAACCCTGCTGACATGAAAACGAGGAAACCAGCGATATCATGCCGCCAGTATCGCAGCCAAGATGCGTGTCCCAGGAGAAAACCATGCCACTGCAGAACCGGGTCGATCCGTTCGGCGCCATTCATGCCGTGCCGGAGCGCGGCCTGTTCACCGGCAATCGCGGCATCATCCACGACCCCGCGACAAAGACGCTCCTGAAAAAGCGCTGGGCGCTTCAGGCCTGGATCATCTGCGTGTGCCAATTCCGCAATGTGCGGCGCGAGCCGATGGGCCGCAACCGGGCCGATGGCAAGGCCGGCTGGACCGAACTGTTCTTCCTCGACGAGGTGACGGCGCTCGCCGCCGGGCATCGTCCCTGCTTCTTTTGCCAGCGCGAACGAGCCAGGGATTTTGTCAGGCGCTTCGGCCAAGCCTTCGTCATTGCCGAGCCGCGCGCGCCGCAGGTGGACAAACGGCTGCACAAGGAGCGGTTGGCGTCGGGTGGCAAACGGCCTGCCGTCGCGATGGACGCGCTTGCCCGCCTGCCCGACGGCGCGATGATCGCAACCGGCGGCAGCACCTACGCCTTGTGCCACGGCAAGGCGTTGCCATGGTCTTTTGCCGGATACGGCCCGCCTACCAGCCTGGGTCGGTTCGAGGACGAGACGCTGGTGCTGCTGACCCCGGAAACGACGGTTGCCATCCTGCGTCACGGCTTTCAGCCTGTGTGGCATCCCTCCGCCAAGGCTTGACGCCGGCGGCCGCCTCGCCCATTCCTCGGCCATGCGCGCCAACTACAAGATGCAACGTCTGTTCGTGCCCGACGACCTCGGACCGGACATCGAGGTCGAACCCGGCCAGCAGCAGAGCCATTATCTCCTGCATGTGCTGCGGCTCGCCGAAGGCGCCGAGATCCTTGTCTTCAATGGCCGCGACGGCGAGTGGTCGGCCGCGATATCAGCGAAATCGAAGCGCTCGGTGCGGCTGAAAGTAATGGCGCTGCAAAGGCCGCAGCCGCCTTTGCCTGACCTGGTCTATTGCTTCGCACCGCTGAAGCAGGGCCGGCTGGATTATCTCGTGCAGAAGGCGGTCGAGATGGGCGCCGGCGTCCTGCAGCCGGTCATCACCCAGCACACGCAGGTGGCCAAGCCGTCGATCGATCGCCTGCGCGCCAATGTCGTCGAGGCCGCCGAACAATGCGGCATCCTGGCGGTGCCAGAAGTGCGCGAGGCGGAAAAATTCGAGCGCCTGCTGACCGGCTGGGACAAGGAACGCCGGTTGATCTTCTGCGACGAGGACGCCTCGACCAACAACCCACTGCCTGCGTTGCAGACGGTGAAGGAGAAGAAGCTCGCCCTGCTCGTCGGGCCCGAGGGGGGCTTTTCCGACGAGGAGCGCAAGATGCTGCGCGCGCTCCCCTTCGTGACCGCCATTCCGCTCGGACCGCGTATCCTGCGTGCCGACACGGCGGCCGTGGCAGCGCTTGCGGTGATGCAGGCAACGATCGGCGACTGGTAGTGCTCTGTCTCTTGCAAGAGGTGTTTGCTGGGCGTGGCCTTCAATTCCTCTTGACCTGTGGCTCAGGATTTTTCGCTTGATCGGCTACTGACATTTCGTCCATTTAGCGCCGGCGGTGGTCCAACCGCCTTTGAGGGCTTGAGAATGGCGCGCGACACAACCGATTTCCGGCCCATCGAAGGCATAGACGAGCTTGTCGAGCACCTGGCCGAAGGCAACAAGCCGCGCGAAAAATGGCGCATCGGCACCGAGCACGAGAAATTCCCGTTCTATGTCGATGGCAACGCACCGGTGCCCTATGGTGGTGAGCGCGGCATCCGCGCCATCCTTGAAGGCATGCAGAACAAGCTTGGCTGGGATCCGATCATGGATGACGGCCGCATCATCGGCTTGGTCGAACCGACGGGCCAGGGGGCAATTTCGCTCGAGCCCGGCGGCCAGTTCGAGCTTTCCGGCGCGCCGCTGGAGACGATCCACCAGACCTGCCGCGAGGGCAACGCCCATCTGGCGCAGGTGCGCGAGATCGCCGAGCCGATGGGCATCCGCTTCCTCGGCCTCGGCGGCAGCCCGAAATGGTCGTTGGCCGAGACACCGAAAATGCCGAAGTCGCGCTATGAGATCATGACGCGCTACATGCCCAAGGTCGGCACCAAGGGCCTCGACATGATGTACCGCACCTGCACGATCCAGGTGAACCTCGACTTCGAGAGCGAGGCCGACATGCGCCGCAAGATGCAGGTGTCGCTGAAGCTGCAGCCGCTGTCGACCGCACTGTTCGCCAACTCGCCCTTCACCGACAGCCGGCCGAACGGGCTGCAGAGCTGGCGCGGCGACATCTGGCGCGACACCGACAACCAGCGCTCGGGCCTGCTCGAATTCTGCTTCTCGCCCGATTTCGGTTTCGCCGACTATGTCGAATGGGCACTCGACGTGCCGATGTATTTCGTCATTCGCGATGGCCGTTATCACGACATGACGCATATCACCTTCCGCCAGTTCATGGCCGGGGCCGCGCGCAATGAAGTGCCGGACGGGCTGCCGACGATGGGCGACTGGGCGAACCATCTGTCGACGCTGTTCCCGGACGTGCGGCTCAAGCGTTTCCTTGAAATGCGCGGCGCCGATGGCGGTCCCTGGCGGCGCATCTGCGCGCTGCCGGCCTTCTGGGTCGGGCTGCTCTACGACGAGGTGGCACTCGACGCGGCCGAGGCGTTGACGTCGAGCTGGACCTACAAGGAAGTCCTGGCCATGCGCAACGCCGTGCCGGAGCTCGGCATTGCCGCGCCCTTCCGCAACACGACGTTGCGCGAGGTCGCCCGCGACGTCATGGCCATTTCGCGCACGGGGTTGAAGAACCGCGGCAAGAAGAACCGTGACGGCTACGACGAAACCTCGTTCCTCAACACGCTCGACGAGGTCGTGGCGCGCGGCACCACCAGTGCGGAGGAGATGCTGTCGGCCTACCACACGCGCTGGGGCGGCTCGATCGAGCCGGTGTTCATGGAGTATGCCTATTAACCGCGAGCCATGGCGGGTGGCAAAAGTAACTTCAATCGGGCGCTGAAACGAATTAGGCTCTCTTTCGAGGATTTCCCGGAGGAGAAGCCGATGCCTACCTTGTTCGACATGCTGGCGCAGGCCCAGAACGGCAACGGCATGCAGGCGCTTGCCCAGCAATACGGGCTTTCGCTGCAGCAGACGCAGGCGGCGGTCGCCGCACTGCTGCCAGCCTTTTCACAAGGGTTGCAACGCAACACCGCCGATCCCTATGGGCTCGGCGCCTTCATGACGGCGATGGCAAGCGGCCAGCACGCCAAATATTTCGAGGACGCCACGCGCGCCTTCTCGCCGCAAGGCGTCGACGAGGGCAACGGCATTCTGGGACATCTGTTCGGTTCGAAAGACCTGTCGCGCGCCGTGGCCAGCCAGGCCGCGCAGGCGAGCGGCGTCAGCCAGCAGATCTTGCAGCAGATGCTGCCTGCTATCGCCTCGATGGTAATGGGCGGACTGTTCAAGCAGACGACAAACCAGATGCAGGCAGCGGCTGGTCTTGGCGGCGGCGGCAACAATCCACTGGGCGAGATCATCGAGCAGATGATGCGGCAAGGCGGCATGCAGGCGCCAGCGCCGCAACAGCGCCAGGCGCCACCGCCTCAGAACCCCATGGACAACCCGCTCGGCAAGGTCTTGCAGGACATGTTCGGCGGCGGCTCACCGCAGCCGCAAAGCCAGCCGCAGCCGGCGCCCAATCCTTATGGCGACAATCCGCTCGGCAAGGTGCTGCAGGACATGTTCGGTGGCGGCGCGCCGCAGCAACCACAAAGCCGGCCCCAGCCCCAGCAGACACAGAGCCCCTACGGCGACAACCCGCTGGGGAAAATCTTCGAGGAGATGCTGCGGCAAGGTGGAGGCGGCGGCCTCGGGATGCCCGGCGGGCAGCCGGCGCCGCAACCTCAAGCGCCGCAACCGCAGCAGCGCCAAGCACCACAGCCCCAAGCCAATCCGAGCGGACGGCCACGGAACCCGTTCGACGACATTTTCGGCAAGATGTTCCAGACCGGAGCCCAGCAGCGCGACGAATACCAGAAGGGCGTGGAAACGATCTTCGACCAGTTCAAGCGGGACATGGACCGGCGGTAGTCGCCCGGCCTTCGGTAAACCTTAAAGGAAAAGCCCGGTCCTTGGGAGGACCGGGCAGCGTGCAGGCAGGCCGGCGGGGAACCGGCAGGGAGTGGGGAGCCTGCAGAACCTTGGTCGCGCTGAACCGTGAAAGGGTTCAACGCAACCGAAGCTGAACCAATCAGGCCACCTTGCGGGCGATTTCCTCGATCGTTTCCACGCGATCGCTGGCGATCTCACGCAGGATTGCCGTCGGGTCACGGCCAAACGACACGTCGATTGCAACATGCAGGTCGGCGCGCGTGAGGCCGATATCGGCGAGTTCTGCATCCGACATCTCGCCAAGGCGGTAGAAGGCGCGGCGGTTTTTCCAGGCGCGGTAGGTGTTGGAGACAATGTTGGCCACGCGCGTCGCAACAGCCGGACGCGAGGTGATGCGCGAGGTCTCGGTGGCGATCGATCGTGGTCATATCGGTCTCCTTCAGACTCGAACGGACGAAACCCGACGATCGGCGCTGGCGACAGCGGCCGTTCCGGTCTCAAATACAATTTTAGAAATGCATGTCGTCGTCTCAAAACCGGTGTCCACTTTTGGGCGACATGCATGGCTTTCACTTGGACAATGCCAATTTGCCATCGACCGATTGATTAATCCAACGAATGTTTCTAATCTTTAATATCAACAGTAGTGATGGATTGGACCGATGAAAGCGCCGCTCGATCTCGATCAATTGCAGACCTTCATCTCGATTGCCGATACCGGCAGCTTCACCCGCGCTGCGGAAGAAGTGCACCGCACCCAGTCGGCGGTGTCGATGCAGATGCGCCGGCTGGAGGAGCGGATCGGCAAGCCGCTGTTCGAGAAGGAGGGGCGCTCGAACAGGCTGACGGAGGAAGGCGACAAACTGCTCTCCTACGCAAGGCGATTGCTCTATCTCAACCGCGAAACGCTCGCAGCCTTCGATGACCAGAGGCTCGAAGGCACGATCCGCATCGGCACGCCTGACGATTATGCGGACCGTTTCCTGCCCGAGATCATGGCACGGTTCACGCGCTCCAATCCGCGCGTCGAACTGACCGTCATCTGCGAACCGACGCCGGGGCTGGTCGAGCACATCAAGCGCGGCAATCTCGACCTAGCGCTGGTGACGCACAATGATGTGCGCGGCCAGTCGGAGGTGGTGCGGCGTGAACCGCTGCTCTGGGTCTCCTCGGCCAACCATGCGACACATGAACAGGAGACGCTGCCGATGGCCTTCGGCCGGCCGAACTGCATCTGGAGGCGCGCCGCGGTCGACGTGTTGGACCAGCAGAACCGCGACTACCGCATCCTGTTCACCAGTTTCTCAGCGACCGTGATCACCGCCGCCGTGCTGTCGGGGCTGGCGATCTCGGTGCTGCCGGAATGCGCGCTCAGGCCCGGCATGCGGGTGCTGGGCGAGGCCGACGGCTTCGGCGCCCTGCCCGACTGCCGCATCGGCATCATGCGCGGCCAGACCTCGCGGCCGGAGATCGTCGATGCGCTTGCCCGCCACATCTCGGAAAGCCTGGACAACATCTCCGTGCCGCTCGGCGAGGAGACGGGGACGTTCGATTTCGCGGCCCTCGCCTTTGCCAAGATGAAGCGAAGCAAGCCGAACCAGATCCTGCCGGGCTGGTAAAAAGCGGGTCATGACTATCGGGCCTGACACGGCCGCCTTGACGTCGGCGTCCAACCGGCCCCCAATCGACCGATGAGCGAAGCAGCATCCGAATCACGCACCAACGCCACCGAATACACGGTGAGCGAAATATCAGGCGCGCTGAAGCGCACGGTCGAGGACGTCTTCGGCAATGTGCGGGTGCGCGGCGAAATCTCAGGTTATCGTGGGCCGCATTCCTCCGGCCATGCTTATTTCGCGCTCAAGGACGACCGTGCGCGGCTCGACGCCGTGGTCTGGAAAGGCACGATGAGCCGGCTGAAATTTCGTCCCGAGGAAGGGATGGAGGTGATCGCCACCGGCAAGCTCACCACCTATCCCGGCAAGTCCAATTACCAGATCGTCATCGACAATCTCGAGCCGGCCGGCGCCGGGGCGCTGATGGCGCTGCTGGAGGAACGCAAACGCCGGCTGCAGGCGGAGGGCCTTTTCGATGCGGTGCGCAAACGCCGGCTGCCGTTCATGCCACGCGTCATCGGCGTGGTCACCTCGCCGACCGGCTCGGTCATCCGCGACATCATCCATCGCATCAAGGACCGCTTTCCACTGCATGTGCTGGTCTGGCCCGTGCGGGTTCAAGGCGACACGGCGAGTGCGGAAGTGACCAATGCCGTCACCGGTTTCAACGCGCTGGCATGGGACAGCCCCATTCAGCGCCCCGATCTGCTGATCGTGGCGCGCGGCGGCGGCAGCCTGGAAGATCTGTGGGGCTTCAACGACGAGGCACTCGCCCGCGCGGTCGCCGCCTCGGGCATTCCGGTGATTTCGGCTGTCGGCCACGAAACCGACTGGACGCTGATCGACCTTGTCGCGGATGTGCGGGCGCCGACACCGACGGGCGCGGCCGAAATCGCCGTGCCGGTGAAGGCTGACCTCGAAGCGACGCTGGCCAGCCTCGGCGCGCGGCTCAAGGCCGCCGTCTTGCGCAATTTCGAGCGCAAGCGGCAGGCAGCCCGTGCGGCGGCGCGTGCGATGCCCTCGCCCGATCAATTGCTGGCGCTGCCGCGCCGGCGCCTGGACGAGGCGACATCGAGGCTCGGTCGTGGCCTGATGGTTTCCACCGAGCGCAAGCGGGCGCGATTCTTCGCTGTAAAATTGACGCCGGCAATGCTGTCGCAGCGGATTGCCGAAGCGCGGCGCACCAACGACCGTAGCCTTTTGCGGGCGCAAGGGGCGCTGCGCACTCTGGCCAGAAGCCGGCGCGCGGAGCTCAATCGTGCCGCGGATCAGTTGCCAAAATGCGCCAAGGCATCGCTGCAGCGGCACAGACAGCAATTGGCTTTGCTGCAGGGCCGCATCACGATCGAGCCGACAGCCCGGCGCCAACGTGTGCAGAGGGATCTTCTGACGGCTTTGACGAGACGCGGCGGCCAGGCGATGCTGCTCAGGCTGGAGCGGTTGCGCGGCCGCATCGTCCAGGCCGACCGGCTGATGGCGACGCTTTCGCACAAGGCCGTCCTGGCGCGCGGCTTCGCGCTGGTGAAGGATGCCGACGGCGCGGTCATCAAGCAGGCCGCCGAGGTGGCGTCGGGGATGGCGCTGTCGCTGGAGTTCGCCGATGGCACGGCGGATGCGGTGGCAACCAGTGGCGCGGCGCGGCCAAAGCCCGTGGCCAGACCGGCGGCAAAGGCAAAGGAACCCGGCAATCAGGGATCCTTGTTCTAAGAGCATGATCGACAATCCGCACCATCTGGCAACGCCGTCCGGCAAGCCGCGCGCGCGAAGCTTCGCTATCGGCTTCGACGGAACGCCCGGGCCGTTCAACGCGATCACCGACGTGCCCGGCGTCGCTGTAGGCTATGCGACGCTGATATCGGGCGATGGTCCGCTTATCGTCGGCAAGGGGCCGGTGCGCACCGGCGTGACCGCAATCCTGCCGAGGCCGCGCGCCGAATTGGCCACCCCGGTCTTCGCCGGCATTTTCAGCCAGAACGGCAATGGCGAGATGACCGGCTCGCACATCATCGAGGAAACCGGCGCCTTCAACTTCCCGATCACCATCACCAACACGCATTCCTGCGGTGTTTCGCGTGACGGCACGCTGCGCTGGATGAACCGGGTGCTGCCGGCCGCGATCGACAGCGCCTGGGGGCTGCCGGTGGCGGCGGAGACTTATGACGGATTTCTCAACGACATCAACGGCCACCATCTAACGTCGGAGCACGTCGCCGAAGCCCTTGACGGCGCCGCCGGCGGACCGGTCGAGGAAGGCAGCGTCGGCGGCGGCACCGGCATGATCACCTTCGGCTTCAAGGCAGGGTCCGGCACGGCCTCGCGCATCGTCGCATGGCAGGGGCGCACCTACACGGTCGGCGCCTTCGTGCAGTCGAATTTCGGCAAGCGGCATAATTTCACCATTCGCGGCCTGCGCGCCGGGCCCGAACTCACCGAACCGGCGATCCGCGAAGCCACGTCGCGCGCGGAAAAGGGCTCAATCATCGCCGTCATCGCGACCGACGCGCCTTTCCTGCCGCATCAGATGAAGCGATTGGCGCGCCGTGTGCCGCTCGGCGTCGCCTTGACGGGCGGCTTCGGCTATCACAGTTCGGGCGATATCTTCCTCGCCTTCTCGACGGCTAATCCCGCCGCGGCGCTGGGGTTGTCCGGCCGCATCGCCAGCGCCGATTTCATTCCCGATACAGACATCGACCCGTTCTTCGATGCGGTGATCCAGACGGTGGAGGAATCCATCCTCAACGCTCTTATCGCCAATGACGACATGACTGGGCGCGACGGCAATTTCGTGCCGGCGCTGCCAAAGGCGTGGCTGGAAGAAAAGTTTGGCTGAGAGGGATGGCTGAGACGAAAACGCGGGCCGAAGCCCGCGCGTTTCGAACAGGTTTGACCCGTAGTTATTCCGCGGCTTTGCTTGAGGCCTGCTGGTTTTCGTCGGCCTCGGCCGCTTCCTCGAGCCGGGAAGCGATCAATTCCTGGATGTCGCCGACTTCCTCCTGGATGTCCTCCAGCGGTATGCCGACCTCGGCCGCCTTGGCGGCGCATTCGCGGGCCAACGTCTCGGCCTGCTTCTCGATCCTGGCGTGGGACTGGCAATGGACCTTTTCGCCGATCCATCCCCGCAAGAACTCGATCGCGTGTTCACTCATACTGCTGTTCCCTGGCGGCAAAGCCGGTTGGTAATCATAAGCGTCGGCATCCCGCGAAGGATGCATGTTCCCATTCGAGCCGAGTCGCGGCCAGCCGGCAAGCCGAAGCCGTCCAGGGTCCACAGAGCCGAAGGAAATCGAGGGGTGAAGAACATTTTCTGATTCTGAAGGACTGTACCGTTGGCGGGGTCTTCCCGCTCCGAGCAATTGCTTCTACCTTTTACGGCTTCCAGTCCGTTTCTTAATCTCACTGGCTGTCACTACAGCCGCCTATGACGTTGCGCTTCAAGGCGTGAGCCCGCGAAGCCGCCGCTATATAGTGACATCCACATCCGATGTCGACTCTCCTCAAGGCCCGTGCAGACGAGCCATGCAAAAGTCGCATAGATCGCTGATCCAGTCAGAAATTTTCAACCCACGGCCTGAGTTCCATTTCCCAGGTCCAGGCGCTGCGGTGCTGGCGGTGGATGGCGAGATAGGCCTCTGCGATCGCATCCGGAGACAGCCGGCGATCCTGCGGCCCGGGCTCCTGTCCGGAAGCGGCCGAAGCAATGGCGCCGTCGATGATGAAATGCGCAACGTGGATGTTCTTGGGCGCCAGTTCGCGGGCCATGGATTGCGCCAGCCCGCGCAATCCGAATTTGGGCATCGCAAAGCCGGCGGAGCCGGCGAACCCCTTCACACTTGCTGTCGCTCCGGTGAAGAGGATCGACCCCGCCCCTTGAGCGATCAGCCGGCGGGCCGCCTGTTGAGCTACCAGGAACCCGCCATAGGCCCCGACCAGCAAAGCCTGTCGGACAGCCTCGGGATCGAGTTCGGCTATTGGACCGCGAGCGCGGCCGCCGGCGTTGAAAATCACGAGGGAAAGTGGTCCAGCCTTGTCCGCGATATCGAACAGATGCTCGACCGATGCTGGATCCGAGACATCCGTCGCCACGGCTTGCGCGCCCGTTTGCGCTTGCAAGGCATCGAGCTTCTCGATGTTTCGGGCGGCCAGGACGACATGGAACCCTTCCCTGGCGAGAAGACGCGCGAGCGAGGCGCTCAATCCGGAGCCCGCCCCGGCAATCACGGCGACGTTGGATGTCATGAGATCCTCTCCTCTTCCAGTGATTGCAACCGCCGGCGGATGTTGAACTCTGCCGGATCGGCTCCGCACCGGCAACACGCAGGGCGGAAAGAAAAATGGCCGGGCGCGAAACGGCCCGGCCAAAAAAGAAGGTCATAACCTTCAGAGGGGAACACCGCTCGGTGAAATGGGAGGAAAACACCGAACGGTTTTTCCTTTTTGAGCCGATTCCCCGACGAATACGACGAATGATTTTCTAAGAATCGGTCGGGATGGCAAAAATCCCGTTCTTTCTCGTCCAAGACTCAGCCGGCCCGGCTTTCCGGCTCGAGCAGATCCACATAATGGCGCCGAGCGACGTCGGGATGCGAGCGCAGCCGGCTTTTCAGCACATTGGTTCCGACATCGCGAAACAGCGGATTGTCCGGATCGCTGGCCGGCCCGCGCGCCTGCGCCGCCAGATCCTCGGAAAGGCTAAGCAGCGGTATCGTCGCATCGAGCCTGGCGCTGAAGAAGAACGGCACCGAAATGCGTTCAATGCCGGCCGCCGGCGTCACGACACGATGCACGGTCGCCCGCAAATAGCCGTTTGAGGCCAGTTCGAGCAATTCGCCGATGTTGACGACGAGCGTACCGGGAATGGGGTCCACATCCACCCAGCTTCCGTCATAGTCGACCTGCAGCCCCTTATTGTCATCCTGAAGCAACAACGTCAGGAAACCGCCATCCTTGTGCGCGCCGACACCCTGGTCATCGCCGGTCGCCTCTCGGCCGGGATAGCGCACGATTTTCATGCGGTGGTTTGGCTGCTCGCGGTAGATCGGGTCGAAAGCGTCCTCGGGTTGATCGAGCGACAGCGCGAAGGCTTTCAACAGCCTGATGGCCACTGCTGTTGCCTTGGCCTGCCATGCCAGCAGGGCGGGTTTGAGTTCCGGCAACGCAGCGGGCCACTGGTTCGGCCCCTGCAGCCGCGTCCAGGCGGGAATTCCTGGCCCTTGCGCTATGGGCTGACGCTCGACGCGGATGTCGAGCTGTTCGCGCCAATCGGCCTTGCCCTTGGTCAGCTCGCCGCCGGCGCGGGTATAGCCACGGAACTGCGAGGATTTGACCATTTCGATCGCGAGCTTGTCGGCCTCGGCCAAGGCAAAGAAGCGGCGCGACGCGGTGAGCACTTCACTGATTTCCGCCCACGAAATGCCATGTCCGGCCAGGTAGAAAAAGCCGATGTCGCGCGACGCGGAACGCAGATCCGCCAGAAATGTCCGGCGTTCCGACGCGCCTTGTTCAAAGCGGCTCAAGTCGAGCACGGGTACTATTCTGGGCATATCAGGCTCCTTTCCCGGCTTTGTGCGGATGTTACCGTCCGCAAACCGGGACTGTTGGACAGGCGTGCACTTTTCGGCGGTCACACCCGCCAAGAATGCATGCAAGTGTCATCGACTCCAGATTGCCAAGAAAGAAACGATCGGCCCTTCAAGCCCGCCGCGATGAACAATTTTTGCGCGCGCGCCGGCAAGCTGACAATGACCGCGATCATTCCGGCGGATACGGACCGCCAGCAGGCGCGCGACCTCCACGCTATTGCGCTGCCCTGAGCAGCATGCCGAACAGGTCGCGTGGCTCGTCGGGGTCGGCGAGCATATCGAGCTCCTGGTACAGGCCGGTCGACCTCAGTTGATCCCTGACATAGCGCAACGCCGAAAAGTCCTCGATAGCGAAACCCACCGAATCGAACAGCGTGATCTGGCCGGCGTCGCGCCGGCCCTCAACGGCGCCGGTGACCACCTGCCACAGCTCAGTCACCCGATGATCCGGCGCGAGCTGCTGGATCTCGCCTTCGATGCGGGTCTGCGGCGGGTATTCGACGAAAATGTCGGAGCGCAGCAGGATGTCGCGGTGCAGTTCGGTCTTGCCGGGGCAGTCGCCGCCAACGGCGTTGATATGTACGCCCGAGCCGATCATGTTGTCGGTCAGGATGGTGGCGTACTGCTTGTCGGCGGTGACGGTGGTGATGATGTCCGCACCCTCAACCGCTTCCTGCGCGCTCGTGCAGGCCGTCATGTCGAAGCCGAGGCCGGCGAGATTGTGAATGCATTTCTGTGTTGCCGAACGGTCGATGTCGTAAAGCCGCAGCCTGTCGACGCCGAGCAGTGCCTTGAAGGCCAGCGCCTGGAACTCAGCCTGGGCGCCGTTGCCTATCAGCGCCATGCAGCAGGACTCGGCCGGCGCCAAGTGCTTCGCGGCAAGGGCCGACATGGCCGCCGTGCGCAGTGCGGTCAGAATGGTCATCTCGGACAGCAACACGGGATAGCCGTTGTGGACGTCGGCCAGCATGCCGAAGGCAGTCACGGTCTGGCGGCCCTCGCGCATGTTCTTGGGATGACCATTGACATATTTGAAACCATAGACCTCGCCGTCGCTGGTCGGCATCAGCTCGATAACGCCCTCGGCGCTGTGCGAAGCGACGCGCGGGGTCTTGTCGAACAGCTCCCAGCGGCGGAAGTCGTCCTCGATATAGCCGGCGAGCTCAACCAGGAACCGCTCGACGCCGATCCTGAGCACGAGCTTCATCATATTGTCGACGCTGACGAACGGCACGATGTTGAGATTGGGTATCATTTGTTCCTTGCCGGTACACCAGTCAGCCCTGGCGATGCGGGTTGTACGCCTTCATCATCGTCGGCAGTCTCGGAAAGTATGTCAATACCTCTTCATTATTGACCATAATTAAAATATCTGAAATAGACTCGACACAGCATATATTTCAGGGGAGGCCTATGGCGATACGCGATGTTCTGATGCGCGGGGATCTGGCGCTGACGCCGTCGGAAGAGAAGATCGTCAGGCTGCTGCTGACGGACTATCCGACCTCGGGCCTCGGTACCGCATCGTCGCTTGCGCGACGCGCCGGCGTCAGCGATCCCACTGTTGTCCGGCTGGTCGTCAAGCTCGGCTATGAAGGGTTCCCGGACTTTCAGGCAAAGCTGCTCGCCGAGGTCGAGGCCAGGCTGCATTCGCCGCTGTTGATGATGGAGACCAAGCGGCAAAGCGGTTCCAGCGACAGCGCGGTGCTTGCCTATCTCGATTCCGTTACCACGGCCCTGCAGAAAGCCACCGCGGCGACACCGGTCCAGACCTACGAGCGTGCCGCCCGCCTTTTGATGGAGGCCAAGGGCGAAATCTTGCTGGTCGGCGGCCGGTTCAGCCGCCACATCGCCGGGATGCTGGCTGGATATCTCGTGCAGTTCCGCACCGGGGTCCGCGATCTCGGCGTGCTCTCTCCGCAGTCGTTCGACACGCTGGCCGACCTCGGTCGTCGCGACGTGCTCGTCGTCTTCGACTATCGCCGCTACCAGTTCGACGTGATGGCCTATGCGCGCCAAGCCGCCGCGCTCGATGTACGCATTCTTCTGTTCACCGACCAATGGCTGTCACCGATATCGGATCTTGCCGAAGTCACGATCGTCAGCCCGCTCGAAGTCGCCTCGCCCTATGACACGCTGGCGCCGGCGATCGCACAGATGGAGGCGCTGACGGCCCAGATCGTTTCAACGCTGGGCGACGACGCTCGGGCTCGCATCGAGAGGATCGAGAAAGTGCGGCACGCCAATGCGGTGACGCTCGACAGCGATGCGGAAGGGAGCGGCATGCGCAAGACATCAGGACCGCGCAAGATACCTGGACCCAAAGCAGCAAAGCAGGACGAGAAGGCATGACCCAAGCCCTACCCAAGCGAGACGAAGTGTTTCGTACCGGCGAGACAGCGCTCCTGCTGGTCGACATGCAACGCATCTGGTTGGAGCCGGGTGCCGATCCTTCGCATCCAGAACGCGGACCCGATCATTATTTCTACCGGCAGACATGCTCGCAGACGATCCCCAACCAGGAGCGCCTGCTGGCGGCGGCGAGGGCCAATGGCGTCGAAGTGCTGCACACCATCATCCAGAGCCTGACCGAAGACGGCCGCGACCGCTCGCTTGACCACAAGCTGACGCCGATCCATGTTGCGCCCAGCCTCCCCGAAGGCCTGCCAGTGCCATCGCTGGCGCCGGTCGGCGACGAGATCATGCTGCCGAAAACCTCGTCGGGCATCTTCAACTCGACCAATGTCGACTACCTGCTGAAAAACCTTGGCATCCGCTATCTCGTCGTGGTCGGCGTGCTGACCGACCAGTGCGTCGACATGACAGTGCGCGACGGCGCCGACCGCGGCTATCTCGTCACCTGCGTATCGGATGCCTGCGCCACCATTACCCAGGAGCGCCACGACATCGCGCTGAAGGCCTTTGGCGGCTATTGCTGGGTCACGGACACCGACACCGTCGTCGACCGCTTCAACGCTCTGGGAAAAAAGGCATGACATCTGCCGTCGAGCCTCTCGTCGCCGTCGTCACCACGGATCTCTCCGCCATTACGCGGGGCCGCTTCGTGGTCGAAAGTAGATTGCAAAAGACCGCCGCGACAGGGGTCGGCTGGCTGCAGGCCAATCTGTCGATGACGCCGTTCAATTCGATCGTCGATCCCAATCCCTGGGGTTCGTCCGGTGACCTTCGGCTGATCCCGGATCTCAAGGCGCGCTTCCGCACCGAGCGGACGGGATCGGCGACGCCCTTCGACATGGTGGCCGGCGACATCGTCGAGCTCGATGGCAGCCCGTGGCTTGGCTGCACGCGGACCATGCTCCGGGATGCGCTGGCGGAATTGAAGGCGGCCACCGGCCTTTCCGTCATCGCCGCCTTCGAGCACGAATTCAACATTGCCGGCGGCAGCTTCGCGCCGGCACATTCGATGTCCTTTGCCGCCCTGCGCCGCACCGACCCGTTCGCCCCCAATCTGATGGCGGCACTCGAAGAGGCAGGTGTCGGCCCCGAAGTGGTCATCGCCGAATTCGGCAGTGAGCAATTCGAAGTGACGCACGAGCCGGCCGATGCGCTCACGGCAGCAGATTGCGCCGTCGCCATCCGCGAAATCACGCGCGAAGTGGCACGCAATGCCGGTTGGCGCGCGAGCTTCGCGCCCAAGGTCGCCCCGGATGCCGTCGGCAACGGCGTGCACATCCATTTCAGCTTCGTCGACGAAGCCGACAAGCCGGCAACTTACGATCCGGCGCGTCCCGGAGGCCTGTCCGCCAAGGCTGGCGCCTTCTGCGCCGGCGTGCTGCGCCATCTGCCTGCGATGACCGCCATGACGGCGTCGAGCGTGTCGTCCTTCTATCGCCTTAAGCCGCACAGCTGGAGTTCGTCCTACACCTGGCTCGCCGACCGCGACCGCGAGGCGTCGCTCCGCATCTGTCCGACGATGACGATCGGCGGACGCGATCCGGCACGGCAGTATAATGTCGAGTACCGGGCGGCCGACGCCACCGGCAATCCCTATCTGTCGCTGGCGGCGATCATCCGCGCCGGGCTGGAGGGGCTGAAGGCGGACTTGCCATCACCGCCGCTGGTCACTGGCGACCCGACGCTGATGAGCGAGACGGAACGGGCGGAACTCGGTCTGGTGCGGCTTCCCGAGACCTTGCCGGCGGCACTGGATGCGCTCCTGGCCGACAAGACCGTTACGGGATGGTTCGCCCCGATCTTCATCGAGACCTTCGTCGGGTTGAAGCAGCATGAAGCCGAGCGCCTGGCAGGCCTTGATCCGGCTGCCATCTGCGATCTCTACCGGACGCTTTATTGATGACTGCGCAGGCCGAAAAAAGCTCGCGCCCTCAAGGAGATTGGCCCGAAGCCGTCGAGGTGCTCAACGAGCATGGCCGTTGCGAGATCGTGCTGCTGTGCGAGCATGCGTCCAACCATATGCCGGCGGAGTACCGCCGGCTCGGGCTCGATGCCAGTCATCTGCAGCGCCACATCGCATGGGACATCGGCGCCGCGGAGGTGACGCGCCTGTTATCGGCACGGCTTGATGCAGCGGCCTTTCTCAGCGGCTATTCCCGACTGCTGATCGATCTCAACCGGCCACTGGGCAGCCTGGGCAGCATTCCGGTGCTGTCGGAAGACACTGACATTCCCGGCAATGCCGGCGTCGACGGAGCGGAACGAGACCGGCGCGCGGAAATCATGTTTTCGCCGTTCCATGAGCGGGTGGCCGCGCACCTCGATCGCCGTGTGGCCGAGGGCCGGCCGACGCGGATCGTGACGATCCATTCCTTCACACCGGTGTTCCTGGGTGTCGCCAGGCCTTGGCATGCGGGTGTGCTGCATGGTCATGCAGCCGATCTCGCAGCGGCGATCCTTTCGGGCCTGCGCACCGACGCCGCACTCAACGTCGCGGCCAACGTACCCTATGTGATCAGCCGCGATGCCGACTACGCCGTACCCATCCATGGCGATGATCGCGGCATCCCCGCCGTCCTTGTCGAGATCAGGCAGGACCTGTTGTCGACACGGTCGGGCATCAAGGAATGGGCGGACCGGCTGGCGGCGGCGCTGCCGGCGCACGAGACGGAGGCATCTCAGCCGGTGCGGAGGTGACGCCGCGACCACGGCGCAGGTCGGCAAGCCGCGCTTCTCGCCATCAGCGCGGCGCTCGCGTGAGCGGGGAACGGTCCGGTCCAAATGGACAACCTCTCGAAAGCTTACAATCAGGTCGCCCGACCTGACCTGCCGCCCCAACCGGCGTCAGGGCAATTTCGCCTAAAGCGATGGTCCCATCCGGATAGGGCTGCCGTCGCTGAACCGGGATTGACGGAACCTGTGAAGGTTGTGCCCAGTCTCGTTGCCCTGGATCAAGTCGGACAGGACGCGGCCCATGCCAGGCCCTATGCCGAAGCCATGGCCGCTCATCCCGGTGGCGATGACGAGGCCATCGACCGTCACGGCGCGATCGACCACAGGCACGACATCCGGCATCGCATCTATCATGCCGGCCCAGCTTGCCCTGAGCGGCACCGCCTCGAATTGCGGAAAAAGCGCCTTGAACCCATGATCGATGGCGCGAAGGGCCCTGGGTTCCGGGGCAGGATTGAGAACGCGCATGCGTTCGAACGGGCTTTCCTTGTCGGCATCCCATTTGCGCGGGGTGGACCAGCTGTCCGGATATGCACGCGGCGCCGCCGGCAGGTAGCGCGTGCCGAAAGGATTTGCCTTCAGGGCAGGCAGGTATTTCGGTGCGTGACGCAATGCATCCGGCCCGACATAGAGCAGGTGGCTGCCTCCCGCCGCGAGCGTGTACCCGCCGTCCTTTCTACGCCGGAAGGCGATGCGTTCGTCCGCGGCAGCGCCGGCATGGATTTCTGGCATAGGCGCGGTCGCCGCGACGGTCGTGCGGACACTGAGCTGCGGGATCGAGACGCCATGCGCGCGCAGGAACAGCGACGTCCAGGCGCCGCTGGCGACAAGCACGTTCGAGGTGGCGATGCGGCCTCGTTCGGTCCAGACACCGCTGATGCGCCCTGCTGAGATGTCGAGCATGCGTGCCGCACAGTTCTCGATGATTGTGACACCCTGGCGAGCGGCCAGGCGGGCAAGCGCCGGCACGGCGACCCAGGGCTCGGCACGCATGTCCGACGGCGTGGTCATGGCGCCCTTGAAGGGGCGTGACATGGCAGGGATCAGCTTGGCCGTCTCGCCCTGGTCGAGGAGGCGCGTGTCGACGCCATGGGCCTCGGCGATCTTCAGGAACTTGGCGAAACCGGCCATCTCCTTGTCGGTCCGCGCAAGATAGGTCACGCCCGTCTGCGTCAAGCCTATGTCCTCGCCGCACTCCTCGGCCAGTTGGCGCCAGAGACGCTGCGCTTCGATGACGATGGGCAATTCGTCCGCGTCGCGGCCCTGCTGGCGAATCCAGCCCCAATTGCGCGAGGACTGCTCCGCGGCGATGCGTCCCTTCTCCAGCAAGATCACAGGTATGTTGCGACGGGCCAGGAACAAGGCCGCGGTCACGCCGATGATGCCACCGCCGACAATGACCACATCCGACGTCTTCGGCAGCGGCGCCTGGAACTGGATCGGACTGGCTTCGGTGAAAGGGAAGATCGTCAAAGGACTGTCCTTTTCTCATAAGCGTGCCCCGCGCCGATGGCTGGTCCCAGTGGCGCGAAAGTCGCCCGCTTTCATCGGACACTGGCCAAGCATGAAGTGCGCCGACGAGCACTACACGACCGGCCTCGAAAATTTGCGTGCCAGCTCGATGAAATTGTTGACCACCCGTCGAGGCCACTTCTCGTCGCAGGGCAGCCCCGGCTTCATCGACAATCGGGTGGCTAGGGCACGCGGATGCCGGACGAAGCGAAGCGCTCGCTCAGACCTGTCGCGACATTCCGGCGGAAGATCGCAAACGTTAGCTTGCCGCCCGATGGCTTCAGGCCAGCCCGAACCGCTCCACCGCACGCATGATGCCGCGCAGCTCCGCGAGGCCTTTCAGCCGGCCGATGAGCGAATAGCCGGGGTTGATCTTCTTCTTGCCGATGTCGTCGGCAAGCAGATGGCCATGATCGGGCCGCATCGGAATTTGCCAGTCGGCTCGGCCTTCTCCGCGACGGCGCTTCTCTTCCTGCATCAAAGCGAGGATGACATGCGCCATGTCGGTGCCGCCCTCGAGATGCTCGGCCTCGTAGAACGAACCGTCCTCCTCGATGGTGATGTTGCGCAGATGGACGAAATGGATGCGGTCGGCGAATTCCTTGACCATGGCGACAATGTCGTTGTCGGCGCGCGTACCGTAGGAGCCGGTGCAGAACGTCAAACCATTGGCCGGGCTGTCGACCGTCTCGAGGATGAAACGCGCATCCTCGGCCGTCGAAACGACGCGCGGCAGGCCATAAAGCGAGAAGGGCGGATCGTCGGGGTGGATGCACATACGCACACCCGCCTCTTCGGCCGCCGGGATGATCTCGCGCAGGAACCAGGCAAGATTGTCGCGCAGTTCCTTAGGCCCAATCGCGTCGTATTCCGCCAGCGCCTCGCGGAAACTGTCCCTGTTATAGCTACGCTCCGTAGCCGGCAGGCCGGCGATCAGATTGCGCTCGATCTGGCCGATCTGCTCCGGTGTCAGCGCCTTCAGGCGCTCCTCGGCCTGGGCAATACGTGACGGCGTATAGCTTGCCGCGCCGTTCTTGCGCTGCAAGACAAAGAGATCATAGGCAGCGAAGTCGATGGCGTCGAAGCGCAAGGCATAACCGGTCGTCGGCAGCCGGTAGGCCAGGTCGGTGCGAGTCCAGTCGACCACAGGCATGAAATTATAGCAGATCGTCTGGATTCCGGCCTTCGCGAGCGCGCGGATGCTGTCGCGATAATAGCCGGCATAGCGCTCGCGCTCCGGCGCGCCGATCTTGAAGGAATTGTGAACCGGAATGCTCTCGACGACCGACCAGGTCAACCCAGCCGCCTCGATGATGCGCTTGCGTTCGAGCACATCGGCCTCAGGCCAGGCCCTGCCATCATAGATATGGTGAAGCGCTGAAACTACGCCGGTGGCGCCAGCCTGTTTGACATGTTCAAGCGTCACCGGATCATCGGGACCGTACCAACGCCAACACTGTTCCATTGCCACTTCCTTTCTGCGAGAGACCGGCAACCTATTGTTTGACCACGATGAGTGTCAAACTAAGAGCCGGTTTCGATAGCAATGAAGGAGCTTCCGCAATGAAGGATTTTGACGGCAAGGTGGCATTGGTGACAGGAACGACCGGTATCGGCCTGGCAGCCGCCAAACGCCTGGCGGCTGGGGGCGCCGCGATCGTCGCCTGCGGGATCGACAGCGCGGCCAACGCCGCCATGCAGGAAAGCCTCGCCAAGTCCGGAGCCGATGCGCTGGTGCAAACGGTTGACGTCTCCGTTTCCGAGCAGGTTCGCGACGCGGTCGTGGCCGGCGTGGCGAAATTCGGCGGCATAGACGTCATCGTCAATTCGGCGGCGGTGCATCCCTACGGAACGGCGACGACAACCGACTGGGAAACGTGGAACCGCGCTATGACGGTCAATGTCGGCTCGATCTATCTGACCGCCCATTTCGGCATCCCGGAAATGATCAAGCGTGGCGGCGGCGCCATCGTCAACGTCGCTTCGGTGCAGGGCTTCGCCTGTCAGCAGAACGTTGCCGCCTATGCCACGACCAAGGGCGCCATTCATACGCTGACGCGTTCGCTGGCACTCGACTATGCCGCGTCCGGCATAAGGGTCAATTCGGTCAGCCCGGGCTCGATCCGCACACCGATCCTCGAAAAGGCCGCGCGTGGCGACGGCGGCAGCGATGCCGACGTGGAAGAGGCCTACAGGCGCTTCGGCGCGGCCCATCCGCTCGGCCGCATCGGGGAACCGGAGGAAGTGGCGGAACTCATCGCTTTCCTGTGCTCGTCGAAGGCCGGCTTCTGCACAGGTGCCGACTACAAGATAGATGGCGGCCTCACCGCCGGCATCGGCGTGAAGTAAGACCGTGAAGATCGATCTCGAGACCCAATCGGGAGTGGTGCATTAACGCAGCCAGTTCGGAACAATCTTTTTTGGCCGAAGTTTTACCCCTTGAAGGGACGAACTCTCCGAAGGAGATTTCCTATGAAACATGTTCTCATTACCAGCATGCTGGCGATCGGGCTAGGCTGCGGGACGGCGATGGCTCAGACGCAGCAGCCCGCCGATAGCCAATCAGGAGCGGACACAAATTGCGCTTCCGGCACGACCAACTGCCAGAAGGGCTCGAAGATGAAGGAGCAGGCACAGGGCACCAAGTCCCAGACTGATCAGCAGGTTCAGGACAAGACCAAGGCCAAGACAGAGGAGCAGGCCCAGGGCAAGGCCGGCACCACCACGGACCAGCAGGCCCAGGGCAAGACGAAGATCCAGACGGACCAGCAGGCGCAGGGCAAGGCTGGCACCAAGACCGACCAGCAGGCCCAGGACAAAACCAAGGTCCAGACCGACCAGCAGGCACAGGGTAAGGCCGGCACCACAACGGATCAGCAGGCTCAGGACAAGACAAAGGTCCAGACCGATCAGCAGGCCCAAGGCAAGGCCTCCACGCAGGACAAGACCTCGACCGCTTCCATCAACAATGTGACGGTTGAACAGAAGACCCAGATCACTCATGTGATCAGGGAAACCAAGGTCGAGCCGGTCACGAACGTCGACTTCGACGTCTCCGTCGGCATCGAAGTTCCGCGGCACAAGGTCAGGCTGCATCGCTTGCCGGCTCGCATCGTGAAGATCGTTCCGGCCTACGAGGCGTACGAGTATTTCGTTCTCGCCGACGGCCGGATCGTGATCGTCGATCCGGATACATACAAAATCGTGCTGGTGCTGACCTAGGGCAATTCCAGGGAAAAGTGCGTAGCGGTTTTCCGTTCGGAATTGCGTAAAAACAAAGAGTTAGAGCACAGGATCGTTCAACCCGCCCCGCTGCACGCGGGTCGGGTTGAGCACTATGGCGGGATGATGCGGAACTTCCCGTGCAAACCTCTGCGCATGCTCAGGGATTGCGAGGCCGCAATGTCCTCAAGGTAATCGAGTAGCGGTGCTCGGCAAGCGGCGGGATGCCGTGCTCCCATTGCGACCGCGACGGCCCCGTCATGAGATAGGCCGATCTCGGCTCGACAGTGATGGTCCGACGCTCCCATTTAGACCCATTCTTGCGCCGAAGGCGAAAATCGCAGGGCGCCAGCAGCGAAACGCCCGCGACATCCTCGAAATGCGGCTTGTCGCGGTGCCAGCCGATACCGGCGCCGGGCCGGTACTCGTTGATCAAGACCTGCGCGAAGGTTTCGGCCGGCCGGCGCGCAAAAGCCGCGACCTTTTCGCGCAAGGGCAGCAGAAAATCAGGTATCGGCGGTGCCTCGACCACCTCGCGCCGGTCATAATCGTAACGAAGGCCAAAACCGACGACACGCCGGTTTGCCAGATGGCCATGGAAGTCGAAGGCCTTGAAGGGCAGTGCCTCTAGATGATGGACGAGTTCGATTTCGTCCTGTGGCGTGATCAGTCCGGTCTGGTAGGCGAAACCCTCCGGCAGATCATCCTGAGCGGCACCGAAGAGATCGTGCTGGGCCACACGGCCGGCTGTTTTCGGTTTGAGCGGCGACATTTTGCCTAGATGGTGAAGGCCGGACCACAAGGCAATATGGGAACCGCGCTTGCCCGCCCTGGATACGTCCCAAAACCGGCGCAACGGAACCGCGGGAGGAGCGTGAAAGTTTAGCAACGGCGGTTCCGTCGGGGGCCGCCGGGCACGTTCTAGCCTTGGAGTGCCGGATGCCGCGCGTTGAAACCGGGGCCTGCTTTTGCGGGGCGATCGCCGCCACCATGGACGGTGAGCCTTTCTGGATATGCTACGATCACGATGACGATTGCCGACGGGCCATCGGCAGTCCACTCACCGTCTGGGTCGGGTATCGGCCGAGCCAATTCAATCTTTTGAGGGGGGCGCCAAAGGCCTTTTCCAAGACGCCGGGTGTTATCCGCACTTTCTGTCCCGACTGCGGGAGTTCGATAGGCTATAGCGACGAAGGGCTGCCGGACGAGCTTTATCTGACGATCGGATTCTTCGACAAACCCGAAGGGCTGCGGCCACAGGCCCATGCCTATTGGGACCTCAGGCTGCCTTGGGTCGACTTTGCCGACAAGCTGCCGCGCATCGATCGATATTCGAGGAAACGCGATGCGAAGTTCGGCAACCCAAGCGACAGGTAGCAATGTCGGATGGCGGCACGGAACCGCACCACGCCTGGCGGGTTATTTGGCTGAGCCGTCAGGTGCCAGCATGCCATCGACCGTCATTCGAAACACGCAATACGATCCCGCGACCAGGATCCTCTCGGTCTGGTTCGTGCCGCACGGCAACCGCTATGACTATGAGGACGTCGCCCCGGCTACCTATGCGGCGTTCATGCGCGCTCCTTCGAAAGGCCGCTTCTTCAATAAATTCATCAAGGACCACCACAGGTACCGTCGCGTGGCGTGATGCCCCGTCACGCCTTCCTGTTCTCGTCGGCGCTCAACTCATCCGGCGCCGGTTCCCAACCAAAGACACTGCGGCCGCCAAGCAGATGCGACTGGTCGAATTCGCCGGCGACAATTTCCTTGAGGCTGGGACCCGTGACGTATCGCTCGACCTGCCGCGACTGATGGTCGAGCCGCCTCAGGGCGCCGATTTCCTCTTCGCGACCGAGCCTGGCCTTTTGCACGGCGGACTTCAGCACGCCGATCGTCTCGTCATAGACCTTGAGCGGTACAGGGAACGGATGCCTGTCCTTGCCGCCATGCGCCAGCGAAAAACGACCCGGGTCCGAAAATCGGCAAGGCGCGCCATGCACCACTTCGGCAACGAGAGCGAGTGCCCTCACCGTGCGGGCGCCTACGCCCGGAACCAGGAGAAGCTCGGCAAAATCGGCTGGACCTCGCTCCGCGGCGGCGGCCATGTTGCCATGAAGGCGATGCATCACGACGTCGCTTTCGCGAACGTCGTGATGAGCCGGCATGATCAGATGCGGCAGCAGGGGCTGCACCGGAGCCGGTGCCGTACCGGGCTCCAGCGCGGCGAACTCCCGAAGGATGCGGTCCGGCCCAAGATCCTGGAGGAGATCAAGCTGTCCCTGGCGCGAGGCTTCGGCGCGGCGGTCGGTCAGGTTGACGATCTCGCCCTGGTTGGCGCCTTCGATGGCGGCATGCGGCTGGTCGACAAAACTCTTCAAACCTTCGGACAGCCAATGATAGCGGCGCGCCACCTTGCTGTCACCGTTCATGCCTTGCTGCACCACCACCCAGTCGCCGTCGTCGGTGACGATGAAGCCATGCAGATAGAGATCGAACCCGTCCTGAACGGCGGCGCTGTCCACCTTGGCGACAAGCCGGCTTGCGGTTGCAAGGCGGGCTCCGTCGAAGCCGATGCGCTCGCCAATGGCGGCAAGCTCGTGGGGGGTTTTGCGCGAATGCGCTCCACGGCCGCCGCAGACGTGGATACCGAGTTCGCCCGACAGCGGCGTGAGGCCGCGTTTCAAGGCGCCGACGACGCTGGTGGTGATGCCGGACGAATGCCAATCCATGCCCATGACCGCGCCGAAGGACTGGAACCAGAACGGATGCGCCAGACGCCGCAGCAATTCGTTGCGGCCATAGTGATGGATGATCGCCTCGCACATGACGGCACCGAGACGCGTCATGCGGTCGCCCAGCCATTTCGGCACGCGTCCACCGTGAAGGGGAAGATCAGCACTGCCCGATCGTTGCGCCACGTTTGCCTGCTCCAATGTCCGCGATTGGGACAGATAAGCACTACAGACCCCGCAGGGAAGGCTGACGCTACACTGGCGTCAAGTCCAGTTCGAGAGAACCGTTTCCATCTCGACTGTCTCGACCTGCTGCGCGAAGCGCTGGTGATAGACGGTAAGCAGCGCGTCATGCGTTGCGTCGGAAGAGCTGCACAATGCGTCGGTGACGAGCACCACGCGATAGCCGAAATCGATGGCGCCGAGCACGGTGGCTAGGACGCATACATCGGTTTCGCCTCCCGTGACGACCAGCGTGTCGATCTCGCGTTCCATCAGAAAGGCCCTGAGGCGCCCTTCGAACCAGGGGGAATAGATGTGCTTGTCGATGACTGCCGCCGGCGGACAGTAAGCGGCCAGCGCCGGCAACAATTCGATCATCTCCGGCCCGATATTGTCGATCGCCATCGAGGCCCAGCGCTCATAATAGCGCTTCCATGTACCAGCGCCTTGTCCCGGCCTTTGCGCAGGCAGGAAGCGCGTGAAAACCGTCTGTTCCGCACGCCTTTCGACCAACCTCTCAATTTGAGGCAAGACACGGGTTATCCAGGGCGTCGCCCAAGGTGACGGTTCGGCAAACAGCTTCTGCATATCCACACAGACATGCATGCACCGGTCGCCCAATGGGCCATAAGCCAAGCCTGGCATCGACATCAACGCATCTCCGACCGGCGGTGCGTTCTCATGACTTCCGGCACTGCCATCCGGATACGCAACGCCGCATGCGGGAACTCGTTCCTGAGCCGCCGGCAGGAACCGACGCGGGTGGCCAGCGTCTCCGCCGCGGTGAACGGAGGCGCTCGCATGAGACTGTCGGAGCTATGGGGCGGTCCTTTTCCAAGGCTGTGCCGAGAGCGGCACCGCGGCTCGCCGGACCTTCCCGCTATCTCACCACACGCTTCTCGAGCTTGCGGGCCAGGGTGCGCCGATGCAGGCCAAGCCGGCGCGCCGTTTCGGAGATGTTGAAGCCGGTTTCGACCAGCGTTTCGTGGATGCGCTCCCACTCCAGGTTCTTGATCGAGGTGGGCCGGCTGGAAAGCGGTACGGAAATGTCGCCCTCGGCACGGCCGAAGGCGGCTTCGATATCATCGGTGTTGGCGGGTTTGGCCAAGTAGTGGCTGGCGCCGAGCTTGATCGCCTCGACCGCCGTGGCGATGCTGGCAAACCCTGTCAGCACGACGATCCTGATCGACGCATCGCGGGCGCTGAGCAGCTTGACGCACTCCAGCCCGGAACCGCCGGCCCCAAGCTTGAGATCGACGACGGCATAAGCCGGAACGGATTTTTCGAGGGCGTCGAGCAAGGCTTCCCTGTCGTGGCAGACCATGACGTCGTAGTCGCGCTTTTCGAAGGAGCGCTTCAGCGTCTTGGCGAAGGTCGTGTCGTCCTCGACGATAAAGAGGGATCTATCAGGCCTCATGATCATCTCCGTCGGTCAACGCCGCGAGCGGCAGCGAAAGCGTAACACAGGCGCCCTGCTCCATGTTGCGCGCGGAAAAATCGCCTCCCAGTTTCCGGACCACATTCATGACAAGGAAAAGACCAAGACCGCCCCCTGGCCGTCCCTTGCTCGACATATAGGGCTGGCCAAGCGCTGCCAGAATAGTCTCGTCGAAACCCGGCCCACGATCGCTTACGGCAATCACCAGTTTGTCGTCCTGCCGCTCGGCGGTGACGCCGACCCAAGCCTGCGACGCTTCCTGGGCGTTGTCGAACACGTTGAAGATGACCTGCTTCAACGCCGTGTCGGACACGATCTGCTCGTCCGGGTCGAAGTCGTTCGTGTATTCCAGCTTGAATGGCTGGCGACTGATGCGCCATTCCTCGACCAGATCGTCGAGGAAACCGCGAATGGTGGTGCGTATCGTTCCCTCGCCCCTGGCCTGGCCGGAAGACATCAGAATGCCGGACACGATGCGCTTGCAGCGCTCGATCTGCGCCCGCATTTCGGCCATGTCGGCCGCCAGTTCGCGGTTGCGTGCAAGGGTGCGCATCTGGCGCCAGTCGGACAGGATGACGGATATCGTGGCAAGCGGCGTACCCAGTTCGTGCGCGGCGCCGGAGGCCAGCAGGCCCATGCGCACGATGTGGTCCTCCTCGGCCGAGCGCTGGCGCAGGTCGGCGAGATAGGCATCACGTTCGCGCAGGTTGCGGTCGATGCGCGTCATGAAGATCACGATCAGGCCGGCGGCCAGCACGAAGCAGATGAACATGCCCCTGATATGCAGGGACAGGAGATCGCTGCCGCCATGATGCGGGATGGCGATCGGCTGGAAAAGGAAGATGAGGAAGACGAAGCAGGCCGACGCGGCCGCCACCAGGATCCAGGTAAACCTTGGGGTCAGCAGTGCCGCGCCGAGCGTGATCTGCAGAAGGTAGAGCGATACGAACGGATTGGACGCGCCGCCGCTCAGGTAGAGCTGCGTCGTCAGTGCCGCCATGTCGAAGATGAGCGCGACGAAGAGCTGGGTGTTGGTGATCGGCCTGATACCGCGCAGGACCAGCAAGCTGAAGATGTTGAGGCCAACCAGGAAAAGCACAACGCCGGCCATCTTCGCCAGCGGCAGCGGGATCTCGAACCAGTATTGCGTCGCCAGAATGGTGAGCACCTGACCCGCCACCGCCAGCCAACGCAGTTGGATGAGCAGGAACAAGTTCTTCCTGTTCGTTGCTTCGGGATTTGGTACCGCGCCATTGTTGGCGGCAAGGGACGCCGTCACCAGCGATTTGTCGCGGCGGAGCGCTTGCGTGGGAACGCTCATCTTGCTGGTCCTTGCCGCTGGGGGCGGCCGGTCATCGGCTTGGCCAGGGCGAGGGCAAGCATCGCAGCGAGCGTGAACCAGGTCAAAGCATAGATGAGGTGGCTGTTGCGGAAAGTCACGACGGTCAGCCCGCCGCGTGGCCAGCCGTCGATGCCGGATGCCTCAGCATCGACAAAATAGGGTGCGACATCCGTCAGGCCGCGCGCGGTTGCGATGGCGGCGACATCCCGCGAATACCAGCGATTGCCCGTGGTGTCATTCTTGCGCAGGAAGCCACCGCCTGGCTCGCTCATGCGCAACAGTCCATCGATGATGGCCGGCGCGGTTGAGCCGTCGCTCTCTTGTCCGAACTCGGCCTTGCGCTCCGGGGGAATGAAGCCGCGATTGACCAGCACGACGAAGCCACTGTCGGTCCGCATCGGCGTCAGCACCCAATAGCCGCCGCCAAGCTCCGTCACCGCCTGAACCAGCGTGTTGGCGCCGCCCAGGAAGCGTCCGGCCAGTCGCACATGGCTGTATTCGTAGCGGGCCGCGGTGATGCCGTTCCAGCTCTCCGGGCCAGGCGCTTCGAAAACCGGGGCATGAATGCGTTGGTCGACACGGGCGATCAGGTCGAGCTTCCAGGTACGCCTTTCCAACTGCCATATGCCGAGCCCGACAAACACCAGCACGCCGAGGAGCCCGAGCAGCACAAGGACAAGGCGCGATGCGGACGACCGGCCGGCGCCCTCTTGCGACGCGGGCCGCGGACCGATGCCCGTCGCCTCGGTGTTGGTTCTCCCAGAGCCCGCAACCGGGCTCATGGCTTCTCGCGCATGTCGTGCAGCCCCGGCATCATGTTGGCGTTGAGATGATACATCACCCATAGCGAGCCGGTCAGTACGATCACGACCAGGATCAGCGTGAAGATCAGCGCCAGCATCGACCATCCGCCTTCCGAGGTGGTGTCCATATGCAGGAAGAAGACCATGTGGACGACGATCTGCGCGACCGCGAAGGCCATGATGACGATGGCCGTCGCCTGCTTGTCGTCGATGGCGCCGCTCATGACCAGCCAGAACGGGATGGCGGTCAGGATCACCGACAGGATGAAGCCGGTCAGATAGCTCCGGAACGAT
Source organism: Mesorhizobium sp. B2-7-3 (assembly GCF_006440715.1). NCBI lineage: Bacteria > Pseudomonadati > Pseudomonadota > Alphaproteobacteria > Hyphomicrobiales > Phyllobacteriaceae > Mesorhizobium > Mesorhizobium sp. B2-7-3. Next base: position 65,885 of record NZ_VFTY01000007.1, read on the forward strand.
CCGTGTGCTGCTCCAGCATGGGCGTGGCCGTGACCCTCGGCATGATCATGAGCGCTCATCGCAACATTCCCATCAGATAGACGAAGGTGAAGACGCCGATCCAGACGACGTCAAGGAAATGCCAGAACATCGAGAGGCACATCAGCCGGCGGCGGTTCGCCTCGACGAGGCCAAATCTCGCGACCTGAGTCATCAGCGTCACCAGCCAGACGATGCCGAAGGTGACATGCAGGCCGTGCGTACCGACCAGGGTGAAGAAGGACGACAGGAAGGCGCTGCGCTGCGGTGTCGCGCCTTCATGGATCATGTGCGAGAATTCGTAGAGCTCGATCGACAGGAACGCCAGGCCGAACAGGCCGGTGACGGCGAGCCAGGCTTGCGTCGCCCCCACGCGACCCTTGTCCATGGTCAGCATGGCGAAGCCATAGGTGATCGAGGAGAAGAGCAGCATGGCGGTGTTGACCGCCACCAGATCGAGGTCGAACAGGTCCTTGGGTGCCGGCCCGGCCGCGTAGTTGCCGCCAAGCACGCCATAGGCGGCGAACAGCATCGCGAAGATCAGGCAGTCGCTCATGAGATAGAGCCAGAAGCCGAGCATGGTGGAGCCGCCTTCGGCGTGCGCATGCTCCTCTTCCAGGTGAAACACCGGTTCGGTGCCGGCCATGATTGCTGTCGATGCCATGCTCAAACCCCAGCCCCGAGGAGCGTCGTCCTCGCCTCTTCCGTCCGAGTGACTTCGGCTGCCGGAATGTGGAAGTCGCGGTGATAGTTGAAGGTGTGGCCGATCGCGGTGGCGATGAGGCAAACGAAGCTCAGCGCCGCCAGCCACCAGATGTACCAGATCAGGGCGAAGCCGAGCGCGACGCTGAAGGCGGCCAGGATGACACCGGTGCCGGTATTGCTGGGCATGTGGATCGGCTTGAAGCCGGCGAGCGGCCTGGTGTAGCCGGCCTGCTTCATGTCAAACCAGGCATCGTTGTCGCGAATGACAGGTGTGAAGGCGAAATTGTAGGCAGGTGGCGGCGAGGAGGTCGACCATTCGAGCGTGCGGCCGTCCCATGGATCGCCGGTCGGATCGGCAAGCGCCTCGCGCCTGCGGATGGAGACGAAGATCTGGATCAGGAAGGCGGCGATGCCGCAGGCGATCAGCACCGCGCCGAAGGCGGCGATGACGAACCATATCTGCAGCGAGGGATCATCGAATACCCGCATGCGGCGTGTCACGCCCATCAGCCCGAGCACGTAGAGCGGCATGAAGGCGAACCAGAAGCCGACCACCCAGCACCAGAACGAGACCTTGCCCCAGAACGGGTCGAGCTTGAACCCGAAGGCCTTGGGCCACCAGTAGGCAATGCCGGCGAACAGCCCGAACAGCACGCCGCCGATGATGACGTTATGGAAGTGCGCGATCAGGAACAGGCTGTTGTGCAGCACGAAATCCGCCGGCGGCACGGCAAGCAGCACGCCGGTCATGCCGCCGACGGTGAAGGTGAGCATGAAGGCCACCGTCCACATCATCGGCAGTTCGAAGCGGATGCGGCCCCGGTACATTGTGAACAGCCAGTTGAAGATCTTCGCTCCCGTCGGGATCGAGATGATCATCGTCGTAATGCCGAAGAAGGAATTGACGCTGGCGCCGGAGCCCATGGTGAAGAAGTGGTGCAGCCAGACGAGATAGGACAGGATGGTGATGACCACCGTGGCGTAGACCATCGAGGTGTAGCCGAACAGGCGCTTGCCGGAGAAGGTCGAGGTGACTTCGGAGAAGACGCCGAACAGCGGCAGGATGAGGATGTAGACTTCCGGGTGACCCCATATCCAGATGAGGTTCACATACATCATCGGATTGCCGCCGAAGTCATTGGTGAAGAAGTTGGTGCCGACATAGCGGTCGAGCGCCAGCAGCGAGAGCACCGCCGTCAGCACCGGGAAGGAGGCGACGATCAGCACGTTGGTGCAGAGCGACGTCCAGGTGAAGACGGGCATGCGCATCATCGTCATGCCGGGCGCGCGCATCTTGATGATGGTGCAGATCAGGTTGATGCCCGACAGCGTCGTGCCGACACCCGCCACCTGCAGCGCCCAGATATAATAGTCGACGCCGACGTCGGGACTGTAGCCCATGCCGGAGAGCGGCGGATAGGCGAGCCAGCCGGTGCGGGCGAATTCGCCGACGAACAGCGAGGCCATGACGAGGATTGCGCCGCCGACCGTCATCCAGAAGGAGAAATTGTTGAGGAACGGAAAGGAGACGTCGCGGGCGCCGATCTGCAGCGGCACGACGAAATTCATCAGCCCGGTGACGAAGGGCATCGCCACGAAGAAGATCATGATGACGCCATGGGCGGTGAAGATCTGGTCGTAGTGATGTGAGTTCAGGTAGCCCTCGGAGCCATTGAAGGCGATGGCCTGCTGGAGGCGCATCATGATGGCGTCCGAGAAGCCGCGCAGCAGCATGACCAGCCCCAGCACCATGTACATGATGCCGATCTTCTTGTGGTCGACGCTGGTGAACCATTCACGCCACAGGTAGCCCCACAGCCTGAAATAGGTGATGACGCCGAGAAGCGCGATGCCGCCGAGCGCCACCGCGGCGAAGGTGGCGACAACGATCGGCTCATGCAGCGGCAGCGAGTCCCAGTTGAGGCGGCCGAAAATGAATTTGGTCAGCGTATCGGGCATCGCAAGTCTCTCACAGTTCGCGCCGCAGCAGGCCGAGGGCCGGGGTATCGGCCTCCGCGCTGCGGCTGTCTGTCCCTGGTCGGAGCAGTCCCGCCCCGCGCAGCGGGGACAGGTTCTTCGCCGGCCAATAGGTCGGCCGGGCATCGCGGGAGGCGCGCGAGACGGCAGCGGCCTCCTCCGCCGTGCAGATGCTGGCGACATAGGAGGGATCGTTTCCGAACACCGCGCCGCGCCGCGCGAGCTTGTCATATTGCAGCGGCAAGGTGTTGCGCACACCCGCAAGGCCGAGACCGCCCTTGGCGTCGATCGACATCATCTCGTTCATGCACATCTTGCCGCGCTCGACGCACAGATTGAGGATGGCGCCATAGAGATCGGGATCGACGGAGGCGTAGTGGCGGACGGGTTCGTTCTCGCTCGGCTTTTCGAGTTCGAGATAACTGTCGCGGTTGAGAGCCGCGGATGCGGTCCTGGCCTGTGCCACCCACTGGCTGAAGGCATCATCGGATAGGCCGTGGAAGGCAAAGCGCATGCCCGAAAAGCCGGCGCCGCTATAATTGGCGGAGAAACCGCTATAGGTGCCTGGCCGGTTAATGACGGCGTGCAGCTTCGTCTCCATGCCCGGCATGGCATAGATCTGCCCGGCGAGGGCTGGAATGTAGAAGGAATTCATCACCGCCGAGGAGGTGATGCGGAAGTCGATCGGCTGGTTGACCGGCGCCGCCAGCTCGTTGACGGCAGCGATGCCGTAATCGGGATAGATGAACAGCCATTTCCAGTCGAGCGCCACGACCTCGACCCTGAGCGGCTTGTGCAACTGGGTGACGGGCTGGCCGGGTTCGATCCTGTCGATCCGGCGGTACGGGTCGAGCAAATGCGTGCCGAGCCAGGTCAGCGCGCCAAGGCATATAATGATGAGAAGCGGTGCTGCCCAGATCACCAGTTCGAGTTTCGTCGAATGATCCCAATCCGGCGCATAGGTCGCCGAGGCATTGGAGTGCCGGTAGCGCCAGGCGAAAAAGACAGTCAGCGCCATGACCGGAACGATGATGATCAGCATCAGCAAGGTCGAGACCACCAGCAGGTCGCGCTGCTGGGCCGCGACATCGCCTGCCGGCGCGAGCACGACCATATCGCAGCCGCTCAACAGCCCGGTCAGGGGAAACAGAAGCAAGGCCCCAAATCGTTTCATCAGATGCTGCCCTCGATGGACCGCCGCACGCGGAGGGATGTTGCGGTGCGGTATCAACAAAGGGCTACTGCCGGCGGCGGCGCGCTGACATTGGACAATTTGTCCAATGCCCAGCCGGGGTGGGTCTGGCACAGTGTGCCGCGCACAATGGAATCCCTGTGATTGGGTCCCAGATATTTCATTCCACGCGGTGGCGACGGACAAGATGGCTCAGACTTCGACTGCCGAAACAAACAGCGGGCTGATCGGCTCGGACCACGGCCAGGTCAGCGCGGGCGATATCGCGGTCGGCGTGATCGTGGGCAGGACGTCGGAATTCTTCGACTTCTTCGTCTATGCGATCGCGTCCGTCATCGTGTTCCCAAAGCTGGTGTTTCCGACGCACGACCCGCTCGTCGGAACGCTCTACTCCTTCGCCATTTTCGCACTGGCCTTCATCGCCCGTCCGTTCGGCTCCGTTCTGTTCATGGCCGTCGATCGCGCCTATGGCCGCGGGGCGAAATTGACGATCGCGCTGTTCCTGCTCGGCACCTCGACCGTCGCCATCGCGTTCCTTCCCGCCTATGGCGATATCGGCGCGCTTGCGATCTGGCTTCTGGCGCTGGCCCGCATCGGGCAAGGCGTGGCGCTCGGCGGAACCTGGGACGGACTTCCCTCGCTGCTGGCGCTGAACGCGCCTCAGAACCGGCGCGGCTTCTACGCCATGATCCCGCAACTCGGCGCGCCGATCGGCCTCATCGTGGCGAGTTCCCTCTTCGCTTTCTTCGTCGCCAACCTGTCGGCCGACGACTTCCTTGCCTGGGGCTGGCGCTATCCTTTCTTCGTCGCCTTCGCCATCAATGTCGTGGCCCTGTTTGCCAGGCTGCGCATTGTGGTGACGCCCGAATTTTCAAGATTGTACGAGAGCGGCGACCTGCAGCCGACGCGCATCAGGGATACGATCAGGGCCGAAGGCCGCAACGTCGTCATCGGCGCCTTCGCGCCGCTGGCGAGTTTCGCCCTGTTCCACATGGTGACGGTGTTTCCGCTCTCCTGGGTGTTCCTGTTCACCAATGAGGGGCCGGCGCGCTTCCTGACGATCGAGGCGGTGAGCGCGCTGTTCGGCATCGCGGCCATCGTCGCGTCGGGGCCACTGGCCGATCGTGTCGGACGCCGTGCGCTGCTCGGCGGTTCGGCGATCGCCATCGCGACGTTCAGCGGCTTTGCCCCGCAGCTCCTGGATGGCGGCACCGTCGGGGAGGCCCTGTTCATGGTGTTGGGCTTCATCCTGCTGGGGCTGAGTTTCGGGCAATCGTCGGGCGTCGTAGCATCGAGCTTTTCGCGACACTATCGCTATACCGGCTCGGCGATAACCTCGGATCTCGCATGGATGTTCGGCGCCGGCTTCGCGCCGCTCGCAGCCCTGCTTTTGGCCGGCAATTTCGGCCTCATCGCGGCGGGCGCCTACCTGCTCTCGGGCGCGGCCTGCACCTTGCTTGCCTTGTGGATCGACGGGCGGCGTTCGGTCGCGGATCGTCCGACCGACTGAACTCTATAAATGGCGGGAAGGGTCAGCGAGCGTCGCCGGAGCCGCTGCCCTCCCGGTCAGCGGAACATCGAGCCGCCATCCACGTCGAGCGCGGCGCCGTAGACGAAGCTCGCGGCGTCGGAGCAGAGGAACAGGATCGCTGCGCGGCAAGGTAAGGCTCGCCGAATACACCGGCGCCGTCACGCTCCTCCATGTCGAGCTGGACAGTGGCCAGACCTGCCGCCCGAAACCGGCGCCGAGGTCGGCCTGCGGGCCGAACCCGGGCATCTGCACTTCTTCGACCAGGAAGGGCGGGCGATCTGATCTGCCGCGCCCCGGCGTTCTATTCCGCCGCCAGTGCGGCGACTTCCCGCCGAAATGGCAATGCGTCGCCGATGTCAGGTTCGTCCAGCTCCCGGGCGAAGCGATGGCCGGCATAGGTTGCCCAGGCGATCGGCCCCGGTGCTTCGGCGTCGCCAATGACCTTGACCGAACGGATGCCGTTGTCGCCCCACTCGTTTTCCCGCGCCTTGAGCTCGCGCCAAACGGCGTCGTCCTGATTGCGTGACGTGACCAGGACGACGGCATCGGCCGTCAGATCCTGTTTCGCGCCGGTGTAGACGCAGGCCGTCACGACGCCACCTGAAGCGACACTCGTGACGGTCCTGTTGAGGACGATATCGACGCCGAGTTCAGCCAGGCGGCGGTGAATGGCCCCTTGCTCCAGCGTGTTGCGGGTCCAGTCCGAGACATAAGCCGATGGCGTCACCAGGGTCACCTTCGTTCCCCGAAGCGCCATCAGCTCGGCGAGAACGCCGCCCATGTAATAGTGGTCGTCGTCGAACAGCACGACCTTGCCGGCCGGAACCTTGCCGGCCATCAGATCGTCGGGTGAGTAGACCGGCATCGCGGCGTCGATCGGCATCGGCACGACATGGGCACGCGCGACGCCGTCGCGGCGCCAGGTCGATCCGGTGGCAATGGCGACGTTCTGGAAGCCGAACGAGAGGATGTCACCGGCCGACAGCCGGCTTTCGAAATAGATGTCGACATCGGGCATCTGGCTGAGCTGATACTGCCGATAGTCGCGCACCCTGCCCCAGGCCGACAGGCCTGGAAGTTTGCTTTCGCGCGCCACGCGTCCGCCAAGCTCGGTGCCCGCTTCCGCGATGGCCACTTTATAGCCGCGCAGGCCGAGCGCACGCGCGGCCTCCAGTCCGGCGGGCCCGGCGCCGACGATCAGCACGCTGTCGCTGTCGCCCTTGCCCTGCATGCGCTCCGGATGCCAGCCTTTGCGCCATTCCTCCATGAAGGTCGGGTTCTGCGTGCAGCGCGAGATCGACATGGTCATGTCGCCGGTGATGCAGATGTTGCAGCCAATGCATTCGCGGATGTCCTCGATGCGGCCCTCCTCGACCTTCCTCGGCAGGAAAGGATCGGCAATCGACGGGCGCGCGCAGCCGATGAAGTCGAGCGTGCCCGACCTGATCATCCTGACCATCACGTCGGGCGAGGTGAAGCGGCCGACGCCGACGACCGGCTTCGAGGTCAGCTTCTTGATGCCCGACACCAGGCTTTCCTGCGCCGCCTCGTCCTTGAAGCGTGACGGACCCGAGCAATCCTCCCAAGCGCCGTGCGCGAGATCCCAAAGATCGGGCAGTTCGGCATGCATCTCGATCATGTCGCGGACTTCCGAATTGGCGAAGCCGAGTTCACCGATCATCTCGTCCAGCGACAGCCTGAGCGTCAGGCCACACGCGTCGCCGATCGCGTCGCGCCCTTCCCCGATCAGCTCGCGCATCAGCCGCGAACGGTTTTCCAGCGAGCCGCCATATTCGTCGCCGCGCTGGTTGGTGGCCGTCGACAGGAAATGCTGGATGATGCCGAAGCCGTGCGCGCCATAGAGGCAGACAAGGTCGAAACCCGCCTGCTTGGCGCGTTTGAAGGCATTGCGGTGCCAGCGGCGCAGGTCGCGTATGTCCTCTCTGTCCATGGCGCGCGCCTGCACCGGATCATTGGTGAAGGTGCGGATCGGCAGGGCCGACGGCCCGCGCGGCACCTCCTTGGTGTAGAGGTTGGGGCCATTGATCCCGGAATAGGCGAGCTGGATGCCGGCCAGCGCCCCGTGCTGATGCATGGCCTCGGCCATCTTGGCCAATGCCGGAATGTCGGCATCGTCCCATAGCCGCAGTTCGATGAAGGGCGTGATCTCGGAGGTATGGTGCATCTCCGTCTGCTCCGTGAAGATCACGCCCCAGCCGCCTTCCGACTTGATGCGGCGCATCTCTGCCGCCGCCGATGGATCGCGATAGCCACCGCCATTGCAGTGCGGAACCTGATAGAAGCGGTTCTTGGCCGTCACCGGACCTATCTTCATCGGCTCGAACAGGATGTCGTAGCGTGGGTCGCGCATGTAGCTTCCTCCCTGCCGGCTCGGCACCGCCGGTGCTGCCGAGACTACTCATAAGTTCGAGCCGGCGCGGGAAAACTACGGATTTCTTCTGTGCCGATTAGGACGCGCCTAATCGCGCGCGCCGGCGCGAATTAGTCTGCGTTGAACCGGGGCTGAGCGAAATGCGACTTCAGAGCATCGGCGGCATGATGCTAGACAGCCAGAACCCGACCGAGAGACAGAAAATGGACAGCATCAGGATTCTCGAACGGCTGATCGCATTCCCCACGGTGAGCCGCGACTCGAACCTCGACCTGATCGGCTATGCGGCCGACTTGCTCGAAGCGAGCGGCGTTGCCTGCCAGATCGTCCACGGCGCGGACAGGCACAAGGCCAACCTCTTTGCCACCATTGGCCCGGCAGGCAGACCCGGTGTCATGCTGTCCGGCCACACCGACGTCGTTCCCGTGGACGGCCAGAACTGGACGCTGCCCCCATTCGAAATGACCGAGCGCGACGGCAAGCTCTATGGGCGCGGCGCGGCGGATATGAAGGGTTTTGTGGCCTCTGCGCTCGCGATCTGCATCAAGGCCTCCAGGATCGCGCTTCGGACGCCGTTGCATCTGGCGCTCTCCTGTGACGAGGAAGTCGGCTGCCTAGGCGTGCGCGACCTGATCGAAATGCTGCGTGCGGCGCCGCAACGCCCGCTGCTGTGCATCGTCGGGGAGCCGACCAACATGCAGGTGGCGACCGGGCACAAGGGCAAGCTTGCCGCTCGCGCCGTCTGCAGGGGACGCGAAGGCCATTCGGCGCTCGCCCCGCTGGCGCTCAATGCGATCCACCTCGGGTGCGATTTCGTGCGCGCCTTGCGTGACGAACAGGAACGGCTGGCCCGCGACGGCGCCCGCGACGGCGACTACGACATTCCCTACACGACGGTTCATGTCGGCAAGATCAATGCCGGTGTCGCGCTCAACATCGTGCCCAACCTCTGCCACGTCGATTTCGAGATCCGCAACATTGCCGCCGACGACGCCGCCAGCATTCTCGACAGGCTGCGCGCCGCCGCGGTGCGCATTGCCGAGGACGCCGCTTCGATCGCGGCAGAGGCAGCGATCGACATCGAGATCACCAACACCTATCCGGGCCTCGACACCCCGGCCGCATCGGAGGCGGTGGCTTTCGTCAAGTCGCTGACCGGTGCCAACGACACGATGAAAGTCGCGTTCGGCACGGAGGGCGGATTGTTCAGCCGCGATCTTGGCACGCCTGCAGTCGTCTGCGGGCCGGGCTCCATGGCGCAGGGACACAAGCCCGACGAATTTGTCAGCGTCGAACAGCTGCGTCGTTGCGACGCGATGCTGGACAGATTGCTGGAACGGCTCACGGACGGCTGGCCGTGAGCCGCATGGCAGGCCTCACTTCACGATGCGCTCGGTACCGAAGACGCCCTGCTCGACGACGAAGCGGCGACAGTGGTCGATGAAGGCCTGCACCGTCAGCGTGCGATGCTCGGCGTTCGGCAGGGCAATCCCTATGGTCAGCGGCCTGAGGTCGCCCAACAAAGGCACAAAGACCAGCAATTTGCCGTCCGGCGACATGGTGTTGAGCGGCCGCATATTGGCGATGCCGTAGCCGAAGCCGTTGGCGACCATCGAGCGCATCACGGCGATGTCGCCGGTGCGCTCGACGATCTTGGGCCGCAGGCCCCTGGGCTGGAAAGCCGACAGGAAATATTCCCTGCTGTAGGGCAGGTCAAGCAGCACCATCGGCTCATCGACCAGTTCCTCGGGCGTGATACCTGCCTTCGCCGCCAGGCGATGCGCGGCCGGCAGCATGACATAGGCCGGCAACTGCATCAGCGGCTCGAAAGTCATGTCTTGCGACAGCTCCAGATCGTAGGTCAGCGCGGCGTCTATTTCGCCACGTTGGAGCATCTCGAACAATTGCCCCTGGTTGCGCTCGAATTGCCTGACCCGCACATCGGGATAGGCGTCCTCGAATTTCTTGCGCAGTGCCGGCAGCACGATCTGGGCGAAAGTGAGCAGGCAGCCGATCGCCAGCGGTCCGCGCACCTTTTCGGCGATATCCCCGGCAATGTCGTGCAGCGCATCCGCGTCGTTAAGCAGACGCGCTGCTTCCTTGAGGAACAGGCGCCCGCCCGCCGTCAGCGCCAGCGCGTGCGAATGCTTGCGCACGAAAAGCTGCACGCCGAACTCGGCTTCGAGCTGAGCGATCGACGCCGAGATCGATGGCGGCGAGACATTCACCTGCTCGGCCGCCTTGGCGATCGAACCCGCTTCGCCAACGGCGACGAAATATTCGAGTTGTCTCAGCGTGAAGCGAAGCGGCATAGTGGCTATGTTGCCGGTTTGCAGCCGGCGATCAAGTCGCGGCCGCTTCTCAATATTTTATCCAGGTAGTCTTCAGCGCGGTGTACTTGTCGAGCGCGTGCAGCGACAGGTCGCGCCCGAAGCCGGACTGCTTGAAACCGCCGAAGGGAGTCATCGGGCTCAGCGCATCGACGGTGTTCACGGAAACCGTGCCCACGCGCAGCCCTTCCGCGAGACGATGCGCCCGCGACAGGCTGTCGGTCCACAGCGACGCGGCCAGGCCGTAGACGCTGTCGTTGGCGATGCGAAGCGCCTCGTCTTCGGTGTCGAAGGCGATCACCGACAGGACCGGACCGAATATCTCGTCGCGCGCAAGCGGGTCGTCGGGCGAGACGTCGTCGAAGATCGTGGGCTGCACGAAACTGCCGCGCCCGTCGACGGTAACCCGGTCGCCGCCGGTCACTAGCCGTGCCGACTTCTTGCCGCCATCGACGAAACGCATGACGGTCGCGGCGTGGCGCGCGTCCACCATCGCACCCATCCTGGATGCAGGGTCGAGCGGATCGCCGGGCTGGGTCGCCGTCGCGCGCTGCGCCAGTTTCTCGACGAGCGTATCCTTGATGCCGCGCTCCACCAGAAGCCGGGAGTTGGCCGAGCATACCTGTCCCTGGTTGAAGAAGATGCTGAAGGCGGCCATGTCGGCTGCCGCGTCCAGATCACCGCAATCGGCGAACACCAGATTGGGGCTCTTGCCACCGGTCTCCAGCCAGACCTGCTTCATGTTCGACTGGCCGGAATATTGCAGGAACATCTTGCCGACAGCGGTCGATCCAGTGAAGGCAAGGCAATCCACGTCCATATGACGGCCAAGCGCCTGGCCGGCCGTCTCGCCGAGGCCGGGCACCACATTGAGCACGCCGGCGGGCAGCCCTGCCTCCATGGCAAGCTCGGCCAGCCTGAGCGCCGAGAAAGGCGACTGCTCGGCGGGTTTGAGCACCACCGAATTGCCCGCAGCCAGCGCGGGCGCGCATTTCCAGGTCGCCATGTCGAGCGGAAAGTTCCACGGCACGACGGCGCCCACGACCCCGAGCGGCTCGCGCCGTACCAAAGCAAGGTCGCCTCGGGCCGTCGGCGCCACCTCGTCATAGACCTTGTCTATCGCTTCGCCATACCACTGGAAGATCGCCGCCGACCCCGGCACGTCGACGGTCGCTGCGTCCTTGACCAGCTTGCCCATATCAAGAGATTCCAGCAGCGCGAGCTCCTGCAGGTTCTCGCGCAGCAATTCCGCCAACCGCAGCAGCACCCGTTTGCGATGCTGAGGGGTCGCTCTCGACCAGACGCCGGCCTCAAAACTGCGACGTGCCGCGGCGACGGCAAGGTCGATGTCCTCTTCGCCGCAGGAAGCCACCTCAGCGAGCGTTGCTCCGGTGGCCGGATTGATGCTGGTAAATGTTCTGCCGGAACGCGCGGGCATTGCCTTGCCGTCGATGAACGCCCTGTCGCGAAAACAGATAGCCGAGGCTTTGCTGATCCAATCCTTATGACTGAGTTCGCTCATGCTGGCTCCAGATTGTCGAACTACTCATCACCGGGAACGCCGTAGCTTGGCGCACCGGACGGGTTGAGGGCGCGCGTGACATAAGCATCGAGCTGGGGCTTATAGATGTCCCACAGCATTGCCAGCTGCTCGACCGGACACCCTTCGGTCCAGTCGCAACGCAGGTCGGCGACCGGCCATGACACATCGCGTACCAGTTTCATACCGGCGGAGCGGACAGGCCCCGCCTCGCCGCCGGCCTCGAGCGCGGCTCGCATGGTGGCAATCAGCCGGTCTCCGAGATCGCCCTCGGAGGCGAGAAAGGCGTCCACCATGGCTTTCGGAACCCTATCGCTGGCAAGCAGGTTGCCGCCGCAGGCGACGTCCTCGCCGCGTGCCTCGCTCCAGATGCCAAGCGCTTTCGGTCCCGAATGGATCGCGCTGCCGCCGGCCTTGTCGACCGCCAGGACCTGCCGGTATTCGCTGAAAGCAGCCGTGCGCTTCAGGATCGCGACGGCTTCGGCGGCGGAGGCGCCTCGCGCCATCAGCTCCAGCGCCCGTGGCCCGAGCGTCGGGTCCGTGACATTCTGGCTGGCAACGGCGCCGACGCCGGCCTGTGCATAGGCGCAGCGGGCCGCGACCGCGGGGGATGACGAGGATACCGCCACTCCGAACATGCCGGTGCGCCGGCACCGTGCGACGATGGAAAAGGTCATGGCGCTCAGTCCGGAATTACGGCCGTGCCGTCGATCTCGACCAGCCATTCCGGCCTTGCCAGGGCCGACACGACAAGGCCGGTCGAAACCGGATAGACGCCCTTGATGTATTCGCCCATCGTTCGGTAGACGGCTTCGCGATGGCGGACATCGGTGATGTAGACCACCACTTTCACCAGATGCTCCATGGTGCCGCCGCATTCCTCGATGAGCTGCTTGATATTCTGCATCACCTTGTGGGTCTGCTCGACCGGATCGTGGCTGGCGATATTCTTGGCGGTGTCGAGATCCTGCGGGCACTGCCCGCGCAGATAGATCGTCCGGCCACCCCGTGTGACGACTGCCTGGCACAGATCATTGTCGAGCTTCTGCTCGGGATAAGTGTCCTTCGTATTGAAGGTACGAATTCGGGTATGCTTCATCTTGATCTCCATCAGGTCGGGCTTGCGGCCGTCGCCAGCTTTGGTCAGGCGTCCACGGCCTCGCGCTTCGCGGCGGCGTGATAAGCGAGATATTTGCGCTGCGTCGAAATACGGTCGGCCACGTGCTTGGCATCGTGCCACACGCCCCAGATGAAGCTCGATCCCCTGCGTGACTGCCAGGGGAGGCCCAGGAAATAGATCCCTGGCTCGGTCGAGACGCCGCGCTGATGCCTCGGCCGGCCCTGCTCGTCAAAGGCATCGACCTTCAGCCAGCTGTAATCGACGGCAAAGCCCGTCGCCCAGATGATCGAACTTATCCCGGCTTCGGTCAGATCGAGCTCGAGGATCGGATTGGTTACGCAGTCCGGGTCAGGACCGATCCGGCGGGCAGCGGGTTCTTCGGGAAGCTCGAGACCGTTGCGCGCGACATAGGCGTCGGCCTCGTCCAGCAATGCCATCAGATTGGCATCACCGCGGGCAATGTTTTTGGCAAGATCGGGCGCGAAGGTCATGGCGCCGTCCTGGTACGCCCTCGTCATGCCGACGAGCGTAAGCCCCTGCGCCGCCAGACGGCGAAAATCGATCGTTTCTCCGCCCCGCGCGCCGCTCACCGCGATCGTGACATGCTCCGTGCCGGGTCCTGGAGTTTCGAGGTCCCATTTGCCGAGAACGCCCAGCCACCAGCAGAAGTCGCGGCCGCGATAGGCGCGCGGCGGGCGGTCGTGCGCGCCTACCGAGAGATAGACGCGTTTGCCAGCACGCTGGAGTTCGTCCGCAATCTGGACGCCCGAGGATCCCGCGCCGACCACCAGCACCGCGCCTTTCGGCAACTGCGCGGGATTGCGGTAGGCGCTGGAGTGGATTTGCAGGATGCCGGCATCGGCAGGAACGACGGGCGGGATGACCGGGACCTGGAAAGGGCCGGTCGCCGCGACAACGCTGTTGGCCTCGATCACGCCATCGGACGTCTCGACACGGAATCCGGGCCGCCCTATGTTTCTTTGCACAAGCCTGACCTCGACGCCGCAGCGGACCGGCGCATTGATCTGCTTTGCGTAAGCGACAAAATAGTCGGCGACCTCTTCCTTGGAGGGAAAGCCATCGGGGCCTGTCACAGGAAATTCCATGCCCGGGAAGCGGTCGTGCCAGGCCGGGCCATTGGCAACCAGGGAGTCCCACCGCTGCGAGCGCCAGCGCTCGGCGATGCGGCCGCGTTCGAGAACGAGATGCGGCACCCCGCATTTGCTCAGGTGCTCGCTCATGGCCACCCCAGCCTGGCCGCCGCCAACGACAAGCGTGTCTATCGTCTCAACCGACATGCCCAGTCCTTTTCTGACCATCCGACAGCTCCCGCCGCACGCGATGAAACCGATTTCCGGCGGCCGGCAAACGCAGCCCCCGGAGATCAATTTCGCCGTGTTCCGGACAGGCCGTGCGCCATCCGGTCGCCTCCCCATTGGCGGTCACAAGTAGCAGCACGTGCCGGTGGGCGCCCATAACGAATCTCCGAAGTCACGCGTAACCATTTCCGAATTTCTCGTGCCGATGGACGCATCTACAGTTTCAGCGGCCGGATCCGCAGCGCCGCATGAGCTGGCCGCGAAGCCGGGCACGTGTCGGCACCGAATTGTTGCGGAACAGGATGCAGCCTCGCAGCGGCCCGTTCGGCAATGCCACGAGCCGGCATTCTCGAGGGGCTGGCATGAAGACTGAGAGCTATGATTACATTGTCGTCGGCGCGGGTTCGGCCGGATGCGTGGTGGCCAATCGGCTGAGCGCCGATCCGTCGGTCAGGGTGTGCCTGGTAGAGGCAGGCGGCAGCGACAACAGCCTGCGGGTAAGGATTCCGGCGGGCATTCTGTCGCTCTATGGCAACCCGAACTACGACTATTGTTTCGTCGGCGTGCCGCAGCCCCATCTCAACAACCGCCGCATTCCGGTCAACCGGGGCAAGGCGCTGGGCGGATCGAGTTCGATCAACTCGATGGTCTATATTCGCGGCGCCGCGCAGGACTATGACGAGTGGGCCGGGCTCGGCTGCGCCGGCTGGGCTTACAGCGACGTGCTGCCGGTGTTCAGGAAGCTGGAGCGCAACCTGATCGCCCAGGACCCGCGCTATCACGGCACGGACGGCGAGCTCATGGTCGACAATCCGCGCGATCCGAACATGCTTTCCAGCATGTTCGTCAAGGCCGGCAAAAATGCCGGCCTGCCCGCCAACGACGACTTCAACGCCGAGAGCCAGTTCGGCCTCGGCATCTACAACGTCACCCAGAACCGGGGCCAGCGCTTCAGCAGCTTCACCGCCTTCATGCGTCCGGTGCTTAATCGCGGGAACCTGACGCTGCTCAGTGCATGCGAGGTGGTCGACCTTGTCATCGCCGAAGGGCGCGCCACCGGCCTGCGGGTGCGCCTCGACGGCGAGCAAAAAATACTCGCGGCCAGCCGCGAGATCGTGCTCTGTGCCGGGGCCATCAACTCGCCCAAGATCCTGATGGCATCCGGCATCGGCCCCGCGGACGAGCTGCGGCAGATCGGCATCACGCCGATTCTCGATCTGCCCGGTGTCGGCAAGAACCTGCAGGACCATGTCGACGGCATGATCACCGTGCGCTCCAGGAGCACCAGGACGCTCGGCCTGTCTTTTGCCAACCTGCCCCGCATCGCGGCAGCGCCTTTCCAGTATTTCGCGCGCCGCAAGGGAATCCTCACCACCAACTATGTCGAAGCCGGTGGCTTTGCCAAAACCAGGCACGCGAACGGCCTTCCCGATGTTCAGTTCCACTTCGTGCCGGGCTATCGCAGCCATCGCGGCAGGCTCATCGAATATGGCCACGGCTACGCCGTTCACACCTGCGTTCTCAGGCCGAAAAGCGTTGGCGAGATCAGATTGTCACGGGACAGTTCTCGCCGTGACGTTCTCATCGACCACCGCTTCTTCGCCAACGAGGACGACGCCATGGTGCTTGTCGAAGGCATCAAGATCGCGCGCAGGATCCTGGCCGCATCCGAGTTCGATGCGGTGCGTGGCAAGGAAATGCTTCCGGGCAAGGATGTCAGCAGCGACGACGAGATCCTGGCCTATCTGCGCGCCGAAGCTCTGACCGTCTACCACCCCGTCGGGACCTGCAAGATGGGGACGGACGCGATGGCGGTCGTTGATCCGGCGACGCTGAAAGTGCGAGGCGTGGACGGTCTCCGGGTCGCCGATGCGTCAGTCATGCCGAAGCTGATCGGCGGCAACACGAACGCGCCAAGCATGATGATCGGACAGAAGTGCTCGGAGATGATCCTGGGCTCGGCGTATCGCGGCGAAAGGTAACGATCCGCTCCGCCTTTCAACATCGTAGGCAGTTCAGCGTTGGCAACGCCGACCTGCCGACGACCGTTTGTGTTTCCTCGAGATTGCTCTCAATGATCCTCATCGATCTCGTCGTGCAAGAGGCCGAGGATGCGGCGCTTGAGGGCGATGAACTCGGGTTCGAGGATCACATCCATCGAACGCGGCCTTGGGATGTCGACCTTGATCTCGGCCTTGATCTTGCCGGGCCGGGCCGTCATCACCAAGACGCGATCGCCCAGGACCAGCGCCTCGTCTATATCGTGAGTAACGAACAGCACCGTCTTTTGCTGCCGCTCCCAGACGCGCAAAAGCAGTTTCTGCATGGTGCCGCGCGTCTGGCTGTCGAGGGCGCCGAAGGGCTCATCCATCAACAGAACGGCCGGATCGTTGGCAAGGGCGCGCGCGATCGCCACGCGCTGCTTCATGCCGCCGGAAAGTTGGGCGGGGTAGTGGTCGGCAAACGGCGCGAGGCCGACTTCGTCGAGATACTGGTCGACGATCTGCTTGCGCCGCCCCGCCGGCAGGCCTTTGCGCTTGGGTCCATACTCGATGTTGGCGCGCACGGTGAGCCAGGGAAACAAGGTGTAGCTCTGGAACACCATGCCTCTGTCTGGACCCGGTTCGATCACTTCCCTGCCATCGACCTTGATGCTGCCTGAAGTCGCGTCGTTGAGGCCGGCCGCAAGGTAGAGCAGGCTCGATTTGCCGCATCCCGAAGGGCCGACGATGACGCAGAATTCGTTCTTGGCCACCTTCAGCGACACATCGTCCAGCGCCAGCACGCCGTTGGCGTCGCCGTAACGCAATGTCACGTCCTCAACGGCCATCGTCGTGCCGGTCGAGCGCGGATCGCCGGTCGTCGCGGCCGTGCCGGCCAGATCGTTCGCCTTGATGGTCTCGCTCATTGCTACCCTTGATCCGACTGCGGTTTGCGAGCTTGCGTTCAAAATCAGGATGCCCATGGCGCGACCCTGGCCCTGATAATGCGGAACGCCGTGTCGGTGATAAGGCCCAGAAGCCCGATCGCGGCGATTGCCATGAAGATCACATCGACCTGGAAGCCTCGCATCGCCTTCAGGCTGATATAGCCGAGGCCGCTCGACGCGGCGACGAGTTCGGCCACGACCAGATAGGTCCAGGCCCAGCCCATGGTGACGCGAAGCGTGTCGAGGATGGCTGGAAGCGCGGCCGGGAAAATGACGTGCCACACCGCTTCGCTGCGCTTGGTGCCCAAAGTGTAGGAGGCGTTGACCAGGTCCCTGGAGACGCTGCGCGCACAGTCCGAAATCATCACGAGCTGCTGGAAGAAGGTGCCGAAGAAGATGACCGCTATGCGCTGTTCGATACCGATGCCGATCCAAAGGATGAACAGGGGCACGAAGGAGGTCACAGGGAGGTAGCGGATGAAGTTGACCAAGGGCTCCAGCGGCGCCTGCACCACCCGATAGGTCCCCATCCACAGCCCCAGCGGCACCGAGATCAGTGAGGAGACGATGAAGCCCAGGATCACCACCTTGGCGCTGGTGAAAGTGTGGTAAAAAAGGCTGCCGTCCTGGGACATGCGATAGGTCGTCTGCAGCACGGTTCCGGGCGTCGGCAGGAACATGTTCGGCACGACGCGGCCATAGGACAGCAGCGCCCAGCCGCCGATCACGACCACCCACATCGCCAGCGCGAGTGTCGTTGCCGTGCTGGCGGGAATGTTGGCGAATGGGGTCGTCAGGCGTGTCCACGCCGTCCGCCTCTGTGCCATGGCATGGCCTCCGTTGATTTTCTGAAGCGAGAAGGCTCCGGCCTGTCGGTAAACAGGGGTCGGCCCAAGCGGACCGACCCCGGTTTCTCGAAGGCTCATTGTTCCCTGATGAAGTCGGTATCGAGGATGGTTTTCGCGTCGATCGTCATCTTGAGCTTGCCGGCCTTGCCCCAGATGTCCTGCGCGAAATTCACCAGCTCGGACGCCTCGCTCTTTTCCGGCATACCGAAGAATTCCAGGTTGCGATCGCGATCGTAATAGCGCACGCCCTTGGCACCGGCGGCGAAATCCTCGGGCTTTTCGAGATAGCCGCCAATGCCCTTGGCCATGATCTCATAGGCCTTTTCCGGATTGGTCTTGATGTATTCAACCGCTTTGTAATAGCCCTTGACGAGGGCCTTTACGTCCTCGGGATGTTTTTCGATCAGATCGCATTTGAGGGCGATCACGTCGACGATCAAGCCAGGGGTGGTCGTGGAATCGATCAACACCTTTCCCTTGCCGCCCTTGCGGACCTCGGTGAGGTGCGGCTCCCACGTCACGGCGGCGGGAACCTGGCCGGCGATGAAGGCGGTCGCCGCGTCATCGGCGGTCATGTTGGTAATGGTAACGTCGTCCTCGGTCATGCCTTCCTTTTTCAGGAGCACGTTGAACCAGAATTCGGAAACGGAGCCCTCGTTCAAGGCCACCTGCTGGCCCTTCAGATCCTTGAGCGACTTGATGTCGGGCTGCGTGACGACGCCATCACCGCCGTGGCTGTCGTCGAGCGCAAGGACGTATTTGAAGCAGAGATCGTCCGAGCGGTACTTCATCAGCTCGTCTACGGTGGAGGCGGCGCCATCGAGATCGCCGCCGGCGACCGCAGCCATGTAAAGCGCTGATTCTTCTATGACCTTCAGGTCGACGTCGACGCCGGCCTCCTTGAAGTAACCGAGGTCGCGGGCAAGAAACAGCGGCCCGTAACCTACCCAGGTCGTCATGCCGAGACGGATGGCGCCCGCATTGGCGGGAGCTGCAAGCCCCAGGCCCAGCAGGCCTGCGCCGACCGCGCCCATCAGGCAGTTTCGAAATGTCTTCATTGTCGTGGTTCCCCTATGGCTGTTGCCGGCATCGGCCTCATTCTCGCGGCCTATGCCGGTTGCGTTTCGGCAGCCGCTCTTGTTTGGGCGTCGCCTCCCAGCGAGCCTTGCGTGTTCTAAGGTTTGCAACAGAGCATCCGGGCCGGATCGCAAAAAGAAGTCTTTTTCTGCCCATTGCTTCGTCGAAACCGAAGCGGCTCGATAGCCGATCGGCGGCCTGGCTCTGGACCTGGCTGGCCATTTTCCGCAGGGTCGCCGACAGAAGCGGCCTCAATGCCACGGCGCTCGAAAAGACGAGAGCCCCGTGCGCGAACCCCTCCTGCGGGGCATAGGAACCGACGAGGGCGGCCGACGTTTTCGCCAGATGAACGAAGCTGCCCGCACGAGATTGGAGAGCCTGCCGAAACGCAGGCTCATCGGACTGGAGCCAAGGTGGAACTGAACGGCGGATGTCTTTGCGGCCGGATTCGCTTCAACGTCACAAGCGAACCGAGAGTGCACTATTGCCATTGCGATATGTGCCGGCGCGCGACCGGCAGTGCATTTGCGGTCCTGGCGTGGGTGCCTTCGCCAGACCTGACCTGGATCGACGCCACTCCCGCCTATCGCCGATCTTCGCCAATCGCCCAAAGGGGGTTCTGTCCTGCCTGCGGATCGCCGCTCAGCCTTGCCTATGACGTCTCGCCCGGGGAAATCGCGCTGCATGTCGGCACATTCGACGATCCAGCGCGGCTGGAGCCTCGCTACAACTACGGATTAGGGCAGCGGCTCGGCTGGGTCTGCTGCGGCGTGGACTTGCCGCACCGCGAAACCGAGGAACGCTGGTAGCGCATGAAGGCGATGCGGCTCGCTGGCCGAAAGGACGGAGATCGATGTGATGAGTATTTTCTATCGGGCGGCCAAGATTGCGGAGCAGGCGCATGCATCGCAGCATGACAAGACAGGAGGCCCCTATATCGATCATTGCCGTCGAGTGGCCGACGCCGTCGAAACGATAGATCAGAAAGTCGTCGCCTATCTGCACGATGTCCTGGAAAAAAGCGAAGGCTGGAGCCGGGCCAAGCTCGAAGAGGCGGGCTTTGGACCGACGATCGCCGCCGCGGTCGACGCCATGACACGCAGAGAAGGCGAGGACTATTTCGCATTCGTACGCCGGGCCGCCTCGAACCCATTGGCGCTGCCGGTAAAACGGGCGGATCTGGCCGACAATATCTGGCAATCACGGCAGATCGGAGCATCCACGGCCAAGTATGAAGAAGCATTGCGCATTCTTGACGACGAGTTCTCCAAGTGAATGCCGGGATGCTGGCGGCAATCGCGTCCTGGCATGCGACAGGCGCCCCTGAACAATGCCTGTAGTCGCGCGATGCCAGAATACATGGATTACGGGAACCAACCCGTTTGGTAATTTTCGTACCAACGTTTTTAGTGACACGCTGGGTGGGTGGTTTTATGAATCCGACGATCGATCCCCGTCGGGCATGCCTTCCGGTGCGCAATGCCTTGGCTGCCTTCGGATCGCTTCGAGACCAAGGTGACGCCCATGCGGGAATTGCCGAAAGACATCGACGCCGATGTGGTGATCGAAATCAGCAGATTGCTGGACGACAGCGCGCTTTTCGTGCCTGTCCGCGTTCATGAACTCACAGCAAGGGTAAGGCAGAAAGTGAAGACGGGGTTGCCGGATCGTTCGATCGAAGAATTGATCGTGGAAATGGCTTCCTTGCGTCGATTGGCCATGGCCTTTGAACTGCCCGGATCGGAAAATGTGGTGCAAATTCCACAGCGACTCCCACGCTGACCGCATCAAGGTCACGCGCTCCACCCGGCGGTCAGGACAAGCGATGCCTCGAACACCTGGGCGCCCGCCTCATTGCGCACTTTGCCGGTATGTTGACCAGGTCGCGATCCGGCATTTCATCGCGAGCGACTTCCTGCGAAATGCGAATGGCTTCTGCCCTCGCCTGTTCTCGCGATTCAAATGGCTGCCGTCGTCGTTGGGTGCGGGGCCATGACCGTTATAGAGATCGAAATGACACCGTTTCATTTTCGGGGCAGCCTTGGACACCTCTAGCGTGCTAATAGCTAGCGACACTGGTGGTTCCCGCTCCGGCGCTTGCGCCAGAATACGCGCAGGCTGCCGATGATAGGGTCCGCCATCTTCCGAAGGCCTAAGGTCCGGCTGCTATCCTTGCGTCCAGGACATCTGGCGATCGGCGTTTCAACCCCGATCGCCTTGAGGCCATGATGTTAGAGTCCCTCTATCTGCAACTCGGCCAGCACGACACTCTTTCGGACGTCGAGAAGGTCTTGCTGGCCGAAACGGTTGTTTTCGGACGCGAGTTCGAAAAGGGGCAAGATGTGGTCGAAGCGGGGTCCCGGCCAACCTATAGCACCATGCTGCTGGATGGCCTGGCGGCACGCTACAAGGTGCTCGAGGACGGCGGCCGGCAGTTCACGTCCTTGCAGGTGCCCGGCGACTTCGTCGATCTCCACGCCTTTTTGCTCAAGACCATGGATCACGGTATCGTCGCGCTGTCGCCTTGCCGGGTGATGTACGCGGACCACAACAAGCTGAAAGCCATTACGGAACAGGCCCCTCACCTGACCCGGCTGTTGTGGCTCGATACGCTGGTCGATGGGGCCATACATCGCGAATGGATCGTGGCAATGGGCCGCCGCTCCAGGACCTCGCATCTGGCCCATCTCATCTGCGAACTGTTCGTACGTCTGCAGGCGGTGAAACGCACCAGCGGCATGAGTTTCCATCTACCGTTGTCACAGACTGAAATGGCCGACGTGCTTGGGTTGTCGGTCGTGCACATGAACCGGGTGATCGGAGGCTTGAAGAAGATCAAGGTAATCACCTGGACGAACCATATGGTCACCATTTTGGACTGGGACCAGCTTGCCAGGCTTGCCGAGTTCGACCCTACCTATCTGAGCATCAACAACGAACCGAGATGAGCAGCCTTAAACTCAGTTATGAGGCGGATTGCTCCACCACAACTCAAGCGGCCCGCGTTACGAGCGGGCCTTGTCATTCCCTACGGGTGGATAGCGCCTGATTTGGCGGAAAGCCGGTCCAGCAGCTTGCGCGATTCCTCGATTACGCGCCGCGTGTCTTCAATATTCGAGCGAAGATCGGCAATCTGTGCCGCCGCCCTCCGTTGATATAGGCGCGCACTTTCATTGAGGAAGTAGTCAGGTTCCCACGGGTCCATCGCGATCAGGTCCGTTGCGCACCAGTTCGAACGTTACCTTCACCATAACGAGGGGTTTGCTAGCACCAGCACGGACATGCAGGGCAACCTCTCGGAAATTGCCTTCAGGCATCTGGTCCTTTGCTATTTCGAGCAACGCCTTTGCCGCCTCATCCTCAGCTGCCTCCAAGCTCGGAAGCTCGGTTCCTTCAGTGTCCGGGTAGGAGGTTCCGTTGTCGACTAGATCAAAATAATAGCGCGCCATCATCGGTAACAAGGCGGCGCGACCTTTGTTCCTCTCGACTTATCGCGAGTGCCGGGTAACGCATGCTTTGAATCCTCAGTATAGGTTACGCCGCCGATAACAGCGTGAGGATCAGTTTCACTACCGGGCTTCCTGCGCATACAATCCGATAACTACCGAGCTGCGGTCACGCGCCAGACCGTGTTTCCGACATCGTCCGCAATCAACAGCGCGCCCGCCTTGTCGACGGCAACGCCCACTGGCCGCCCATGTGCCTTGTTGTCATTGTCAAGGAAACCGGTGACGACGTCCTGAGGCTTACCGTCAGGATGACCTCCATTGAACGGTATGAAAACGACCTTATAGCCGTTGAAGCGCTTGCGGTTCCAACTGCCATGTTCGCCGACAAAGGCGCCATTCCGATAGAATTCGGGCAGGTTGGTGCCGGTGTAAAATGCCAGTCCCAGGGGCGCGACATGGGAACTCAGTGCATAGTCCGGAGGGATGGCCTTGGCGACCAGGTCCGGCCGCCGCGGCATCACCCGCGGATCGACATGCTGGCCATAGTAGCTGTAGGGCCAGCCATAAAACGCGCCGTCCTTGACCGAAGTCATGTAGTCGGGAACCAGATTGGGGCCGAGTTCGTCGCGCTCGTTGATGACGGCCCACAGCGCTCCGCTCTGCGGCTCCCAGCTTAAACCGTTGGGATTGCGCAGCCCGCTTGCGAAAATGCGCGAACGGCCTGTCGCCCTGTCGACCTCCCAGATCGCGGCGCGATCCTTTTCCGCCTGGATGCCGTTCTCGGTGATGTTGCTGTTGGAGCCGACGCCGACATAAAGCAGCGATCCGTCCGGACTGGCGACGAGAGACTTGGTCCAGTGATGATCGATCGGGCCGCCGGGCAGCGGCGTCAGCGCGGTGCCTGGCGCGGTGATCTTGGTCTCGCCGGACGTGTAGGGATAACGCACGATCGCATCCGTGTTGGCGACGTAGAGATCGTTGCCGACCAGGGCCACGCCGAAGGGCGAATTCAGGTGATCGAGGAATACATCCTGCACGTCGGGCACGCCGTCGCCGTTCGTATCACGCAACAGCGTGATGCGGTTGCTTCCCTCGGTGCCGCCGCCCGACGTCGCCATGGACTCGATCCAGCCCATGATCAGGTCCTTCGGACGCTTGATTGCGGCGCCGGGCGGCGCCACTGACTCGACCACGAGAACGTCACCGTTCGGCAAGGTGTAGAGCGAGCGTGGATGCTTCAATCCCTTGGCGAATGCCTGGATCTGCAAACCCTTCGCGACCGTTGGTTTCTCGTCCTGCTTCCAGCCGACGACCGAAGCGACATGCATGGGCGGAACAAGATATTGCGTTGGTTCAGGCAGTGTCGGATTTGGCCCGACCTGGCCGCTTGGGTCTGGGTCGTCGTTGCTGCAGGCGGGCAATGCCAAAAGCGATCCGCACAACAGACCGAACCCAAGGGCACGCCGGATGTGAGTGTTCGAAACCCGCAGGGCGTTCATTCGAGCACCTCGACGCGGGTGCGGCCGGTGCTCCATTCCAGCAACCACACGAGAACCAAGACGATCACGGCCGCCGCGGAGAGGATGAGCCCTGTCGGCACGACCGACGTCCAGGCGTCACGGCTGTGCACCAGCGCGTTGAAGAACGACAGCACAAGCACCACCAGGCCGCCGAGCAGATAGGCTCCGTGCGTACGGAGAATTCGACGGGTGAAGAGATCGAAAAGCGCCGCAAGCACCGCAAGAGCGCCCATCACGAGGCCGGCAAACAGCAGCCATGCGGAAAAATCGGCCCACATCATCTCCGCCGTTCGCCAATAGGTGAGGTCGGTCAGCAGCGTGCCGATGAAACAGGCATTGGCGACCGCCATCGGTGTCCGATGGATCGGACGGCCGACGACCACCGGTATCGATCGCGAATTGGCCACGGATCTTCTCCGCCCCTGCTCCAGATGGCATCTGGGCTTCAAACAAACCTGAAGTTGAGATGTTCCGGGAACTGTTCGCGTTCAAGGACTTGTGATTGCCCTGACCAATGCCGATCGCTGTCGCCGGTGAATGGCGCGAAGCGCGGTGTGCTCCGGGAATTCAAGTTCGCAATGTCCGCAGCGCGAGTAACATTGCCGGGCAAGCGGTGGGACGCCAGTTCCATTCCGTGTGCGAGATGAGCAGGGCCCGTATCGCCTCCGGTCAGTGAGATTAGGTTCGGCTTCGTACGTTTCTTACCGAGCCTTGGCCCTTTATTGTCAGTCATTGGCAGATGACTAGATTAACCAGGCGGCATCCCCAAATCATGCCGCAGTGGCCGATGCGGGCTTAGGCAATGTGCCGTCATCGGCATCGTCGCGTCGGCCACTTCCGCGATCCTCGCCCAGCAATGCCGGCATGATGGCGGTCAGCTGGGCGGGCGGTCCTGCCTCGAAGGGTTCTTTGAACCGAGGTCCCCGACCAGCCGACGGTATTGCAGTTCGGGAGGGCCGTAAGATTCCCGTGCCAGCGCCACGAGACCTTTCCGATCCCGGATCGTGATTTCGCCGCGGCGGGCACGGATGTAGCCATGGCTCTCGATTGTCTGAAGCCCCACGGTAACCCCGGGGCGCCTGACGCCCAGCATGACGGAAAGGAATTCGTGGGTTATCATAAGCCTGTCGCCAACGGTCCGGTCGCTGCACATCAGAAGCCATCTCGCCAGCCTGACCTCCAGGCTGTGCCGCGCGTTGATCGACGCCGTGTAGCTGGTCTGGACGTGGAGATACTGCACGTAGCGCAACAGGAAGGGCCGCAAGGTAGGGCTCTCTGCCAAGGCTTCGACGAACGGCGCGGCGCTCATCCGTATCGCTTCGCTCGTCGACTGGATGTAACAATCGAAGCTTGCCAGATCGTCGCCCATGATCAGCGCCGAACCGGTCATACCTTCGAAGCCGATTATTCCCACCTCCGATTCAGCCGTTCCCGCAGTCTTGGCGACGACCGATGCGATGCCACTCTCCAGGAAATAGACAGCTTCGATCTTTTGGCCTTCGATCTCCAACGGCGAGCGCAACTCCAGAAAAACACTTTCGAGATGCGGCCGCAGCCGCTCGAAATCGGCCACGCTCATTCGGCGCAACAACTCGCTCTTGGCCTGCAGAATCTTGGGATCCACGAGACGCTCTCCACTTGGGCAAGAGCACTGGGATCTCTCGGCCGGCCGCGCCCCTCGAACGAGGGGACGGTGGCAAAACATAAACTGTCCCACCCGGCCAGCACTAGGCAGGCGGCCGCGTCGGTATGAAACCGACAATAGCTGCTGTGGACAAATCGCAAGTTTTGTCGACTATCCATCCTTCGCCAGAAGACGAGCTTCCCTGAGGATCGAAGAGCGGTCGAACCCTACAAGCAACACTATGTCACGTATCTGCTGTTCCGTAGCGCCCGATTCCCGGGCAAGTGTACGCACGGCTTCGGCCGCCAGACCGGGGCGCTCAGGGTCTTTTGTCATGACATCCTAGCCTCACGCTGGGGCAGGAGTGCGATGGTCGCTCCCAAGCGTCAACGCCCGGATCGTGCTGCTGACGACCTCTTTGTGTACGCCTTCGTACCGAACTTGGCGAATCAATTCGAAACACGCCGGCTCGGGTGATTCCGGCGCGCCTTGTTTTGTACTCGCCCAAAAGTCCTTGCAGATCATGGCTATGGCGCGTTCGGAACGCCGTGCCTGTTTGCCGCGTTTGAGCTTGGATCGCTTTCCATGCAGAGGTGAAACCCCATGTTCGATTGGCTGAAGCGCGGCGCGCCAGAACCGCGCAAGGGCATGCCCAGCCCCCGCCTGGACGAACAGGCTTTCAAGCGTCGCTATGGCGAACAGTTCAATGATCCGGCGTTCGAGCCCCTGGCCGCCGACATCGAGCGGATAACGGAGGTCGCCTGGCAGGCCTACAGGGATTCCAGGAAGAGCCCGCGGACCCGAAAGGCGGGCCGTGGCTTCGCCGATCCCGATTACGATCTGGCGGTCGATTGGCTCAAGGCCAGACAAGCAATCGAGCGCGCAAAGCGCATGAACGAGCTGGGCAAACGACGCCGCGTCCTGATCGTGAACGGATCGCCGCGCAGCGAGCACACCTGCCCCGGCGAGATGTCCAAATCCTATCGTTTTGTCGAAATCGCCCGGAAGATTTTCAAGGCCGGCGGCGCGGAAGTCGAGATCCTGGATTTGTCCCGGCTGGCCGCCGAATACGGCCGCAAAATCTATCCCTGCAAGGCCTGCTTCTCCACCGCTGCCGCGCTTTGTCACTGGCCTTGCTCCTGCTATCCAAATCATTCGCTCGGCCAGACGCAGGACTGGATGAACGAGATCTATCCAATGTGGGTTGCCGCCCATGCGGTGATGATCATAACGCCTGTCCACTGGTATCAGGCCACCTCGCCGCTGAAGCTGATGATGGACCGTCTGGTATGCGCCGATGGCGGCAATCCCGATCCTAGTTCCACGCACGGCAAGGAGGCGCGGGAGGCGAAGGCGCTGGAACTCGAGGGATGGGACTATCCCCGGCACCTTGCCGGCCGGCTCTTCTCGGTAATCGTGCACGGCGATACCGAGGGAGCCGAAAACGTCCGGCGCTCTTTATCGGATTGGCTGAAATCGATCGAAATGGTCCCGGCGGGGCCGAAGGCCGAACTCGACCGCTACACCGGTTATTGGAAGCCATACGCTACCAGCCACAACGAGCTCGACGACGACATGGACCTGCAGGAAGAAGTCCGAAACGCGGCGCGTACGCTTCTGGCCGCTGCGGTCGCTCGCAAGGAGGGCACTTTCGTCGCCGCTGGACAGTCGCTGACCGATCCTCGGCAAAAATGATGTTCGACGGCTTTAGCCTGGAGATCGTCAAGCTTGCGGATGCGACATTGCGCGTGCGCCATGGTGGGGCTGGCCCGCCAGTGTTGCTCCTGCATGGGCACCCGCGAACCCACACCACATGGCATCGCGTCGCGCCGATCCTGGCAAGACATCACACCGTCATTTGCCCGGACCTGCCGGGGTTCGGGCAATCGTCCGTCCCGGCCGATGCCTGGGAAAGCGCGGGATCTTCAAAGCGGGCAAAGGCCGGCATTTGCGTGGCTCTCATGCACAGGCTTGGTTTTGATCGTTTCGCCGTCGCCGGGCATGACCGTGGCGCCCTTACCGCGTTCAGGATGGCGATGGATCATCCTGCCAGTATTTCGCACCTTCTCGAAATCGATGGCATTCCGGTCCTTGAGCATCTGGAGCGTTGCGACAGCCGCTTTGCGACAGAGTGGTGGCATTGGTTCTTCTTTGCCCAGCCAGACAAGCCCGAGCGCGCCATCAATGTCGATCCGCAGGCCTGGTATGGCGGATCGGCCGAGACGATGGGCAGAGAAAACTTCGAGGACTATCAGGCGGCGATCAGCAGTCCGCATGTCGTGCATGGCATGCTGGAAGACTACCGGGCCGGGCTCACGATCGATCGCCGGCACGATGCGGAGGATCGCGCCCGAGGGCTCCGGGTCGAATGCCCAACGCTTGTCCTGTGGTCGCTGCGCGACGATCTTGAACGGCTCTATGGTGATGTGCTGGCGATCTGGCGCCCATGGGCCCGGCACCTGCAAGGCCGGGGCATCGACAGCGGTCACCATGTCGCCGAAGAAGCTCCGGAGCTGTTGGCAAAGGCGATTCTGGACTTCCTTGCTTGAACGGCTGGTTTGGTCTTGCGGGATGACACGCAGCGTTCATTCCCCCGGGAACAAATCTCGCTTTGGAAAATTGTGACGCCCAGGAGAATACCGGAAGCTCCGGACCGGAAATATCGCCTTGCGACGGAGTTCTCATCGAGCAGGGGCTCTCCATACGGTTTGACAAGGCCGGCTAGACGGCGCCAGGAGCGATCGCGCCCAAGGCAAGGATGTTACCGCTTGCCGGGACAGGGGGCCAGCATTGAACGCACCAAATAGGCTTGGGCCAAGGAGGTGTAAGATCGATCCCAATCTGTGGTTCGCCTTTCTCGGCACCGTGATCCTGTTGCAGATGCCGCCTGGGCCCGACAGCATGCTGGTCATGGCACGTGGCATCGGGCAAGGCCGTGGCGTGGCGTTGTTCACGGTCGTGGGAATGACATTGGGCGCAGGCATGGTGCAACTGCCGCTGATCGCCCTGGGTGTCTCCTCGCTCTTGCGTGCATCGCCATTGGCATTTGACGCGCTCCGTTGGGCTGGAGCAGCCTATCTTGTCTGGTTGGGCATAAGTTTGCTCTCGGACACGAAAAGCGATCTGGATCTCGATTGCGTCAAGCGCGTCGGGCCGCTCGCCGCGATACGGGAAGGTATGATAGCCAACCTCATCAATCCTTGGCCCATGACTTTCATGATCGCTTTCCTGCCTCAGTTCGTCGATCCGAACCGTGGCTCTGTCTGGTTCCAGATGCTGATGCTCGGCGCGACCCAGAAACTGACTGGCGTCTTGGTCCTGGGGACCTATGCGGTTGCTTCTGGTGTGCTCGGCGAATGGGTCATGCGTCGACCCCGCGTGAGACTTTGGCAACAACGGATAGCGGGCTGCTTCATTGTCGGCCTTGGCATTCGAATGGTGGTGGGCGGCGGGGCCGGCAAGTGAAGCGAAAGTCTCCTCCGCAGATCCAACCATGACAAGATCGAAGCAGGTTTCAGGCTGGGCATGTTCAGCGAGCCGCGCAGCACGGAAGCCGGATCTCCTGATCGAGTTGGTTGAAACCGGCGGGGATGCCAAGGCAGAAGCGGGCGCTGCGCTCTATCGCTACAATGTGGCCAAGTCCGGCGTCGCGGATCGAATGCCGATCGGCGCCATAGTGCGGGATGCCTCGGGAAAGGTCGTTGGGGGTTTGTGGGGCAGGACTGAGCTTGGACTGTTGTTCCTGGACATGTTTTTCGTGGCTGAGGATGTTCGAGGAAAGTCGTATGGCAGCCGGCTCCTTTCAGCCGTTGAAACAGAGGCAAGAAAGCGTGGCTGCGCCCGCGCCGTGGTCGAGACCAGCAGCTTCCAAGCACCTGGCTTCTATGTTCGCCACGGATACGAGGAATTTGGCAGGGTTGAATTTGGCATTCCTGGCGCGGCGCGCATCTTCCTGCGAAAAGAGCTCTGAAGATTGGAGCGACAACCCTTTCGCGAGCTGGTGTATCGAAGGCGACGCTTCATTCGAAGCGCCCGCCGCAATCGTGGTTGCTGAAGTGGCGGAGCCCCCACTGCCAATCGGTTGAAGCTCCCGCCTTGCCTTGCGAGAATCGCCCATCGTTGCGGTGGCTCCAGCATCCTCGGCTAGGATTTTTGTTCCGACGGGAGAGAGATCCGTTCCCGTAGGGACTGCTCCGTCGTGTCGGCCGCGGACTTGACGATTTCACCAATCTGGTCGGCCACCGTGCCTGCTTGTGTGTCCTGCCGTCCAGCTTCCTGCTTGATCGTCTCATAGGCGTCCGCGGCAACCTGCCTGGCCTGATCGAGGCCTTGCTCGAGCATGGTCTCCGAGGTGTTGCGAAGCTTCTCGCCATAGCCGCCCAGCTGCTCATCCTCCATTGCGGTATGGGGCAACATGGCGCCTATCGCGGCGCCGATGGCGAGACCGACCGCCGCAACGGCGAGGGGCTGATCGTTCAACAGCTCCTGTGCCGAGCGGCTGGCTTTCGCAGCCATGTCGCCAGCCGTCGATCCTGCGCTGGCGGCGTTGCTCGTCAGCCCTTCGGCGACGCCGCTTGCTGCGCCCGATATGGCTGCGCCAGCGCTGCTTGCGGCCGACGTGAGCGATTCAGCGGTTCCGGAGAGCGTGCTGCCCAAGCCGCCGCCCTCCGCCTCGTCACCCCCGCGGGGCGGGGTTGGCGCCGTATAGCCGGCCGGGCGACGGCTGCCGTTCGACGGACCGCTGCCCAGCATCAGCCAAGCCAGACCGGCGCCCACCATGGTCACGGGCAAGGGATTGTCCCTGACCTGCGTTCTCAGGTTGTTGAGCATTGCCGAACTCTCTCCTCCAGAGAAGATGCCGGTGAATTCGTCCAGCAATTGTCCCGGTGTCATTTTGCCTCGAATGGATTCGGCGGTCTCCACCACCCTGGCGCGCGCGGCTTCCGCCTCGCGTTCGAGTTCGGCTGCGGATTTCTCGGTCATCTCACTTGTTCCTTGATCACAGTCGCGTCGCGCCTGAGCTGTTCCTGGGTTCGGTCGGGAGTAAGTTCGGAAGGCGCCATGCTTGCCATGCCGGTGCGCAGCAGAATGACGCCAAGAACTGCCACCACCACGCCGACCAACAGAGAGGACCACCCGGCCCCCAGCCCTGCCCTCGTCAATGCGATGACCAGTGCCTGAAGCAGCACGAGCAGAGCCGCGAGCAGGCAGATGGCCCCGCCCAGCACCTCGGCGGCGCCAGCGCCCGTCTTGGTAAACTTTTCAGAGAGCTCCGCCCGCAGAAGCCTGGCTTCGGTTTGCACCAGCGTGGTGACGTTTTGGGCCAAGTCGGTCACCAGGGTCGCGAGGCTGGGATTGTCTTGAGTGTTCATCTGTCTTGCTCCCCATAATGCGTGGCCAGATCGTCAACACCGCCGCCGAATCCTTGCGCCCCATCGGCCGACCAACCAGCAGCTTCGCCGGTCTGCGAATTTGCACCACCCGAGGCACTTCGAGATGCTTCGGGGCTTCTGGGCGGGGAAGCCTTGATGAACCGACCCAGCGCCAATCCGGCCAGTACAGACCCGGCAAGCAGGACACCGGGGTTTTGCCGGCCGAAAGACTGCACATCCTCAAGCACCTGGCCGAACGGCTTTTGTTTCAACGAGGAGGAAAGCCGCTCCAGCCCGCCAGCGGCGTCCAGGGCAAATTTCGACGCGGTCCTTTCATCATTGTTGGCCAGATGCTCGCTGGCCGCGCGTAACGCGCCGCCCAACGCCGCCAAGCTTGATCCGATGTCGCGCTGCGTCTCCTCCGCCTTGTCCGAAATAACCTGCGTGGCTTCTGTCGCGTAGTCGCCAGCCTTGCGGGTCAGTCCGTCGCGAGCATCGTGAAGCAACTCGCTCGCGCGCTCTTTTTCCCGGCCAAGCCTATCGGAAACGTCGCTTGTCGCCTTGTCGAAATCGGTGGCTTTACGGCCCTGGCCGTCATTACGTTGCATGGGTCACCTAGTGAAAACCGAGGAAGGAGAGGACCGCGAGCACGACAACGACGAGGCCGATAAGATAGATGACACCGTTCATGGCACGTTCCTCCTTGGCAGCCCAACTTCATGGACCCTGCGATGTTCCGTCGGCGAAGAGCTTTTTGCGATCCAAGAGCAATGCAGGAAGAACTGGTCGGAAGCGCCGCCAGTCCGCGATCGAGATGAGCTGCCCCGGCCCGAGAGTTCCCCTCCGAGCACGAATGCCTTCTAATTCCACTAAGCCAGGGCCGAAGTACGCTTGAGAGAAATCGCTTGACCAGGATAGGGTCCACCGTTCCCACCCGAATGGCAGGACCGCAATGACCCGCAACCCTATCGAGACGCTGTCCAGTCGCGCGCGGCGCTGGGCAATCGGGTTGACCGAGCAGAAGAGCATCACCGGCACGGACGGCGAGGCTGCCTTCGGCCCTTGGTTGGCGGCGGAACTCCGAAAGGAGACGGCATTTCAGAACGCGGAGGTCTGGACGATCGAGGTCGGACCCCAGGACGGCCGTCACTGCGTGGCGATGCTCCTGCGCGGCACTGGTCGCTCGACCGTGCTCTTGACCGGTCACTACGACACCGTCGGGACAAGCGACTACGGACAGTTGGAGCCTCTGGCCACTCGGCCCGACGCGTTGACAAAGGCGTTGCACGGTTCCCTCGTCGCCGCGAACGCTCCAGCCGCCATTCTGGCCCACCATGATTTCGCGGGCGGGGAGTTCCTTGCCGGACGCGGTCTTCTCGACATGAAGGCGGGCCTTGCAGCCGGGCTGGCCGTATGCGCCGAATTTGCCGAAAGCGCAAAGCCGGCTGGAAATCTGCTTTTTATCGCAGTGCCGGACGAGGAGAACAATTCCGCCGGCGCCCGCAAGGCGGCGCAGATGCTGCCTGGACTCTGTAAAGAGCGGGACCTCGATTTGCTCGCGGTGATCAATCTCGATGCGATCGCGGATGATGGCGACGGCAGCAAGGGTCGCGTCATCGCTCTGGGAACCGTCGGCAAGCTGCTTCCGGCCGCCTGCGTGGTTGGTGTTCCCACACATAGCGGCTTTCCCTTGAATGGCCTCAATGCCGGCGCGATCGCCGCGGCAATCGCCGCGCGGATCGAATGGGCGCCCGAGCTCACCGACATGTGCGGCACCGAACCCGGCACCCCGCCCAGCCTGCTCGGGATTCGGGACGGAAAGACGGGGTATGATGTCACGACACCGCGGACCGCCCATGCCACTTTCAATGTGCTGAGTTATCGCCGGGCGCCCAGTGAGGTGCTCGACCGGTTCGACAGCCTATGCGCCGAAGCGGCCTCGCGTCTTTTACAGGAGCTCCGGCGGCGCGTCTCCGCTCAGCACGAAACAGGTCTGCTGGAGATGGTGCAATCGATCCCGGTCCATCGGTATGAGACTCTGCTGGCGCGTCTCGAAGAACCGGAGCGGATGCGGCTCGAAGCTGTTTCCGCTTCGATCGCCGCCGGCGACCAGCCCCTGCCCGAGAAGTGCCGATTGATAACCGAGCAGGCCTGGGAACTCAGCCGCTTGGCCGGACCAGCCATCGTGACGGGCTTCGGATCCATTCCCTATCTGCCGACGAACCTTTCCGCGCAGCCGGCAGCCGCCAGGCTGCGAGCCGCTGCCGTCGAGGTGGCCGACGAGGCAGCGGCTCGCTATGGCAGCGTGGTCACCTGCGCGGACTATTTCGCCGGGATTTCGGACATGAGCTTCTTTGGCGAAGCGGCCGAGTCCTCCCTCGACGTCGTCGCCCGCAACACACCAGCCTGGAAAGACAGCGTGCGCTGGCCCCTCACGCGAGCCCTGGCCAACATACCGACAATCAACATCGGTCCGTGGGGACGCGATTATCACACGCCGCTCGAACGATTGCATGTCGGCTATGCGTTCGACGTCCTGCCGCAGCTCATTCGCGATGTCTGCG
This sequence comes from Mesorhizobium sp. B2-7-3, assembly GCF_006440715.1. NCBI lineage: Bacteria > Pseudomonadati > Pseudomonadota > Alphaproteobacteria > Hyphomicrobiales > Phyllobacteriaceae > Mesorhizobium > Mesorhizobium sp. B2-7-3. The sequence continues at coordinate 99,392 of NZ_VFTY01000007.1, forward strand.
CCAGGATCCTTCGGCCCGACGCGACCTGACAAGTACGAACGGCACAAAGCGGAAGCGGCCCCCATTTGGCCGCCGCCTTCGGCCTGCGACTATGACTATTCGGCTGCCTTCCTGTCGAACATCTGCTCGCTCTGCGCGCCAGAGCTTGGCCGTGGCGGCGAAAGCATTGGCTCCTCGCCCATCGGTGCGCCGGGCACCAGGGAGAACTCGCCCTTGCCGTCCATCGACGGGCCTTCGCTCCAGCGTCCCTGCGCCGGTGCTACACCTTCGATGAAACAGTTGATGAAGGCATAGGATACGTCCTGACGCTCTTTCTCCTGCGGGAAGGAATTGGGCACCGGCAGAGACGCAGTCAGGCCCCCCATGTCCTCGATCGCCGCCAGCCACTGCTGCTGATGCATGGTGTCGCGCGCAATGAGGAATGACAGCATGTCCTTCATTCCGGCATCGTTGGTCATGTTGTAGAGGCGGGTCGCAAGCACGCGTCCGCTTCCTTCCGCGGTTACGTTGGCGACCTATCGGCGGCAAGATTGCCGCTGGCATAAACATGCGAAGCATTGAAGGGAACACCGTTGGAGTTTTCCGGCAGGGCGGCGAGCCCAGTCGACAAGATATGACGGAAATTCATCCCGTTGAGGACAGAGCCGCCGACCGCATCGGACGACACGTCCTCCTGCAATGAAAGCGGTGCCCCTTCGAGATTGAGCGCGACCGCGGTCGCCAGCATCTCGATATGGGCGAGCTCCTCGGTGGCTGTGTTCAACAGCAGGTCGCGGTACTTGGCCGGTCCACGGCACCCCCACGCTTGAAAGAAATATTGCAAGGCGACACGGATTTCGCCTTCCACTCCGCCTATGGCCTGCTGTAAGGCGCGAGCAAAGATTGGGTTCGGCGTCTCGACTCGAACCGGGAACTGCAATTTCTTGTCGGTGTAATACATGGCTGACTCTCCGTTTGAAGTCAGCCGAACCTCAGCCCGGAAGCATTGTTCCGCCCGGGTAGGCGTTTAATTTGGAAAGAACTGGCAACGGATCGCCTCGTGTCAACGGAACTCAATTGCACGACGACGACAGCCGCTCCGGCCGGTCGAACGCAGTCGTGCCGGCCGGCAGACCAGGATCATGCAACCTTGGAAAACAGAGCCACGTCACATCGGGCCAAGCCGTAGCGCCACCGGTGGTCGGTCGCGGCAACCCGGCTTTGGTAAAACAGGGAAAGCTGGCTGCCTTCGATCATCACCGTTGAATGACCGTTCTCGCCCGGCTGGCCTGGTTCGAGTACCGGGCCTATGGACACGTAAGGTCCGGCAACCTCGTCAGCGATGGCAAAAAACACGCGCTGGCGATTCCCACGAAGGCCATTTGGAAGAAAGCAAGTGGCGTTCAGAAGCACGCGGCCATCCGGCAACTCGACCAGTTGGGCACCTTCTATGCCCCATTCATAGTCGGGGTCCTCTCTCGTATTGTGATGAGGGACATCAGCGTGATCGAGGATCTTGCCGATCCGCTTCCACGGCCCGAACCACGAGTCGGACTGGCTGCGTGCGAGATAGATGTCGGGCTGCGGCACCCTGTTGAATTTCGGCATGGCAGAGTAAACGAGATAGCGCTTGCCACCAATGACGGCCGGATGCGGATCGTAGATGCCATCCTCTTCCGTGTCGGGGATGGCGAGAATGGCCGGGCTGAGAACCACCCAATGAAAGCCGTCGTTGGAAACCGCATGCTCGCAGCGGCCCCCGGATTTCATGAACTCGGTCTGGATGAACATATGGAAGACGCCACTTTCGTGGATGACGCCCGGAGCCGCGACCCCGGTCCCGTTGATGGGAAGCTCGATCGCTTCGTGCTCGGTCCAAGGCCCATAGAGGTCGGGGGCCGTGGCGTGCAGGATCCTCCACGTCTCGGTCGTCACCGTCCCGCTGGAACCGAAGACATGCCACAGCCTGCCATCGAAGACGGGGCATGGGTCCTTGAGGTCATCCACGCTTTGCGGATGAAACAGCGGAAACACGTTGGTATCGAAGTCGATCTTCATCTTAGCCCCGGAATTTGCCCTTGCCCCGGACCCGCCCAAGCCGCGGGCGAATCAAGTTGATGTCCGGCACATTTTATAGCCAGCAAGTTCAACGCAAATACGGCGAAGGCGGTTCTCCACCAGCAAACTTGGTCGCGGGCAGTTTCGATGACCCGCCATTTGAGACAGCCAGTCTGCCTCCGCGCAGCCGGCGCTTTGCATTCGTCCAATCCGAAGCGGCGACCGAGGCTCTCCGTTTCACCTTGGAACAACTCACCTACCCGAAAGTTAGGAGCTGAAACCGAAGTCTAGTTCCCCCTCATCCACGATTAACAAATGTTAGTCGCAACATAAACCACCGTCTATAAAAGGAATATCTCAATGGAAGCAGCCTTGGGCAGGGTAACCGTCAGTAAACAGGCTGGCAGGCAAAATCTACTGGTTTGCTTCTCTCATTTAAGGTGGAATTTCGTTCATCAACGCCCGCAGCATATCCTCACTCTCGCATCCATGCAGCAGAGGGTGGTCTACTTTGAAGAACCTGTCTTCGAAGAATTGCCGCAGCCGCTAATGCGGACGAGCGAGGCCTCGCCAAACATTCTGATTGTGACACCAGTGCTCCCGGTCGGCACGTCGGCCGCGAAAGCAGATGCCGTGCAGCGCAGATTTGTTCAGCAGACAATCGCGTCTATGCCGCACAGCCGGCTGATCGCCTGGTATTATACGCCAATGGCTCTCCGCTTCACGGAGTACCTTGAGCCTGACATATGTGTCTATGATTGTATGGACGAACTCTCGGCGTTCAAGAATGCGCCGCCTGAATTGAGGCAGATGGAAAAGGCGCTTCTGCACCGCGCCGATCTTGTTTTCACCGGCGGCCTGAGCTTGTTCGAGACCAAGCGCCACCTGCATCACGCGATCTATCCCTTTCCGAGCAGCATCGACGTGAACCACTTTCACCAGGCCAGGAAGCCGGGAAAAGACCCGGCCGATCAGGCCGGCATTCCTCACCCGAGGGTCGGTTATTTCGGCGTCATCGACGAGCGGCTGGACGTCGATCTCGTAGCCCAGGCGGCGGAGACCATGCCGGACGTGCATTTCGTCATGCTCGGCCCGGTGGTCAAGATCGACGCTGCAAGCCTGCCGCGCGCCGAGAACCTTCACTGGCTGGGCGGGAAAGCCTACTGCGATCTGCCCGACTACCTGCGCCATTGGGATGCCGGCTGGATGCCGTTCGCCCTCAATGAAGCGACCCGCTTCATCAGCCCGACCAAGACGCCGGAGTTCCTCGCGGCAGGGCTGCCGGTAGTCTCGACGGCGATCGTGGACGTGGTGCGCAGCTACGGCGCTGCCGGGCTGGTGGAAATCGCCGACAGCGACGATCTGGAAACCAAGCTCCGCTCGGCTCTTTCGCGACCGCGCCAGATGCTCCGGCAACAAGTCGACGCCTACCTTGCGGATACCTCCTGGGAGCGAACATGGAATGCCATGGCGGCTCACATCGAGCGCGCCCATGAACGCAAGAAAATCGTCCCTCTTCGCAGGAGCGCTTAGCCATGTTCGACTGGCTGGTCGTCGGGGCGGGTTTTGCCGGCAGCGTGCTTGCCGAAAGGATAGCCTCGCAGCGTCACGAAAGCGTCCTGCTGGTAGATCGTCGCGGCCATGTCGGCGGCAATGCGTATGATTGCTACAATGAAGCCGGCATCCTGATCCACCGCTACGGTCCGCATATCTTCCACACCAACAGCCAGGCAATCGTGGACTACCTGTCGCAGTTCACCGAGTGGCGGTCATACGAGCACAGGGTGTTGGCGGCGGTGGACGGGAAACTCGTTCCCATCCCGATTAATCTCGACACGATCAACAGCCTTTATGGACTGGATCTGACCTCGGCCCAGTTGGAGGAATTCTTCGCGTCGCGACGCGAGACTGTGGAGGACGTTCGCACGGCCGAGGATGTCGTTGTCAGCACGGTGGGCCGCGAGCTCTACGAAAAATTCTTCCGTGGCTACACCAGGAAGCAATGGGGCGTCGATCCCAGTCAACTGAGCAAGTCGGTGACGGCACGAGTGCCGACCAGGACCAACCGTGACGACCGCTATTTCAGCGATAGTTTCCAGAAAATGCCGGCCGGCGGATACACCAGGATGTTTGAACGCATGCTCGACCATCCGAACATCAAGATCATGCTGCAGACCGATTTCCGCGAAATCCGTGAGAAGATCCCGTTCAGGCGGATGATCTATACCGGTCCGATCGACGAATATTTCGGGTGGCAGCTTGGGCATCTTCCCTATCGCTCGCTGCGTTTCGAGCACGTCACCCTGGACCGCGAGCAGTTTCAGCCGGTCGCCGTCGTCAATTATCCGCAGACGCAAGATTACACCCGCATCACCGAGTACAAACATCTGACCGGCCAGCAGAACGCGCGGACCAGCCTGACTTACGAATACCCGACGGATATCGGCGACCCGTACTACCCGGTGCCGCGAGCCGAAAACGAAGCGCTCTACAAGCGCTACGAAGCGCTCTCCGCAACCTGTCCCGACGTGTGGTTTGTCGGCCGCCTGGCAACATACCGCTACTACAACATGGACCAGGTGGTCGGACAGGCTCTGGCCACTTTCGCTCGCATCCAGAAAAGTCTGCCGGAATGGGCGGGCACTGGAAGGACGTCCCTGGCCGGACTGGTGGCGAGTTCTCCCGCACATGGGAGCTGAATTAACCGCGGCAGAAAACAGAAGGAGAATTGCGATGGATACAAACTTCAACTCGGAGAGCCGTTCGATATTCATTGTTGGCTTGCGCAACGCCCATGCCATGGAGAACCAAGCGCTGTCGATCATGAAACCACAGGTCGAGCGTATCGAGAATTATCCTGAGGTGGCTGATCGCTTGCGCCGGCATATTCAAGAGACCGAGGGCCAGATCACTCGGCTCGAGACGGTCCTGGAGGGTCTCGATGAAGAGCACTCGACTCTCAAGGACACGGCCCTGTCGATGGTTGGCAGCATGGCTGCCATGGGACACTCGATGGCAGGCGACGAGATCATCAAGAACAGCCTAGCGAATTTCGCCTTCGAGAACTACGAGATCGCTGCCTACAATTCGCTCCTGGTGCTCGCCGAGGCCGGCGGCTTCCAGGATGCCGAAACGGTCCTCAAGCAAAATCTGAGCGAAGAGGAAGCGATGGCCGATTGGCTTAAGGAAAATCTGAGCGACGTGACCCTGCGGTACGCCAAGTTGCGCGCGGCGGGGGAGACCGCAAAAAGCTGATCCAACGGCCAGGGGCGGCATCCACAACGCCGCCCCCGCCTGGTTGCCGGCCGCTCCTTCAACGCGTCCGGTTTGGTGCGAACAGATCTTGCTGCCGAACCAGTTCGTCCGCGACGGGCTGGCGGAGGCGTCGCGTGCCATCCGCCTGGATGACGGAAAACAATCCCACCTCCGCATGTCGGGAATTATCCCACCCGGGGTAAGCGGTTATCGGATACAGGCAAATACCCTCGATCGGCGCTTCGAGTTTTATCGCCGCACGCACCTCGTCGCAGACATAGTGGAGCCAAGCCGCCCCGCCCGATCCCTCCGAGCCGGTTTCGGCAATGAACATCGGCTTGCCGTATCGATGAGCGACCTCGATCAGCATTTCCGACAGAGCACGGTACTCGTGGTGCCCCATCGGAATGGTCGGTCCATTTATGTACCATTGATTGTGTGGGTAGAAGTTCAGGCCCACGGCGTCGACAACATCCTCGCTGCCGCCCAACTCCGGTTCGACGCGGCCCAGCAACATGTCGTAGGCCTCGAACTGTCCCAGTCGGGCGTTTTCGGCGCGGCGCCGTTCGCCGCGGGTCCGGTCGCGAGGCGCGATGTGGATGAGCGGCTCGGCCCAGACAAATCCGCATGCCGGATCGACCTCCCGCATTGCACGAACACCGGCTATGGCAGCCTTGACGAGGTGCCGCTTGAACCATCCCCGCTTGTTCGGCCCTACGCGCGGGAAATAGCCGACCTCGACGGCCCAGGCGAAGAAGGAGATTTCGTTGATCGGACACAACAGAGGCGATGTTCCGGTTATCGAACGGTACACCCTCACGGCTTCCGCCGCGAACGAGGCATAGGCATCGATGAACTGGATGGACCCCTGATCGACATGATCCGGGGATCCATAATGGAAGATGTCCCAGATGACCTGGACCCCTGCCGATTGGGCTGCCTCGACCATAGGCATCCAACTTGACCAGTCATAGGTTCCAGGAGCGGTTTCGATCAGGTGCCAGCGTAGCCCATCGCGAATGGTGCGCAGGCCGAGTTCGGCGCAGGCCCGGTAATCGCCGAGGGCATGCAAATTATGCGAAGTCGCACGAATAAGGTCGAGGCGGACGCCATCCTTGCGCCGATGCGAGGAGCACTCAAAGCCCGCCATGAAAAAACTGGCAAAGCGCGAAGCTTTCGGAGCCGACTCACCCACTTCGTGCCCGTCCGTGCGTTCCACTTCGTCCATTCGAAGTCTCCTTTGGGCAGTCGGTTTCAAACTCGGCCGCCCTGTTTGGACCGCGAATTGCCTTGGCGAAACGCCGTATCCGATCAGGCAAGCCGCGTCCCATTGCTCAGCTCAGCTGACCCCTCATCCTGCCTGAGCGGGGTAAAGCCGAACCGACTGGCCGAGCCTTTGTTCCGGTGGTCGACCAGCCGCGAACTGGGTGGCGATTGGCGACATCAGGAACAAGGAGGCTCGAGCCAAGTTCGGGGCGATGTAGCACCGGCGTCGCTTAACTCGACCGGCTGCCCGGCAAACAACAGAGGCACGGGATCACATGACCGTTCAAATTCAACTTTCCGATATCGACCACGCCAGGCGCGAGGATCGTGGCGACGGTGCTTGGAGCATCGCACCGGATCTGGGTTATTTGCGGCTGGCAATCGTCAATGTCGTGTTCTTCGGCGCACCGGGCAGCGGAGACCGGAAATGGGTGCTGATCGATACCGGGTTGCCGACGTCCCGGAGCAGCATCCTTGCTGTGGCGGAGAAGCGCTTCGGGATTGACGCGCGGCCGGCTGCGATCATCTTGACGCACGGCCATTTCGACCATGTGGGAACGGTTCTGGACCTGGCGAATACGTGGGACGTGCCTGTCTTCGCGCACCCGCTCGAGCGCCCCTATTTGGACGGGACCACATCCTATCCGCCGCCGGACCCCTGGGTCGGGGGTGGACTGATGGCGCTGCTCTCGCCGCTATTTCCACGCGGGCCGATCGATCTTGGCAACCGTCTGGAACTCTTGCCGGCCGACGGTTCGATCCCCGGAATGCCCGGATGGCAGTGGCTGCACACGCCAGGACACGCCCCGGGGCATATCTCGCTCTGGCGCGAGGAGGACCGCTCGCTGATCGTAGGGGACGCTTTCATCACCACGGGCCAGGAGTCGGTCTATGAGGTCGCCGTTCAGGATCTCGAGATGCACGGTCCGCCACGCTATTTCACGCCGGACTGGGATGCGGCGGAAAGATCGGTGAAGCGCCTGGCCGCGCTGAAGCCGCAGATGGTCATCAGTGGACATGGGGCGGCGGCGGCTGGCATGGGCATGCGTCAAGCTCTTGACAGCCTGGCTGATCGGTTCACGGAGTTTGCCGTGCCGCCGAAAATGAAGTTCGTGCGCGAGCCGGCGACGGTTCCAAATAGCTGAGCCTGTCCGAGCGCAGCGCTCTGCTGCGGTTCTCAAGATCTGTCAAAAACGCGCCGGCTTTGCCGCCCGGGCGGCCCAAGACGGGCGGCGGCGGAACAAACGTCACAGGCGCCAGTTAGGCGTTCGTTGGGCGGCAGGCGACACCGGGCGTATCTCGAATTCTGCGTCAGGGAAGACTTAGATGGAAAACGCGAAGAACGCGTGCCCTCACGACGCGTCCTCCCCGAGATGCGTGGCGCAGCCACTGTTATTGCCACCCACCTTCAAGCCGGCGCGTTCGCTGCTCTGGATACCCGCAGCCGCATTCTTGCCCGGCTGCGCGGGGGGCGTGCTCGACCCCCAGGGGCCAATTGGCGCGGGCAATCGCACGATCCTTTTGAACTCGCTGGCGGTGATGCTGGTGATCGTCATTCCGACGCTGATCGCACTGCTGGCCTTCGCTTGGAAATTCCGCGCCTCCAACAGCAATGCCCGTTACGACCCGGAATTCACCTATTCAGGCCGGATCGAGTTGATCGTCTGGTCGATTCCGACGCTCACCATCCTCTTCCTTGGCGGACTGATCTATTACGGTTCCTATCACCTCGATCCGCGCAAACCGATCGCCTCGGCGCAGCCACCGCTCGACATCCAAGTGGTGGCGCTCGATTGGAAATGGCTGTTCCTCTATCCCGAGCAGGGTGTTGGAGCGGTCAACCAGCTGGTCATCCCGGCCGGCGTTCCCGTGCATTTCAAGCTGACCTCGGCCAGCGTGATGAACACGTTCTTCGTGCCTCAGCTTGGCAGCATGGTCTATGTCATGAACGGCATGCAGACCGAGTTGCATCTGCAGGCCGACCGCGAGGGGAGCTATTTCGGTCAGTCGGCGCATTTCAGCGGCGACGGCTTCTCGGACATGAACTTCAGCGTGACCGCGGTTTCGCCTGATGCGTTCACCCGCTGGACGTCATCGTTGCGTGGTGGCGGCGGCGTGCTCAACGCCGACGCTTACCGCGAGCTCGCCCGGCAAAGCACAAACCTGCCGCCGGCTTCGTTCGGCCACGTGCAGCCCGGGCTGTTCGAAGCGGTTGTTCAGCAGACGCTGCCGCCCGGCCCCGGCCCCGCTGAAAGTGCCGGCAGCGGTGAGCCACAGGTCAGTCCGAAGGCGTTACGAGCGGCGGCCATGGCGCACCACCAGCAGGCAGAAGGGGGAGAATGACGATGCTCGGCAAGCTCGATTGGTCGGCGATTCCGTTCGACCAACCTATCCCCCTCGCTGCGGCCTTCGCGGTGTTCCTCGCCGCGGCAGCGGTGCTCTGCTGGATAAGTCTCAAGGGATATTGGCCCTATCTGTGGAGCGAGTGGATAACTTCGGTCGACCACAAACGCATCGGCGTGATGTACATCGTGCTCGCGATGCTCATGCTTTTGCGTGGCTTCATCGATGCCATCATGATGCGCACGCAACAGGTGCTGGCCATCCACGGTCCAGGCTATCTTCCGCCCGAGCATTACGACCAGATCTTTTCGGCGCACGGCACGATCATGATCTTCTTCGCGGCAATGCCCTTCATCATCGGACTGATGAATTTCGTCGTGCCACTGCAGCTTGGCATCCGCGATGTCGCCTTTCCGACACTCAACTCGGTCAGCTTCTGGTTGACGGCTACCGGAGCCCTGCTGGTCAACATCTCGCTTGTCATCGGCGAGTTCGCGCGCACCGGCTGGTTGCCCTATGCACCCTTGTCGGAAACCACCTACTCGCCGGGCGTCGGTGTCGACTACTATCTGTGGTCGATCCAGATCTCCGGCGTCGGCACGCTGCTGACCGGCGTGAACCTGGTGACGACCATCCTCAAGATGCGTGCGCCGGGAATGGGGTACCTGCGCATGCCGATGTTCTGCTGGACATCGCTGGCATCCAACCTGCTCATCGTCGCGGCCTTCCCTATCCTCACCGCCACGCTCGCGATGCTGACGCTGGACCGCTATCTCGGCTTCCATTTCTTCACCAACGAAGCCGGGGGAAATCAGATGATGTTCGTCAACCTGATCTGGGCCTGGGGCCATCCCGAGGTCTACATCCTGGTGCTTCCAGCCTTCGGGATTTTTTCCGAGATCTTCTCGACCTTCTCGTCAAAGCCGCTGTTCGGATATCGTTCGATGGTCGCGGCGACGATGTTCATCTGCATCGTCTCGTTCATGGTCTGGCTGCACCATTTCTTCACAATGGGCGCCGGTGCCGACGTCAATGCCGCGTTTGGCATCGCCACCTCGGTGATCGCCGTCGGCACCGGCGTAAAAATCTACAATTGGCTCTTCACCATGTATGGCGGGCGCGTTCGCTTCGACACGCCCATGCTTTGGGCACTGGCTTTCGTCACCACCTTCACCGTCGGCGGCATGACCGGCGTCCTGCTTGCCGTCCCGCCCGCCGACTTCGTGCTGCACAACTCGCTTTTCCTCGTGGCACATTTCCACAACGTCATCATCTCGGGCGTGCTGTTCGGCGCCTTCGCCGGCTTCACCTACTGGTTCCCCAAGGCATTCGGCTTCCGGTTGCACGAAGGTTGGGGGAAGGCGGCGTTTTGGGTCACCTTGGTCGGCTACATGCTGGTCTTCGTGCCCCTCTATATCGTCGGCCTGCTTGGCATGACGCGGCGCCTTCAGCACATCGACATGGATCTTTGGGCACCGTGGCTGGTGGTGGCCGCGTTCGGCGTGCTGGTGATGATCATCGGCGCCGCACTGCAGATCATGCAGCTGGTGGTTTCGATCCGGCATCGCGACAAGCTTCGCGACGAGACCGGCGACCCGTGGGATGGGCGTTCGCTGGAATGGTCGACACCCTCCCCTCCGCCCGCCTTCAACTTTGCGCGGCTGCCACATGTCGAGAACGAAGAACCCTACTGGACCATCAAGCAGCGGGGGATCGAGGAGCAGGGCGCGGGGACGGAGGCCGCGTACGAGCCTATCGAGATGCCGCGCAACAGCCCGACGGGCTTCGTCACCGCTTTTTTCAGCACGCTGATCGGCTTCGCGCTGATCTGGCACATTTGGTGGCTGGCGATCGTCGGCTTCATCGGCGCCTACGCCACCTTCGTCGTCTTCGCCTGGCGCGATCATGGCGACTACGAGATCCCCGCCGATGAGGTCGCGCGAATAGACCGAAACGGCCGAGCCGCGCGGCTTGCCTTCCTGCGCAGCTGGGAACGTCCGGTATGAGCGATCACGCCTTCACCAGCGACATCAGCGCCGACGGCCAGACACGCGACCAATACCGGGTCAATCGCACCGGCAGCCATGGTGCAAGATCCGCGACGGGCCACGGACAGGGCGGCCCAGCGTCGAAGTTCGTCACCGTTGCCTACGGGTTCTGGATCTTTCTGCTGTCCGACATCATCATGTTCTCGGCCTTCTTCGCCGCCTATGCCGTGCTCGCCAAGGCAACCGCCGACGGGCCGGCCGGCAAGGATCTGTTCGAGCCCACGCGCGTTGCGGTGCAAACGGGCCTTCTGCTCAGTTCGAGCTTCACCGGCGGCTTGGCAACGCTCGCGAGCCACCGCAGATCGATGGCTGCCACCCAGTTCTGGCTGCTGGTTACCGGCCTGCTCGGGGCAGCCTTCCTGCTCCTGGAGGTGCAGGAGTTCGCGGCGATGGCCGGCGAGCAGGCAGGCCCGTCTCGCAGCGCATTTCTTTCGGCCTTCTTTGCGCTCGTTGGTTGCCACGGGACCCACGTCGCCCTCGGCCTGCTCTGGCTCGGCACCATGATGGCGCAGCTGTGGGTCAAGGGTTTTCGGTCCGATATTTTGCGGCGGCTCCACTGCTTCGGGCTCTTCTGGCACGCGCTCGACATCATCTGGGTTGCCATCTTCACCTTGGTTTATCTGTTAGGAGCATCGCCATGACCGAGATCGGGGGCGAGAGCGGGACAGGCGAGACGCCAGACCGCCGCGATTCAGCACCGGGCGAGGAACGCATAACCGAGCACGAAATGGCGGGGGGCCTCTCTGGCTACCTGCTTGGCTTCGGCCTGGCCATCCTGCTGACGATCGCTTCGTTCCTGGCGGCTCAGACCAACCTGATCTACCAGCCGGCGGTAATTTCGGCTCTGGTGGTGCTCGCTGTCGCGCAGATGGGCGTGCATCTTGTCTTCTTTCTCCACCTGACGACCGGACGGGACAACACCAACAACGTCCTGGCCCTGGCCTTCGGCGTGCTGATCGTGGCGCTGGTGGTTCTGGGCTCAGTCTGGATCATGGCCCATCTGGATCAGAACATGGCTGCCATGACCGCCCATCAAGCCGGAGTGATGCCTTGAGCGAACCGCACGCCGGACACGGTATTAGCTGACTTTCGCTCGCCTCGTCACGCGTTTCAGGCGGAACTTTGGTTCGGGCAGCAAGTTCGGACGCCATCGGAGACAACAGGCTCGCGGTAGATGGGCGCCCAGATCAATCACTTCGTCAAGGATATCCTCATCGAAGTCGCTGAAATGCTTCCGGCCGTGATTCAAAGGGAGAACGCCAGCTGACGAACTGCCCATCGAAGCGCCGGACTTTCCCCACGATCTGGAACCGGTGATCCGAGCGAACCCATCATGGGCGGCGCCGCGCCGGCCGGGCTGCACGCAAGGCACCGAGCACCGAGCGGACGGCATCGATACCTGAGCCGCGAGACTGGATCGGGGACCTGAAAATCAGCCGACCGTTGCGGAACTCGAAGCCCTGTGCGTTTTTAAAGCGCCATTTTGATGCCACCGGCTTCTTGCGGAAGGTGATCGCGATCCCTTCTGGTCCCACATCGACTTTGCTGATGCCCAGGTCCGCCGCGGCTATGCGCAACCTGGTCAGTTCCAGTAAATCCGCCACTTCGCCGGGCATGTCTCCAAAGCGGTCCTCAAGCTCTTCGCCGAATGCATCGAGGTCCGTCTCGGCAGCCAAACGAGACAGCCTCGCATAGAGGCTGACGCGCACCGTCGGCTCGTTGACGTAACTTTCGGGAAAGGCCCCTTTTCCGGCGCCGTTGATGTCGGCAAGCTGCTTGTCGGTATCGGCCCCTCCCGCAGCCAGCGAGACCGCCCGCTGCAGAAAATGTTGGTAAAGGCCTGCTCCGATCAGCTTCATGTGTCCGGCTTGATCTTCGCCGAAAAGGTCTCCTGCCCCGCGCAGGTCGAGGTCCCTTTGGCTGATCGCAAGGCCGGAGCCAAGCCGATCGAGCGCAATCATGGTCGAAAGTCGGGCTCTTGTGCCTTCGGCCAGTTCGATGCCAGGCTCGGTCAGAAGAAGAGCAATAGCCTGCACCGCCCCCCTTCCGACCCGGCCGCGAAGCTGGTGCAGCTGTGCCAGACCGAACCTGTCCGCTCGCCAGATCAGTATGGTGTTGGCCCGCGGCACGTCGAGGCCGCTCTCGATGATGTCGGTGCTCAACAGGACGTCGCCGTCACCGTTAGCGAACCCGACCATGATGTCGTCCAGTTGTCTCCCTTTCATTTCGCCGTGCGCCGTCTTGACCGCGAGTTCCGGCACCAGTCTGTTTAGCTGCAGGCGAACCGGATCGATGTCTTCGATGCGCGGAACCACCAGGAAGCTCTGTCCGCCCCGACGAAACTCGCGCAAAAGGGCGGCTCTTGCCGAAGCTGGATCGAAGGGCGCCAGGATGGTGCGAACGGGACGTCTTTTGGCGGGCGGAGAGTTGAGGACGCTGGCCTCCTGGACGCCTGACATCGCCGATTGCAGCGTCCGCGGTATCGGCGTGGCGCTCATGCTCAGCGTATGAAGGCAGGGCGCCATGTTCCGCAGCGCCTGCTTCAACTTGACGCCGAACCGGTGCTCCTCGTCGATCACCAGCAGTCCGAGATTGGCGAAGCTGACGCTCTTGGCCGCCAGGGCCTGGGTACCCACAACCACCGCGACCTGACCGCTCCGCAGCCGCTCCTTCACCGCTCTCGCCTCCGCCGCTCCGACCATTCTCGAGAGGTGGGCGACGTCGAGGCCGGTTCCCGCAAATCTTCTGCTGAACGTCTCGTAGTGCTGGCGTGCCAACACCGTTGTTGGCGCTATCACCGCCACCTGCTTCCCGCAGAGGGCCGCGGCGGCGCAAGCCCGCAGGGCCACCTCTGTCTTGCCGAAGCCGACGTCGCCGCAGACAAGGCGATTCATTGTTCTCCCCGACGACAGGTCGCCGAGCACGTCGCGGATGGCGGCAGCCTGGTCGGGAGTCTCGGTATAGGGAAACCGCGCCGCGAACCGGGCAAGGTCGGCGCGAGAGGGTTTTATGATCGCGGCAGGCTGGCTGGACCTGGCATTGGCAAGGTCCCTCAAGCGCTTGGCCAGCCTGTCGATATCGCGCAGCGCCGCCTTGCGTCGGTTGAGCCACCCATCGCTGTTCAAGCGATCGAGCGGCACTGCAGCGGGTTCCGAGCCGTAGCGCCATATCCGCCCAAACTCATCGACCGGGACCAGCAAGGAAGCTCCGTCCTGATATTCCAGCCTGACGACATCCTGCTGCTGACCGGCCAACTCGACCTGTTCGACCGCCACCAGCGTGGCCAGGCCATGGTCCTCATGGACGACGACGTCGCCAATGCGCAACTCGGGTTCGAGCATGCTGGTGGCCGCGCTGCCGTTTGCTTTCAAGGCGTGGCCAAACAGGTCGGCCGCGGCCACCACCGCGATGCCTGATTGCTCGTCGACAAACCCTTCGTCGAGAACGATCTCGGCCTTGAGAAGAGAGCCCCTTGGGGCCGAACGGATCCGCGGCCAGTCAGCCACTTCCCCCATTCGCCGACCAAGCTTCCGATCGAGCAGACGATCGGCTCGCCGCAGTTCGGAGGCCTCGCCCGCGAATGCCACGGTGACACCCGACCTTATCTGCCTTTCCACAAATTCGGCGAACTGATCCCCGGATCGCGCCTGCTGGAAGAATTTGGGAACTCGCGCGGCAGAAACGGCGAGACTCGTGCCGTGGCGTTTACGGACTGCGACGTCCCATTCTTGACGCGACAGGTAAAACTGTTCCGGCAAGGGTTTGGCGGGCGCGGCAACCTCCTGCCTTGCACCACGAGCATCTTCGATCAGGCCCAGGAAGCGGTCGAGCGGCGCGCCTTCGAGACCTTCCGCGATGGAGACACAGGCGCCGGATGCCACATCGAAGACCGACGGCATGCTGCCGTATAACGCGACGAGGCGTTCTTCCATCGACGTCGCGCGCATCGCTGCCAACTCAGGATGATCCCCCGTTGCGAAAATCAGCTCGGATGCTGGCCCAACCGTGACCGACTCGCGCGACTGTTCGCTAAGCTGGCTTATGGGGTCATAGGTCTTGAGTTCCCGGATGCAGCTATCTGGACCGATGACGACGCGAACCGGGTGATCGGCGCCAGCAGGGAATATGTCCATGAGGTCGCCCCGAAAGGCTATCTCGCCCGGTTCGTCGACCCTTTCGTCGACACCGTATCCAATCGCCTCTGCTCTCGTTCGGAAACCATCCGGGTCGAACTCTTGTCCGAGTTCCAGCATTGTAAAACCGCCAGCAATGACTGGTGCGGGCGGCACCCGCTGGAGCGTGGTCTCGATCGACAGAACCACGATGCGCGGACGTTTTGGCTCGCTCGCGATCTCACGCAGAGCGCGAAGCCTCCGCCCCATATTGGCGCGTGTCGGCCATACCCTGTCGTAAGGCAGGCAATCCCAGGACGGCAGGAAGATGACGTCCGCGCTCGGCAGAAACTGACGCAAAGCCGCAGCGGTCTCTTCGGCACTGCGTTCCGAGGCGGCTATATGGACAATATGCTTGTTTGGACCGCTCTCAAGGGAGTCGGCCAGCGCCGCCGCGATTGCGGCGGAAGGCGAGGCGCCCTGGTCTCTCGCGAGGTCCCCGTCATTCGACGGGTGATGGACTTCTTCGATGATTTCCGTCCGCGAAATGGGTCTGTTCACTGAGGTCTCACCTTGCCACCGTCGGAGAACGTCAGTGGAACCACCCCGTTCCTTGGGGGCGGATAAAGTGTTGCAGGCAGTGGCAGCGTGCGCGGTCTTGCGTTCTATGGAGCAACGCGCCAACAATGCGGCTCTCGATGAGCCGCTTCTGTTGGCAGCGGTCACCGCCGCCGACGATGGCCGTTTAGCCGGCCATGCTTCCAGAATCTCCACAAGGACTTTGAACGAGCTCGTGATAGCGCGGGCGCTACGTGTCAGCCTTTCCGACCAGCGGGCTAGAATGGCCGCCTTGCTCGGAGACCTGGTTAGAATTCGTTTGGAAATCAGAGACGCCGCCGCCGTCCACGCTCATATAAGAGGCACCGTGGGCCTGTGGCTTCAGGAGCTTCGCTTCCCGGACCAAGGACGACCAATTGAGCCCTAGCAGGGCTATCAGTTCGCGGGCGTCTTTTTCGCTGACGCTGGTTTCCTTGATCAGGCGATCAATGAAAGCTGTCTTAGGCTCATCCATGGCGAACTCCCCGAAGAGTCCGACGTAACCGCGAATGCCTACCCTACGTTCCGGCGGAGCGGCGTTAGGTATGAAAACGTACAAAGCCGTGGGTGCGTTTGTTCCGTGGGCTGCGGTTTTGATCGCGCCTTTGGCAAACCAGGTTCTGCTCATTCGGATTTCACCGCCATCCGGAACTTTTGGCTGGGATAAAAGTTCGGTGGGCAACATCAGCTAGGTAGCCATTTTGTCCCCCTCTTCGTCCTCGGATGTACTTATCCGCAAGCTTCAGACCATCTCGGACATTCGAGAAGCCGAAATCGCGGTTTTGAAAAGCATACCGATTCAGGAGAAAGATTTTTCGGCCAACCACGACCTGGTGCGTGAGGGTGACCATCCTGTTTACTCGTTTGTCGTCCTGGATGGTTTGGTCGGGTCCACCAAATACACAAGCGAAGGAAAGCGACAGATCACGTCTTTCTTCGTGGCCGGGGACATTCCCGATCTGCACGGGCTGCATCTGTCGGTCATGGATTGTAATTTCTCGACCATGACGCCGGCCCGAGTGGGCTTCATGCGACACGATGTTCTACGCAGCATCTGTAACCAGCACCCTCGCATCGCCACCGCTTTCTGGCGGTCGACGCTGATCGACGCCGCGATGTACAGGGAGTGGGTCACCAACGTTGGAAGACGTGAGGCTTACACCCGCATGGCTCACATTTTGTGCGAACTCATATTTCGCTTGCGGGCGGTCGGACGCATTCAGGATCACATTGCGGATATTCCCATAACCCAAGCCGCACTTGGCGACGCATTGGGTCTGTCGACGGTCCACGTCAACCGAATGCTTCAGGAACTACGACGTGAAGGCCTGATCGCCACCACGGGGTCGAGAATGCATGCAATCGACTGGCCCGGCCTCACTCACGCAGGGGATTTCGACACGACTTACCTGCATCAAAAGAACCCGGCAGATTAGTGGTGACGGAAGCTCTCCCATGGCACGATTTTTCTTTGACACCGGCGATCGCGATTTGGTCTTGCAGGATGAGATAGGTGTCGAATGCGCTGGCCTAGAAGAGGTGCGCCGAGTCGGATTCGAGGGCCTTATCGATCTTACGAGAGACGCATTGAAAAGCGTCGACGGCCAGAAATTGTTTGTCGAGGTGCGTGATGAAAATGGCGACAAGGTTCTGCGGCTAAGCCTCTCGCTTCAGATCAAATTGATGAGATGAATTCGGCCGATTTTCGCGCCATTATCGGATCAGCCCCCACCCAACCAGCTTCAACATGCCCATCGGACGGGCATCGAGCCGACATATATCCAAAGCCGCGAGCCATAGATCACTCAGCGCTCGGTCATGGAGTAGATCCATGAATGCAAGCGGGTGGGCGCTTTAATCTATGTAAGTGCGCCTAGTCGGCGACCGGATTAATTGGGTCTGTGCGTGCCGGGGGACAATGCACCCTTGCTCGCACGCAGGACCCTGCTGATGACGGGCCCGAGTATCAGCCTGGAGCAAAACATGGCAATTGTCGCTTCTTGGACCCTTCACCCCACCAGATCAGACCGACACGAAAGAGGTCCCATGTCCCTGGAGGATCGGTGTGATGGCTGACCACCATCGCAAGCTCAACGCGTCCGATCCGGCGCTTGCGGAGCAGACACAGCCCGCTACCGACCCTGGCGGATCGTCCTTGCCAGGTTCTGGCGAACAGACGAACCTGGTCGATCTTGTTCCCGCATTGCGGGCATTCGCACGTTCGCTCAGCGGCAGCATCGACGAAGCTGACAATCTTGTTCGAGAAACATTGGTCAAAGGGATTGCAGATCTCGATGGTCTTGATGGAAGCAGGGTAAAGCCCTGGATCTTCGCCACCATGCGCAGGGCTTCCTTGGCCAGGCTTGAAGGCACAGCCCCCCAGGCTCGAGGGTCGGCGAGTTGCTTGTCGGAACCTTTTGCCACCGACACACAGGAACAGATGGAAGCCGGCCCCAGGGTAGCGCGTGCCATTGACCTCCTGGCGGATCCGGAGCGGCAGGCCATCGTTCTGGTTTGCATGCTCGGACTGTCCTATGAAGACGCCGCCGACATCTGCGATTGCGACACAGCCACCATCAAGGGCCGGATACAGGATGCGAGGACAAGAATGGCTGTCCTGTCGGGCGTCCCGGCGGAAGCCACGCCTGAAAAATCGAATTGACGGTGAGCAAAGCGGCCGTGTTCAAGGCAAAAAATTCGGGATGCCTTTCAGGCAGCCACACATCGCTTGCCTTGAGGTGGCCCATAGCTCAACCGCAGGTTTGTTATGCATGACAGGGAACCATGAGGGGATCCGCCGAGTTCGACCCTCGGACAAGTTCGGGTTCCCAACATGGAAGAAATCGGCAAGGCGCAACAGAAGGCCATAGCCCGTCTCATACGTCAGTGGATTGCATCGGACGCCAGCCGTCGCCAGCTTCGCCAGTTGCTGGACCTACCGACCGATGCGGACATGCCGCGCGAGCATCGGTCGTTGCTCGACGAACTCGACCGAAAGCTCGACGAATAAATGCATGCTTGCCGAGACACGGACGCTCAGTCGTCATCTTCCCAGCGGCTGCCGGGACAGCTGTTCAAGCTCGTTCTCGTCCGTGATCCCGGCTTGGTAGTAAGCAAGGATGCGCGATGCGCGCCGTTCTCTCTCGGCTTCAGTCTCGTTCTTGAGATTGCTGCGTGCAAGAACACGGCTCAGTACGGCAAGTTCCGATGGGGTATAGGCATCCCTATGCATTTCATCCCGCCCATGCACTGCAAGAAACCTACAATAAGGATTCTCCGGCGCGCCCTAACGCTGGTCGGGACAGAATGTTCCATGGATTTTCGTGGAAGGAGAAAAAGCTTATCAGCGCTAGATGTGAGTTTCTGGGGCTTGCCGAGCGTTTAAAAGCTGCGAAACGGCGGTTATGATTTGCGGCAGAAAGAAGGGCTTGGTGATCATAATGCTGTTGGGCACTCCTTCCGCTCCCCAGTGTACCGCGCTGTCGCCGCTCATATAGACAACTGGGATGGTCGAGTTGGACCTACGCAAATGCCGGGCGATCTCCCACCCGGATTGTCCCGGCCCCAAACGGATGTCGGTGAGCACGGCCTTGAACCTGGTGGGATCGGGGTCGAAGGCCGCCAGCGCCTCGGCAGCATTTCGAACGCCGACGACCTGAAAGCCAGCCTCCTCCAAAGCTGACTCGAGGTCGAGCAGTATCATCGTCTCATCTTCGACGATCAGAACAACGCCATCGCTCATCCGGGATATCCCCAAGTCGCCACCGCTACTACGATCTCGGCGTCAACTTGGTTCCATATGACACGCATCGGCCTGTTGTCACCGCGACCTCGCGGCGGAGTCATGAGAAGCCCGCCTCGGAAAGCCGAGACGGGCTGAAGCTGCTTCGACAGCCTCGAAGGCCAAGACAAGGGAGGATTGTAGGCCCGCGACCGAACCTTGAAGTGCAGCGAATGTTCCTCTGGATGTAGGCTCTTATTCGATTAGCCTCCGCGGCAGCCCGCCTCCAATGCGGGGCATTTCGTTTTTGCTCAAGATTTCTCCTGATCTCCAGAAGCTTGCTGGATTTCCGTCATCACCTGCCGGGGATCGACATTCTCGGCCAGTTGCGGCAGCTCCTGATCGGCCGGTGTGGAGACATTGAGGCGCTCCGTCAAAGCAGCCACCATTTCGATGAGCCTCGTGGTTTCGTGCTCGTTGAGAAGGCTGATCTGCAGATCCAGCTCCGCTCGGCGCTCGCTGTGTTCGGCCATTCTGTTTTGGTTGATCAGCACGAAGGTGGACAGGAAGATCGCCTCGACCGAAGCCACCATGGCCAGGATCACAAAAGTTGGGTCCCAGGCTGGGACGGCCGGTATCAGGCCAAGGTTCGCAAGGATCCAGGCGATCAGAATTGCGAGATGCAAATAGACAAAAGGCATGCTTCCCGCGAAGCGCGAAATGATGCCGGCAATTCGCACCTGAACGCCTTGGTGCTCCTCCTGTTGTCGCCTGTGGTCGACCAGAGCCTGTATGTTCTGCTGAAGGACCGACTGCATGTCGGCGGGATGCTGATCGTTCATCTTTGAAAGCCCGGTTTGGCGGCCAATGTCATCCGAGCGTTGCTCATCGCCCGCCTGGCACGTCCGGCGAGGCTGCACCGCCTGAACTCGCGGGCTCATGGCCGCCGGTCTCTTCAGACGAGGAGTGCCGTCCTGCAATCGTGTCCACCATGGCGATCACCGCCCCCGGGGCGCTCTGATGAACCATATGGCCGGCGCCCTCAACGACGTCGAGGAGGGACCCACCGACCTCCGCATGCAGGCGTCGTGCCTCCCCCTCGGCGTCGAACAGCCGGTCTCCAGAACCCGCCAGGATGCCGGTCGGGACGGCAATGTCCGTGTAGCTGGCCTTCGTCAGCAGGGCCGCCGCCAGCATCGATGCCGATTCCGAACACACCGCCCGCAGTTGGGAAGGGCGGCTGGCGATATCTTTTGCGAGAACGGCGAAGTCGGCAGGGACATCCGCTGGGTGGAAGATCTTCTGCATCGTCCAAGGCCAGGCAAGCCTCACAAGCACCGGCAGCAAGGTGTGGCGAAACGCGGTGCCGACGAATGGCAGAGCCGGGAGGGCGGCCAGCGCAAGATCAAGCCGCGGCGGCGGATAGTAATAGCCGGAGACCAGCACGACGCCGGCAACCGAACGAGAATGCCTGCGCGCCAATTCGAGGGCTACCCAAGCGCCCCACGAATGTCCAAGCACGATGTAGTTCTCGATACCCAGCCTGCCGGCGGCGGCATGTATGAGATCGGCTTGGTCGCGGGCAGACCACCGCCGGCCGCGCGACCGCGTGCTTCGCCCGAAGCCCGGCCGATCAAATGCGAGTACCCGATAGGTTTTTGCCGCCTGATCGAAGATGCCGCTCGACTTGAAATCCTGTGCCATGGATCCGTTTCCATGCAGCAGAATGAGCGGCATGCCGGTGCCGGCTTCGATAAAATGCAGGCGAAGGCCGTCAACCTCCATGACATTGCCGTGCGCCCGGCCAACAAGCGCACGTTTGGCGCGGGCGTGATTGTACCCGGCAAGTGCCGACAATGCGGCGATGAGCAGCACGGTCGATAGCTTCGGTCCATCCCTGTCGAACGCCATGCCCATGCCTGCCAGCAACTGCCCTGCCCGGTGCCCTGCCTGCCCAAACCTTCGGAGTGGCGGCTTGTTCCGCTGGACAAAGACGACGCTTTGTAGCCGGCTCAAACGGCCTAGGCGGTAAGCTCTCTATGGGCATGGGACGCGGCGATGGCAGCTTGTCCAAACGCGACCGCAATCTGATTCAGCGCTTTCACAACGTCGCCGATGGCGTACATGCCGGCGACGGAAGTCTGCTGGTGCTCATCGACCGTGACGTAGCCCTCCGCGCAACATCTCGCGCCGACGGCCAGGGCGAGGTGCGAGCGCACCTTGCATCCCAAGGCCGCGTAGACTGCATCGAAGCGGCAGGTCGCTCCATCCTGCAAAATCGCCGCACAACCGTCAGCAGCCGGGCTGAGCCTGTCGAGAGTGTGACGGATGACTATCCCTCTTTCGCCCGCCGCGCGACGCGTGCTGGTTGAAAAGTCCGATGCATGGGTCCCCAGCATCGTCACGTGTGGTGTGAATCGGCTGAGGAAAATGGCCTCGTGCAAGGCTCTGTCACCCTGCCCCACGACCGCTATCTTCCGGTCGATCACCTCATATCCGTCGCACACCGGACAAAGCCGAACGACACCGGCCGCAATTGCCTCCGCCAAGCGGGGCAATTCGGGTGTCGTGTCGACAATCCCGGTCGACAGGAAAACCTTACGCGCGCGGATTGCGCCGATCGAGGTCTCAGCATCAAAGCCTCCCTCGCCAGCGGCCAGCGAAAACACCTGCCCCCGCATCAAGGTTGCTCCGTACAAGCTCGCGTGGCGGCCAAGCCGATCGAGAAGGTCGGGGCCACTTATCCCTTCGGGAAAGCCCGGACAGTTATGGCTTTTCGGGATCAGAGCGGCACGGGGCTGGCCGGCATCGACCACCAGCACGCGATGGCGAAAACGGGCGAGATATTGGGCCGCGGTCAGTCCCGCCGGCCCGCCTCCGACGATCAGCACATCTTCAGCGTCGGCGAGCGGGTGACCGGCATGGCTTTCACCGCAGGTTTGCTCCATCAGCGGCGAACTATCTGGTTCGTTCGATGTTCCAGCACGACACGCGGAGAGACCGCATAAGCCCGGCCGGCTTCAGCCGCAGCCAGAGAGCTTCGATCTCGTTGTCACACCGGTCCTGCTCGGCGTCGAAACCTTCTTACCGCTTCGGGGTTAATCCTGACGGACAAGGTGAGCACCTGCGAAACACAACCGCTGACCTCGTCCTCAAACGACGTCGGGCGGCTCGCAGGCCATGAATGATATGAGTGAAGAGCTGAGGCCGCCGACAAAGGGCGCTGCCGAACTCGCTCAAACGGGGAGCGCCATTTTATGAATGGATGCCTCAAGGCTTCAGATGATCCGGGTCGCTACCTTTAACGTAAACGGCGTCAATGGTCGATTGCCGGTTCTGCTCAAATGGCTGGGTGAGACGCACTACGACATCATCTGTCTCCAGGAATTGAAAACATCGGACGAAAAGTTTCCTGCCGATGCCATCAGCAACGCCGGCTACGGGGCGATATGGCACGGACAGAAGTCGTACAACGGCGTAGCCATTCTCGCTCGGGGCAAGCAGCCGCATGAGCGTCGGCGCGGGTTGCCCGGTGACGCCGATGACACGCATAGCCGTTACATCGAGGCGGAGATCGACGGTCTCGTCGTTGGTTGCCTATACCTGCCCAACGGCAACCCGGCGCCTGGTCCGAAGTTCGACTATAAGCTCCGCTGGTTCGAGCGGCTGATCGACTACGGACGGCTCCTGATCAAGGACGCGCCCGCCAGCCTGCTTTGCGGCGACTACAACGTGGTGCCGGCGCCGATCGACGCCGCGGTTCCGGCACGATGGCTGGGCGACGCCGTCTACTTCCCGGAGAGCCGACAGGCTTACGCCGACCTACTTGCCGATGGCTGGACCGACGCCGTCAGGCTGATCCGTCCCGAGAGAGGCGTCTATACCTACTGGAATTTTTCCTATCGGGGCGGTTACGACCGCAGTTCCGGCCTTCGCATGGACCATCTTCTCGTGAGCCCCTCGCTCACGAACAGGCTGGCCGGCGCGGGCGTGGATGAGACGGTACGGGGATGGGACAAGCCAAGCGATCACGCGCCAGCCTGGATCGAACTCGACTGGCCCCGGTGAACCGAGACATCGGGCTTCAGCCAGACCGCATGACGCCAGGTTCGTCCGCCTCTCTTAATCGTTGCGAATCCTCGGGGGCGGCGACCAGATCCTGGAATCCAAGTGTGACGACGAGATAACCCGCCTCGTCGTAGACTTTCGTCACCCAGTTGGTCGGGTCCGCGCCATCGATAATTCCGTCAAGCATGGCCTCCTTGGCTGCGCGCTTCGCCTCTTTGATGGCCTCATCCCGATCAGCCATGTCGGCGAAGATTGCAGGCTGGGACATGCCTTCGATAAACTCGAAGCGAAATTTCGGCATCGATCCCTCCTGTCGGTGGTGATAACGGATCGGCCATTGCTGGCAGGGTGACGGTCAACGCCACCGTTTCGAAAAGGATGCACCGATTGTGCGTGCCTGCACCGGAGGTCAGGCAGCGTTGCTGGCTTCCGTTTGCCAGTCGTCCTGCCAACGCGCGCGCACGGCAATCATCAGCATGGCCGATTCCGTGATCCCGGTCTGGAACAGCCTGATCAGCTCTCTCGCGATGGAGTGAGCCGCCGCGGTGTCCGGCAAAATGGCAAACTCCTGGCACATCGCGTCGAAGACCGCGCGAAGCGTGTCCAGGTCATTCGGGTAGAGGGTATCCGTGCGAATGGGTCGGTCAAGCATCAAGCGTCTCCAAACGAGCGAGAGTGCGATGGTCTCCCAAGCAGCGGAGCCCGTTACATGCCCGCTGACCTCTCGCTTATGCGGCACAGCGCACGACGTGTCGCTAACCTATGATGGACCGAGGCAAGTTCGCGCACAAAAGATCCAATTGCGTATAGCGACGCGGCTAGCGCCACGCCCAATGGAAGCCGCACGACCGTTGGAGCCGCGAGTGTTCTAAAGTTCAAGGCGACCAAAGGGACATCGTAGATGTTTCTTGCCGTTCAAGCCGCGTCTCGTCGTGTGTCACTCAAGGTGTTCGCGCGAACCGCCGGCCTGCCCGTCAAAGAAGCGTGCGGGCCGCAATGGAACTCTTGGCCGTCAACCGCATTATCCAGTCCGGGCAAAACGGGGGCGATATGGGGGTCACTTCAGGCGATCGTCAATCTGAACTGCAGCGCTTCGAGCTGTTGGCGGCGCTGGGCGACCGGATTCGCGAGATTACTGATCCTGCCGAACTGGCCCACGCTGCCGCGGAACTGGTAGGGAGACATTTCGATGTCAGCCGAGCCGGATACGGCACGATCGATCTTGAGAAAGAAACCATCACGATCGAGAGGGATTGGAACGCGCCAGGCATCAAAAGCCTGGCTGGGACCCTGAATTTCAGGAACTACGGCTCGTATATCGAGGACTTGAAGCGGGGCGACACCGTTGTCTTCGAAAATGCCGAGACGGACCCGCGAACAAGGGACCATGCAGAGGCTCTCAAAGCCATCAGCGCCCAATCCGTCATCAACATGCCGGTTACCGAGCATGGCGGTTTGGTGGCGCTGCTATACCTGAACCACTCCGCGCCCAGACGCTGGGCCAAGGAGGAGGTCGCCCTTATTTCGGAAGTGGCGGACCGGACGCGTACCGCCATCGAGCGGCTTCGCGCTGAGCGAGCGCTGCGTGAGAACGCCGAACGCCTGGCTTTTCTCGACCGTCTTGGAAGGGAGATTGCCCTCGCGGCCGACGCCGACGCCGTCATGGCGATCACCACTCGTTTGTTGGGCGAACATCTTGCCGTCTCGATTTGCGCCTACGCCGACATGGAGCAGGACCAGGACCATTTCACCATCCGTGGCGACTGGAGCGCACCCGGCTCGCCCAGCATCAGAGGGTATTACAGTCTTACCGATTTTGGTCGCCTGGCGGTCACCAATCTCAGCGCCAATCGGCCGCTCATCATCAACAACAACCTCGAGGAAATTGCGCCCGAGGAGGCAAAGACCTTTCAGGACATCGGCATAACGGCAACCATCTGCATGCCCTTGGTAAAACAGAGCCGGCTGACCGCCCTGATGGCCATTCACGACAAGCAGCCCCGCGTCTGGTCACAACGCGAACTGTCCTTGCTGATGGAGGTGACGGAGCGGTCCTGGGCTCACATCGAGCGCGTTCGCTCGGAACAGGCGGCCCGGGCCAGTGAGGAGCGCCTCCGGCTTGCCACGGACGCAGCCGCTATCGGGACCTGGGACTACGATCCCGTCACCAAGGCGCTGCGGTGGGATGACCGGTGCAAAGCCCTTTTCGGCCTCCCGCCAGACGCGGAGGTAACATATGAAAGCGCGTTCCTGGCGGGTATTCATCCAGAAGATCGGGCCCGCGCCGACGAGGCCGTACGCCATGCGCTCGCGCCGGGCACGTCTTCCCGCTACGACATCGAATATCGGACGGTCGGCTTGCACGACGGCAAGGAACGCTGGATTGCGGCAGCGGGCGAGTCGCTTTTCCAGTCAGGGCGCGCGGTCCGCTTCATTGGTACCGTCATGGATATCACCGCGCGAAAGCGGGTGGAGCATCAGCTTCAGATGATGAACGTCACCGCTGCCGCGGTAGCGGCCGAGCTCGACGTGGAGCGGATTGTTCAAACGGTAACTGATGCCGGCGTAGCGCTGTCGGGCGCACAATTCGGAGCTTTCTTCTACAATGTGATCGACGACAAGGGCGACAGCTACATGCTCTACGCCCTGTCGGGCGCACCTCGCTCCGCGTTCGAAAATTTTCCAATGCCTCGCAACACGGCGGTGTTCGACCCCACTTTCCGCGGGACAAGCGTGGTGCGCTCCGACGACATCCTCGCCGACCCCCGCTACGGCAAGAACTGGCCCCGCAAGGGAATGCCGGAGGGCCATCTGCCAGTGCGTTCCTATCTTGCGGTACCGGTCGTCTCGCGTTCGGGAGAGGTGCTGGGCGGCCTCTTCTTTGGTCATGCAGAGATCGGCGTCTTCGCCGAACAGCAAGAGAAGGCCTTGCTGGGGCTTGCGGGCCATGCCGCGACGGCAATCGACAATTCTCGACTGTTCAAGGCGCTGCAGACGCTCAATGGCACCCTTGAACAACGTGTCATGGACGAAGTCGCCGAACGCACCAGAGCAGAAGAGCACCTGCGGCAGGCCCAGAAGATGGAAGCTGTCGGACAGCTTACCGGTGGCATCGCGCACGACTTCAACAATATGCTGGCTGTCATTATCGGCGGACTGAACCTTGTGCAGCGCAAGCTCAGAAACGGCGATACCAACGTCCACCAGTTCGTGACCGGCGCGATCGATGGAGCCCAACGTGCTGCAGAACTTACCAAGCGGCTGCTTGCCTTCTCCCGCCAGCAACCTCTGGCGCCCAAGCGCCTGAATCCAAATCGCCTCGTCTCGGATATGAGTGAATTGCTGAGCCGGACGCTTGGGGAGACAATCCAAATCGAGACCGTGCTCGCCGCGGGACTTTGGCATGTGGAAGTCGACGCAGGGCAGCTGGAAAGCGCGTTGCTCAACCTTTGCGTCAACGCGCGGGATGCCATGCCCGCTGGTGGAAGGCTGACCATCGAGACATCCAATGCCCATGTCGACGACCGGTATGCGAGAGAAAACGCAATACCCTCCGGCCAGTATGTGATGATAGCTGTCACGGACACCGGAACCGGCATGACCGCTGACGTGTTGGCCAGAGCCTTCGATCCGTTCTTCACCACAAAGGGGGTTGGCAAAGGCACCGGGCTGGGGCTCAGCCAGGTTTATGGATTTGTTCGCCAGTCCGGCGGCAGCGTCAAGATCTATTCCGAGCAGGGTATCGGAACCACTTTGAAAATCTATCTGCCACGCTCGCACGGCGACGTGGTCGACAGCCCGGCCGAGTCCGTGGCGGGCGAGCACCCCGGCAGTGAGGACGAGATCATCATGGTTGTCGAGGATGAAGATCGCGTCCGGCTGATGGCTGCGGAGGCGCTGCGGGAACTGGGCTATTCCGTGTTGGAAATGCAAGGGCCGCGGGACGCGCTGGCGGCCGTCGCAAGCGGGCAAGTGCCGTCGCTTCTGTTCACTGACGTCGTCATGCCGGAGATGTCCGGCCGGGAACTGGTGGATCAGGTCAAGAGCATGCACCCGTCGCTAAAAGTGCTCTACACCACCGGCTACACACGAAACGCGATTGTACACAACGGCACACTTGATTTTGGAACGGAGCTTTTGACCAAGCCCTACACGATTGACGAATTGGCAGAGAAGATCCGTAAGGTGCTGGATCGCAAGTGAATGGTCACTGCCCGAGGCACACCAATCCCTCTCCGCTTCAGTTGCTTTACGGGACGCCGCGCTTGGGCGGAATTGATGTCTTCGGCAAGACAACTGCCGTACCGCAGAGGCTATTGGGGCTTCGTGCACCCAACAGTGAAACCTTTTCCCTACTCGCAGCTTGTTTGCGACACCGGAGGAAACGATCGTGTCAAGGCGAGATGGAGAAATGGGGGATCAACCGACCAAGAGGCGTCGTACACGTCCCTTGAAGGGCGAGGACGCGGAGGTCCGGCATGTCGTCGAAACGCATGACCTGTCGCCCGCTCAGGCAAGGGAGCTGGTACGTCGCCACGGCAACGATTGGCGCAAGATCGATGAGGCGGCGAAGTCATACAAGGACAGCACCTGACGGAAGCCTCCAGGTCTCTCGGGAAGACGCTAAATCCTATTTACAGCAGCGGCTCATCTCGCCTGACAGGCTTGTTCGAGAGCCCGCGATTTCCAATTGAAAAAGAAAGCCCACTGCCTCGGGGGAGTGCAGCGGGCGATCGGCTAGGAGTTGAGGGGACATCTCCACGCTGGGTAAACAACAGATCAACAGCGGATCGGTTCCAACGCTGCGCCCGTGGCAAGGAAACCCGACGCCTAATCTCTTTCCTTGCCTTGTTCATCATCAGAATGATCGATGAATTCCCCCTCTTGCAAGCTCATAACCGGGTATCAACCGTAAACCCAGGCAAGCCATGCTCCCGGCGTATTTGAATGCACCAGCAGCGGATCAGGACCATCACCAGGATTCTCGGCCCTCCCGCAGATGGATAGACGTCGCGGCCTACGCCCTGGATCAAGGTGGCCCGGCGCTGCGCCTTCATCAGAAGTTGGGGCCGGCATTTGCGGATGTCGGGATTGCCGATCAGCTCAAGAAAGTCGCGGCCCAATTTTCCGGAAAAGCCGCTGTGCATGACGGCGTGAATCAACTGTCGTACTTCGAGCTTGCAACTGCCGTCGAAGTCCTGTCCCGCCGGATCGCTGCCGTCGTTCCCGAGGGGCAGCCGATCGGAATTTATCAACCAAACTCCGTCTGGTACATCGTTGCTGTCCTGGCGAGCATTGCGGCGGGAAGGATTTCGGTTCCCCTCAACGCCCGGGACCCAATCGCCCGTGTCAACGAGATTGTCGGCGTCGCGCGGCTCCGCGCCATTCTTGGCGTTGGACACCGGCATGCGGGTTTACCCGAGGACATCCGCTGGATCGATGTGACTGCCAGCCCCGCGTCGACGGCGCCGCTGTCATCGACGCAATTGCCTGCCGTATCCGTCGATGCACCGGCGATGGTTCTTTACACGTCTGGCAGCACCGGATCTCCAAAGGGCATAGTCAACAGCCAGCGCAGCCTGCTCTGGCGGGTGCACCAATATGCCGATGCGTGTCACATCAATTCCGACGATGTCTTCCTCCCCTTGACCGGGCCGGCCACCATAGCCGGATGTCGAGAAATCCTGACTTCGGTCCTGTGCGGCGCCACTTTGCATATGGTCGACGTGGAAGCGATCGGCCTGCGTGCGGTTCGCGAGCGAATGCAGCAGGTTGGCGCGACGCTTACTTACCTCGTGCCCGCGCTGCTTCGCGCCCTCATGGCCAATGCCCCCGCCGATGCGTTCGGATCGCTCAGGGTGGTCCGCGTCGGCGGCGAGAAAGTGCTTTGGACCGACATTGCCCTTTTGCGAAAGGCGATTCCTGCTCATTGCCTCGTACAGATCGGCTATTCGTCAACCGAGACGACCGGGTCACAATGGTTTCTGCCTCGCGTTCAACCAAAGAACCAAACGTCCGTGCCGGTCGGCCGGCTCTTGCCAGGAATAGCTTTTGCGATCGTCAACGAGGACGGTGACAGCGTACCGCGGGGCGGAAGCGGGGAACTCGTCATCAAGAGCCCCTACGTCTTGCTCGGCCACTGGGAAAACGGCACCGTCATCCCTGCCGAGGCGGATCCCGATGATCCAAGTCAACGGATATTCGCGACCGGCGATCTCGTCCAATTGGACAATCGGGGCCTGCTGAGGATCGTCGGCCGCAAGGGGCGGCAGATAAAGATCAACGGTCGGCGCATCGAGCCGGCCGAAGTCGAGAGGATCCTGCGCTCCGCCTCGTCAGTCGAGGATGCGGTGACGATCGTGACCGAGGCCAACGAACTGGTCGCTTTCGCGATCCCCAGGAATTCCGCCGGTCCGGCCTTCGCCGACGACCTTCGCCAGCTGCTTGCAAAGACGCTACCGCCGCCACTGCGGCCGCTTCGGCTCCACAGGGTAGAGGACATTCCGCGCCTGGCGGGCGGAAAAATAGATGTGGCGAAACTCGGGAAAATGGATCTTCTGGCCAAGAAGCCTACCCAAGTTGCCGATCCACCGATTTCAGGCAGCGATCTCAAGGCCCATCAAGCGGTGCAGAATGCCTGGACCAGGGTCCTCAACACGCGGGCAGCCGTCGGGCGATGGGATGAAGCGGGAGGGGACTCGCTGAAGCTGCTCCACTGCGTCATGGAGATCGAGAACGAAATCGGCCAGGAACTGGATCTTGAGGCATTTACCGTCGGGATGAGCGCCGAAGCGATGGTCAGCGCGGTCGCGTCCGCACAAGCCGGCAAAGCGCCCGATCATGTGCTGGAGCATGATCGGCCTTTTCTCTTTCTGTTTCCCGGCTCCGTGGGCTATGGGCCTAGTCTTGCAGCCTTCGCCTCAGCCATGGGCAAAGTCGCAACGGTCCGTCCGATAAGATATCCCAGCCTCGCGACCATTCTCAGCGGCCAGAACGATCTTGCCGCCATGGTGGACGCCGCGCTTGAACAGATCAACCGCATCCAGCCGTCGGGCCATGTAAGGCTTCTCGGCCACTCGCTCGGCGGAGCCGTCGCATTCGAAGTTGCCGTGCGCCTGCTGAAGGAGGGAAGGTCCGTGAAGTTTGTCGGTATCCTCGACACCAGCCTGGCTGGCGAGCGGAGCCGTCCCTGGGAGACAATCACCCGCACCTTGCGCCGGGTCCGATCCAACCGCATGTCACCCTATCGAATGGCTTGCCGTGTTTTGGCGAAGCTCACGGTCAAGGTCGGCCAGGAAGCCCGTCTTGCCCAAGCCATCGACCACTTTTCCCGAGGACAATTCAACGCAACCAGCTTCCGCATCAAGCTGGAGTTGCAGGAAGTCTTGCGTGCGCAGGCCTTCTTCCGTTGGTTGGAGCAGCCAAGAACGGTGCTCCCGATCACCGGAACGCTGTTCCGTTGCGCGCGACCGGGAATGCCTCTTGCGATCGGATGGGATCGGGTGTTCGCGGACCTGCAGGTCATCCCGATTGCCGGCAACCACATTGATCTGGTCGTCGAGCCTCACATCGGCGTCAATCGTCCGCTGATCGAGGAGGCGGTCGCTCGCACTTATTCGCCGGCCGAGTCTTCAACCATGAAAGGCAGCTTCGCGTGACTTCGCGGTTCGGCAAGGATGTTCTGGCACTGGATGCGGCCGCGGAGGTCGACCGCATCGTAGCATCCGTGCGCGAGCAGGTATTGGTCGCGCTCCGCCGGCGCGGAGTGGTGGTCGGGCTCTCAGGCGGCATCGACAGTTCGGTGGTCGCGTCGTTGTGCGTGGCTGCCTTCGGCAAGGACAGGGTGCTCGGGATCTTCATGCCGGAGCGTGACTCGTCCGGGGACTCGCTGAGGCTGGGGCGCGTTATCGCCGGTCAGCTGGGCATCGACACCATCGCCGAGGACATTGCGCCGGCTCTCGACGCCATCGGTGCCTATAGCCGGCAGATAGAGGCCATTCGCACCGTTGTTCCGGACTACGGCGAAGGGTGGAAATGCAAGCTGGTGCTGACCTCGGTGCTGGAGAGCAAAGGCCTCAATATCACCCGTCTCACCGTTCAGGATCCCCAGGGGAAGATCGATACCGTGCGCCTGTCAGGAGCGGCCTATCTGCAGATAGTGGCCGCGACCAATTACAAGCAGCGCATTCGCAAGATGACTGAGTACTATCACGCGGACCGTCTCGGCTATGCGGTGGCGGGCACGCCTAACCGGCTCGAATATGATCAGGGTTTTTTCGTCAAGCAAGGCGACGGAATCGCTGACCTGATGCCGATCGTCCACCTCTACAAGACGCAGGTCTATCAACTGGCGGAATATCTCGGTGTGGACGGGGAGATCCGGCGCAGGCCGCCGACGACCGACACCTTCTCCATGGCGCAGAGCCAGGAGGAGTTCTACTTCGCCCTGCCCTATCATCAGACGGACCTATGCCTCTACGGCGTGAACCATGGCATCTGCGCCGATGATGTCGCTGATGTTGCCGGGTTGTCACCAGACGAGGTCCAGAAGGTCTTCAAGGATATCGAAGCCAAGCGTCGAGCGGCGCGCTATCTGCACGCCCAGCCTTTGCCTTCGGTGCCAATGACGGTGGACTGAACGGATGTGCGGGATCGCCGGAATTGTCGCGCTGAGCGCCACTGCCCCACCTCCTTCGCGGGAAGCGCTGTTGCGTATGGTGGGCGCGCTCGCACACCGCGGACCCGACGAGCGGGGGCTGTACCGCGACCGACGTGCGGGTTTGGCGCATACCCGCCTGTCCGTGGTCGACCTGCTGCACGGCCAGCAGCCACTCGCCGACGTCAGCGGCCTGACATGGATCGTCTTCAACGGTGAAATCTTCAACTACGTCGAATTGCGCGACAAGTTGATCGCGCTTGGTCACCGCTTCCGCACGCGTAGCGACACGGAAGTCGTGCTCCATGCTTACCAGGCCTGGGGCCAGGCCGCCTTTGAGCGGATGAATGGTCAATGGGCAGTCGCGATATGGGACTCTGCTGCCGGCCGCCTGATCCTGTCGCGTGACCGCTACGGCATCTGCCCGCTGTATTATTGCGAGCACGGCGGCCGCGTCTTCTTTGCAAGCGAAGTCAAAGCCATTTTCGCTGCGGAAATGGCCATTCCTCGCGCCTTTGATCCGGCAGGAATCGATCAGACATTCACATTCTGGACGGTGATCCCACCGCAGAGCGTCTTCGAAGGCGTCAAGGAATTGCAGCCTGGACATATCCGGCTCTATGAGGGTGGCGTGGCGCGGGAGACGGCTTTCTGGGAGCCGCATTATCCGCGAATTTCCGGTTCCAACCCTGAATGGTTCACCGGCTCGTGCGACGATGCCGTCGAGGCGGTCCGCAGTGCGCTCGAAGCCGCGACGGCGCTGCGGATGGTGCAGGCCGACGTGCCGGTGGGTTGCTATTTGTCCGGTGGGCTCGACAGCTCACTTGTCGCGGCGCTTGGGAGACGTTTCGCGGGGGAGCGCTTCCAGACATTCTCCTTGCGTTTTGCCGACGAGGAATACGACGAGACCTATTTCCAGCGTCTGGTTGCCGCCGCGACCGCGAGCGAGCACCACGAGGTGGTGATTTCCCGCCGCGACATTGCAGCGGTTTTTCCCGAGGTCGTCTACCACGCCGAGCGGCCAATCCTGAGGACGGCCCCGGCACCGCTCTTCCTTCTGTCCAAGTTGGTCCGCGAGCGCGGCATCAAGGTTGTGCTGACAGGGGAAGGCGCCGACGAGATGTTCGCCGGCTACGACCTTTTCCGCGAAGGCAAGGTTCGCCGCTTCTGGGGGCGTCAACCTGCTTCGAGCCGGCGTGCGCGACTGCTCGAGCGTCTCTACCCCTATCTGTCGCGCTCACCGGTTCACCAACAGGCCATGGCGCGACAGTTCTTCGGGCGCGATCTTCATGCCTGCGACAGGCCCGGCTTTGCACACGACACGCGGTGGCGCACCACAAGCGCCATCAAGCGCCTATTCTGCCCCGACATGCGCGGCGCCTCGCAGCACCGCAATGCAGCCTCCGAACTGCTCGCCCCTCTCCCCGCCGAATTTTCGCGATGGAGCTTCCTTGCCCAGGACCAGTATCTCGAAATCCGAACGCTGATGTCGGGCTACCTGCTCTCCTCGCAGGGCGACAGGATGCTGATGGCACACTCGGTCGAGGGGCGCTTCCCCTATCTCGACGACGATGTCGTGGCGCTCGCGAATTCGCTTCCGGATGCTTACAAGTTGCGCGTCCTCGACGAAAAGCACGTGCTCAAGCGAGTGGCGCAGCCGATCGTGCCACCGCAAGTCGTTGCCCGCACGAAGCAGCCCTACAGGGCGCCAAACGCGCTTAGTTTCGTTGGTCATGATGCACCAGATTACATTCGCGAAGCACTGTCGGACACGGCATTGCGAGCGGCAAATGTCTTCGATCCGAAATCGGTGGCTTTCCTGCTTGGAAAGTGCCGGTCCAAGGCCGGCGACGGCGATCTCTCCAACTCCGACAACATGGCACTGGTCGGCGTGTTGTCGACCCAGCTTCTGCATCAGCAGTTCATCGCGAGCCGCCCACGCGGAGCGGACAAAGCCGAGCTCAGGATCGACGTTGATCACGAACAGCGGGAAAGGGTCCTGGCATGATCCACGGCGCCGTACCACTCCTGCAGGACTACCTCATCCATTCCGCCGGCCGGCTTGGCGGCAAGGTCGCGTTGGTGGCCGGCAAGCAACGCGTCACCTACGCGGAGATCGATGAGCGCTCCGACAGGATCGCGCATTTCCTGGCCGCGGCCGGCGTCGAGCGCGGCGACCGCGTCATGATCTTCGCCGACAATACGGTCGAAACCGTCGTCAGCTTCTGGGCGGTGCTCAAGGCGAACGCCGTGGTCTGCATCGTCAACCCGCTTACGAAAAGCGAGAAGCTTCATTACCTGCTCAACGATTGCCTGCCAGCGGCGCTGATCACGGACAGCCATCTGCACTCGATATTCTCCCAGCCGTCGCGCGACTGTCACTCGCTGCGGGCGGTGATTGTCTCTGGGCCGGTCGACGAGGCCGAGTTCAACCGATTGCCGCACGCCGTGCGTTGGGACACGATCATCGAAGGACCTTCTGTTGCGCCGCCGCGCAAATCGATCGACATCGATCTCGCCGCCATCGTCTACACCTCCGGATCCACCGGCGAACCCAAGGGGGTCATGTTGACGCACGGCAACATGACTGCCGCGTGCGCATCGATCGCCTCCTATCTGGAGCTGCGTGAGGATGAGGTGATCCTCAACGTTCTGCCCCTCGCCTTCGACTACGGGCTCTATCAGATGATCATGGCCTTTCGCACCGGCGCACGGCTCGTCCTCGAGCGCTCCTTCGCCTTTCCGGCGCAGATCCTTCAGGTCATCAAGGACGAGCAGATCACAGGTTTTCCGGGCGTGCCCACGATCTTCGCGGCGCTTGCGGAACTCAGATCGCTGAAGAGCAACGATTTCGCGAGCATCCGCTATGTCACCAATACCGCGGCCGCCCTGCCGCTCAAGCAGATTGCCATGCTCAGGGAGCTGTTTTCGGGCGCACGCATCTATTCCATGTACGGCCTCACCGAATGCAAACGCTGCAGCTATCTGCCGCCCGACGATCTCGGGCGAAAGCCCCTCAGCGTAGGCATTGCCATTCCCAACACAGAAGTGTGGATCGTCGACGAGAGTGGCAGGCGGGTCGGTCCGGGCGTCGTTGGCCAACTTGTAGTTCGCGGCGCAACGGTGATGAAAGGCTATTGGGGCAAGCCAGAGGCCACGGCAAGGAAGCTGAAGCCGGGGCCGCTGCCGGGCGAGCAGGTCCTCTACACGGGCGACTACTGCCGGATGGACGCTGAAGGCTATTTGTACTTCGTCGGCCGTGGTGACGAGATCATAAAATCACGAGGCGAAAAGGTCGCTCCCAAAGAGGTGGAAAGCGTGCTTATGGACGTCCCTGGGGTGAAGGAAGCCGCGGTCATCGGGGTTCCCGACGACCTCCTCGGGCAAGCGGTCAAAGCATTCGTCGTCATCGAGCAGGGAAGAATTGTCGGCGAAAGGCAGCTCCTGATGGAGTGCCGGAAACGGCTGGAGAATTTCATGGTGCCAAAGACCATCGTCATCGTGCCCAGCCTGCCGATGACCGATACCGGAAAGCTCAAGAAAGCGGCCCTGTCGTAGATTGTTTCAGATGCGCGCGATCGCAAGTCGCCTTTGCAATGGAGGATGGATTAGATGGATTCCATGATATCGGCCGCGGAAAGCGACGACATTCATATCAACCAGATCCGCAGCTTCCTGGCCTCGAATTTCTACATCGCGGACGTCAAGGCGCTATCCGTCACCGCATCATTGCTCGATCAGGGGATCGTCGACTCGACCGGAGTGCTCGAGGTGATCGGGTTCATCGAAGAGACTTTCGGCATCACAGTGGAAGACAGTGAACTCCTGCCGGAAAACCTCGATTCGATTCAAGGAATCGCGCGGTTCATCGTTCGCAAGAAGAAATGATCTGGCGCAAGAAGCAATGATCTGGACGGTCGGCCCGATACCGGCCGAACGCGGTCATGCCTGCCGCCTGGCCCCTGCCAGGACCACCCGCACTTCACCGGCATGGTTGGCGAAGGTGCGTATCTGCTCGTAGCCCTTGCTGCGCTCCAGAAGACTTATGACCTGGCGGTCCTGACCAAGCCCCACCTCGAACAGCAGGACGCCGCCTGGTCGGAGGTAGCGCAGCGCGTCCTTGACGACCCGCATATGAATGCTGAGCCCATAAGGACCGGCCGCGAATGCCTCTCGCGGCTCAAGCACGACCAGATGGCGGCGATCACCCTCGAGCCGCTTCTCCGAAATGTAGGGCGGATTGCAGACGATGGCATCAAGCGTGCCGTTGAGCTCCAGTCCGGACACGCCTTCGAACAAATCACCCTGATGCACTGAAATCCGGTCAGTCAAGCCATGATGAACGACATTTCGCCGCGCCGCGTCGATACAGCCGTCGGTAAGATCGCAGGCCCAAACTCGGGCGGATTGGATATGGCTAGCGATCGCGCAGGCCAGGTTGCCGGCGCCACAGCACATGTCGACGACACGCGGCGCCGGCAGGTCCATTGCGCGCAGGACATCTACGGCAACGGAGCCGAGCAGCTCTGTTTCCGGCCGCGGCACCAGTGCACCGGGCGCAACCAGGATCTTCATTCCCATGAAGATGATGCTGCCTTTGTTGTAAGCGCCGGCGACGCTGATCTCTTCGCTCACGACCGTTCTCGCAACGACATCGAAGATATTGCCGCTACCGGCGACGCCGGCAGCGATTGTCTATTGCACCGCCGCGTTTTCGAGCGCGCTGCTGAACCTGACCTCGATCGTATCACCCGGCGCCACCGCGGTATCCTGGTCGGCCGGCTGCTTGCGCCATTGCGCATCGACGGAGCGGATGATCGTCACCTGGGCCCGCACGGTTTCGCCGCCGATCGGCTGCGGCAAGGCGGATGCTCCCTGCGGCTGCAATTTCTGGCTGACCGCGTGCAGCCTTGCGGTGATGTCGGCAAGGCGCGCCTGTGTATCCCGCAACTCGTTCAACAAACCGGCACGCCTCTGGTTGTCATTGCGCTCGATCTGCCTTGCAAGATCATCCTGTTGGCGCCGAGCCCTCATGAGTTCGACCGAAGTTTCAAGCGCACGGCTCGAGGACAGAAGCACCGCGCGCCGGACATCGGCGAGCCGGTTGTTGGTCAGGTTGCCAGCCTTGAAGAGCTTTGTCACCTGCGCCAAATCCTCTTCATCGGCCTTGACTCCATCGGCTTCGTCCTGCTCGCGCTGGAGCAACGCCTGGACCTGGGTCGCTGCATCCTTGGCGCCCTTCTCCAGAAAGCTCTGCTCCTGCCCGAAATTGTCCAGCGAGAGCTTCAGCCCTTCTGCCTCGGCCTGCGCGATTTCGGTTGCGAGGGAAGAAGACAGCGGAAAGCCCTGGGGGGCCTTCATGTCGAAATCGGGCTGCTTTTGAAGTTCGGCACGTATGCGCGCACTGTGGAAATAGTCCTTGATGTATTCTCCCCAGATCGTCTCATAATCGCGCTGCAGGTCCGTTGGGTCCGGCCCAGCCTGGTTCGCCCGTGCACGCAAGAGGCTGAAGCCGCCGGCGACGGCTATCGCCTGCCGAACCGTCATGAGCGGACGAAAGGCTTGCTGCCCAGGAGCGAGCACTTCGCCAGTCACGTAGATTGGACGGTATTCAGCGATGATCGCCGTCACGTCGCCGGGCCTGACGACCGCCACCTGCTCACGGCCGTCCGGCATGCGTATGTGGTAGATCTTGGTCGGCAGGATCGCCTGCAAGCGCGTCTGAAGTTCGGACGGGGTCAGGCCGGCGACAGGCACCGTGCCTGCCTCGGCGAGAACGATGGTGCCGTCCATCTGCACCACCGCACGCTGCGTCCGCTCGGGAAGCGAGGTGATTGCGATCTCGATGGTGTCTCCGGGCGAAATTCGATAGATCGTCGCATCGGCTGCCGCAGCCATCGGCAGGGCGCAAAGCATCGCAAGTGTCGCAAGGAAGAATCGGCTAAGGTTGACCATTCGCGACAATCTCCTTCTTGTCCTGGTTTTCGGGCCAGTCGACGCGGGTGACGAAGTCGTAAACCGGTCCACCGGCCACGCCCCAATTGCTGGACCAGATCACCTGTGTGCCGTCCGGCGAAGGTGACGCATGCGTCTCGCTCCAGTAGTCGAAGGGCGCGTTGCGGGTCTGCACGATGCGCCGAACTTCGCCGCTGCCGTCGATGCGCAACGCGATGACTTCCCGTGCATATGGTGCCCAGCCTGGATTGGCCGATATCTCTTCCGGGTTGCCGCCATAGGTCAGGAAGACCCAGCCGGGCCGCTTCAGAGCACGCGACGATGCATGCTCTGCTTCGCCGTATCCGGTCAGGGAGGTCACCTTCCCATCGGACAGTCTTCGCTTGATCACGTGATACTTGTCGGGGCCGGATTTGCTGATGCCAACATAGACCTCGCTGCCGTCGTCATCGAGCGTAAGGTCTCCGTGGCCGGGGCGGTGATGGTCCGTCCACCTCTGTCGCAAGGTGCCATCGACACTGAAAATGGCCCTCTGCTCGGTGCCATCGGCCAGGTTTTGAAAGCAAAGGATGTTGGTGCCGAGCGGGGAGATGGTGCAG
This sequence comes from Mesorhizobium sp. B2-7-3, assembly GCF_006440715.1. Lineage (NCBI taxonomy): Bacteria > Pseudomonadati > Pseudomonadota > Alphaproteobacteria > Hyphomicrobiales > Phyllobacteriaceae > Mesorhizobium > Mesorhizobium sp. B2-7-3. The sequence continues at coordinate 138,049 of NZ_VFTY01000007.1, forward strand.
GAGCTGGTGGTTCCGGGAACCTGAGCGAGATCGATGTCCGGGAATTTGAACCGATCCGCGAGATCGAAGGCGAACACCACCGCTTTTCCATCCGCGCGGACAGCGCGGACGGCTATACGGTTGCCGTCACGGCTTGGATTGCCCTTCGACGGCCCGAACTGCAGATCGTGGTATTGAGCCGTGACTAAGACAACGTCTTCGTGGTTTGTCCTTGGCGCCCATGTCGAGATCTTCCGATCCTCAACGCAGATCATCACGTCTGCGTTTCGAGGATGCCATTCGCATTCACCGCCTTTGTCGCGGTGGAATAGCGGAGCATATGTCTTGCCGTCGAGGAAGCACAGCCCGTTGCAGCCATTGGCCAGCACGAGCAGGCTCTGGTCCGCATTCCAGGCTTGAGCGCTCGAATAGCGATGACTGCAATATTTCGTCCCACACACGACACCTCCCCCAAGTGCGCCGGGTTTGGTGATGCGCATGAAATTCGTGCCGAATGCCGGATCTGTCGCGGGATGCAGATAATCTGGGAGATCTATCGGCATTGGCGCGACGAACGTCGTGGACATGCTGTTTCCCTGGCTGTCGGCCGCCCGCAGCAGGACGGCAAAGGCGATCAGGAGCAGTGCCAATGGAAATGGGTAAAACCTCATGTCATGTAGCTCATTTCGCGGCGTACCCGACCTTCGCCGAGGCGCGCCCGCCACCAATCGATGGTTCTGGCCAAGCCGTGGCGCAAACTCGTTTGCGCAGTCCATCCGGTTTCGCGTTCGAGCCGTGATGAATCGGCCAGCAGAGCGCGAACCTCGGAGTTTTGCGGCCGCAATCGACTCTCGTCGCGGTGAACGGGCTTCTTGCAGTTGCTCAGTTCGCGCACGAGATCGAGCACGTCCGATATGGTCACGGCACGCTGGCTTCCAGCATTGTAGGCATGGCCGAATTCGAGTGTGGCTGAACCCGCGCTCAGGAAGGCAGCCGCTGTGTCCTCGACGAAGGTCAGGTCGCGGACCGGGCTGGTATCTCCCACCATGATCGAAACACATTTTGGATCGAGCGCCTGCCGGATGATTGTCGGTATTATGGCTCGTTCGCTTTGTCGCGGCCCGAATGTATTGAACGGCCGGAGGATCACGACGGGCAGGTCGAACGATCTGGCATAGGACTGCGCCATCATGTCGGCGCCGATCTTGGACGCCGAATATGGCGATTGTCCCTGAAGAGGATGGGACTCGCTGATCGGCATGCTGAGCGCCGTGCCGTAAACCTCACTGGTCGAGGTGTGAATGATCCGTTCCGTCTCCCATTGGCGGGCCGCTTCAAGGACATTCAGCGTCCCCATGATATTGGTTTCCACATAGGACTGGGCGGCCGCGTATGAGTACGGGATCGCGATAAGCGCAGCGAGATGAAACACGACGGCTTGGCCGCGCACGATCCGGTTCAGGAATGCACCGTCGCGTACATCGCCTCGAACGAGTTTCAGATGACCTCGGATGTCGTCTGGCAGATCATCCAGCCATCCATGACTGTCGAACGAATTATAGAGGGCCAATGCGGTCACCTCGGCACCGTTGCGGACGAGTGCCTCGGTCAGGTGCGATCCAATGAACCCATCCGCGCCAGTGACCAGAACTCTCTTGCCATTGTAGCTCATAACCAGGTGTTCCTTCTTTCACCTGAAGCGCTCCGGTTGCCGAGCGCGCGCACAGAAACAGCCTTCAACGCCTGAGTAGCCCGACAGGCACCCAGCCGATTACCGCCAGAAAACCGAGGATCATCCACACAACATCCGAAGCGATGGTTCGTCGGGGATAATAGGAAAGATCGAACTTGGCTTTGATCGGAAACAGCGCCTCCCTGTAGAAGGACGACAGGTCTCCTGAGACCGGGTAGAGAGAGGCTTCGTGACGGAAAAGAACTTGCGTCGGGCCGACCAAGCCGGGTTTATATCTTAGGACCGCCTCGAAGCCGCCATGGAAGCAGTCAGCAAAGGCGAGGCTTTCCGGCCGTGGCCCGACGATGGCCATGTCGCCTCTGAGCACATTCCAGAGTTGCGGCAACTCATCCAGTTTGGTGCTGGCCAAAATGCGCCCGATCTTCGTCAGCCGACGGTCGCCTATGCTGGTCAACGCAGGGCCCTGAGGATCACACAGAACCTCGAATTTGCGGAACTTATAGATATGAAACATGCGCCCCCCTGCACCGATGCGAGGCTGCCGGAAAAGCACGGGGCGTCCGCCCTCGAGAAATAGCGCAAATGCAATCAGCAACATCAGCGGCGCGAAAACGATCGCGGCCAAGGATGCGGCCACGACATCCATCGCGCGTCTGCCAAAACCATGGCTCACGCCTGACACGACGGGCGGGTGTATGGACAGATCAAACGCGTTCATGCGGCGGTTCCCGCGTGGATGCCGCTATTGAGCGCGGTCGCCAGGACGTCCACCACGGCTTCAACCGCGGGCGCGGTAATCTGAGGATGCAGCGGAATGGTCAACTCTCGTTCCGCGAAATCCTCGGTGCGCGGCAGGTGGGTACCCGGGTAAAGCTCACGGTAGAGGGTCATCTGATGAACGGGCGGGTAATGGACCGTGGTTTGTATGTCCTGCGCCCGCAGTTCATCGACGACATGCTGCCTGTTGACGTAGCGCGGCAAGAGGATCGGCATGATGTGGTAAGCCGAGGCTCGCGGTTCTTCGAAGGGTATTGTGATCGCCGGACAACGCAACGCGATAAGGCGCCGGTACAACACGACAAGAATGCGCCTTATCTCGTTCCACTCCTGCAGGTTCTGGAGCTGAACCAAGCCGATCGCGGCCCGCATTTCATCCATTCGGTAGTTAAAGCCGAGCATGGTCACATCGTAGTGCGCGGTGCGGCTGTTTAGTCGCTGGCGTGTTCCGGTGGTCATGCCGTGCGCGCGAGCCTGGCGAATCCTGTCCAGCAGTTGGGGGTCCCGGGCAATTACGGCCCCACCCTCCGCCGTCGTCATGTTCTTGTTGCCATAGAAGCTGAAGGCGGCGCCCGCACCAAAGGTGCCAACCGCTTTTAGGCCGGGAGCATGTGCCGCATCCTCGATGATCGAGAGCCCGCGTGCGCTGGCGAATGCTTGCCAGGCGTCCTTGTCGGCAAGATAGCCGGCGAAATGAACCAGGATCACGGCCCTGGTGCGAGGGCTGCAGCGTGCTTCTGCTTCTTTGAGCGACATCAGAGGGACGTCTGCCGATTCTATGTCGACAAAGACAGGAGTAGCGCCGACATAGAGCACTGCGTTCGCGGTAGCCACGAAGGTCAGCGAAGGAACCAGCACCTCGTCGCCCGGACCAATCCCCAATCCGTGAAGGATAAGATGAAGGGCTGCGGTGCAGGAACTAACCGCTACGCAGTCCTCCGCCTCGTGCATCAAGGCAAACGCCTCTTCGAAAGCCCGGACCCGTTCACCCATCGTCAGCCAACCGCTGTCGATCACTTTCGCCAGAGCCGCTTTTTCTGGCACTCCCAGGACCGGGGAACTTACCAAGAGCATCGTCACCTCCTCGATGATCCTCGCGCCTGGCCGTTACGCTGCCGCGGCGGCGACTTCGATGGACGCGGACTGCTCTTCCCAGGAAACCGTCTGCGCGTTCTGGAAGTCCTCGACGCGTCCGATGTCGAGCCAAAGACCCTCATGCTTGTAGACATGCACGACGCGCCCAGCCTGGAGCATCTGCAGCATGAGGTCGTCGAACCCAAACGGTATGCCGGATGGGATGAAGTCGAGGACGTCCGGGTTCATGCAGTAGATGCCCATGCTGACCAGGTGCGACAGCGCCGGCTTTTCGCGGAACACCTGGACGGTGTTGTCAACCTCGTCGATGACGCCGAAATCCATCTTGGTAAGCCGCAGCGAAGTCGCTATCGTGACGGAGTCCTTGTGCAGGCGGTGCGCCGCGGTAAACCGGCTGATGCTCAGGTCGGTCAGCACATCGCCGTTCAGGACAATGAAAGGCTCATTCAATTCGTCTCTGATCAAGGAAAGCGGCCCGATCGTTCCGAGCGGTTCCATTTCCTGCGTGTAGCGGATCCTCAGATTCCACTGCGAGCCGTCGCCGCACACGCTCCGGATCAGGTGCCCGAGATAGCCGGTAGTGACGTAGACGTCTTCGATTCCGCTACGCCGCAGCCATTTCAGCAGCAACTCGAGGACTGGCCGCGCGCCAATTGGCATCAGCGGCTTCGGCAAAACCGATGTAAATGGCCGAAGGCGCGTTCCCATGCCACCGCATTGAATTACCGCTTTCATTCGATCCTCCCTACGCACATGGCCAGAGTTGGCCTTGACGGCTGAAACTGCATCCGAAGCCAAGACGGCGAACCGCCTCGCGCAGCAGGGTTTCAGTTGTCCGAACCTGCGAGAGATTAGGGAGCCAACCGGGATATTGTCGTCGTGCGTTTGAATGGCACGGACGAATTTCTCTGATCCCGGAACCGTAGGGGACGAAACATATCCCGCGGACCTGACGGGAGTGGCCGAGACGCGCAACAGACCAAGGTCCCACTTGAATTACGATCGAAGGTAAACATTTTCCTAAAACCGAGCTACATTAGCGTACGGTAATTAGCAGGACGGGGTTGTAGGACGTCGGGGTCCACCTTTCTGGACGTACCGGCGCTCCTACAAGGCGCGGCCAGGTAGTGCGGGTTGTTTGTGCGTGGGGGTTTCTATGTACAAGATCGTCATAGCCGATGATCATGGCCTTTATCGACGTGGCTTGCGCATGGCGCTGACAGCCGGAATCCCTGGTGTCGAAATAATCGAGGCGACCTGTTTTGATGCCGTGGTTGGGCTCCTGGCCGAACACGAAACAATTGATCTTGCGATCCTGGACCTGAACATGCCCGGGCTGCTCACCCAGGAAGTGCTCGGCGACGTTCTCGCCGCCTATCCCAAAAGCAGGTTTGCGATTGTGTCAGGAAACGATTCACGATCGGAAATTTTGTTGGCCCTTTCAGTTGGCCTCCACGGCTACATCGTGAAGTCGCAGCCGGATGAGGAGGTGGTGCTGGCCGTCAAAGAGATCTTGTCAGGCCGCATCTATGTACCAGCCCTCCTGTCGCGAAGCTCTGGCGCAGCCGCGCCTCAGACGCATAGATCTCCCGTGGAGGCTTCGCACCAGGCCTTGGCCAGCCCAGGTTCTCTGGGAAGGCTCACGTCAAGGCAAAAGGACGTGCTCAAGCTTATGGCCGAAGGTTATTCGAACAAGGAGATCGCCCGCGATCTCGACATCGCCGAGGCCACGACGAAGATCCATGCCGCCGCAATCTTGCGTGAACTGGGAGTCCGAAACCGCACCGAGGTCGCTGTTTTGATGAGGACATGGCTTGGAACGATCTAAGTTAAGGCTGAATCTCGCCCTGGGATAGGCGTAGCTGATATCGCAATCCACCAGCCGACATTTCCAGTTTCGAAGAGTGACCGACCAAGGGCGTTCCATCGGCGCCAAGGACAATCGACCCAAAACCTTTCCGCAGGACAGGCTTGGCATTTCGGCCGCCTCGTTCGATCCAGTCGAACACGATGTCGCCGTCCGAGCCCTCGGGTGCGACGCCCCACCTTACCTCCACCTGGCCTTGGGAGTTCCCGAGCACCCCGTGCTTGACCGAATTTGTCGTGAGTTCGTGGACGACCATCGCGAAACTTTCCGCGGCGCCTCCGACGATTCTGACATGAGGCCCTGTGATCGTTGCTCTGTGTGCCTCCGCGTAGGGGCGAAGCGCATGTGCGACAATATCGCGGATCGTAGATGATAACTCTGCATTGTTGATCAACAGCAGGTGCGTGGATTCGAGCGCCCGAATTCGCTCTAAAAGATCTCCTCTGTACTTGGAAATATCCTGGTCTGAAGCAGGGATCATTTTCACGACAGCCGTGATCACGGCAAACAGATTACTGAGCCGGTGCCGCTGTTCAAGTATAAGCCGCTCCTGTCTTCTCACCGCGGCCCGCAACAGTGTCGTCTGCCGCCGCTCGGTAAGGTCAGCCGCGATCCCGAACCGCTGATGATAGCCATCGCGGATGTCCTCACGGCCGCGCAGGGCAATCCAGCGGAACTGTCCGTCCGACCGCCGAACTCGAACCTCTGCGTCGTAGTTGGCGGTTGCCGCGATGAATTCTGAATGGGCCCCGAGTTTTGGCCAGTCCGCCGTATGAATGATCGCCGACAGCTCGTCCAGAGGACGGGAAGCGGCTGGCGGCAAACCAAGAATTTCCCAAAATTGATCTGAACCGGAGACAATTCTCTCCTTGTAGTCCACGCGCCATGTGCCAAGCCTTCCGGCGAGCAGCGCAAGGTCCAGCCATTCCTTTTGGCTCAAGAGCGCTTCGCTTGCAGCCCTGCGTTCAGTGATATCCTCGAAGACGACAAATATGCCCATCGGCAGTTGTTTCTCCGGACCAGACCAAGAGAGGGTCACGCGAGCCCAGAAAACAGTGCCATCCTTCCTTCTCAAGCGCATTTCCAAGCCAAACGACGGCGCCTCCGCGCTTAGACCACGTCCAAGCCTGGCGAACAGATCGCGTTCGTCAGGATGAACGAGCGTTTCGATATGCTGGCCGACGAGCTCTTCCTGTGCGTAGCCGGACATACTGCACATGCACATGTTGACCTGCAGCAGCTCACCACGGTCATTTGCGGTCGCAAATCCCAAGGCGGCCCGCTCGAAAGCCCAGCGATATCGCGCTTCGGTCGTCTCGATGGCGGTAAGCCTGTTCTCGGCGACATCGAGCGCGCTCCTCAACTCCTGCCTTGAACGATGGAAAAGAAAGGCGATCATCCCGCCGGACAAGGCGAGGAGAATGGCCCCGGAAAGATCATCTCCGACCAACTGACCGTTCGCCGCCAGGCGAACTGCCAAGCCGACAGCCACCATGGCAAACGTGGCAGCCATCGCAGGCCAGCGGTCCTCCAGGAAGGCGATGATGACAATCGCCGGCACACATTCCAGAAAGGCCGCACTGCCACCACCTGTCAGCGACGATTTCATCTCGATAAAAAGGGTAGCCAGCAGGACGGCCGACGAAACCAGATGTTGTCGTAGCCTGTCCGACAGTACGGGACCGCCTATCCGCAATCTCATCCTGACTACCTACAACTTTTGGCTTAGCCAATGCGGCTTAGAGCCTTTGGTTATCGGACCTAGTGCTGCTGCTCGCTTTCGCGCGCCGAAATGTCAGCCTATCAGAATCATCAGAAGAAAGTTCCAACACTTAGCCCATGCGCTGGCGCCGATCTGACAGTGAAACCGGAAAGTGGTGACGACAATGAACCTGGTCGAACGGCCGAGAAGTACTGTTTTCCAAGTGCAACGTGCGATGGCGGCCATGGGGCCTGGCAGCAGGCCGTCTCCCTTGCGCCATGCCCAAAGCTCCGACCGGCAGGTTGAAAGGCCTGCTGCCGCCACCGAAGGTGACCAACCGCCGCTGCATTCTTTCCCGGGTATGCTTGATCGCCTTGGCTACGGATGTCTCGTGCTCAGCGAAACCAGGAAAGTCCTCAAGTGGAACGCCACCGCGCGCGTCATTCTCAGCGGTTACGGCAATCAAGTGAACAACGCCGACGGCCTTTCGGGAGCGCTCAGAAGCCTGATCGCGAACGTGCCGTGCCACCTCAATCCCGGATCGTTTGCATGGATTGTGGTCCGCAGCAGCGGAGATCGTCCCGTTGTCATCAACGAGCGCGGCCTCTTCGCAGCCGACAACACGATCGTCGTCGCCCTGTTGGACCGAGAGACGAAATCGGCGCCCAATCCTCAAACCCTGCAGCGAATGTTCGGTTTGACCGGAGCCGAGACACATCTGGCGGTGCGGCTGGCAAAGGGCTACACCCCATTGGAAATCGCTGAAAGCTGTGCGCTCAGCCGGACGACCATCCGAACCCAGCTCGCATCACTGTTCGCCAAAACTGAAACCAGGCGTCAGGCAGAATTGGTCACCCTTCTCGCACGCGTCTCGGTGTTGCCCTAGTTCCCTGAACATTCGGGGATGATCGTGTCCAGCCTTGCGGCCACCGCAGGGGCGGCCGTCGTGTTTCCGTGTTCCATAAATTGGTTCGGCGCGTGCCGCGTCCCGTGCGCGGCCTTGAACGGGTCAGCTCCATCACTGTCTTCGGGTATACCATGGCCCTAGGACCGGGCGGATCCTGAACAGGTATTCCACGAGGTACTGGCTTGCGATCTTCATCACTGATGGGCGAAGAATTTGCAGCGTGTCGCGGATAGTCACGGGCAAGGACTGGTGATGAAATCTGGCGGGTACGCGTGCAACCCGCAATGCTCGCAAGAGGCTCTCGGGGTCAGGAAGATTCCTTCTGTTTTCGAGCAGCTGCCAATTAAGCTGCTTAACCGCAAGCGTAACTTCGTCCACTTCCGTGTAGCTCTTCGATGTGGTGATGCTCGGATGGTTCGTCGCGTCGTAAAAAATCAGACCCTCATTAATCGCAACCATGTCTCCGTGACCGGCCAGGTCCACGAAGAACAATTGGTCAACGCCGGCGGGGATCGATTTGTGTGCACGCATTCGGCATCCAGCCCGAAGAACCTTGCTGTTGATCAACAGTGTCGAGGGAATGATGCCGAGGCTCCTCGTCGTCCGGACAAGGTAAAGATCCCTGAGGCATTGCTGGCTCGAATAGACTGAAACGCGGTTTTGCTCCGATGGCGTCGAGCGGAGCATGATCCTGCCGTCTTCCACGATATTGGCTGCACAGGTCATGAATGCGGCCGAGGGATGCTCCTTGGACACCTCGGCAAATCGCTTGAGTGCGCCGGGCGCAAGCCAGTCGTCGTCATGCAGCAATTTGATCCAGGTGCCGGTGCAAGCCAGCATGGCGTTGTTGGTATTCTCGACCTGGCCTCGCCCCCTGCCGTTCTCGACAATCCGGATGCGACCGTCGGCACGCGCATAGTCGTCGACGATCCTCCAGGACAGCCCTCCTTGCCCCTCGTCGTCGCTAACCACCAGTTCCCAATTCGCAAAATCCTGCTGGAGGATGCTGTCGATTGTCCTTCGAATGGTATCTGGCCTGCGAAAGGTCGGGATGGCCACTGAAATGAACGGCCGCAGTGTCACCAACTCCGCCGACCCCTCATCTTGCGAAGGTCCGACCCCTGTTGGCAAGGCTGCGGAAGGAAGGGCGTCGCGACTGTCCATCTGCGTCATGTTATCTTTCCTCCAAGGCGATGCACCGGCTGCGAGGCGACGTCTCGTCCGGTTGAACACTTTGCTTCAACAGATAGAGAGAGGCTGCCGTCTTGATGAAGAAGCCCCCGGCGCCGCCGGCAGCCATGAGATAAATGACAGTGAGAGGTTCCCAGCCAGCTCTGGCGCCGGCTAGAAGCGGACCAAACACGAGCACCGTCCTTACGGCATCGACGACCAGGCGCACCTCCTGCCGTCGCAGGAGAGCCGGCACATCCTGAAGCGGCGTCGACAAAGCTTGCACCGCGCCCATGAAAGCCAGCGCCGTCATGATCTCGGCGGCAGGCAGCCATGGCCGTCCCAGGAGGGGTACGACGAGCTGCGGTGCGGCGAGGCCAAGAGCCAGAATGGGCAGCGAAGTGAGCCCGCCGGCAAGGATAAGCAGGCCTCGTGCGAGGCCGAGCAGATGCCTGCGGCCGCCGCCCTTATTGGCTTCGGCGACAAAGACATTGCTGAGCGGCGTGGCTATGAGCGTGACGGGGCCGGTGACGAGCCGCGACGCGACGCCCAGATAGCCCGCATAGGCGGTCCCGAACATTGAGCCGACGAGTATCGCCGGAAGGTTGTTGATGGCGAAACTTGCGACCGTTGCCGGGATGTCGAACAGTGGAAATTTGTATTCGCGCCTGGCCTTTTCAAAGACCGTTTGCCACGGCGCGCGGGCAATACCGCACACGTCCTCCCAGCGGAAAATCCGAACGCCAAGGAACCCAATGAAGATGAATTGGCTGAGAATGTGAGCGTGCACCATCGCCTCTCCTCCGAGATGGACGATGCCGAACATCAGCTGCAACAACGCCATCGTCGCGGGCAAGATCAAGCGGCCGAGCGCGAAGTCGCGCAGCAGGCCGGCACGCAGGCTCCAGCAATTCATGGTCTCCACAAGACCTGCGCCTGCCATGCCGATCGGAACCAGCCACACAAGGTCAACAGCGCGGACCGGAACGGTGCTCGACAACATAACCCCCGCCGTCAAAGCAAGAACGCCGGTTGCCGACACGGCCAAAAGAATGAGCTTAACCGTGACGTATGCCTGCGCGTCGCTCTTGACGCCGTACAGCGAAGCCTCAAAGCGCAGTGCCGCGACCGCCCCCAGTATGTTCACGGTCGAAAGATAGATCGTGAACAAGCCGAAATCAGCAGGAGAATAGAGCCTGGCCAACACCGGAATGGTCGCGACAAGAATGAGCTGACCGGCAATTGCCATGGCCGACACGCCACCGGCCGCTCGAAGGACCTTGCCGATCGGGCTTTGAGGAAGTCGGATCATGGCGAGCCTTGCTTACGGCCGGTGCCGGTCGAATTCATGAGATCCTCTCGCGCAAAAGATCGGCACTGTCGCCAAATCGATACCTGCCGTACCGGGTGAGGTTCACCCGGGTAAGGACGCTCGCCACCGGAACCGAGAGCGTTCCGTCGCTCAGGAGCTGCTCCACCACCCCGCGCGCGACATGCCGCGAGGTTCTTGCCCAGCGAACGGTAACTAGAACCGCGTCCGCCCAGCTCTTGAGGAACATGGCTCCTGGCCCAGCCAGCCCCGATGGCCCGTTTATGATGACGAGGCTGTACGCCGAGTGCAGATCTTCCCTGCACTTGGCGGTGTCGACACGCGCCAGGAGAGCCAAAAGATCCTCTGCAGGTGCCATGGTCGTCAGGTCGATGCCAATTTCGGGAATGCTGGCGACCGCGTCCTCCAAGGTACAACGACTGCTGATGTAATCCGCGAAGGAATGACGAGCCTTGGGTCCGTTGAACTGGCGCAGAAACTCGGGCGTAAGTTGGGAGCCCGCCCGCTGGAGATCCACCAGAAGAACACGATTGCCCAGTCGGGTGGCCGCCAAGGCCAGGCCCCACGCAAGCTCGGTCGCTCCGTCAGCCCGGACGCTTGGCGTGAGCAGGATCGTGTGCGGAGCACGACCCCTTGCCTGATTTGGCGCGGCCGCGACCAGCAGCGACGTCACCGCACGGCTGTAGGCCGACTTGGGCTGGCCCAAAACCAGGTCACGCAACTGTTTGGCGTGCATCCTGCCCGGTTCGGGCACGAGCCCCACGCACGGTATCCTGAGCACGGCTTCCGCCTCCGCTTCACCGCGCAAGGTGCGATCGAAGCGATTTCGCATGAGAACCAAAACGGCGCCAAGGAGGCCGAACGCAATCATTCCCGGTGGAACCAGAAAAACCGGCGGCAATGTCTGCGGAATTGTCGGCGGCCATGCAACGGAAAGGACCGAGACCCCGGCGGACGGAGCTCCGATGCGCCGCTTCAGGTCCTGCTGGCGGCCGAGAAGTTCGTTGTAGCGTTGCGTCAGGAGGCTGACTTGAGGTTCGAGCGCCCGCAAACCGGCGAGCCGGTTGGCCGTGTCGGCCGCGACCGCATCGAGCACACGCATTCGAGTTCCCAGAGCCTCGACCTGGGCACGATAGATGTCCGCTTCAGCGACGATATCAGCGATTGCCTTTTCGATCGCGACGGAAAAGGCATTGGCCAGATCCTTGTCCGCTGGCGCCCTGGCCACGCGAGCCGAAAGGTCGGCCAACTCCTGCGTGCCGGCGGCCTCGGCCAGGGTCGCGGCCGGCGCGCCCTGCTTTCGAAGCTCCTGGATACGCTGGAGCCGGGACTCCAGCGCCGCCAGATCCGCTTTGGACATCGATATCTGTTGGCTGAGATCCGCCCTCTCCCCGGCCACCTTGTCAGCCGAGCCTTGATCGACCGCGCCATGGCTCAGCCGATACTCCTCGAGCCGATTGGACGCATCCACCAGTTCATTCTGCAGTTTGGGCAAACTGGCGACGACGGCGTCAAGTTCCTGCATGTTCGACGCCTGACTTTTCTGCGCGAGGTCGTCGACATAGATCTTGGTGAATGTATTGGCCACCAGCGCCGCGCGCGCCGGGTCATCGTCCGAGAAGCCGACGGAAATGACCCGGGACCGGAGCTCTTGTCCGACCCTTACCCCTTTGCGCAGCGCTTTCATCTCGGCGGCCTCTGCTGCTTGCGGCGCATTGGTGGATACAACATCCCGCGGCCAAAGGCGCTTCAGCAGATCGCCAGCGAAAGAGTGCGATGTCGGCGGATCGGCGGGCGTTGGCCCCTGGCTGGAGCTTCCCTTCCCGGCTTGCGGTTGTGCGGTCGCGTTGGCCGCGCTCGGTTGACGCAGCGCTGCGGCGACTCGACGAAGGTGGCTCTCCGACGAGAGCATCGTGATGTGGTCGTCAATGCTTGAATCGATCATGTCCTGCGCTGAGCCCGGGCTGGCGGGAAGGGCCGCCCTGGCAGGAGCGTCTATGATAAGCTGGCTGGTGGCTTCGTACATGGTAGGGCGGGTTATTCCCGCCAAGGCCGCCAAGATGCCGCCGACAACCGCGAAGAGCAGAATGATCCATTTCCTGCTCGCTAATGTCACCAGCAGTTGGCGAGACGGGGTTGCTGAATTCGGGGCGCTTCTGGGAGGCCGTACGCGGGCCCTGCTTTCAGGAACCGGGGCAGCCACCGGGGTGGCTCGTGGCAATTCAATTCGGCTGACTGCGGAACCCGCCATTTCATACTCCTGCCAGATCGAGTTCACGGGATGAGTTCGATGCCGACGCCTGCCGCTTGGCCTCGTTGCACCAGGCTTGAAACATCAGCACCGACCACAGTTCACGGGAGCGGTCCTGTCCTGTAACGTGATCGCGCCAGCAGGCGTCCACCTTTGTGCTGTCCAGCAAGCCTTCGCCCTGGTTGCGAACATCGGACAGAATATCGGTGGCCCAGCTGCGCAACGGGCCCCGCAGCCAAGCCGCGATCGGCACGTCGAAGCCCTGCTTCGGCCGGTCGATCAGCCGTTGCGGAAGATAACGACGCAGCACATTTCGAAGGATCCACTTGCCTCTGCCGTTGCGAACCTTCATGGCAGCCGGAAGGCGCCAAGCGAATTCGACGGCGCGGTGGTCCAGCAGGGGACAACGCGCCTCGAGGCTGTTGGCCATGCTGGCTCGATCCAGTTTGACGAGAATGTCACCAGCGAGGTAACCGGACATGTCGTCGTACAGGAGGCGAGACAACAGCCCGTCGAGCCGCGGTGCAGAGACTATGGATGCAGGAGTCTCGTGCCGGGTGAGGTTTTCGGCCGATGATCCCGTCAGCCGCCTGTGCAGCTCGTCTTCATCCTTCGCGGCGAGAAGCCAGGCGAAGCGAGTGAGCCGATCGCTGCGCAGCGCATGCCGCACATGCGACGGAAGTGGCAGGTTGCCAATGAAATCGTGACGAGCCGCCCTGGACAGCATCCCTGCGCCGGCCGCCACCGTTCGTCGTGCACTTGCGGGTAGGCCTTGGTACCGTTTCAGCCGGTCCGCCATGAAGTGGCGGCCATAGCCTGCAAAGCACTCGTCTCCGCCGTCCCCCGACAGCGCCACGGTCACGTGCTGGCGGGCCAGCCGCGCCACCAGCAGAGTCGGTATCTGCGATTCGTCGGCGAATGGCTCATCCCACACCGTTGGCAGTTCGGGGATCACGTCACGCGCGGCGGCGGCCGAAAGGTGTAGTTCCGTGTGGTCGGTGCCCAGATGGCGCGCTACCTCGGCGGCGTAAGGGGCCTCGTCAAAGCCGCTCTCCGCGAAGGCGATGGTGAAAGTGCGCACGGGATTTGGCGATTGAGCCTGCATCAAGGCTGCAACGGTAGAGCTGTCGACGCCTCCCGACAGGAAACCGCCCAACGGAACGTCGGCGATCATGCGCTCGCGAACGGCAAGCCGGAGCAGATCATCCAGTTCATTGGTCAAATCGTCGTCACTGCCGGCGATCTGGTGTTCTCGGCCGTTCTTGGCGACTTCGGCCAGCGACCACCAGCGACTTGCGCCCTGCGAAAGGGAGGCGGCCCCGCGCCCCTCCGCCACAGTCGCGGCCGTGAGGGTCAGGACCGAGCCGGGTGGCAGCTTGAAGACACCTCGCCAAATGCAACTCTGATCCGGGACCCACCCCTTGGAAAGCATTGCAGTGGCGGCATCCAGATCGATCTCCGGAGAGTAGCCTGAAAAGCGGCTGATTGCTTTCAGTTCGGAAGCAAAGACCAGCGCATGCCTGGCTGAAGCGATGTAGAGGGGCTTTTTGCCCAGTCGATCCCGCGCGAGATGGAGGGTCCTCGTCTTCAGGTCCCACAAGGCGAACGCGAACATGCCAGCAAAACGCTGGAGTGCGGCCTCGAGGCCCCAGCTCTCGATCGCACACAACATGACTTCCGTGTCGCTGGTGCCGCGGAAATGGTGCCCGACGCCTTCAAGCTCGAGACGCAGGTCACGGAAATTATATATCTCGCCGTTGAAGGTGATCGCATACCGACCGCTTGTGGACAGCATGGGCTGTTGCCCCGTTTCCGACAGATCGACGATCGCCAGCCGCCTGTGGCCTAAGGCAATGCCTGCTTCGCGATCCGTCCAGAGTCCTTCGCCATCCGGACCGCGGTGACGAAGCGCCATCATCATTTGCCCGATCTGATCGAGCGACTTGGGGTCGGCAGCATTGGACGCGAGAAGTATCCCGGCTATCCCGCACATCACATCACCTCTGAAGGCTCAAGCTCGCGCCGGAAAACGCTTGGCGGTCCCGCGACGAGGCAGAAGGTCAATGCAAACCACACGATCGGATGACGAATGATGAGGTGCGGTATGCTGAACACGGCTGCGGACGCCACGAGCACCAAAAGCGCGTCGTAGCGAGCGCGCCAGGCGGACATGGCCGCCGATCCAACGATCCACAGCAAGGCGATGACCGCGACCAGCCCGCCCTGCAGATAGAGGTCGAGAACCGTATTGTGCGCTTCGAACGGCCGCTCCAGAAATTGCATGTCGGCCGTCGGCGGGCGCTCCAGGTGGGGGCCAGGACCGAGGCCGAGCGATGCCGATTGCAGCCCCTTCTGAAGCGCCTCATCCCACAGATAAACCCGAAGTTCGAATGTTTCAGCCGTGGCCTCGCCGCCTCCGTCCTTGGTGAGGCTCTTGGCAAAATTCGCCGCAAAGCTTTCCTCGCTAAGAAGATAGGGGGTCATCGCTATCACCAAGGGGACAGCGCCGACCATCAGCAGAAGTGCGATCTGCCTGGGCAGGCTGGTTCGATTGCCATCGGATGCCAACCATGCCTTCAACCGCAACCCGAGGAAGGCGACGCCGCTTACAATCGTGGTGTAGAGATAGGCATCGCTCCTGGTCAGGCGGCCGACAAAAAAGATGAACACGAGGCTTGAGAGCGCAAGGACCTGACCCCACCGATTGCGAGTAGTGGTTGCAAGGTGCAGCGCCAGCGGACCAAGAAGCGCGCAATAGAGCGCGAGCTGGTTCGGATTTTCAGACCAGCCGCGGAAGCGGTCCCAATACCACGGATCGACGCCGGGCTGATGGAGCCAGCCCCACGCGATGGCGAGTTGGATGGCAAATATTGCGTCGGCGAACACGATTGTCCACCAACCGCTGCGCCGAAGACGACGCCCCGCGTCGGGCTCAACACTCGCCAGGCAAGTGATGCTGGCCAACAGCACGTAGGCCATTGTGTCGTGCAACAACCCTGTCGGGTAAAGCAGGGTCGTCAAGTAGCCGACGATCGTGCCGATCCCCAATGCGAGAGAAAGGAGCAGCCAAAAAGTCGCGAGTTGCGCGAAGGCTGGTGTCGCTTCGACGCGCCCGCCGACCAACATTCGTCCGGCCGACAGCATGATCCAAAGCGCCAGGAGCAGTTCGCCATAGCCGAATGGCATGCCGGGGACGGAGAGCTGCGACGCGGCTGACAGGATGACACCGCCGGCAAGCAACGCGTCGCGCATCATTGCCGCGCCCCGTCCAACCGGCGGTTCGCAATGCCGCTCTCCAGAGGCGATGGAGCAAGCAAGCCGCGAGATTTGGTCCTGAGATTGCTCTTATAGACATCGCAGTACTGGTCGACGATGCCCGGCAGGGCAAAACGCTCCCTGACAAGCGAGGCGGAGCGCTGCCCCATGGCCGCTCCCAAGGTGCGGTCCGACAGTATGTCGACTATCCGGTCCGCAAGGGCGCGAGCATCGCGCGGCGTGACCAGATAACCGTTCCACCCATCTTCGACGACGTCGCTGCAACCGGGCATTCGCGATGCGACTATCGGCAATCCAGCGAGTCCGGCTTCCAGCAAGACGCGCGGAACGCCCTCCCGATATTGTGTTGGGAAGGCGAACAAATCAGCCATGCCAAGCAGACTGGGGACATCATGCCGTTTGCCCAGCACGGTTACATGAGAAGCAAATCGTTGGATTTCGGACTTTTCGACGGCGAATGGTCCTTCCGATTCCCGTGGGCCAACGAGCACGAAACGCGCATGAGGTCTTTTGGAGAGAATGTACGGAATCGCCTCGAGAAGGGTCGGAATGCCCTTAAGGCGGGTGAGCCGGCCGACAAAAATGACGATCTCGGCCGATTCCAGTCCGAATTCCCGCCGCATTGCCGCTGGTGATGAGGCAAGACGTCTTGCCACCGCGAATGCATTGACGTCGATGCCCGACCCCTGAATAAGGCGTCCGCTGCCGCGTGGGATCAGCCGATAGCGCTCAAAAAAGGCTTGGTCGTCGCGATTTTGGAAAACCGTGGCAGCAGTCCAGAAGGAAGCAACCCACTGCAGACCGCAGAAGGCGGGCCGCATGGCCAAGGCTCGCGGCTCCAGCGATGAGAAGGTCCAGCCCAAGCCGTTGATCGTGCGGACGACCGGGACTTCTCCCCGCACCGCCAGCGGGGTTAGCAAATTGGGTTTCGTATCGAAGCTTTGGACGATGTCGGGGCGGAGTTCCCGCAACAACCTTCGCAATGTCCTGATGGTCCCGGCTTTGCCGCTGCCATTGGCAAAGCGATTGAACTCGTAGCGGCGGTGCGGAATGCCGTGCCGTAAAAACAGAGCTTCATCGCCGGTCGAGACCGCGGTGACCCGAAAACCCCGCTCACGGAGTTCCATCAGAAACGAGATCCTCAGGGCGTGATCCTCGCCGCCGATGCAGACCAGGTGCGGGTTCATCGTGCCGCTCCCGAAATCCAGCGGGCCTTCGGCTCCCATAAGCGGCTCGAACTTGGATCGTTTCCCATGGCCCGATTTCGTTGCGATTTACACCAGCAATTCAGGCTACGGGCAGGGCTGGCCGTTGTCCTCGTCCGTTCGAATGACGCAACTAGAACCATGCTTGCGTGCCAACGGCGCAAGGATCAGACCGCGGGCTGGACTGTTTGGATCGAGACGCCGTGCGCTATGGGATCAGCCGCGCGAATGCGCATTCATCGCGAACGGGTGATCGGACTATCAAGATTGCTCGTTGGGGTGGGTTGAGGTCGATCCGAGAACGTATATTCATAGGCTCGGCGGCGGCCGTCCTGCTCGAATACCCGGATCCAGCGGACCTCGGAAGCACGAAGCGTGATTTCCCGGTTTGTCGCGAGCTTGGCTGCTCGAAACGGAGTTGGTGCGACTACCTTGTGGGTCACCACGACTTGGCCGGCGAAAATCTCCTCGACTTCGTAGCTTGGCACGTCATCCATCCCCTGCGCGATGGCACCAAACCACGATCAAGGCAGAATGTTCCCGCAATGCCTCGGACGGCAGCCGTTTTTAGCCCAAAAAGCGGCGTGCGCGCTCAACTCGACGGCGAGCGGAGAAGCCGACCGGCAGGAGCGCTCAGCTCCTGCCGGAAGCACAACCGCGCGCGTCAAACCACGAAAAAGGAGCTCGCGCCAATTGAGAGATGCGGAGCAACGGTCGCAAACTGCGTCTGAGCATGGCCGCCGATACCGTCACTGTCGAAAGAGAGCGCGCCGGTCGAACTGTTATAGATGATGTGGTCGCTTCCATCATGCGCACCTTTGCCGATGTGGAAGTTCGCGGCCGAAAGGGCGCCCTGCTGGAGTCCGGTGAATACGCTGTGATCAAGTTGGATCTTGTCCTGGGAAACCTTGAAGTCGGTTATCTTGTCGATATTTCCAGAGCCAAGCGCGGTGTTGAACACGAAGACGTCCTTGCCGCCAAAGCCCGTCAGCGTATCGGAACCACCCCCGCCATTGATCTTGTTGGCGCCGGCATTTCCTTGGATCGTCTGGGCAAACTCGTTGCCGGTCAGGTTGATTTGCCCCGTTCCCGAAGCCTGCGTGGTCGCAAGTTTCTCGACGGATGAGCCCGCCGAGAGAGCATAGCTCACCGAGGCGAACACCGCGTCCTTGCCGTTGCCTGGCTGCTCCACCACCTTGTCATGCACATTGTCGACAAAATAGGTGTCGTTGCCGCCATAGCCTTTCATTGTATCGGCGCCGCCTCGACCATCGATCTTGTTGGCGCCGTAATTGCCATTGATCGCCTGGCCGAACTCGTTGCCCGTCAAGTTGATCGTATGTGTGCCGCCCGTCTTGTCGGTCGAGAGTTGCTCGACATGCGAACCAGCAGACAATGCGTAGCTGACCGAGGCGACCACCTTGTCGAAGCCGCCGCCTGATGCCTCCATCACCTTATCATGTGCATTGTTGACATAGTAAACGTCGTCCCCGCTGGTCGAATGAAATACGTCCGCGCCAGGGCCGCCATGGAAGATGTGATGGGTCGACTGCGTGGGATCGGGGACAGTCGGCGTGGTGGGCGTAGGCGTTGTCGGCTCGGAACTCGGAGGCGGTGTCGAAGGACTAGGGCTGGCGAGGTTGTGCTGGCGAAAAACGGCCTGCAACTCAGGGGAGTTCTCCAGGGCGGTGTCGCCATTCTGAGAACCCCAGGCATACGCATAGTCGAAGGCTGGGGACGGAACCAGCTTTGCCCAGTGATCGATCATCGTTTGCATTTGGGTCGACGTTGGCATGACGTGCTTGCCGCCGGTGTCCGTCTGCCAACCGCCGCCGCCAAATGTCTGATATACAGGAACGATCTTGTCAGCCGGAATGCCTGATTTCACGGCCGCTGCCACGGCTCTGTCGATCATGTTGTAGTCGACGCTGCTTATCCCCGTGCGAACCGGGTATGGGTCCAGTCCATAGTAGTCGATCCCGGTGTTGGCGGGATTATAGGTGTTGGAAAAGTCCGGGTTGGTGGACGACCCCATATTCATCATGGTGATGAAGGTCTTGGCGCCCGGGAAGTGGGAATGGATCCAGTCGGATTCAGCCTTCAGATTTGCCGCACTCGCGTAGGTGCCCCATCTGCCGGTAGGATCCGGCTCGTCCATCAGGAAAAATCCAAACACTTTTGGATTGTTGAGGAAGGGCGTGACTTTTTCGATGAACGACGAGGTCACCCCGTCATGAGCGCTTAGATAGACAAGCCCCTTCATTCCGCTGGGCAGCTCATTGACCTGCGAAAGATACTGAACGTCCGCCAGGTTAAATCCGGCGCCCGCAACTTCGGCAGCCGAACCGCCTGATGCATAATGGAGAGTCGCCATGCGTTTTCCTTCTTGTTTGGCAACACCCCGCCCTGGATGGGGGTTAGACCGAAAGCTACATTAGATGAAAATCACATACCAACATCTTTGAACGAAGTTTTTGATCGCTGTGGGGATGGCCACATCAACGGGTCAGTGCAATTTACTGTAAAGTCAGTGGCTTGCAGCGAAATCTGCGGGTTTTCCACTGACGACCGCATGCACAGTTCTCCACTGTTTTCACAGGCACCCCTCTCCCCACCCCGACTCCCGGCCACGATTTCGCTTCATTTTGCATAAAGTTCGCCATATGTTAGCTAGCCATCATGTCCGGGGGGCGCATGTGATATGGTGGAATCAGAAAAGGTTACCCATCGGATGAACAAAGAAAGACACGCGACAACGTCGTGTCATAGCAATAAGCTATGAATAAAGAGCCACAAAGCGCCTCTCCGCTACGCTCCGCAATACTAGACTGCCTGCCTGGAATAGCTGGCATCGGACTCTTTTCCGCAATGATAAACATCCTTGCGTTGACCGGATCCGTTTACATGCTGCAGGTCTATGATCGCGTCCTGCCGTCGCAAAGCGTCCCGACCTTGGTCGGGTTCACCATCGGAATGCTGGGCCTCTATGCGGCCTACGGTCTGCTCGATTTCGTGCGGCTTCGTCTACTGGTCCGAATCGCCAGTCGATTCTACTGCAGTTTGCAGCAGAGAACATTCGCAATTTCGTTGCTTCTCCCGCTCAGGGCCGGTCGAGAAGCGGACCGGGTGCTTCCGTTGCGGGACCTCGATCAATTGCGCGGATTCCTTTCGGGAACGGGGCCGACGGTTCTTTTCGACGCGCCGTGGATCCCGTTTTATCTGCTCATTATCTACATGTTGCATCCGTCGCTCGGCGTGCTTGCGACCCTCGGCTCCGTCGCCGTCGTCGTGCTGACCATCGTGGCTGAGATCATCAGCCGCCGCCCTGCGGCGCTGGCGTCCGAAGCGATCCTGACACAGCGCGCGCTTGCTGATTCCGGCCGTCGGAATGCCGAGGTGGTCCACGCGATGGGCCTCTCCGAACGGCTGGCGGGGCGCTGGGGCGAAGTCACTCACGCTTATCTCTCCTATCAGGAGCGGCTCTCCGACATCGTGGGTGGAATCAGCTCGCTGTCGAAGGCGCTTAGGATGGTGCTGCAATCTTCGGTGCTAGGGCTCGGCGCGTATCTCGTCATCGGAGGCGAAGCATCCCCTGGCGTGATCATCGCGTCGTCGATATTGCTGGGTCGCGCGCTAGCCCCGGTCGATGCGGCGATTGCGAACTGGCGGGGTTTCCTGTCCACCCGGCAGAGCTATTCCCAGTTGAAAGCGGCGCTCCGTGCGTTCGAGAGTCCAATCGAATCCATGAAGTTGCCGCCGCCAGAGGCTCGCCTGGCGGTCGATAGTTTGGCGGTAGCGCCTCCGGGTACACCCAGGCCGACGCTCATCGATGTAAGCTTCCAGCTTTCGAGCGGCGCGGGAATGGCCGTTATCGGCCCAAGCGGCTCGGGAAAGACAACATTGGTGCGCGCGCTGGTGGGAGTTTGGAGCCCTCTGCACGGCACGGTGCGGCTGGACGGGGCCTCTCTCGACCAGTGGGACGCGCAACGGCTCGGCGCCCACATTGGCTATCTGCCGCAGGATGTTGAACTGTTCGACGGGACGGTGGCGGACAATATTTCGAGATTTGGCGGCAAGAGCGACCCCCAGGGCGTGCTCGCCGCGGCGAAAGCCGCGGGCGTCCACTCGATGATCATGCATCTGCCGGCAGGCTTCCAGACGCGCATCGGCGAGGGAGGAAGAGCGCTGTCGGCAGGGCAAAGGCAGCTTATCGGCCTTGCCCGGGCGCTCTACGGCAACCCGTTCCTGGTCGTGCTGGACGAGCCAAACTCAAATCTCGACGTTGAAGGTGACGCCGCCCTGGCCGGAGCCATCATGGCCGTCCGCCAGCGTGGAGGTATTGTGATCGTTGTTGCACACAGGCCATCTGCCCTCACCAACATCGATCAGGTCATGGTCCTGGCGGATGGCAGGCTGCGCACCTTCGGCTCGCGCGAGGAAGTGCTTGCCGGCATGCGGCGGCCGCCCTCGCCTGCCGCGCAACGTCCATCTTCGATCGCGCCCATCCACTCGGGAGTGACCGGACATGCGTGACATCTTGCCCCGCGTGCTTGCGTTCATGCCGACACTTGCCCGGTTCGGAACTCGAGATCAGCCCGCCGAAACCGACTTGCCCAAGGTGCCAGACAGCATCCTTGCGCCAGGGACCCTTTGGCCAAGCATGACGCTGGGGCTCGTTGTGACTGGCCTGCTGGTGGTCGGCGGCGGAGCATGGCTTGGCTTGACCAAGATAGCTGGTGCCGTGATCGCGCCCGCCACGGTGGTGGTCGAAAGCAACATCAAGAAGGTCCAGCACCAGACCGGCGGCACGATCGGCGGCATCTTTGCGCAAGACGGCGACCATGTTCGGGCCGGTGACATATTGGTCCGGCTGGACGGCACGCTGCCACGGGCCAATCTGCAGATCATCAGCGAAGATCTTGATCGCACCACGGTGCGGCTTGCGCGACTGGAGGCCGAACGCGGCGGTTTGCGTGAAATGCAGCTTCCAGCCGGCCTTGAGGCCGGGATGCCAAAGCCGGAGCTGGCCGCCCTTGTCAGCGGCGAGCGCGCGCTGTTCGAAACCCGTGCCTCGGCATTGGCCGGGCAGAAGGCGCTCTTGTCGAGCCAAACAAAGCAACTCGAGCGTCAGATCGATGGCCTGAAGGCGCAGCAGGTTGCAGCCGATGAATCAGCGGCGCTGCTGAGCACTGACCTTACGGATGTCGACGCCCTCTATTCGAAGAAACTGGTATCCAAAGAGAGGATCAGCAACGTCAGGCTGGATGCGACGCGAGCCAAGGGCGAGTCGGGGCGACTTGCAGCCGCGGTAGCAGAGGCACAGGCCAAGATCAGCGAGATCGAGTTGCAGATTCTGCAGCTCGACGAGCAACGGCGAAGCGATGTGACCGGTGAACTGCGCGAGACTGAAGCCAAGCGCACCGAACTCAACGAACGCAAGATCGTGGCGCAAGACGAACTGACCAAAACCGAGATCCGCGCTCCGCAATCCGGCACAGTTCAGCAGTCGTCCGTTCACACTGTCGGCGGCGTGGTCGCCCCGGGCGAACTGCTGATGACGATCGTTCCCGAGGCCGACAACCTTGTCGTGGACGCGTTGATCCCTCCTTCCCGCATAGACGACGTCAACCCGGGACAGAGCGTTTCGATCCGGTTTCCAGCTTTCGATGCCGGGACTACCCCTGTTTGCAACGGCTCCGTCAAGTACATCTCGGCGGACCTGATCAAAGATCCGCAACGCCAGCTTTCGTACTTTTCGGCCCGTATCAAGGTCGACAGTCAGTCGGAGTGCTTGAAGGAAGCCAGGCAACTCAGACCGGGCATGCCAGCGGAAGTTCACATCCGCACGGATGAACGCAATGTCTGGTCGTATATGCTGAAACCTCTCACGGACCAGATTTCCAGGGCTTTCCGCTAAGCAGACCTGGAATTCGCACGCCGGGTCCAGTCCGAGAGCCATGGGCTGGACATATCATGCGTCCGCAGGATGCCGGTTTCGCGGCGCAACCTATAATGCCTTCTGATGAAGGTACTGGTCACCGGCGCTGCCGGCTTCATAGGCTATCATGTCGCCAGGCGGCTCCTGGAGCGCGGTGACGAGGTTGTCGGCATTGACAGCATCAACGATTACTACGACCCGCAAATCAAGCAGGCGCGGCTGCGGCTCCTGGACGAGGCGAGCCGCAAGACCAATGCCGGCTATCATTTCATCCACGGCGATCTCGCCGACAGGGGCGTGGTCGACGGCTGCTTTGCCGACCATGCCTTCGACCGGGTGATCCATCTCGCCGCCCAGGCCGGCGTGCGCTACAGCCTGGAAAACCCGCGCGCCTATGTCGAGAGCAACATCATCGCCTACACCAACATGCTCGAGGCCTGCCGCGGCAGCCGTGTCGGGCACCTGACCTATGCCAGCACCTCGAGCGTCTACGGTGCCAACACCGACATGCCGTTTTCCGAGCATCGGCCGGCCGACCATCCGCTGCAGTTCTACGCCGCCACCAAACGTGCCAACGAACTGATGGCGCACAGCTACAGCCACCTGTTCGGCCTGCCGACCACGGGGCTGCGCTTCTTCACCGTGTACGGCCCCTGGGGACGCCCTGACATGGCGCTGTTCCTGTTCACCAGGAGCATTCTGGCCGGTGAGCCGATCAAGCTGTTCAACAACGGCAACCACACGCGCGACTTCACCTATGTCGAGGACATCGCCGAGGGCGTGATCCGTGCCAGCGACAGCCCCGCCGCAGCCAACCCGGCCTGGGATTCCGGCCGTCCGGACCCGGCGACCAGCAGCGCGCCCTGGCGCATCTTCAACATCGGCAACAACAACCCGGTGAAGCTGACCGCCTATGTCGAGGCGCTGGAAAACGCGCTCGGCCGCAAGGCGGTGATCGAGCTGCTGCCGCTGCAGGCCGGCGACGTGCCCGACACCTTCGCCGACACTTCGGCGCTGCAGGCGGCGGTCGGCTATCGCCCCCGCACCTCCGTCACCGAGGGGGTGGGGCGGTTCGTCGAGTGGTACCAGGATTTCTACAGCTGACGGGTCGGGTTCGCGAGGCCCGGGCCGCAGCCGACGGTTTAAGAGCGGGGCGTGGTTTTGCGGGTCGAGCCATCACTTACTGATGCGCCGGAACACCGCGAAAGTTGCGGTGCGCGAGAGCAAGGGGCGCAGCATCGAAGGCGATGCAATCAGGAAAGGACCCGCTATTGGAAAAACCTTCTCCAATAGTTTCGACCGGTTATGGGGAGAGTGCTAGTGGTACCGTTGGCTGGGATCAATCTCGACCATATGCCATTGTTTTTACTATCTTTTTCTTGATGGCGAAGGCCGATTTGTAACACAATAGGTATCACAACGTGTAGCACAATTACAGCTACCTCGTGGCACACAACCACAGGTACGTGGTCGAAGCCGCCGCTATATAGTGACATCATCATGCAATGTCGACCCTACGCGCCATCCTGCTTCTTTACGCCACGCCTGGGTGTCTGGGGAGCATCGCGACGCCGAGGCCAATGTCCTTGCGAAGACACGCAACGATCGATAGCCGCGTCGTATCGATGGATGGCCAAGAGCTGTGTGCCGCTGTCAAAGTCACCTAGACTTGCGCGCTCACAACATCTGGCACTCTTCCAGCAGGTTGATCGCGGTGTCGAGACGGTCCGGCGTTGCCTCGGGTGGATTGCCGAGAGTCGTACCGGGCGTTTGAGTCCACCCCCCTTCGTCCATGACGATGCGCAGCCGAAGTATCGTCTTGCCGCGGCCGCGTGCATCCGACAGCCCACGATTGACGCACCAATAGGTATGCTGCGCCATGACCCATGTCTCAAGGACGCGTACCAAGAAGTCCCGTGGAGAAAGACCCCGCCAGCGTTCGGCTTCCTTGCGGGCGCGCGCGAGCGGTAGACGATCGAAGGTCTCGAAGTCGAGCGCCTCGGCGGGGGCTTCGTGAAGGCTGTGGCGCAGCCCGTCGATAACTGCTGCTGCTAATTCAGTGCGCGCGTACAAGGCGCGTTTGATCGTGGCTAGAACGTTGACTGGATTTTCTTTGGCGGCATTGTCAAGCAGCCATGCGCCTGCCGTTCTTGGTAGGCGTTTCTTTCCCAACTCTCCGATAAACTCATCGGCGACGGCTGAGCTGTGCATCGGCCGATCGCCCAGCCTCTCCACGAACCAGAAGAAGAGCCCTTCGAGTGCAAGACGGAAAACCTGTCGTACCTGGACCGCGCGCCAATCAGCAGCGATCGGTGGGCAGGCGCCGGGATCGTCCCAGGCATGTGGCGGATCTGACATGCGCGCTCGTACTTCGTCCAACTCCCATTCTTGGCTGGCGAGGTCGTTGAAACCAGCGCGAGCGAGCGCGATCCCATGCTGGCGGGTGAGAGCCGCTAGTGGCCCGCCCAAGCGCTCAAACAACGCTTTGCGTTCGATCGCGAGAGGTTTCCACATCGACCATAGCTTACCCCATCGCTCGGCGTCCTCGCGCTTGACCCTCACTGATCCGAGACGGTTGAACGCGGGGTGATCGAGCTCCCCTTTGATCTTCTGCTCGAATGCATCGAGGACAGAATCCAATTCCGGCGGCGTGCGGAAGATGCCAGTGCCTTCATCTGCTCGCACGAGCCATCCCATGGTTTGCAGGCTCGGACCGTAGTTCAGCGGCGAGATCAGGCCGGTCGAATACCGGCGCATGTCGCGCCGGCGCTCCCATTCCTCCCCTCCAAAAACATAGCTTTTGACTTCGAATAGCTTCCGCATCGCCACCGCGCCTGGCAGGTCAGCACCCGGATCAACGAGAAACTGTGACCATGCGTAGAGCGCTTCGATGCGGTCGACAAAGTCACGTATTTCGGAATCGAGCGCACCATCCTTCTTGTCACGTTCGAATACGCGCCGTACCCGGCGCCATGCCCACGACATTACGACATAGGGCCGAATGTGCCGCGCGACGTTGTTGAGGTTTGGTAGCACTCGATCCATTAATCCGAAATTGATCTGACGGAGCCCAAGCGGGTCAACCCCGCCCTGGCGGATGCCGATCTCGTCCAGGATCTGTGGCTCTCGCGTGGACGAGGCATTCTCGAGAAGTTCGCTGAGCGTCGCCGGCATTAAAGGGCCTTGCTCAATATGAGGCGGCCGCAGCATGTCGTAACACCGAGTTGACGGAGGTCGCCGGATCTACCCCGCGGGAACGTCATGTGACAGCGCGGACAGGCCGGCGGCGGCGTTTCGAAAATATAGAATTTTTGGAACAGCGCTCGGTCGGTGAGGGCCTTTTGAAGCTGCGGCCAATACTCCGACTTCGCCAAGAAAAGGGAATCGATCAAGGCTGCTCCCGCAGTGGCGGCCGTAAGATATGCGCGCACTTCTTCCCCTGCGGTCTTGGCGCCGCAGATTGCCGCGATGAACTCCGTGACGTCGAACCCTTGCGCGAGCAGATCTATGAACGCCGGGATTCTCTCAAAGCTGAGGGGATCGAGTGTGATCGGATCAACTCCGTGCTTCAAGAGGGTGCGCCTTACCCGCGAGGCGCCGTTCGGCGCACCATCCGTGCCATAGTAGACGAGGAGCGACGCCAATGCCTGGTTGGCCGTCGGCCCGCTGTAGGAGGAGATCGCGGGCATTACCTTTCCGAGCCATTGCCGCACCTTAGCAGGGGACGGTCGGATGCGATCGGCGATAAAATGCGTCAGGGCGAGAGCCAGCAAAGGATCGGCGCTCGTGCTTGTTGGGTCGAGCATTTTCAGCAAGAGCGCTTCAAAGTTCTCAAGCGATTTTGTATTCTGCTGATCTTGCTTACGCGCGCGTTTTTCGCGTTCGTCCTGGTCCTCATCGTCATCGTCGTCGGTTTCGCCTTCGGCAATCCAAGGTCCGCGAGGGGTCGAAAATGCCGAGCGCAGGAGCGCCATCGCATGTTTCCACGCGACCGAACCGCCCTCTCCTACCCCTTGGTGGGTATTGCTTAGCGCCGCGCCTTGAAGGGCGCCAAGGTGCACAAATGTGGAGGCTTCATCACCGTCCTCGCCCGCAAATGTTCCTGAAATCTTGGCAGCACGGGGCAGCCTGTCCGGATCCTCGCGAAACCATGCGAGGATGGCTGCAACGTCGGCTGGGGTCTCATTGCCGGCAAGGATGGCGAAAATGCGGGTCGCCATTGGACCGACACGCCGGACAAGCTCCGAAGCGGCTGAAATGGCGATAAAACCTTCGAGCACCTTTTCGCCTTGCTCAATCCGAAGAACGACGCGTCCGCTCTCCCAAGCCTCCTGTTCAAGCCCGGGTGCACCTATGATGAGGCGACCCTCACCATTTATGTCCCCTTGCCCCAACTCACGGGTCTTTCGGACACTCCGTACGTAGACTGTCACGCTCCCCCGAATCGCTGGGGTGATGACGGTCGCCTTCACCATGCCGCCCTCGAGCGAAGCCCGAAGGACTCCCACGCTGTCGTTTGTGTCCTCCTCTTCGTCAGTGGTTTCCACCTCGGACCGCTTCGGCGGCGGGGCTGGTGACTGTTTCCAGCCTAGTTGTGCATTGCGATGGATCCGAAGCACCGACGCCTCGACATTGGCCCCGAACAGCCCAGCATGCGTGCTGTTGGCACTGCCGGAGATCACCAACCTACCCCGTCGGCAGACAACTTCGATCGCCTTCGCATGAAGCGGGCGGTCGTCGGCCGCGAACGGTGTCGCGACGTTCACAGCCTTGCGCTTGCGCGTTCCGTCGAACGGCCAACAGGCTGCGCCTAACCCGCGCACGGTCCCATCTGGATGAGCGTGCAACCGCACATTGTCACACGACAAAGCGTCAGACAAAGCGTCGACCCCGCGCCCGTCGAGGTCGTGATAGGGCGATACTACCGTGATCTGCAGAGCGCCTCCGAGTTCGTCTGCGAAGCGCTGAATTTCGGCGGCGATCGAGCCACCCACGCTGTGAACCAGCCGGACATCCCCTGTCTTTGGCGCGGTACGGTTTGCGGCGCGAAGGGACTCTGCCACCCGGATGCAAGCCGGGCCGGCCTCTGTGTGAATGCGGTCGGATATGCTGAGTAGCTCAAACAGATCCGCCGCGTCGTTGACCGCATCAGCTGCGAAACTGGGGTGGAGGTGTTCGACCAGCTCGAGATTGCCGCCCCAACCGCCAAATGTCAGATTTCCCGAGCCAACCAGCAGATGAGCATCCTCCGCGGTCGCGAAGACGCTTATTTTCGGATGGAAAACGCCGGTAGTACAGGCGATCGGCTCAATATCGTAGTCGCGGCCGGCACGGCGGGCCCCTTCCTCGCTCAGGCCTGATCGTACACCTTCAGGATCGGCGAGGATGAGAGCCGATTGACCGCCGCCTCGGATGAGACGATCGAGGACGACAGCTTCAAAAAAAGACAGGCTCAACGCATAGGTCGTGAACGTAACGTTCCGCCATGGCGCTGCAGATACCAAATCTAGCGGATCCACTCCCTACTCCCCGCCAAAACTCGACGCGTTTGGCCTCCGCGCTAGTCAGCATATTAAGAGTTAGTCTTTAATCTCCAACGTAGGCTTCTTTCTCTGGTCGCTCACCCGCTTCTGCGGGAGCCGCAAGCCGCTATACGCGTGCGGCATGGCGACATCCGCCGTTCTCCCGGAAGCTGCTCAATTTCTCCAAGCCCTATAACTGAGTCAGACTAGGAACGAGTTCTAGTCGCCCATGCTTTGATGGAAATAGCAAGGTGAACGGCAGAAACCGAGCAGCGTAGCGGGGATCACTGTTCTGAAGGTTCTCCAATACCCGGTTTTTCGGAATCTGGAACCACTAACCGCGTTTCAAAGCCTGACGTCTCGCCGTCTTGCGGAAAAGGATCGTTGAGCCCATCCGCGACGCCAAGCTCACATGCAGCATAACCGCCAGGAGGGGTGGTCGGTTCGTCCTTCTTTGCACGCAGATCTGCCCCGAGGGACTTTTTCAGATCGTATATGGCAGCAAAGGCCAGCGATTTCAGGTCTTTTAAGAGCCGCGCGGGCTTACTCGCTCCGATCGCAACCTCTGATCGACACATTACATAGTAGGACGCGTCCCTTAACAATAGAAGTTTCTCATAGTTCTTGTCACTAAGAGCGCACGACGATTCTGGTCTTTTTTCGCTTATCGGCATATATTTTAGCCTTACGTGGTCTCTCCTGATCTGAACCATTTCCCCATAATACTTATTTAAAGCAACTGCGATGTGAGCTTTGCTATTTCTTTTTTTCGCATTTGCGACTGCCGTATTTATCTCGGCAGAGCGCTTTTTTGCATACCCATCTGACGTCAGGTCGGGCTGCGTACATACGCTCCAATCGATTGTCATATCCTGTGCAACGGCCCTTCCATTCCACGTCGCCATAATTAGAATTATACCAACATTTAGGCAGTACATTTTTACCATTTTGGCGATAATGTTCTTATTCAACATCTTTTCGCTCCCCTTCGTTTTCTATCGTAATATTCAAAACTTATCTACAATACTGCGATGCATCAGCTTCCTGCCAAACAGGCATATTTTAGGTATCAGTAGCGCAGCCTGATCCAATCAGTGTCTACCAATTCCAGATAGCCTATCGATTCTGCAACTAGCTCTCATGCTGGCTTTTGCTTTGCCCTTGACCCACTTTCGGAACATCGATGCTGCAAGCGTAAAGTTTCTTGTGGCTCATGAACGTGGACTCTTTTGAGCCAGGTTGAAAATAGGCCTCGGGATAGCTTGTCGGCGGCCGATAGGCACGTTCGGCAACGTGAACCGTCAGGTGAACGTTCGGGTCGAGCACTGCTTGGCGCGGCAGGGTGAATGTCCCGCGCCACGTGTCTCCTCGACCGGACGCTCGGACCTCAAGCCCGGACGCCAGCCGTCGAAGGCGGGTACCGTGAACAAGACCTTGCAGATCAAATCGCATGCGGGTTTCAACCCTTGCGTCGGCACCGGCGGCAACATCGCTCGCAGTGTCGGGTGATGCTGGCCCTTTCACGGTCAGGGTCAATCGCACCCGCGCCTGGTCTCCCGGATCAGGCACAAGCTCAAGACTCGTCTCGCGTCGGGTCTGGACCTGCAGTTCGAAGGGATCGCCCGGAAAAGACACCTGCAGGTCGGCAGGTGCATTCTTCTGGTAGCGGACCACACCCAGGCGCAGGAAAGGCATGATCATCTCACCAGCGTCGAGATGAAGGTCGACGTACCACTGCTCGCGGTCGACATTGAAGCGGGGCTCATATGCCAGAAGATCCACATTCAGATATCGCTTGCGTCTTTGCGTCGTGGTCTCCGTCTTCTTGCCCTCATGCTTGTCTGCCTCGGGTATCGGCATCTGCACCTTTGGGACAAAGGCGGCATCCGAACGCCGATGCGTGGCGGTCCCGGCCTTGGGATCAAACTCGAAGTCGCGAAACACGTCGTTAGGAACGACCCAGTCGCGCCAGCCATTCTTCGGGAACGCTTCAGCGGGGTCAGAGCCCCAGCGCGTGATGTAGTCCGCGGCGCCAGTAAGGAACCGGTCCTCGAAGCGGTAAAGCGACATGTAGTCGGCCAACCCCTCAGACGGTGAGGCATCCAGCGAAGGCCGTTCGTACAAGCTTTGGGTGCCCAGCAACCCTCGCTTGAGGCTGCGAATGCGCACCCGCGACAGCCGCGGCCACAAAACGATGCCGAGTTTTTCGCCTTCGCCGGAAGAAAACCAGGGCCGTGCAAGCCAAAGCCGAACCTTGGTCACACGCCGGCTGATGATCTTTGGCAGGTCCGGGGAACCACCTAAAGTTGTTTCTTCGTCAATGACGGGATGAGCCTGAGCAGCTGCGACTGGAACGGCGGGTGCCGCGGAAGCGGGCAGCCAAATGCTTTGCGTAAACTCGTTTGGCCCTTGCTGGGGAGCCAGCATCGTGTCGGCCGAAGGCAGGGGAATGCCAGCCACATGCTCTCCCGACAGAATGCGAGACCGCCTCACAAATGCATTGGCGTGCCGGGAGATAGCTGTGAACTTGAGCCTGACTTGTCGGGCGCGGGTATCACCGAAAAGCGGGTGGATGTCGGTGGCAATGTCGCCCGGGTTCCCCCCAAACAGAGCGTGCAGCGAAATCCAGGAGGCCTTGTTGGGCTCAAGCCCTTCAATGCTCGGCGGCAAGTTGGAGAACCGCGCCCACAACTGCTTGCTGGTCGGCAGCTCGACGCGGCCATGTGGCGAGATCGAAAAGCCATAAACGTCCAAATCCTTCGCTTTGCGCTCAAGCCCCGTTGTGCGATCAAAAATCGGATTCACAATGCCCCTGTTCACGGCATCCCTGGTCCGGCTTCGCGTAACGTCGTCGAAATCGGTGCCGAAGGGAGCGATCGCTTGAGCAGTGATTTCGATACCGCTGGTCGAGGCAAGGTCAACGCCCAGGAATCCACCGAGATCGACCTCGTTGGCGTTTTCTTCCTGAGCCCGAGTGCTCCAGGCCGGAGGCAAAGCCGCCGGGAGATCGAGCAAGATCGATGGACCCAGGTCAGTCGTCGCACCGCTGGCTGCGCGGCGCATGGCCAGCATCGGTCCATCCGCAGTCCTCGCCACATCGAGTGGGCGCGTTGGCCGCGTGGTGGCATGAGCGATGGTGATACTTCTGGTTTCGGCCAGCTCCGGAAGTGGGTGGCTTAAAAGCTCTTTGTGCAATCGCTCCGCAACGGCCGACAACCGGGAGGGGTGCGGGGCGTCCATGCCCATGATACCGCAGCCACAGAGTCTGTCGAGAAGAGGCGCATTGGCAAGGCCGGGCAGGCAATCGATGGAAGCGGTGGTATCGACAAGTTCGCTCCACTGTTCCAGTTGGAGTGGCGAGGGTACTGACCACAAATCCAATGTGCCGCTAAGGCCTGGCCGAATGTTGACTACGACGCGCCGGCACCGCCGTCCCGAGACGCTCACGCGAACATTGTCTTTGTACTCGATGACCGGCTGATTGGCGTCGTCGCGCCGGGTTATTTCCAACGCCACCGGGACGACGTCGGGCCAGATTTTCGGATCGACGAGCGGCACCGAGAGACACTGGACACTTTCGCGGCTCATCGCTTCGGCGCCGGTGCGAAATCTGACGACCAGGGTTGCGGCCATCGGATCAGGATAGAATGGGATCATTCGGCCTTGATCAACCGTCTTATCTCCAATCGAGGCGAAAACTGCATCCCCAGAGGGTGACGCCGGCACTGGATTGTCCAGTGTCGGATCGGCCTCGGCAACGCGCGCCCAGGTTCTTGCCTTCGCCAGCCACTCCCGCCCATCGTCAAAGGCCGCATCGATAGTTGCGGTTCTGTCGGAAGCGGACCCGATCACCTGGCGCAATAACGGGTAGCCGCCGAAGCCGGCGTCGCAGTGGACGTCACGAAGACCGTCTCTCGGACGAAGCGCTTGGTCTGGGCGACTATACGCACCCGGAAACAACGGCACATTGGTGACACGCGCTACAGGAAAGCTTCCTGCAGAGCCCGGAAAGCAGCGAGGGCGAGTATCGTCAAAAGCGCCATGCTTCTCAGCGGTTTCAAGACTGACCAGCGGAGGTAGGACGATCCGGGTGACAACATCGGGTCCCAGCCTTGCACCAACTTTACCCGATTCATCTAGCCGACTGCGGAGTACGACCTGCCCTGTCGTTTGCGGTCCAAAATCGGGCCCCCCCGGCTTCCGGTAAGATGCCACCACGGCATCGGCTTCCGCTTTTGGAAGCAGCACCTGAGGAGAGGCCACCGGCTCGCTGCGCAAGTAGCGCCGTCCTTCAGGGGGCGTATCGCCGATCCTGCGGGGCACGGTGGCCTCAGCTATCGCGGCAAAGCGCTCGGCGGCCTCCGTCGGCGTCAGCGTCCCGCCGCCCAGAAAGACAGTCGAAAACCCGGCGGTGATCGGCATGCCAAATCGTAGTGGTAGCACACCGGCACTGGCCTGTTCGGGGCCGCCCAGTTCCAGAAGGGATATGTCTCGGTCGAGAAGAAAATCATTAGACGTTTCGTCCAACATCTGGACATTTGCAGCCAATCCAGTCTCGACCCCCATCGGGTCGCCGAGGAAGGTGAGTTCGGCGGCGTCGACGGCCGCCACCAGCACGCGCTCGCCCTCGCTGGTCAGGTCGAAAATGCGTGGCGAACTGCGGTCGACGCTTGCCTGCGCCAGTCGTCTGGGGGAGTCGGCGCTATCAGGGCCATCCCAATGCCCAGGATAAAGCTTCGCTATCAGTTGGTCGACATCGATTTTGCCGCCACGCTGGTTGCGGCGGGGCAGATAGGTTACGCGCTTGCGCGTTTGGATATGCCACTGATGGACCACCGGCCCCTGCTCGCCCGATTTCGCGCGGACAGCCAGCATTGGCAGGCGACCCATCGACAGGTCTTCGGCATCGAGGAACGTCAGGCCGCAGGTCAGTTGTAAAGCTGCATCGGATGTTCCGATCAACTGGGACAGACGTGGGGCAGCGCTGAATCCGACCACTGACAAGCCGCCGGACCTCAGGCCGGACTTTGCCCGCTGGACGATGCTAGATGGCGGAGCATCGCCTGCGAGAGCCGCGGCCGACAGCAGTCGGTCTGCGCGACTATCCACCTCTCGCGCCGCAGCGCGAAGGTCAGCTGAAACCAGCTCATAGGCTGGAAAAACAAGAGCCGCCATACCGGCATCCGGTGTCGGATCCGCTCCGACCGGAGAGCCACCCAGGAGGTAAATGCCATCCTGCTGATGCAGCACCGATCGGGCCTGACCCATATCGTACTTTGACAGCTCGAGGATGAGCTCGTCGCGGCTTGCCGGCAAAAACGACAGGATCTTGGTACGGTCCTCGTCGAGGCGTATCTTCGTCAGGGTCCAGCGTGAAAACTCATCTGCACGATGGCAGGTCGAAAGATCGCAGCCGGCTAACCGGACGAAGGCAAAGATGCCACCGTCAGCACAGGCTTGCCGTCCTTTCAGGCGCTTCAACAGCTCACCTGCAGGCAGCTTGAAGTCGACAAAGAGGCGGAACAGCCTGCCAAGATCAGGCGATTCCTCAAGCGCTGCGATCCGCTTCATCGCGGGCGCCGTTTGTAAATCCAGATTACCCTCGTCCGTCGCGGCTCGCCCCTTGGCTTTGGTCAGATCCAGGTCCGGCGGCGGAGCATTAGGGGCATCACGCGCGTCTTTCTCATTTTTTGCGAGCTCATCAAGGGTTCCGGAATCGAGCGCCGCGGCGAATAGGAAGAACTGCCGAAGTTCAAATAACCTTCGGTAAAGCGCGGCTATCTTCTCATCGGCAGCGACCGCCTTGCCGACGAGAACGCACGTCAATCCGTCGATAAGTCTGTTCAGCGTGGATTTGAGCAGCGCTTCGGCGGCAGCCGTGGCGGCGGCCTCCACCTTCAAGGTCCCGACCATCCGTGATTCAGCGCACGCGGCCTTCATGCGTTCGAGGACCTTGATCGCATAATCTCGTTTCAATTTGGTCTGCGTAATGTTCAGTTTTGGCTCGGCCGGCTTACCATCATCCTGCGGTAGTTCGTTGGGATAGATTGCCGAAAGATCAACGTTTTGGGGGGCGCGTAGAAATTTCTTGGCAGCGTCCCATGCGACAAGCGCCAGGTCGTGGCTGCGCTTGTGGGGTGCCTCGGCCAAGGCCAACTGAGCGGTCTCGATCGCCCGTAGCATCTTTGTGAGCAGGACCATTTCTCCCTGCCGGCCGGAAACGCAGATGGGTGAGGGCATTTCGCCCGGCTTCTCGGTGTCTTCCAAAGACTTGAGATCTTTGTGTAATTCTTTCCACCCGATGGTGGGTGAGACCATAAGTTCTTGCCATAGCTCTCGTGCAGACGCCGGATCCGACCGTCCGGGCCATAAGGCGAGCGCAACCTGTTCGCTTGCCTCGCAGGTAGCCGGCGCTAATGGATGAGCATCCGCAACGGGCGAAGGAAATCGAAGCTCGAGCCGCGGGGGTTGCCTTACTAGGCTTTTTTCAATGTCCGAAGGCCAGGTGTCGAGGCGTGCGGAGCCCTCTTTGTCGGTCTTGATCGGCCGCAGCGCCACGGTGACGCGCAGATCATCACCCAGCAAACCTGACGGAATAGTACGAGCGAGGATATCTACAGGAAAGTTGCCAAGGTCTGGTTCGGAGTTGGAGACCATCTTAGTACCCTTCCGGCCGCAGCGGGCTGAAATAGCGCTGCCAAGCGCGATAGTTGAGATCCTGGCGCACGGTCGAAACTGAAATGCGCGCCGTGCGTCCGGTCGCGGATGTGGTCAGTAGTGCCCCGCTTGCATCTGCGACATCGTAGGGGAGTTGGTCAGTCAGCATGGCCTGCTGCTTTCCAAAGCCCTTCGACTCCTTCTTGAACACCGTGACCGAAAAGCTGACTTTGGCGAAGCCGATTGAGAAGGAGTAGCGAAAGACCGCCGAGCCAAACATGTCACCGGCACCCGTCATTCCGGTCACCACCGTGAGACTGGCCGAGATGCCGAAGATGGCGACCCTGCCAGAGCCACCAGCGAAGAAGTCACCCGCGATCTCTGTGAAATGACCGACCTTGCGAATGAAGACACCTACGGTTACCCGCCCAACCATGGTCAAAGGACCGTAGGTTACACCGCCGCCGCCGCCGAACACGAAAGATGCGTCGAAGCCCGTGATGCTGCGGCCGTCGGAGGTCAGCTGGAAATGCCCGCCCCCGCCCCACACGCCCGCAATGATGACGAAGGGATCATCGCGCGAAGACAACGCCGCCACGAACTGGGCTGGACGCTTGTCGAACGGCAGCACGGCGCCAGCCGACAGGCCAACATTGAGGAATGTAACGCCGCCCAGGGTGAAAGCCGGTATGTTTATTTTATAACCAGCTTCGATGCCCGCAAACCCTTCCGCCAATCGGACGTACGCGCCACCAGACGACTGACCCAACGCGGCAGCGAGTTTATCGACGAAAGACAACGCCGGCCCGATGCGATAGTCGACAAAGTCGATGAGGAAGTGAGCTTGGCCTCCCAGCTTCCATGTCAGGCGCGCTGCGGAAAAGACGAGGGTGATGGCGTCGAAGCTGCCCAGCAACTTGATTTCAAAGGGTGAAAGCAGCGCCTCGGCAGAGGCATCGAAGCGGGGATTATCAGGATCAGAGAAATCGATCGAGTTGACGGATCGCATCGTGAACCGGCCGTCGCCAATCGGGTTGAAGATGGCCGCACTTGCCGGGAACTTCTGCAATGGTACGGAATAGTCCAACTGCGTGGTGATACGCGTCGGCAGAAGCTTGCGAAGCTGATCCTCAATGATCTTGCGGACATTTTGGAAATCCACCAGGGCCGCGAAGTTGGCGTGCAGGACCTGGTCCATTGTAGTGCGCAGGCTGCCGACGATCTGCACCACTGCGAGGTCGCCGCTGCGGCCAGCGCTAGCCAGCCTTTGCAGGGACGCAAGTCGCTGCGCGGAAGAAAGCCTTGCGCCGTCCGTATCTTTGCCAACAAGCGCCGTTGCCACTTCCAGCTCATTTTCGAGTTCGTCTTTGGGCATCGTGTAATTTGCCTGAAGCAGCCCGACCTTTTGGTTGAGCCGGCTCTTGGCCGTCCCTTGCATTCCTCCTACAGCTGTCAGCAGCAGGGCAGGCAGGAGTGTCGTGTCGTTAAGCTCGCCCGGGTCAAGCTTGAGGAACTTGAGCATGTCGCCGATGGTTCTTGCGATCCGCCTGTTATCGTCGTTGAGGGTCACTAGCAATTTGTTGCGCTGGTCACGTATCGTCTTTGCTATCTTCTGCAGGCCGACCATCGCATCGGTCACCTGCTTTGCAGAGAAGACTTGATCCAGGAGCCAGGACTCTGCTTGGTCTGCGGCTTGATCGACATTCGCTTCAAGCGCAGCAATCACTCCGGCTGCTTGCGCTACTGCTTCGTCGCGCAGCCTGTTTCCGGCTTGGGAGCCGACCGACAAAAGGGTGGCGCGAAAGGTGGCAAGGTACGCGTCGCCCGCATCGAGCTCGAGAGCAGTACGAAAACCAGCCGCTGCCGTGCTCACCTGGCCGATGGATTTCGCGCCGTCAAACTTATCTGCGGCCGAGGACGCTGACGCCAGGAATTTGTCGATAGCGAGAGTGTCCGGCAGATTGGTCAGATCGTCGGCCATGCGGGCTACCGAGTCAGCGACCGGCGCGAGGAAGGGATATCGCTCCGCGGTTTCAGACATCTGCTGCCGGGCGTCCATCACCCTCTTCATCATCCGGGGTGCAGCCGTCGCGACTTGTCCTGCAGCGGCAGCAGCAACGTCCTTGCCAGCTGCAAAAACACGGGTTTTGACCTCGATGAATTCGTCCTGGACAAACTTGCCGAAGGCAGTTTCCATCGCCTTTACCGCATCCACGGCAATCGGCTCGGCGTCGCTTGAGTCCTGTTGCAGACCGAGCGCCAGCTTGGGGAGGGCTTGCGTGTCGGCGGCCCATTTGGCGGCGAGATCCTGGAGAGCGTCGACGCTTTGGACGATCGCCTTTGGCCATGCCTCGAGCAAGGCAGACAGTTCGCCCCGCGGAAAGGTCTTAACGACCTGGTGATAGTTGTCGACGCTCGGCTGCCGGCGGGCAAGCTCTATTGCACGTCTTGCGGCAGCGGCCGCTAGCCCTGGCTTCGGCAGAGCGACGGGCGTCGCCGGCTCGCGCCAGCCGGTCATTGTCAGTCTGGCCTGGGCAATTGCTGTCGCGGCACGTACCAAAGACCGGTGCGCCTCCTCGACTGCCTCGCCGTAGACATCGAACAGGGCCGGGGCCCATTTGCGGGCAGCCTGGCTCTGCTTGCGTCCGAATTTCTTTGCCGCCTCGGCCATGGCGGTTGTCAGCTCGATCACCAGCTGCTTGATCCGCCCGAATGGCTGGCTTAGCCGTGCTGCGCTGGCAATATTCAATGCCTTGACGATCCGGTCCAGCCGCAGCTGCAAATCGGCGGTCAACGTATCGATGTCGGAGTCGATATTGCTGTTCGATGCGGCGAGGCCGGCAACGAGCTTTCGCATCTTGTCAGCCGTTCCGCCTTCTCCAATCGTGACCGTGAGATCATCCAAGGCGGCTCCCGCAGTGGTGATCGCCTCGGCAAGCGCGGCGGGCGGATCAAGGCCCACGGACTGCTCAACGAACATATCGGCCAAGTCGAGCACGGCGGTATAGCCGTCAAGGATCGCATCCAGGACCGGCTTCAGCTGATCCGCCGCAGCAGCCGCAAGCTCCGCCATCGCCGTCTCGGCCGCGCTGCCGAACCTTCCTTGCAGAAAAATCCGATCGATCTGGCTTAGCAGCTCGATTGCAAGCGGAATTTTGCGGCTGAAATCATGCTCGTCGTGTAAACGCTGCAGGCTCTGTTGCAGTTGGTCCTTTGATGCCAACAGTGCCTTGGCGTCGCAGCCGAACAGCGCTCTTGCCGCCTTGTCGGCCAGACGCGCGACTTCGTCCTTCGCGCTGGCGATGATGGGGGTCAGCCTGCCTTCCTCTTCTTTTGCATGAAGGCGCGCTTCGTCGGAGTTGGAATTGTCGGTGAGTTGTTTGAGCGCTTTCCTAGCCGTCTCGGCTTCAGCCAGACGGTCCTTGATCTGATCCCGGAGCATCAGCAACTGCGCCCAATAGGCGCGCGCCTCGGCGTCCATGGCATTGAGATAGGATTCCAAGCTACCGCGAATCTCAGCCAAGGTCGGCGATGCCTCCAGAGCCTTGCCAAGTATCTGCAAGCCCTGCAGCCGCTCGAGGCGGGCCAAGAAGCCCGCAAGGTCGGTCGGCGGGGCCGGGCGGAACATCGCTTCGAGGAAGCCTGTGTAGACCGCGTCGACAATTTCCGAAACGGCCTTGTCCAGGGTTGCAGCACCGGAACCGGGATCAGGCAGCGTCATGACAGCGGTGATCGCGGCGACGATCTGTGAGCGCGTGTCGGGTTCATCAAGCTTTTTGGAAAGCGCCATCAGCGCAGCCTGCTGCGCTGCAGCAAGTGGCGTCTCGAGGTCAGGCGGGTTCTTGAGAAGGCTGCTTAAGGACTGCTCTATGTCGTCGACGCCCTGCAGATCGGCCACGATAACGCGCTGAAGTTCGAGCTTCAACGGCGATACAGGGTCGCGGCCCGCTTTCTCGAACGCTTTGACAAGCGACTTGCCCGCGGTAACGATGGCAGTAAGCCGGGAGGCCGCTGTCGCAATGTCGCGGGCTTGCTCAAATTCACGCATGGAATTGTCTAGTGAACCTATCGCGCTGCCGATGTCAGGATAGACGCGCCGCAATTCCAAAGCCCCGTTACCAGCTTTGATCGCTGCAGCATTGAACGCCCGCTCGACCTCCCCCAATGCTTTGCGGATCGCCGGGAGGACTTCGTTCCTCACCGCAGCGATCAATGTTTCCGCGGCGCCGCCGACATAGTCCTTCACCTCACGGACGCTTGGCACGGCATCGGCAAGACCGGTCAGAGAGTCGTTGATCAGTTCCCTCAGCTTGTAGGACCCGAACACCGTCATGTCGGCGTCACCAAGCACTTTGTCCAGGAGAGTGCCGACTGACATGGGAGAAGTATCGGCGTCAACGGCCTGAAGCGCGTTGGACTGCTGCGAGACAATGCCTGATGCGCGCGATGCTAAAGACTTGAACTGATCGACGCCAAAGTCTGGCGGTGTGTTGCGATAGATGTCGGAATCGCCTTCGGATAGCGCCTTATCGCGGCTGGTGGTAAGTGGCCCTTCCTTGCGCGCCAGCAGAAGCAGACGGCCGGCCGGACGCCCGATCGCGCCAACGCGGTCGCCCCTTGCACCCACATCGAGAATGACCTGATTGAGAATACCGAGAAACGGCTCGGGACCGCTCGCGGGCTGCGTCGCGTCCGTGAACCCTTTCCTCAGATAGTTTGCCTCAAACGCCACCAGGCATTCGCGGCCTTGCCGCTCACCCAACAATCGACCGAGCCGGTCGAGGCGGATTTCCGCAAAGTGAACCAGGGGATAGAAAGGCGGCTGGTCGCTCGCAAGCAGAAGGGGGGAGAAGCCGTAATTAGACCTTGGCCGCAACGTGGAACCGCGGGCCAGTGTCAGCGGGTCTTTGGCCCCTGCTTTTCGCTGCTCTCCAGGCCGCCCTTCCACGCCGACAGCCCAGGCCTGCGTCTCGTAGCTCGTTTCTCCTTCCTCCAACGGTTGCCCGTAGCGTCGTGAGGCCCCGCCTTGATCGAATACCCTGACGCTTCTGCGGTCGAGGTCGCTGTTGAAGAACCGGTGATCCTGGCCCGCCGGTTTCGGCCCATTCAAGGTCACGACCGTGTCGGAGTCGAGTTGATTGTAGTAAGTGATAAGGGAAGCTAGGGTCTGCTCGTCGTTCGCGGCCTCGTTGTCGACAAAGATCATTGGCAGCCGATGGGCCTGTGCCAGTCCGTCAATCTGAAATTCAAAAGGCACCTCGGCGCCTTTAAACGGCGCTGTACGCGGCCAGAACACCAGTCCGCAGCCCCCATCAAGCGAGACGCGTCCATTGGGAAGGACTGTCGCTGTCTCATGCTTAGGAACCGATGGCGATCCCGGCAACGGGTCGACGAGGTCGGCCGTCTGGCCAGTAAGAATGCGCATTTCGTCGACAGGCCAGGCGCGGCCG
Organism: Mesorhizobium sp. B2-7-3; assembly: GCF_006440715.1. Lineage (NCBI taxonomy): Bacteria > Pseudomonadati > Pseudomonadota > Alphaproteobacteria > Hyphomicrobiales > Phyllobacteriaceae > Mesorhizobium > Mesorhizobium sp. B2-7-3. Next base: position 178,868 of record NZ_VFTY01000007.1, read on the forward strand.
GCATCTGGCTGATCATACCAATCTGTCTTTGAAGGCTCAGAGCATCTAATGAAGAGTCTCTGCACAAGATAGGCGGTCGGTCCGCGCTTGTTGCCGGCCGGCTGTAGGTAACGCCGCTCCGTCAATTTCACGAGCGATGCGTGGTGACCAAACGGGAACAGATACCCCTTGTAGACCAGTTCGACGACGCGATCGCGTCCAAGCACGGCGAGGTGGCGCCAGCTTTCAAGTGTAAATGCGGGATAGAGATTGCCTCCGTCCAACAGATCGGCCGAAACAGGCGGCTTGAACTTGGTGTGCAGATCAAGCGTTCCTCCTAGGCCGGTCAAACGGAGTTCACGGAAGCTAAGGGATCTTGGAGCGTAGATCGCGCTGCTGTCCAGCCGTGCGACCTGCTGGCCGTCATCCCCCAGAACGGCCTCAAGCGCAACGTCGTTGAACCCATATCCGTCAGGCGGCGAATAGGAATCGCCGCCTTCGATCACCTGGTTAGTTTTCGGGTCGATGCCACGCTTTACCAGAATGCCGGGGACAGAGGATTCGGCTACAATCTGGTCCCGATCATAAGAATCCATAGAGGCACGGAACTGACGCTCCTCTTCCGACACTGTTAGCGGAACCGCATCGATGATCTCTCCCGCACGGCGACGCAGACGAGGCGCGTACCACGGAGCGGCCGCTCCTCGCGTAGGCTGTCCATTCTGGGCATTGAGCAGTTCAGCCGCGCGTTTGTCCCGAACATCAATCGGCTTGGCCGAATCGACCCTGTCTCGGCCGTTGAGAAAGCGCTCGGGCCAAAAATCCTCCGACCAAACGGCCCTGAGCAACGGATCCGGGTTAGCAGGTTCAAGCGCGACCGACCAAAGCGGAAGGCCCTTGGAAGGATCGCTTGGGTCTGGGGGAAGGGACAGGTCTAGGTCAATCTGATGTGGAAGAACCCACACCGCGTCTTGAGCCGGCGACAACTGCAAGCGGAACGGCAACTCGATCGCGGTCTCATAGTCCAGCGGTGAGCGGGCGGAGGCAGCATAAACCTTGTCCATCCAGCCCATTGCCGACAGATCAAGTGCCGGCTGAAAGCCCTGCAGACGCAATTGCTGGCCACGATCGACGCTCCGAACTATGTTGCCGCGGTTGTCGGCTTCGCGAACCGTCTGGGCGCGCAGGGGCACCACTTGGTCGCGGCGATACCAATCCAGCAGCTCATTCAGGGCAAATTGGGCTTCTGGTCCTTCGTTTCCGCTAGCATCGTGGCGCCTCGACCACTGGAAAACGAGCCTGCTCGGACCCGAAAGGCGGGCGCGGCTGCGTTGCGTATAGGGCTCATCGACCTCTCCCGTGAGGTCGACCATGCTGTTGATCACGCGGCTCAACAGATCCGACACCGGGTCATTGCGGCTGCGGCCGAGAGCCCAGCGAATCGAGGCGAAATTTGAAACTTCCGCCAAGTCCGCCTGCGAAAGCCGGCTGCGAAACCGTTCGGCCTGCCGCTTCCAGCGCGTGCGGAACTCGGCGTAGTCCGGCGCGATCTGCTCCTTGACTGGACTTGCATCGCGTTGCGCCTTTACGTCGGCCCATTTGCCTTCAAGCAGCGCTGTAATCGCCTTATCGGGAGGCGCTGGGGCGAACCAGATCGTCTCGGCAATGTTGCTGCCCCTGCCCCCCACGACGTCTACTATCTCTCCTTCAATCGTGGGCAACAGGCCGGGGGAAATGGCGTTGCCATAACTGCCGTCAACCGAGATCAGTCGCTCGATCAGCTTGGCTCTTAGGATGACCTGAAGGTCTGACTTGCGGAGATCCCAGGCAAGGTTTGCCGCATCGGGATCCAAGTCGTCGGGTCCCGCATAGATTTGCTGGTCCTCGGGAAGACGGCCGACAACAGGCGGCCAACTCGATTTAGCATACTTGTTGTAGGTTTCGGCAAAGGTCCGGAAATCCTTGACGCGGTCTACCAACCGAGGATCGTAATCTTTGAGCTTTGTTACCAAGTCGCTGTCGGCCTCTGCGACAGAGCCGAGTATGCGAGCGACCTCTGCCGCCAAGTCGCGGAGAGTACCGGAACGCACTTTGCGCTTTTTGGAACGCGACCCGGTTCGAAGAGTGGCAAAGGCATCGTGCACCCTTGCGGGCCAGTTGCCTGCTAGAAAATCTGCGAGTTTCTGGAAGTCGATCGACGGCAGTCCGCCAGCAATCGCATCGCGGCGCGCGAACGCCTGTTCGGCCATATGTTGCGGACCGAAATCGGCTCGCAATACGGCTTCCTTCGGATACTCTATGGGCATGAGGTCCGAAGGCTTCGCCACCGGGTCAGGGTAGACGACGAAATCGGCGCCGAAGGTATCCGAGCGCAACCGAAGATTGGCCAGCCGGAAGTCGAGCATCAGCATGTCGCTTGCGCGGCGAACCTGGACCAATGCGGAATCAAGTGGAACATCCAGGCCCGGCAGTCCATCTGCTCCTGCGGCGGGAGCGTCCAGGAAGATATGGCCAGCGCGGGCTGCCTCGGCTTCATCCAACCCGCTCGGCAACTCGACGTTGCGGAGACGCAGGACGGGCGACAACCCTGGATCCACGACGATGACACGGCTGAACATTTCCAATCCTGGCTCGGGCGCCAACGAGACGGGTAGGTCGGCTAGCGTCGCTCGCAACGCCAAACTCTCGACCTTTGCGCGAGACAAGGTTGCATTCAGAGAGATGCCTGGAAGCCGCGTCGTGCCAACCGGCTTGCCAGCAGTTTGCACCTCAAGAGCCAACCAGCCGAAGGCTAGACTAAACACCTGTCTTGACTGATCGTCGGTGTCGACACGCTCCTCTGATTCAGTGGTGACAAGAAGGTCGTCGAGGTCCAGCATCCGACTGGCAGGCGTGGGTGGAATGTTGGCATTGAGAAACCAATGCCCATCCTTGGCGGAGCGCAGCCTTAACGTGCCCTCGCCTGGGTCAAACGTATAGTCCATACCGCAAAGGAGTTTGCCGGCGCTTGTAAGTCTAACTGCGAACGTACCCGACAAAACCATATCGGCCGGTCCTGGTTCATCCTTGAATCCACCGGCGCGTCCACCCACGGTGTCCCAAGCAGCTCGGGCGTCGCCCCCCGTGATTGACAGGTACGAGCTATTTTCGCCCCGTATCAAAAAGCGGGCCTGCGGCAATCCCACCTGGCCGTTTGGGCTGGCAAGCAAGGAGGTCTCTGGAAACGTACCTTTCGGGGACGGCTCATCAGAACCGACCTCTATGAAAAACTGAGCCTTTGTAGGCTCATCGGCGCTCTCCGCCGGGAGCTTGCCGTCCTCAGCCTTCGCCCGCCCCCAGCCAAAGCGCAGGCTGCGGAACACGATTGTCGCATCATATGCGGTAAGCCGGGAACTCGCATAGATCGGGCGCACACTCCAGCGCCATTCACGGGCCTGGTTCGACCTGTCGTCCGGGTCACGCGGAACGACGCTGAGGACGGCAATATGATTGTTGGTCGCCTCTATTCTGGCACCTGTGATCCGGCTCAGCGTCTCGGCGACCCAACCCGCCCCGAGGTCAAGCTTGAAACCGGCTTGTCCATCCATCACCTGTCCCAATTCCACCCTGCCCTCGTTGCCAAAGCGGGCGGGCGGGAACTCAAGCCAATGAACCAAGTCGCGGTGCACCCAGGCATTTGTGCGAAGCCCGATCTGCCAAACAACTGACTTGTGGTCGCCCGAGCCTTGAACATCCGCGCTAATTGTAAATGCGTAGGTGCACGCGCCTCCTACATCAGCATTTCGATGATTGAACAGATCAACGCCGGAAACGGTGAGCGTCAACCGTGTATCGCTCGGAACCGGTTCGGACGAATCGCGCGCCAAAATTGTAAGGCCAGACAATCTCACCTTTGGAGGTTCCGCGCCGGAAGCCACAAAGTCCGAACCACGGATAGTCAGGCTCTTCTCGTCCTCCTCATCGTGACTGGCCCGGCGCAGCCGCAAGCGGATCCCAGCCAAGTATTCGGGGCCATTTTGTCTTTGAACGTACAAGGTCTCGATGAGGAGAAAGGGATAAGCGGCGGTCTGTGACTGTGCGAGAGCCGCCGCGCCGAGGACGGCACCGGCTGAGCAAAGAAAGCCACGCCGTGTTAGCCGCAGGATGTCTCCACCGTCAGCCATTAGGGCGCTCCCGAGTGAGGATCTGGGGGTAATTCAAAGCTGCGAAAAAGGCCGCTCTGAACCGAAGGAGGAACCCGCTGGGTCCGGCGATTGGGTGTTCCATGGGCACCATCCGCAATCCAGCGGAACTTGGCCAGGATTGGACAGGACTTTCTTTACGGCGCCGAGGTGCGCCCTTGTGCGATGACCTTGCTCGACAACCGTCTTCGGCCATGTCTTCGATCCCCCGTAAAGGCTCGCCTGAACACGCATCGAAGCTCGAACGAAATAAGCGATTTCGGCGATGGATACGCCGCGCGCTTTATATTCCCTTGCTGACGATCGCAGTCTGGAAGAATGCTCTGCGCCTGGCAATTCAACGCCATCGTAGATTGCGCTACACCAATATCCACGACAGTGGTACGGTTCTTTGCCGCCTACTACGGCAAAATATCTCCGATCTCTTACACCATTAAGTGTTGAATCGGTTCACAAGCGCCGCATTTTCACCAAATCAAGCCGATTTATACTCAGAGAGTTAACTCTCCAAGGGTTTATCTTTTGCGCGATCCTTCAGCTTCGCCCACCCCCTCTAGCATTATTCGAGCTAATGCTACACAGGTCAGTATTAGGAGTCGAGTCTGTTTGTTTGTTCAACAGGCAACGCGTGGCTGATCGTGATGAAAGGCGAAATGGTTTCTCCATAAACGCTAGAGGAGACGCTGCGTGAGTCGCCTGGCTAGCATCCTGGTCTTGACGTCCATCGCATGCGGAGCGGCGGCGCAGGATCTTCAGCGGCCACAACGCTTGGGAGCGACCGATATGTACCGCTTTGTTTTATTATCCTTTCTGCGCCCTTGACGCGAATTTGTATCACAATAGGTATCACATTTTTGGAGGGCTTGGTCTTCTCGTTGTTGCTCTTGGTGGGTCCGCAGCATGCGGCCTGGATTAGCGTGTGGTTGTCGGCGTGCGAGGAAGTTGCCAATCGAGATAGCCTGAGGCATAGCGAGCGAATTATTTGTGCGGCTTTGTAAGATCGCTCTCTACTGTCGGGTGAGCTGTTGGCCAAAAGGTTGATAGCACGCGTGAGATTAGCGTCGCTAAAACTCGCTCGTCGGTGGTCGGGCTCTTGTGGCGCCAACTTCTCGCCAATCGTGGCTGCCAGAGCTCGGCCCATGGGCAGACCCAACTCGGCGCCGGTCCACCACAAGCCAATCGCCGTTGGCGAGATCACAGCACTCTCAATCCGCATTGCGAAATGTGCTGGCAAGATAAAGGACTTGCGACATCGCTACCGCCTGCCGCAATTTCTCCAGCCGTCTCAATGGACATTGTCCCACAGCACACCCGCCTCCTTGGCTGCGAGACGGAACAGCCGCCGGGCCTCTTGCGGCGTCGCTTGATCGGCAAGACAAGCCATGCAGGCGCGGACTGCTTTCTCCCAGTGGGGGCCGCGCTTGCTCCATTTCAGTAATTCGGCAGCGGCGCCCTCAACGTTGGAGCAGTGATACGTGGAACCCATCTCACCCGTTGTCACAGGGACTGCAGGGCTAAACCATCTGAGTGCCATCGGGGAGGTTCCTCGTAGAGGCTGGCTTCTTCTGCATGGTCCAGCCGTTCAAGGAGTTCTTTGAGCCTATCCGGGATCGTTTCGTCAACGCGGAAGATGGGCAAGGTCGCCGTGTAGTGCTTCAATGCCTTTGAGCTAATCTGACGCATTACAGACGCAGCTAGAGTCGTCGGCCCGTTGGCATTATCACGATCGGTCATGTCGGATTTGTCCCACAGTATCCGCGGCCCAACACCTGAGCCGGCGAATCGTTCCGAAATTAATCAAAATTGTGGCAAGGCCCCCTACGCGACTGACCAGCGAAGAAGGCCGACTAGGCCAGGAGCCCAATCGACCTCCATCTTCGCGGGGGACTTGGAGGGGACCAGTCCACCCGGTTCGAACCTTCATTAAGGTCTATCTAAAATAGATTGGCAACCTACACCTTTGGATGGCAGAGCTGTCATTCTTCTTGATCCATGTCCCTCACAGTCCGTACCAATTGGCAGCGTTACACGGCAGGTCTGCGCAACGACGATCGCGCCTTTGAGTTGAACTTTGGAGACCACGGGACCTGTTCTCTGTTCACGCTGATAGCCATATTCCATGAGGCGGGCAGCCAAGGTGATGCGCTCGGACATTTCCGCCTCCGGGTCAGGAGTATTGTAGCCGAGGTAGACGAACATTCGGGCTTCATCGGCCCACCGCTCGACCGTAGCGTTCCCGGTGATTTTGAAGTCACCTCCCAAAACGAGAATAGTAACAGCGCTGCGACACCGTTGTCATTGCTAGGGGCCACGTTGCTGTTAGCCAAGGCTGGGCTCGGTCGGCAAAGCTCGTCCATTTGTTAGTCACTCTCTGTGCCGCGATGCGGATATCGTCGCCATCTTGGACACTTACGGCTGTGGTTCATCAGGCATTTGAGATCAGAAAAGTTCACACCTGCTTCAGTGCAAGTCGTGCCAAACACACGCTGGAAGTCCGTGGCGAACGATGCAGGCTCTTTTCTCAACGGAGGCGAGGTAGGTTTCCGCCGAGGAGATGGCCAGTTTTGTTGCCGCCCGCTACCGTCCGGCCGAACACAATTCATAACGGAACCTGTCTTTCGTATCGGGGATCATGTGGGCTTTTAGGCGAAGGTCCATTTGCCGTCGCTGCGCTCAGCCGAGGCGATCTTCGAAGGAGATGTCGCTCCACCCGCGCCGGCGGGAAGATGGTCGTCGCCAAGAAGGACAGGAACGCGTGCCTGGATGTACAGGGCACAAGGATGGCAAAGAACGCGCCGTCATTTGGGTTCACCGACTATTTTGGGAGATCTTCTCATCATTCCCCACGGTTGGTCTCATCCGCATGGCTGTAGGGAACACTTTCGACAAGCCGAGGTTCGGGGCAATCGACCCAATCAGGGCGCAATACAGATAGAAAAGGAGCGCCCCAGCCAAGGCGAGGCACTGATATGCTGTGGACCCGTGACGACGGCCGGAACGACCAGGCCACAGCGGCGGCGGCCCTTATTGAGGAACGGGCCAGGCGCGCCGCAAAATCAGCGCGATTAAAAGAGGCGCGGCTCGCTCAGGAAGCCAGCACACCCCTGCCCCCCAAGCCCAAATCGCGCGTCGTAAAAAAGGTTCGAAGGATTTTTGTCGCTGGCTAGGAGGCGCTCGGTTGAGCCATTCGAAAATCGCGTCATGCAGCAGCTTGTTCGTACGCGGGTCACGCTTATCCCCGCAGCCGCCGGCCAGCAGCGGCACCACGTCTGCACGGGAGTATCCCGTCACGCGCACCCATCCTGCTCACGTGGAAAGTGATAGGGGCAAGTCGTCGACATTCCAGCCTTCGCCAGACGCCGTGGCGTGGGAATTCCCGCTCGAACCACCTTGGCCGCGATCCTGATCCTCACTGCTCGGGCCGAGGTTTTCCGGGCGTGGGTCGCGCGCCAGACCTCCTTTCCCTCGCCTCCGCCCATGGAACATTCCGAAGTTCCAGGTGTTATTCGTTTTCACGCCTAAAATGTCAGCGTAGCGAATGCCACAGATTTTCCGGCCTGGCGCAAACGGGGTTGCACGGTTTGTCCTTTGGGGTGGACTGGCGGGCCTGGTGGCGCTGGTTGGGCTCGCCTCGGTTGCCCCGCGTGTCAATTGGTCCACGTTTGTTGCACGCGCAAATGCGCAGCCCGTTCCATTCAGCCATAAGCATCACGTCGGTCAGCTCGGAATCGACTGCCGCTATTGCCATAACAGCGTGGAGGTGTCGTCGTCAGCCGGGCTTCCGGCAACGGAAGTGTGTATGACCTGCCACTCGCAGCTTTGGACAAATGCCGACATGCTGGCCCCCGTTCGGCAGAGTTTGGCAACCGGAAATCCGCTCCGTTGGCACCGGGTGAACCGGGTGGCCGATTTCGTCTTCTTCAACCATTCGATACACGTCAACAAGGGCGTCGCCTGCGTGACCTGTCACGGCCATGTCGAAGAAATGCCCTTGATGCGCAAGAGCGAGCCCCTCGACATGGAATGGTGCCTGGGATGCCACCGCGACCCCAAAGATAATCTGCGTCCTCCCCACGCTGTCTTCAGCACCGATTGGACACCACCCCCCAATGTCGAGGAAATGCGCGCCAAGTTAATAAAACTGCTGAACATCCAACCCCACACGATGACTGATTGCTATGTCTGCCACCGCTGACGAATCTCGGCTCTGGAGAAGCCTAGCCGAACTCTCCGATGCGCCAGAGTTTCGTAAATATGTCGAAGCGGAATTCCCGTCCTTGCGCGACGAAGGCTGGGCGACATTTCGACCGGGCCTCGATCGGCGCAAGCTCCTCAAGCTTCTAGGCGCCGCCGTTTCATTCGGCGGGCTCGCGGCTTGCGCTCCGGCCGACGATATCGTCCCCTACGTCCGTCAGCCTGAAAACGTCGTGCCTGGCAGGGCCGAATATTATGCCACGACCTTTTCCAAAGAAGGGTACGGCGTCGGCGTGCTTGTCGAGACGCACGAGGGCCGGCCGACCAAAATCGAGGGCAATCCCGACCATCCCGCGTCCTTGGGCGCCACAGACGCAATCATGCAGGCGGCGGTGCTTTCGCTCTATGATCCGGACAGGTCTCGGACCCCACTGCTGGACGGCGCTCCCGCCGATTATGGGTCTTTCCTCGGCGCAATGGCTGCGCTGCGCAAGCAATTTGCTGAGGTGCGGGGTGAGGGGCTTGCCATCCTGTCCGGACCGTCAACATCGCCGACGCTCGCCGCCCAATTTCGCGACTTGCGCGCAGTTTTTCCGGAGATGCGGTTTTATCGCCATGACGCTCTAGGCGGAAACGCCATGACAAAAGCCACAACGGCCGCATTTGGCCGCCCGCTGTCGCCGATCTACAATTTGCAGCATGCCAGTGTCATCGTCAGCCTCGACGATGACTTCCTGGGTGATGGCCCGGGCAACCTCGCCTATGCACGCGGATTTGGCCTCGGTCGACGCACGCCCAAGCCCGGCAGCAGCATGAACCGGCTATACGCCATCGAGACGACTCCGACCATTACGGGTGCCTCGGCCGATCATCGTCTGGCTGTGAGGCCCAGCGAACTGGACGGCCTCGGCAGGCGGCTTGCAGCCCTGATTTCGGGCGATAGCGCCGCCGGCGAGGACGCACCGCAATGGCTTCGGGCTGCCGCGGACGATCTGAGGTCGGCGGGATCGGGGGCATTGCTCGCCGTAGGCAAGGGCGTGAGCGCTGATGTCGCCCATCAGGCGCTTTTGGCCAACCAGTCGCTCGGTGCAGTCGGGGCCACCCTTCGTGTGATCGAGCCGCCCGAAATTCTCGGCGACGCGGCCGCATTGCCGGATTTCGTCGATGATGCATACGCGGGACGGATCGACACTGCCGTCGTCTTGGACTGCAATCCGGTCCATACCGCGCCCGGCGACCTGGAGATTGGCAAGTCGTTCGGCAAGATCACCAAGGTCGTCCATCACGGCCTCTATGTGGACGAGACCGCACGGCTCGCCCGCTGGCACGTCCCCGCCGCCCACGACCTCGAGAGCTGGTCAGATCTGCGTGCCTTCGACGGCACGACTTCGATCATGCAGCCGACGATTGCCCCTATATTCGCCGGTCGTACCGTGCACGAGATATTGGCCGTCCTTCTCCAGCAACAGGATCTGTCTGCGCTGGATCTCGTTCGGCGAACCTGGCGCTCGTCCAGCATGGAGGACGATGCTTGGGATCAGACGTTGAAAGCCGGTTGCGTGGCGGGGAGCGGCGAACCGGATGCAGCAACGCAGCCGCCGACAACTTCGACCGCGTCCCCACCCCAGCAAGTCAATCGCCCCGGGACCCTGGAAATCCGCTTCGCGTCCGACCCGTGGCTGCGCGACGGGCGTTTTGCCAACAATGCGTGGTTGCAGGAGCTGCCGCGTCCCCTTACCAAGCTGGTGTGGAGCAACGCCGCGCTGATGGCGCCCTCGGATGCCGAGTTGCACAAACTGGCCAATGGCGACGTCATCCGCATTTCCGCCGACAAAAGCAGCATCGACGCGCCGGTCTGGCTGACGCCAGGCCACCCCAAGGGGAGTCTGACGCTAACCTTCGGATTCGGCCGGCGCTCCGCGGGACCGGTGGCCGATCTCGCAAGCGGCTACGACGCGTTCGTGCTGCGGAAGGCCGGTTCACCGTGGGCACTGAGCGGCGCAACTGTCGAGCGGCTCGACCTGGGCAAGCAGCTTACGACGACGCAAGAACATCAGGCGATGGAAGGACGTCCGATAGCGCGGCACGCAACCTGGTCGCAGTATCGTGACAATCCGGACTTCGTAAATGCAGGCGCGCCTCCGGAGCCGAAGGAGTCGCTCTATCCCGAATACCACTATGATCAGGAAGCGTGGGCGATGGCGATCGACGAGAACGCCTGCATCGGGTGCATGGCCTGCGTCGCCGCGTGCCAGTCGGAAAATAACATTCCGACGGTCGGCCCGGAAGAGTGCGCGCGTGGCCACGAGATGCACTGGCTGCGCGTGGACCGCTATTATGAAGGTCTCCCGGACGATCCGCAGACGTTGTTCCAGCCGGTGCCCTGCATGCAGTGTGAGAAGGCGCCCTGCGAAGTGGTCTGTCCCGTCAACGCCACGGTCCACACGCATGACGGCATCAACGCCCAGGTTTACAACCGCTGCATCGGCACCCGCTATTGCTCCCAGAACTGCCCCTACAAGGTACGCCGCTTCAATTTTCTGGAATACCAGGAGTTCGACAAGGAAAAGGTGGGTTTCCTTCAGGCGGTCAACAATCCGAACGTATCGGTCCGCTCGCGTGGCGTGATGGAAAAATGCACGTACTGTGTGCAACGGATCGCGGCCGCCCGCATCCATGCGCAAATCGACAATCGCCCCATAGCCGACGGCGAGGTGGTCACGGCCTGCCAACAGGTCTGCCCAACGCAGGCGATCTGGTTTGGAGACCTTAACGACAGGCACGCTGCCGTCAATCAGGTCAAGGCATCGCCGCTCAACTATGCATTGCTCGCTGAACTCAATACGCGGCCGCGCACCACCTACCTCGGCAAGGTCAGGAACCCAAACCCGGCGCTTGCCCGCGAGAGGGAGGAGAAAGGGGACGGCCATGGCACAGGCTGACGTCGCGCGAAGGGACGGCTCCCTCGCCGTCCTGGAAGGGAGGCACACCAAACAGGAGATCACCAGGCGCATCGGCTCGATCGTACTGCAAGGCCGATTGCCGCGATATTTCTGGCTCGCCTTTGCTGGTCTCTTCATACTGGTGATGCTGTTCTTATATTCGATCGTCTACCTGATCGCTGTCGGTGTCGGGAAATACGGCATCAACATCCCGGTCGCCTGGGGCACGATGATCTCGAACTTTGTGTGGTGGATCGGCATTGGTCACGCTGGAACCTTGATCTCGGCCGTGCTGCTTCTCCTGCGTCAGAGCTGGCGGGATTCCATCAATCGCTTTGCAGAGGCCATGACGCTGTTCGCGGTGGCGATGGCCGGGCTGTTCCCGATTTTGCACCTTGGCAGGCCGTGGTTCTTCTACTGGCTGCTGCCATTGCCCAACACGCACATGCATTGGCCACAATGGCGAAGTCCGTTGGTCTGGGACTTCGCGGCAATTTCAACCTACGCCACCGTGTCGCTGCTGTTCTGGTACATGGGCCTGATACCCGACCTCGCAATCCTGCGCGACCGCGCTGAAACGCGCCGGGGGCAGCTGTTCTACGGTATCCTGGCGCTTGGCTGGTGCGGGTCGGCCTACCATTGGATGCGCTTCCAGAGCGTCTACTATTTGTTGGCGGCCCTCGCCACGCCGCTTGTCGTGTCCGTGCATTCGATCGTGTCGCTTGATTTCGCCTATGCGCTGGTGCCCGGCTATCATTCAACGATATTCCCGCCCTATTTCGTTGCTGGCGCGCTGTATTCGGGCCTCGCGATGGTGGTCACGATTGCCGCCCCGCTTCGCACTCTGTTCAAGCTGGAAGACATCATTACGAAACGGCACATGGAAAATGCCGCCAAGCTGATGATCGCCTCTGGCATGATCGTCGTCTACGGCTACATCTCCGAGATTTTCTTCTCCTGGTACTCGGGCGAGGATTTCGAGCGGGTCATGATGTTCCGCCGCGCCTTCGGTCCGTACGCCTGGTTCTTCTGGCTGATGATGTTCTGCAATGTGGGCGTCCTGCAGCTCTTGTGGTTCCCCCGCGTCAGGTTGTGGATGCCGGGCCTTTGGGTAATCTCGTTGCTGATAAACGTCGGTATGTGGACCGAGCGCTACGTCATCGTGGTCAGTAGCCTGGCCAACGGCTACCTGCCCTCGTCCTGGGGCTCGCAGTCGCTGACCTGGCTCGACTTCGGCATCCTGTTCGGTTCGCTCGGCACATTCTTCGCTCTGGTGTTTCTGTTCATCCGAATTCTGCCTGCGGTGACCATCTTCGAAGTCGAGGAGCTGGCACATGAGCAAACGGTGGGGAAAGCATGAGCGCCTCTCAGCCGTATGGAATGATGGCGACGTTTCCGACGCCGGAAAGCCTGGGCAACGCGGTCCAGTCCCTGCGCGAGTTCGGCTACACCAAGTTGGATACCTTCTCGCCCTACCCCATCGAGGGTCTGCCCGAGAAGCTGGGAGCGCGTCGCACGAGATTGCCCTATTTTGTGCTGGCGGGCGGTCTGCTCGGGGCCGCGGCCGTTTATTTGCTTATCCTCTACTCGGTCGAGATCGACTACCCGATCAACGTCGGGGGCCGGCCGATGAATGCATGGCCGGCCTATCTCGTCCTTGCCTTCGAAGCCGGCGTTCTCGGAGCGGCCATGGCCGGGTTTGTCGGGATGCTCGCGGCCAACGGCCTGCCTCGTTATCACCATCCCGTCTTCGGCGTCTCTGACTTCAGCTATGGTTCTGGCGGTCGTTTCCACCTGCTGCTCAAGGCCTCGGACCCCCTGTTCAGACCGGTGGCCGCGCGAAACCTGCTCAAACGGCTGGGCGCGCACCACGTCGAACTGGTGAAGCCATGACCTCCGCCCCGCGCATCCGCCGCTGCTTTGGCGGGCTGCGCCTCGGGACCACAGCGGTCCTCTTATGCTCGGGCCTGCTGGCAGGCTGCCAAAAGCAGGCGATGTCGGACCAGCCACGCTATGATCCGCTCGCATCGGCGGCAACATTTCCGGACGGCGCTTCGGCCAGGCAGCCGGTTCCCGGAACGGTGCGGCGCGACGCCGACATCTCCCCAACGCCAAGCGATATCCCGCAGAAAATAGACATGGCTCTGCTTCAACACGGCAGGGAACGCTTCGACATATTCTGTTCGCCCTGCCACGGGCTCTCGGGGGACGGGCGAGGGATGATCGTGCAACGCGGCTTCCCGTCACCGCCCACCTACCATCAGGATGCCCTGCTGCAAGTCTCCAACCGGCATATTTACGACGTCATAACCCATGGGTATGGCGTGATGTACTCTTATGCCGATCGCGTTCCGCCAGCTGACCGCTGGGCGATCGTGGCCTATGTGCGCGCACTTCAGCTCTCGCAGCACGCCCAGCTGGCAGAATTGCCGACCGCGGTGCGCGAGAAGATCGAGGGGAGCGCAACACAATGAACGAGCTTATCCTGCAGCGCGCCGCGCCTGTGGCCGGCATCGTCGGCCTTGCAGGCCTCGCGGGCTGCGGGTTCGGCTTGTTCCTGGCACCGATGCAGGTCGCCGCCGCGTGGTGGACGGTCGCTCTGTTCATACTCGGTTTGCCGCTCGGAGCCATTGCCCTGCTGATGATCCATGTGCTCACCGGCGGCGACTGGGGGCGGGCCCTGCGGCCCTGGCTGCGCACCATCGCCGCCACCTTGCCAGTCGCTCTGGCCATGATGCTGCCGTTGCTTTTGGCGTTGCACCCGGTATTCGCCTGGGCACACCTTCCCGCAGAAGAATTGCCCGAAAAGGTGCAACTCAAGCTGGCGTATCTCAACGTGCCATTCTTTTTGTTGCGCGCTGCCAGTTGCGCGGTTGCCTGGCTATGGCTGTGGTCGCTGGCTATGTCAATCAGTTCGGATGGGGAGAAAAGCCGACCCTTTGCCCGCCGTGGCCGCTGGGCGGCTGTCGGCCTCGTCATCTATGGGTTGAGCGTCCTGATGTTCTCCGTGGACTGGATGCTGGCGCTGGAACCGCAGTTCGTCTCGACGGTGTACGGACTGATCGAGACCTCCGGCCAGATGTCTGGTGCTTTGGCACTGGCAACACTGCTGATGTCGCTCGGGCTGACAGAAGGCATTCCACAAGGCGGCAAGAGGGGCGTGCTCATCACGGAGGACGCGTGCAACATGCTGTTCGGCTTCGTTCTCGGCTGGGTCTATCTTGTTTACATGCAGTACCTCATCGTCTGGGCGGCGGACCTGCCAGACGAGATTCACTGGTACGTTGCCCGCGGCGAGAACGGGTGGCAAATTGTGATGTGGGTTATGGTCGCTTGCCACGCCGTTGCCGTCACAGCATTCTTGTCGCGAGGCCTCAAGCGCAGCCGAAACGCCGTCGCCGTCCTCGCCGCAGTTGTTTTCGCCGGTCATGCCCTAGACGTCGTCTGGCGCGTGCGGCCGGCCTTTGCAGAGACCTCATTGCACTATGCCTGGATCGACGTTGCCGCCTTTGCGGCTCTGGGCGGCTTGCTTCTGGCTGCTGCGGGGTCGCCGCGCCTTATTGACCGTCTCGCATCAAGAGCGCCGATCAATGGCTGAACCGAACAGGCGCCAACCCGAAAGTCGCGACGTATCGGGGCGAATCCTGCTGTGGTTTTCAGCCGGGTTCGTCGTGTTCCTCGGCGTAACGCTCGGCGTGCTCGCGCTCCTTTTCGACACCACTCCGCGACAGCCACCCCTCGGTCGCGCTTTCGAGGACAATGATCGTTCCCCTACTCTGCAGCGCGACGGCGAAGATGCGCTGAGGATGCTCCTGGCGCGCGAGAAGGCGCAACTGGAAAAGACCGGATGGATCGATCAAAAGGCCGGCATAGCCCGCATTCCGATAGAGGATGCCATGCAAATGATCGCGGACAAGGGTGTACCGGAATGGATGGGGCGCGGTTCCGCTAAAAGCGGCGAATGCGACCTGCTAAATGCAAACGTCCCACGGGCGCCGCAGGCAAGAGACTGCAGGAATACGGAGGAGACCGCACCCGGCGGATCGACGCCGGCGGTGGAAGCTGGCAGCGGGGCGGCAACTGGAGGCGCCAGATGAAGTCTTTGGCGCTTGTGGTGCTGTTGACCGCCGGCTTGCTATCGGCGGTTCAGGCGAAGGCTACTGTCAGTCGTCCGGCGCTTTTGCCGCCTCGGAACGCGGGGATTGATCCCGACCTCGCCTTCTTGGAAGCATCGGGTGTGCGCAGGCCTTTCAAGGACGTGCTCGACGGCAAAGCTGCTGTCCTGTTGATTGGCTACAACAAATGTCCAAACCTGTGCGGTCTCACGCAGAACATAGTAGCGGACGCACTTGAGCAGAGCGGACTCGAAACGGACGCTTACCGGGCAGTCTTCGTCTCGATCGACCCCCGCGAGACGGCGGCCGATGCGAAAGCCGGCAAGGCGAAGCTGGCAAGGATCATGAACCGCACCGACATGCCGGCGTGGCGCTTTCTCACCGGCGATGACGCCTCGATCGGCAGCCTGGCGCATGGACTGGGCTACACCTACCAGAGCCGCGAGCGTATAAACCAGTTTGTCCACCCCGTATCGGTCGCCGTGCTCACGCCGCAAGCCAGACTCTCGCGCCTGCTCTCTTCGACCACGCTGAAGCCGCGCGATCTTCGGCTGGCGCTGGTCGAGGCGTCCAGCGGCTCCATCGGCACCTACTCAGACCAGGTCGTGCTGCTTTGTTCAGGCTTTGATACGTCGCGTGGCCAATACACGCCGCTGATCGGCCGGGTGCTGTCGGTCTCAGGTGGCCTGACCTTGGCACTGTTAGGCGGGCTGATCTTCATCCTGTCGCGCAAGCCCCGGGGAATCGGGAACCGCCGGAGGGAGAAGACGCCGTGAGCGGGGGCATTCAATTTCTCCCGCCCGAGGCCTCGAGCCTGGCGCCACAGGTCGACTGGTTGTTCTACACGCTCTTGGCCTTTTCGGGCGGGCTTGGGTTGTTTCTGACCGCGCTTGTTATTGGATATGCGGTGAAATACCGGGCGGGCTCATCCGCCGACCGCTCCGGGCGCGTGGCGCGTAACACCCCTTTGGAGATCGGATGGACGACCGCCACGCTCGTCATAGCGTTCGCGCTTTTCGGCTGGGGAGCCTATATCTTCGTGCAGCGCGACCATCCGCCCGCCGATGCGATCGAGATAGCCGGGCTCGGCAAGCAGTGGATGTGGCAGTTCCGGCATGCCGGCGGCCAGCGCGAAATCGACGCATTGCACATTCCAGTTGGTCGCCCCATCCTCGTCACGCTCGGCTCTCAGGATGTCATCCATTCCTTCTTCGTTCCTGCTTTTCGCGTAAAGCAGGACGCGGTTCCCGGCCGATCAACGCGGGTCTGGTTCACCGCCACCAAGCCAGGCAAGTACCGGCTGTTCTGCGCAGAATATTGCGGCACAGCTCACTCGCAAATGCTGGGCACCGTGTATGCGATGGAGCCTCAGGACTTCGCGGCCTGGCTGAAGCAAGAAGGTGGGGGGCAATCGCTTGCCGGCTCCGGCGAGCGCCTTTTCAGCTCACTTGGATGTTCGGGATGCCACGATGGAGGCGGCACGGTGCGGGCGCCCAACCTGCGAGGTGTTTTCGGGCGGCCGGTGGCGCTCTCCAACAGCACCACCGTCATGGCCGACGAGCGCTATATCCGCGATTCCATTCTGCAGCCGAACAAGCAGGTAGCGGCCGGCTACGATCCCGTGATGCCCAGTTTCGACGGCTTGATCGAGGAGAGCGAGCTTCAAGAGGTCGTGGCGTACATAAAATCATTGTCCACACAGGAGGGTTCACGATGAATGCTCCGGCCGCCCCGGTCGCACCGAGCTATCTCAGCGAAGGCACGACACCTGTTTCGTGGTTACTAACGACGGACCACAAGCGCATCGCCTGGCTTTACCTGATTTCGCTCACAGCCTTCTTTTTTCTCGGCGGGGCCATGGCCACGCTGATGCGCATCGAGCTCGCGACGCCCGCCGGCGACCTTGTCTCGGACGACACGTATAACCGTCTATTCACGATCCACGGGATCGTGATGGTCTGGTTCTTCCTGGTCCCCTCAATCCCAGCCACGCTCGGCAACTTCCTCCTGCCGCTGATGATTGGTGCGCGCGACTTGGCGTTTCCGAAACTGAACCTCGCAAGCTGGTACGTGTTCATCCTCGGCAGCCTGTTTACGCTGTCTGCCGTGGTTGCCGGCGGTGTCGACACCGGATGGACCTTCTACACTCCGTTTTCCTCTATTTACTCGAACAGTCACGTGAGCGCGGCCGCTTTTGGCGTCTTCGTAGTCGGCTTCTCGACGATCATGACCGGCATCAATTTCATCGTTACGGTCCACAAGCTGCGCGCACCGGGGCTCACCTGGTTCAGGCTGCCGATCTTTGTCTGGACGATATACGCGACGAGCCTTGTCATGGTGCTGTCAACGCCGGTGCTGGCGCTGACGCTCATCCTGATCGTGTTTGATCGGCTGTTTGGCATCGGGATCTTCGACCCTGGTCAAGGCGGAGACCCGTTGCTGTTTCAGCATCTTTTCTGGTTCTACTCCCATCCCGCCGTCTACATCATGATCCTGCCCGGCATGGGTGTGGTGTCCGAAATCATACCGTGCTTTTGTCGAAAGCCGCTCTTTGGATACACCGCCGTCGCGCTCGCCACGATGGCCATCGCCCTGTTCGGGTTTCTGGTGTGGGGCCATCATATGTTCGTCTCCGGCCAATCAACGTACGCAGGCGTCGTGTTCTCTTTTCTGTCGTTTTGCGTTGCCATTCCCTCGGCAATCAAGGTGTTCAACTGGAGCCTCACGCTGCGCAAAGGTTCCATCACCTTCGAAGCGTCGATGATTTATGCGCTGGGTTTTCTGGCGCTGTTTACCTTCGGCGGACTCGCGGGGCTATTCCTGGCTTCGCTGGCGGTCGACGTCGACCTCCATGACACCTATTTCGTGGTAGCTCACTTCCACTACATCATGGTGGGCGGCATGGTGACCGCATTCATGGCGGGTATCCATTTCTGGTGGCCCAAGATGACGGGACGCATGTATCCCGAGATGTGGGCCCGGGTGGCCGCCGCTACGATATTCATAGGCTTCAATCTCACCTTTTTTCCTCAGTTCGTGCTCGGGGTTTTGGGGATGCCGCGCCGTTATCACGCCTATCCCCCAGAATTCGCCTTCTGGCATGAACTGTCTTCCGCCGGCGCTGTGATCCTTGCCATCGGGTACCTGATGCCGCTCTTCTATCTCGGGTGGTCGCTGTTTGCCGGCCGCTTCGCTCCAGCTAACCCATGGCGCGCCACCGGCCTTGAGTGGCAGACGAGTTCGCCGCCGCCACCGCACAATTTTGAACAGATGCCGCAGGTGACCAGCAAGCCGTATCAATACGAGCTCAAGGACCAGCAGTCATGACAGCGACCGAAAGCATTGCGTTTCGCGATGCCGAGCGCGAGCGCACGGCCGACGCCCTTGGGATGTGGGTATTTCTGATTTCCGAAGCCATGCTCTTCGGCGGACTCATCCTGATCTACACGGC
Organism: Mesorhizobium sp. B2-7-3; assembly: GCF_006440715.1. Taxonomy (NCBI): domain Bacteria; kingdom Pseudomonadati; phylum Pseudomonadota; class Alphaproteobacteria; order Hyphomicrobiales; family Phyllobacteriaceae; genus Mesorhizobium; species Mesorhizobium sp. B2-7-3. The sequence goes on from NZ_VFTY01000007.1 coordinate 197,730, forward strand.
CGCGCGGATCCACAGCTCCGAAACGTTCGGCGAAGCGTCCAGGCACCTTTCGATCCTACTTGGCACTGCCAACACGGCAATCCTGATTACCTCAAGCCTGACGATGGCGCTGGCGCATTGGGGGTTGCAAGGTGAGCGCCCAAAGACTTCGGTCTTGTCACTGCTGGCGACAGCCGTGCTTGGTACTGCCTTCCTCGCCATCAAAGGTTATGAATATTTTGAGGAGGCGCAGGAACACGTGGCTCCGGTGCTCGGGCTGCCTTTCCACTGGCAAGGAGCGCACGAACTGGCGGCGCGCCACTTCTTCCAACTGTACTTTGCCATGACGGGGTTACATGCTTTGCACCTCTTCAGCGGCATCGCGGTGGTGCTCGGGATCGCTGCCAGCTGGAATTGGGCGAACCCATCAAACCACCTGCGCCGCGTACGGGCGGTCGGATTCTACTGGCACTTCATCGACATCGTTTGGGTGATCCTGTTTCCCCTTCTGTACCTGGTGAGCCGGGCATGACCCTCTCACGGCTCATCCTCGCCTACATTGGTCTGCTCGCGCTGCTGGCGCTCACTGTCGCCTCGTCCTATCTCGATTTGGCCGGTTTCAACATGTTGACCAACATGGCGATCGCTGCGGCAAAGACCGTCATCATCGCTCTGGCATTCATGGAATTGGCCCGCATGGAAATCTTGGTAAGGCTGAGTGTTGTGGCGGGCGCGCTCTGGCTGTTGATCCTGTTTGTGCTGACGCTGATTGACCAGCCGATGACCTGATCACTCCGCGTTCGATTTACCAAGGCGCTACAGTTTGTCGCGATTCGCTCCGGATCAGATGAAGCAGCAGCGGAAGACAAGCAAAGTCGCACCTATCAGCTATCGCTTAGTCGTCGTCCTCCGTGTGGGCGGTCCAGTCGGGCCGGGGAAAGCCGCGGCTGCGAGGGAACATTCCACGACGCCTAAAGTTCGCCACGGCATAAGCAGTTCTGGCCGCGGTGAATTTGGGACGGAAATGGGATGACAGGGTCGACCAACGAAAGGAACAAAAAGCCGGGGTGGAACACTGCCGCTGCCGTTGATACCGGATCATTTGGCGACAAGACCCCTGGCTTCGATCCCGCCGCCGCCCCAATGGAAACGGATGCAGAAGCGGGCGGCTTTCCCCAGCCGGGCGGAACGGGCACACCGCTGCGCGCAGAGGTGACGGCCAAAAAGGCCGACAGTCGTTCCATGGAACGCGAGCACGACGGCAGACGGTCCGCCACCCACCCGAATCGGTGGCTTCCACTCGCCCTCCTTGCGGTGATCGCGGTGGCGGTGGCCCTATGGGCGATCTGGGGGGCTTGACGGCGTCAAGGCCGCCTGCCCGGACCGGCCGGCTGGTAACTGTGCGCGGCGCTGTTTCAGACGCTCTGTTCTGCCAAAGCGGCTGCGCGGGCGGCTACTCTTTCCAGCCGCACAAGCGAGCACGCTGGATCCCTCCTTGCAAACTATTCGTTCCGATCACGCACTGCCATTGCAAAGGCGATGGCAAAAGCGGTGCCGATTCCAGCGCCTGCGAAGAGGTTGTCGTGACTGACACCTATAGCGGCTCCTGAGATGAGGCCGATGGTAGCCGCGATCAGCGTTCTGCTGGTCAATGGCATCTCCAGCGCAGAACTCTAGCAATGCCGGTCACGAAGCGATCAGCTGCAAAATAGCGATCTGATCTTGACGCCGGCACGGCGCGATTCGGCACCTTAGCGCGAACCGTCGTCGAGGGCCCATCAGAGTCGGGTCCGCGTCTCTTCATGCCTGTTGGGCACGGCCAATCACGCATCAATTTCGCCTAGCGGGACCCCATAGTCCCTGACCGCCACAAGGCGGTCTCCGTGCACTGTTATCAACACGAGCCGCATAGCGTGGGGATAGTATCGTGGCAGGGAAGCTGCTTGTTCGGCCAAGCGCGCCCCGTTGAGCCCGCACAACTCGCCTCCAAGCAGATAATCCCCCTTGCCCATCACGGCGACGTAGGCGCCATCAGACGGATAGCCGATCAGGCCTACTTCTTCATAATCGTGCAATTTGCGCATGACCTATGCTCATGCTCCCACTTCTGGCCGATTGCGCGGCTGCATTGTTCGACGCCGTCCGGGGGCGTGCTCGCCAACGAGCGCTTCTGTCGGCGGTAAGCATCGGAACCATCACTATGAGATCGGTACTCCCAGATCGGGCATGGAGTTGCGGGACAGCGTTTGGATGGCCGCCCGAAACATCCCGTTTACTCGGCTCGCACCGAAACTATTCCAGGCTGTCGCAAATTTTTTCGGCCGCTTGCCGCCATAACGTCTGAGCCGGACATCGACTATGTGTCATCAGAGCCATGGACATGCCGCCTGGTGGCTTTGCAGCACGCTACAGGGCACGTCTCAGCACGCAAACCCACCTTGCTGCAGTGAACGCGCTCGGAGCGCATCCGCACTGCTTGGAGACGACCGCACGCTTCTACGACGACCCATCGGACGAAGTCGTCGGCCTCGCGTCAGTCTGCTGAAGCGAGGCCATCAGGTCTCTCGTGAGATGCTGCGGATGGACGGCTTAATCGTAGGGCGATCGGCATTGCCGACGCGGTCCGTGATACGGCTGGAATGTGTTGTCGGATGCCCTGTATGAGCGATAGTGATCATAGCACCAGCGGAGGTGTCGATTGCCGACCACGTGCGGCTGACTCATGGCGCCGCCAATGATGGCGCCCAACGCAAATGCTGCCGGAGGAAACCACCAGCCGTTATGCCGGCGATATCCGGGACGGTAGTGTCTGTAGCCCCGATGACCACGCCAGTATCCGTGATTTCTTCTAAACATCAGGCGATTTCGATCGTACCGAACAGGGACCACCTCCGTGGAAGCGGACTGGACCTTTGGAACAAACGCCGGCACAGCACTGGCCGGAACGACGGTTCCGAAGGCAAGTAGAACTGCTAGCATGCTTCGCATAATCGAGGATTTTTTCATCGAAGCCTCCATTGCTTGATGGATTGCAAACCGCTGTATGGTGATTTTGTTCCAATCGGGTTTGCCCATCAAGAATTCTTGTTGCAATTGTCGTATTTCTCAAGAACAACTACTTACATGTAGGATCTATGACTTGGCCTAGCTGCGCCAGCCCAACGGTGACGAATAACGGAAGGCGGATGGCTCACACGCAATGGCGGCTTTGAACCTGCCTGGTGTGTGCCAACACGCCGGTTAGCAGATTTGCAAAGCTGGACCGTGTCGGCCGGCCTAGACTAAGATCCCTGTTGGGCTTGTCCCGAGGTTGTTCTTGCCCGCCCTATCAGCTGCGTAAAGGGCGTCGCGGACATGCCGTGCACCACGACAGACAAAGACACCGCGATGGTGCCGATTTCCCATACCTCGTGCAGGCCTGTCTTTTCACGGATCAGCAGAAGATAGTAAATGGTGGAGATCCCGATTGGACCGAACCAGCCAAGGAAAACAGCCTCCGACATTGTTCTGATTTCAGGCACCGCCCGATACAATGCAACCCACCACGGCACCCGCCTCACAATGAGCACAGCTACCGCGAATCCAATCGCCCTCCAGCCAAGCTCGTGCCAAGCTGCCCAAGGGAGCATAGTCCCAACCAGGATGAAGACTGGGAGATCGAAGAAGCGGCTAACCGCCGCCTGGACGTTTTCCTGGCGGGCCTCCTCTTTAGAAACAAAGGAATTGATGACAAGGCCCGAGGCAAAAACTGCAAGAATGCCGTCACTCCCGATCAGGCGAACGAAGGCAAGGACAGTCAGCGACAATGCCAGGGCAATGGTTGCTATGGAATGGTGCTGGCAAAAGGGCTGGCGCCGAGCCCACGTTAGCAGGTGACCCGCCAGCCACCCCAATACGAGCCCAATCGAAACGCTACCCATAGTTTGCCAGAGCAGAACCTGCGTCAGCCATTCCGAAAGAGCCTCGACTGGAGCCTGGGCAACGACGAGAGCTGGCAGCGTGACGAAAAGAAGTGCGAGGCCGTCGTTGGCGCCGCTTTCGGCGGTCAGAAGACTGCGCATTCGGTTTGGAACCATGCGTTCGGCGGCTCTTCCGGCGGTGATCGCCCCCGCCACGACCGGATCCGTCGGAGCAAGTGCCGCGCCGACCAGCAGAGCGACAAGCGGCCGCTGATTGAGGATCGTCAGAGCAAGGAGCGAGCCTGACAAGAACATCAACAGCATTCCTGGCCCCAGTACAATTGCGAGGCCGGCAGCACGCCGGGCTACAAATCCCGGCGGCAGCCGCAGGGCGGCCGCCATGACAGAGATCCCCAAAGTGAGACGTGCCGCTTCCTTGAGGAGCGCAAACGGGTCGAGTGGCAGCGAGGCAAGATCTGCCCAGCCAAGCCCCATCGGCCCTAAAACCGCACCCAGGATGAGGCAGATCGTACTTTCGGCCAGCCACAGCCGGTTTTTGACGTATCCGCCCAACAAGCCGAGCACCAGCACCGTGCCTGCACCAAGCGCCAGCGCTCCGTTGAAACTGCTCATCAGTTTGCCTGGGGATGTCGCGAGATGCGCCAGACCGACACCGCGTGGACGGATGCAATGACGAACCGACGGCCGCTTTCGCTGTCGGGCAGGTGAAAAGAATGGGCAACGGGATTGTTTCTAACCGGCATAGGGATCGAACCCGGTCCACCCTGCCGCCTGATATTGGCTACGCCGTTCCACCAGATCGACTGATCTGGCCCGAAGGATCTGTTTGGCGTTGGGAACCAGTTGATTCCGGACCTTCGCCACCACAAGTGTGCCGCCTTGGCGAATGCCTTCCGCATAAACGCCGGCGTCGCTTTCGGGAACGCCGGAGCTTGTCATGGCTCCGATGATTCCGCCGGTTACTCCAGCTGCGGCGCCGCCGCCTATAGCGCCCGCAGCTGTGGCGGCCAACCATCCAGCGGCTACCACAGGACCGAGGCCCGGAATCACCATTATGCCGAATCCTGCCAGAAGTCCCGCCGCGCCACCGACTAATCCGCCGATAGCCGCGCCGGCCGCAGCATCTTCCGCGGCCTGCGAGCGATGGTCGGCATACCAGCCATTAGCACCACCTGCCACAATGCTGATGTCGGAAAGCGCAACTCCCGCCTCGCCCAACTCACCTACGGCCTGGTTTGCATCCTCATGATTGTCAAACAGTCCAATTACCACTGTCATGTCAGGTTTCCTGCGTACCGCACTTCGCGTCTGGAACCAGATTAGGGCTTGTTCCTCCACGACTGCTCACAGGATTCCCACCTTTGCAAGCGCGGACGCGCTACTAAGCATCTCGAGCTCCTGCGTATGTTCTTCTCAATCGGGGCGGTCGCGATCGATGCTCCTGCTCTTGCATGCATCAGCCTCGTCGGCTTCACTTTTTTCGCCACCACTTCTTCATCTGGCCGGCGCCGTCGCGAATTTGAATCGGCGGAGTCCGCGTCGTGGGCGGCGTTGGCGAACAGGCTCGCAGCAGCGGAGTGCTTTCGCGGCCAAGTGAACGTCATGAAAAACAAGTCCTCGGTTGTTTTGTTCCGACGTTTGCGCTCCAGGAGAGATTCCCGGTTCGCATCCCCCGGAGCTGCTAGACAAGCAGCAGATCACGCGTTGCCCGGCAGACCGCCGCAGCAAGGACTCCGCTGCTAAGGCGACATATCCACTACGACGCTTCAGAAGGTCTACCAGACTCCGGGCCGGTTCACTTGAGATGGACGTCATCAACCGTGTGCCAAGGGGCTGCACAATGTTGCCAGGGAGCAGGAGAGGCCCGGCGATTCGCGTACACCTTCCTCTACGGTGGGAACAGGATCAATCGCTGGAGCAAAGCCGACCAAACTTGTCTCGCTGTCGAGCGTTTGAGTGGAAAAGCAACTAGAGGATGCCTGCCCACTTTCGGAACCTGTCCGGATGCGTCTCGTTGTCCCAATAGTCCGTTCGCTGCCCCCGAGGGCCAGAACGAACTTGATCGTCAACAGGAGAATCCTCATGGTACGCACTATTCTAGCCACGACCGCATTGGCTGCATTTGTTTCAGCTTCGAACCTGGCTTATGCGGCCCAGACAGCCACAACCCAGCAAGCCCAAACCGTGTCGGGCCACTTGGCATCCAATATCATCGGCAAGAAGGTTTACAACGGTACCGGCGACAATGCTGACAATGTCGGGTCGGTAGATGACCTTTTGATAGGCGACAACGGCGCAGTGGACTCTGTTATCGTCGGCGTCGGAGGCTTTCTCGGAATGGGGGAAAAGGACGTGGCTATACCGTACAACACAGTGAAATGGGCGGAGAAGGATGGCAACCGCTGGCTCGTCATCAGTGCCACGTCGGATGATCTGAAGGCAAAAGCGAATTTCGACCGCAAATCTTATGATACGACGTCCGCAAACAGTGCGGCGGTGAAGCAGGATAGTAACAACGACACAAGCATGGCGGCAGCGCCTACGGAGACGACCACCGCGCCGGCCACCACGGCCGCGATTGGCGCGACAGACAAGGCATCGCTGACCCCCATCGATCCCGGCAAGATTCGCACCCAGGAGCTGGTCGGGACCACTGTCTACGGTGCCAATGACGCTAACGTAGGCGAGATCGGCGACGTGGTCCTGACCAAAGATGGCAAGGTTGACGCGGTCATCGTCGACGTGGGCGGTTTCCTCGGCATGGGCGAGAAGGAAGTGGCCGTAGGCATGGACAAGCTTTCATTCATGAAGGATCAGAATGGCAACAAATATCTGTACACGAACTTCACCAAGGATCAGCTGAAAGCCCAGCCCGCTTACGACAAAAGCACCTGGGCCGACAATCGCGACAACCAGCGCATGACCGTGCAGTAGTTGCCAAAGGACCGCTCCGATGAGGAGCGGTCCTCGCTGCCGGAATGCAGCTACGAAGCGGCGCCAAGGGGCTGTGGCTGGCGCCTGTAGCGAGGAACGGACCGACGACTTCGTCTTCCCGTCTGGGTTACAGAAGCGCCCCGGAAGCAACGCGCCTCCAATCCATCACCCGGCGCCCGACATGCATCGTTGCGCGGAACAGGCGGTCGCGGTGGCCTGGGACGGCCTGCCGCCCGATGTCCCGTGCTCTACTGTCGTCGCGGTCCTTCGACTTGTCTCCGTTGCCGGTTTTGAGCGCCGCGTCCAGTTCTGCGCCGACCAGCACCAGCGTGGCTGATAGCCAGAGCCAATCAGGGTGCTCAGCGATCCATATGTAACCGAGAGGCTGGCGACGTGAGCGAGCACGCGTGAGAACGCCGCGGAACAGCCGGTCAGGGCCAACGCTGCTGTGAATGAACCGTAGGTCACCAGTGGCGCCCGCTCGCCCTCACGATTTGGAGCATAGCGGTAGAGGGTTCCGACGCCAGCGATGCAGAGCGTCACCAAGATGGGCCATCTGAGGTAGGTCAAGAGCACAGGCCAACGTTGCGCGGTTCCGCCAAGCGAAAGCACGAAAGGGCCTGCCAGGATCAAAGCGATGGCGATGAGCGACAGAAAGAGAGCGCCGCCGGCAAATGAAAACGCGATCACCGTCAGGCGCAGGAAATGTCGGCTTTCCGTGCGATCAAAGATTGTGTTGAGGGCGACCAAGATCGCCTTGAAACCGCTGCTGGCACTCCAGGCGGCCAGAGCGAGCGCGAAAAACGGCCCTAGGAAGCCCGAAGAAGAACCTGCGCCGGGATCGTGCGCGAGTTGGCTGTTCATGGCGGTACGAATGATGTCCTGTGTACTCTGTGGCATCATAGAGGCGACAGCATGCACTGCTGCGCGTAACTCGTCCGGGCGTATGAACCGGATGCTGACCCAGACCAGCACGGCGACGCCGGGAAAGACCGCGAGGGTGGCGCGGAACGCCACACCCGATGCAATGATAGAGAGCTTGTGGGTGCGGAATGCGGTCGCGGCTCGACCCACGACAAGCACCCAGGATCGCAGCTTCGCTGACGTGGACCAAGACTGCGGCATTGCACCCTCCGGGCCCGCTGATGCGAGGGAACCATTCATGAAGCGCATCGTTCCACAGCCCGTAAGGCCCGGCCGCACCTGATCGATTTCGCTGGGTTCGCCCGGCAGTCCCGTGGACGTCGGCAGGTGTCGACCGACAAGCAGCTCCTGGCGCTCCACCGATTGGCACAATGTCGAAGCGGGCCGCCCCGGCGGCTGAGCGAAAGAATGGTGCACAGGTGGCAGGTGGCGAAAACCCGAAAGCACTCATCCGTTATGCGGTATTTTGCGCTGCCTTTGCCGGGGCAGCCCTTTTTCTCGTTTGGCGCGTGAGTGAAGCTTTGCTGCTTCTTTTTGCTGGCGTCGTGTTCGCGGCGTTTCTCGATGCCCTCACCTTCTTGCTCGGGAAACTGGTGCAGTGGCCTCGCAGCGTGCGGTTGATGATTGTCTGTACTGTAATCCTTGTTGTTGTCTCTGCCTGCATTGCGTGGGGCGGAACCGCGATTGGGGCGCAAGGCAGCGAACTGGCGGCCACCGTGCGCGAGCAGATCAACAACGGCTTGGCCTGGCTGAAGCAGCACGGGCTGAAATTTCCAGCCGACAGCGCCGGGGATCTGACCCAGATGCGCGATGCAACGCCAACCTTGAAGTCCATGCTGCCAGACGTGGGAGGGCTCTTTGGGCCGGCCTGGACCGCCATAGCGACTTTGGTGGCCGGGCTGGGCGACGGTATGATCATCGCGTTCCTCGGGCTGTTTTTGGCCGCACAGCCTCTGGTCTACCGAGACGCCATTCTCCTGCTTGCCCCGCCGGACCGGCAAGACTGCTGGGGTTTGGTGTTGGAAGAATCGGGGCAGGCCCTTCGGCACTGGATTCTGGGCCAGCTGATAACGATGGCTCTAATTGGGCTGTTAGTGTGGCTTGGATTGATGCTCATTGGGGTCGGTCCGGCTGCCCTTCTAGGCCTGCAAGCGGGCCTGCTTGCCTTTGTGCCAACCTTGGGCCCGCTGCTCGCAGGTATCATAATCATCGTCGCGAGCTTGCCCTTCGGCATTTGGGCGGTGATCGGAGCGGCCGCGATATATGTCTCCGTACAGACGCTGGAGAGCTACGTCTTGACGCCGATGGTCCAAAGGCGAGCGGTTTCGGTGCCTCCAGCTATGCTCTTTTCCGGACAGATTGTGCTTGGGGTACTGTTTGGCGTCTACGGTTTGGCGCTTGCCACACCTTTGGCTGCTATCATCCGCGTTTTTTTCTTGCGGCTATACGTCGAGCGCGCCCCTGCCTGCAAGGATGTCTCGGCGTTGGCAGAACCCGGCAAACCGGGCAGAGCTTCGTGAAACTGGTTTAGGTTTTGGCAAGTTCGGACTTGGACGGAAACTTCGTTGGACCGAGAGGACGCGGCCGCGCGGTCTCCCTTGGCGGTGGCCCTTCACGCGGTGGGCGCGACTGGCATGGTCCAACGAAGATGCCTCTAGCCCGCGCAACGGCGTTCGGGGTTTGCGGAAAAACCGGGGAACAATGGCGCCGCCGCGCAGTTCTGTTCTGTAGCGAGATGAAACAATGTGTGATCGGGCCCAGTGCTGGCCCGGCCTCGCGACAGCCCCAGGAGGACTCGAAATGCGGACATCGAAGCGCGGTAACGGTCGCGGCTGGATCAACTATTGCAGAATTCTAGGCGCTGCCATTGTGTTGATCGGGGCGATGCTTGCAACCGGTGGCATCTGGCTCGTCGCGCTCGGCGGGTCCTGGTACTACTTGATCGCGGGGGCTGGCCTGGCTGCCTCTGGCGCGCTGTTGCTCTTTGTTTCGAGAGCGGAATCTGGCTCTACGCCGGCACCTATGTTTTCACGGTTGCCTGGGCATTCTGGGAGGTCGGTACGAATTGGTGGGCACAGGTCCCGCGCCTGGTCGGGCCATCGATTCTGCTCGGTCTTGTGCTCTTGTGTCTGCCCGTGTTCGAGCGCCCGCAACACACCACAAGAGGGGTCGGCGCCAAGTCCGCCGGCTTTGTGGCGGCGGGGCTTGTTTTGATCGCACTCGGAGCCAGCGCGTTCGTTTCCTATCCCTGGAATGTTTCGAGCGCTAAGGCCCAATCGGCCGTTGACCAGACGCCGGATCTTGCTCGGCCCTTGCAGCGCTTAGCGCCCAAGGCACCGGAACTAGCAGCCAAAGTCGCGGCAGACGGTTCTGCGCCGAGCAGCAGCAGCGAGCAAGGTGCAGGCCTGCCCCCAGGCGAAGGAGCCATGGTCCAGATGCGCAGCGATGCAGGCAGCGACTGGGTTTCGTGGGGCGGCACGAACCTGAGTTTGCGGTATTCCTCGCTCCGAGAAATCGATCGCGACAACGTCAAGAACCTGAAACTCATGTGGACGTTCCGGACGAGAGACCTGCCCGACAGCGAGACGAAGAATGAATATCCGGAGATAACACCCCTGAAGATCGGCAACCGGCTTTATCTTTGCTCGCCCAAGAACAAGCTGTTCGCGCTCAATGCGGCGACGGGAAAGGCCATTTGGCAATACGATCCTCGTGTGCCCGACGACGCCGTCCCCTACGGCGCAACCTGCCGCGGAGTTTCGTATTACCGCAATCCCGCCGCGGGCTCCGGCGACCTGTGCGCCGAGCGTATCATCGAGGGTACGCTGGACGCTCGGCTGATCGCCGTCGATGCGGCGACGGGTGCGCCCTGTCCCGGATTCGGCTCGGACGGCCAGGTGGATCTTTGGCGCGGCATCGGCCAGAAGGTTCCTGGCTGGTATGGAAACGTTGCGGCGCCAGTCATCGTGCGCGGTATCGTTGTGATGGGAGGACAGGTGCAGGACGGCCAGGCCGAGGATGCACCATCGGGCGTCATCCGCGGCTACGATGCGGTCACCGGTAAGCTCGCCTGGGCCTGGGACATGTGCCGCCCGAACCTCACCGGCGAGCCTGCTCCGGGCGAAACCTTCACGCGCGGCACCCCCAACATGTGGGCCTCTGCCGCTTGCAACGAGCAGCTTGGCTACGTTTACGTCCCGCTGGGGAACTCTTCCGTCGATTACTATGGCGGCAATCGCAAGGCTTGCGAGAACGACTACAACTCTTCCGTCGTCGCCATCGACGTGACCAATGGCAGGCCAGTATGGCATTTTCAGACAGTTCACTATGACCTGTGGGACTACGACCTTGGCTCGCAGCCGACGCTGGTCGACTTCCCTCACGCCGGCGCCACTGTCCCGGCGCTGATCCTGCCTTCGAAACAGGGGCAGATCTATGTGCTTGATCGCCGAACGGGGGACCCCTTGTTTCCGGTGGAAAACCGCAAGGTGCCGACAGGTGGCGTCGAGCCGCAGAAGCTCTCGCCGACCCAACCGTATTCGTCCTACGTTGACCTTACCAAGCCAGCTCTGACCGAACGGGACATGTGGGGTATGTCTCCACTCGACCAACTCTGGTGCCGGATTCAGTTCCGCAAGGCTTACTATCGCGGTGAATATACCCCGCCGACCACGGACCGGCACTTCGTCGAGTATCCCAGTTACAATGGCGGGTCCGACTGGGGCAGCGTGGCGGTGGATCCCAAACGCGGCATTCTGATCGTAAACTACAACGACATGGCCAATTACGACCGGCTGATCAGCCGAGAGGAGGTAAAAAAACGCGGGCTGTTGCCGGTCAATGAGCCGGATGGAGACCAGGTTCCGGCCGATCCCGGTGGCGACCCCCAGGTCGGCGCGCCTTACGGCATCGAAGTCGGTGCCGGCTGGCGCCAGAAATGGACGGGCTTGATGTGCAAGCAGCCCCCTTATGGCGGCATCCGCGGTGTCGAGCTCGCGACGGGCAAAACGCTTTGGGATCGTCCCTTCGGGGACGCACGTGCCAACGGTCCGTTCGGAATTCCTTCCATGCTTCCGATCCGCATTGGCACGCCGAACAACGGAGGTGCGGTGGTCACCGCAGGGGGCCTCGCGTTCATAGCTGCGACCACGGACAACATGTTCCGAGCCATCGATACGCAAACCGGGAAGGTCCTGTGGCAGACGAAGCTACCGGCCGGCGGCCAAGCCAACCCAATTACTTTTGAAGCAAATGGCCGACAGTTTGTGGCGATCACCGCAGGAGGACATCATTTCATGAAAACGCCCGTGGGCGACTACGTGATCGCATGGGCATTGCCCAAGCCAGGCGAGGTGGAAGCCACGCAGTGATGATCCAGGTCCGGCGCGACGAGTCTCGAGCGATCTGCATAAGCAAGCGGAGGCAGACCGCGCCGGCCGCTTTCCCCGAGGGTGTTAGCGCATCGCGGCGACTACAGCAGAAGTGGGGTCATTCAGCTCATTGCGCGGGACGCTTCAGCAATGCCAAAGCCATCGCGTTAGACTTCTCGGCAGCATTCCCGCTGTCTCAAGAACGGCTTGCCGTCTCCGGTTCTTCGTTGATGCAAGCCACCAGAGGGATGTGCCGCGAACCCACAGCCCGGTCTCGGGCTTGAGAAAGCCACAGCTGCCTGTACTCCTGGGAGATACCTTTCATTACAGAGCGTGCGGCGCCGGTGATTTCGTAGGCCCCGCAAAGGCCGCACTGGAATTCGCACAATTGCGGAAGGAGATCGGCTTCGAGTGCCGTTCCCGCGCAGACTGGGCAAATAGACGGGTAATACCTTCTGCTTCCGAGCACCGTATCCATGGTCAAGACTGCCCATCTGTTCACTACATGCGGACCGGCCCAGCGGCCAGGGAACAGCCGCTGGGCCTGATAGGAGCGCGCTCCTCCCAAAACGCGAAGCGCTGAGCTACCCAAGACTTAGCCCGCGCTACCACTCCTTGCGGCCGCCGATGGCCCTCGAGGCACATCGAAACTTACTCGCACCCCATCTACTGAGCATGTCGGGAAACTATTCCATCCTGAAAGCCTGTTCGGGAATGTGCCGCGGCGGGCACTTTCCTTGCTCGCGTTTTGAAGGGGCTGAAGCAGTTTGTTCGGGCAGCTTGAACATTGCGCGCCGAAGCGCAAGCCAGGTGTCGTCAATCCACCGCGGCCGGCCACCGATAATCGGGGAGTTCCAGCAAATCGGCAATTTCCCTGCTGACCGCCAGACGGGCCAGGCCGGGGACTGCAAATGTTCTTATCACCAGATTCCTGAACCACAGGCCCACCTGCGTCTTGGGAGCAAGGGCTGTAGCAAACCGCTCGGCGCCTTGCTGTTTTGTCCCGATATAGTCGCGCAGGTATGCTTCGTATTTGGGGAAGGCTTTCTCATGACGTCCCTCAGCCCTCAACAACTCGCCCGCCAGCACGTAGGCGGAAATCATGGCCAGGGCAGACCCTTGCCCCGCCAAAAGAGACACGCAAAACGCGGCGTCGCCGGTCAGGGCAACGCGGCCGTTCGTCCACCTGTTCATCCTGATCTGGCTGACGCTGTCGAAGTAGAGTTCGGTGGTTTTATCAAGCTCCTCCAGAATGCGAGGGCATTCCCATTTTGCATCGCGATAACGTTGTCGAAGCATGGCCTTTTGTGCGTGAAGCCCGACGGGAGCGGGGTCATCCTGGCAGGTAAAGACGAACAGCAACAGGCTGCGGTTGTCGCGAAGCGTAAAGCGTCCGACCAATTGCCCGGGTCGGCCGTACATCACATACACGTCCTCGTCACGGGGACGATAACCCTGCGTCTCGAAGGCGGCGACCACATAGCCGAGTTTTTTCTCGAACTCGTGTTCGGGGGCCGAAGGCAAGCCGGCGAACGGCCGAGTGCAATCCGTCGGCGCCGATCACCAGATCGAACTGGCGCTCGCCGCCCCGTTCGAGCCGAGCGCCCATACCATTTGGCAGTTCCTGAAGCGCGAGGATCTCCTCGTCAAAAATAATTTCGGTCGTGTGGCTGATCTTTTCGAACATCAATCGCGACAGGTCACTGCGCCCAAGGGTCACATAACGGCCATCAGTCACCTCGCTGAAGACTCTGGTGCCAAAACCCGTAATCCGGCTGCCGTGATCATTGACGATGCGCACCTCGCGCACATGGTAGCCAACGCGCTCTATATCCGCGCCAAGCCCCATGCGTTCGGCGATGCTGTATCCGAGGCCCCAGAAATCGATAACATATCCGCCGGTGCGCAGAGTTGGCGCTCGCTCAATCAAGGTTGGCTGAAATCCGGCTTCATTGAGCCAAAAGGCCAGCGCTGGCCCAGCAATTCCGCCACCGGAGATCAGTACGGTACGGGTGGTCATGATCGGAAGCTAGAGGCTGTTGCATCCTGGACAAGAGGATCAATTCACCTCCAGCGGTTTCGCTCGGAGGCCGACAGGGCAGGAGCACTACCGAGTCTGGACCAGTTTCGAGCCAGAACAAAGCACATTGAGAGCTGTGTCCTTGCTTGAGCCGACCGGATTGTAGCTTATCCCTCGATGTGGACGGCGAGATCGCCGCTGACCCGCAGGACCTTCGCCGTAACGGCATCGGCGGTCCTCGTGAATTGCAGATCGACGCTCTCTCCACCGACGCGCAAGCCATGCAGCTCGATGCGGCTCACAAAACTGGGAAGGCGCGGTCGTATGATCCGCAAAGTACGGGGCAATGCCTCCGGCTGCAGCCCAAGGCAGGTGGTCAGGAGAAATGGTACGGCTCCCGCGGCCCAGGCCTGCGGATGGCAGGCGACGGGATAGTGAACCGGTACCTGAAAATCCTCCCGTCCAAACCCTGCAATCGCTTCGGGAAGCCTTTGATGCCGAAAATGCATCGCCGCCTCTGCAATGGCCGTGAAGACCCGCAACGCTGCCGTGTCGTCGCCATACTGCCGGCATCCCGCCGCCAGCAAGGCATTGTCGTGCGGCCAGACGGTTCCGAGGTGATAACCAACTGGATTGTAGCGCCGCTCTGTGGTCGAGAGGGTACGCACGCCCCAGCCCCCGAACATATCGTCCTGCATCAGTCGTGCGAGCGACCTTTGGGCCTTGTCCTGGTCTGCGATGCCGGTCCACAGCGCCTGTCCGGGATTGGAGGACACAACCGGAACTTGACGCCCTCCTTTCTCGAGCGCGAGCACGAACAGGCCAAGATCCTCGCTCCAGAAGTCGTGATTGAACCTGCTCCTCAACATCTTGGCTTCGCTTCGAAGCTGCTTGGCCCGGTCGATCTCTCCCTCGCGTTCGAAGATGCCGGCCATCGCGCGTTTGGCGGCAAAAACGTAGCCCTGCACCTCGACCAAGGCTATCGGCGGCTGCGCGATACTGCCGTTCGCACGCACGATAGCATCCCCGGAATCTTTCCAGCCCTGGTTGACCAAGCCCTTTCGCGAAGCGCTTCGATACGCCACGTAGCCGTTCATGTCCGTCGCTTCGGCAATCCAAGCCAATGCGCGATCGACGGTGTCTCGTAGCTCCCGGAACAGTGCAAGGTCTGCTGTCCACGCCACATATCGGCCCAACAGCAGAAGGAACAGCGGGGTCGCATCCACGCTGCCGTAGAAGCGGGCATGGGGAATGTCTCCCGCCCTGGCCAATTCTCCGACGCGGAGTTCATGAAGGATCTTGCCGGGTTGTTCGTCACGCCAGCGGTCCACGCATTGCCCTTGATAGCTGGCAAGGAGGCGCAATGTCTGGGCGGCGATGTGCGGCTGAAAGGCGAGCATTTCGAGAGCTACGATCAGGCTGTCACGGCCGAACAAAGCCACGAACCAAGGCACCCCGGCGGCAAAATACTCCTCGCGCCCCAGCCGCGACCGCAAAATTCCAAGGTCGCGCAGCGAGCGATCAACGATGTTGTTCAAAAGCAAGCTGTCGCTGATGAAGTTTGTATGCTGCTCGAGGCGCTGCTCAGACCCATTTCGCGGGTTTGCAAGGCCCACCTGCCCTGCTCCATTCGGCTGCTCCTCGGGCTCATTGTGTCCGGGCTTCGCGCAGGTTTCGGTCAGCTCGATTCCAACCGAAAAGGTCTGGGTGTCCCCTGGGGAGATCCTGATCCTGAACTCGGCGGTGGTGTCATGGCTGGCGTGAGGTGGCGGGGAGAAGGCGATTGCCGTCGTTCTCCGAAAGCCGTCGGCGCCATGATATACGAACTGGAGTTTGCCGCCGCGCCAGCGCGGCGGCTCGGGTTTGCCGCGCGTCTCGCGCACCAACCCGCGCACATTGAATATGTCTTCGAAACCGGCGCGGAAGCCCAGGGTAAAAGAGAAGTGGTGCGCCTTATGGCCAAAGTTCTGGAATGAGATGGTCTCGCGTAAGCGCGTTTGATCGGCATCCAGAACCCGTTCCCAGCGGAGGCCCAACTCTTCCTTGGGGATCAAAGTCCCCTGCCCCACGTGCAAGTCCGGATTGGTGAGTTGAAAAAGCGCGATGTGGCCCTTCTCCGCGGTCGAGGCCAACACGATGGGGGCCACTCCTGCAAGCGACATTTCATAGCCGCCGAGGAAACGACAATCATGAAAATAGAGCCCGAACCCGTGCTCATCACTCAGCGGTATCTGCGCATTCGGGGCGACGACGTAATAGAGGTTGATGTCCTTAGTGGTGATGGCGTCGGCGATGCTGCGTACGATGGCCGGATGGCCTTGCGTGAGCACACGCCGTTCCCGCTCCCGTTTCGCCTTAGGGGCCTGTTGCGCCTTTTCCTGTTCGCGTGACGATCGCGGGACCTGCGCAAGGGTGGCCCTGCCTGGCTTCTTTTTTGCGGCGGGTCTCTGCCGTGTCTTCGTCATCAATGTTCCTCGGCAATCGCGCTGCCGGCGCGCGCTCGTGACTTCTGCGGGGCATCGCTGGGCGCAAGGTCGAAGCAAATCATCGCCGTTGGCGGATGCCCGAAGTACCGATTGAAGGCCTAGTTGGTCGACGCGGCGAATGAAGCGGACCGCTTGAACGCTGGACCCAACATGCCTGATCAAAGTCCCAGATAGGCGCGGCGAACCTCGGGGTCGTCGATCAGGTCCTTGGCCGCGCCCCGGTGCACGATCTCGCCGGTCTCCATGACATAGCCGCGATCGGCGCCCGACAGCGCCAGATGCACATCCTGCTCGACCAGAAGGATCGTCACACCCTCGTTGCGAATGGTTGCCAGCACCGACATCAACTGTTCGACCACGACCGGCGCCAGGCCAAGGCTCATCTCGTCGATCATCAGCAGGACGGGTCCCGCCATCAGGCCGCGCGCCATGGCGCACATCTGCTGTTCGCCGCCCGACATCGATCCGGCCAGCTGCTTCTTGCGTTCGCCAAGCCGAGGAAAGAGGCCGTACATACGCTTGAGATCGCCTTCCACGGCCGCCTTGTCGTTGCGCCGGTAGGCGCCCATCAAGAGATTGTCCTCGACGGTCATGCGGTCGAACAGCTGGCGGCCTTCCGGCACCTGCACCAGCCCTGACGCAAACGCTTCGTCCGAGGTCATGGGCACCAGATCCCGGCCGGAAAATTCGATCGTTCCGGTGGCAGCGATGACACGCGACAGGGCGCGGAGCAGTGTCGTCTTGCCGGCGCCATTGCCACCGACCAGGGCGACGATCTCGGCTTTGCGCACTTCCAGAGAGACGTTTCGCAGCACCGGCATGCCGCCATAACCGGCCCCAAGGTCGGTAACCTTCAAGAGCGACTCATGCCCGTTGTGCGTCACGGCATTCATGCGCGCCTCTTGCCAAGGTAGGCCTCTACCACCGTTTTGTCGGAGAGCACCGCATCCGGCGCGCCGTCGGCGATCTTTTCGCCATGGTGCAGCACCAACAGCCGGTCAGAGAGGCTCTTGATCGCCTTGATGACGTGTTCGATCACCAGAATGGAGATACCTCGGTCGCGCACCTTGCGGATGACGTCGATCACCTCCTCGATCTCGACATGGTTCAATCCCGCCATCACTTCGTCGCATAACAGAAGCTTCGGCTCCATGGCGAGCGCCTTGGCGAGTTCCAGCCTTTTGCGTCCTGGACCGCCAAGCTCGTCAGCGCGTTGATCGGCCGATTTGCCAAGTCCGACGAAATCGAGGTAGCCACGGGCCTTTTCGCGTGCACGGTCGAGATCGGCTTCGCCGCCGCCATGGCCGAACAGCGCGCCAACAGCTACATTGTCCAGCACCGACAGGCCGGGGAAGGGGCGCATAATCTGGAAGGTTCGGCCAATGCCAAGGCGCGCGCGTCGATAGGCAGGCAGTCCTGTGATCGATTGCCCGGCGAAAACAATGTCGCCCGAGCTGGGCGCCAGCGTGCCGCTGATCAGGCTGACCAGTGTCGTCTTGCCGGCGCCATTAGGCCCGATAACCCCGAGGATCTCGCCTTCGTCGAGCGTGAAGGAGACATCGTTGACGGCGATCAGCCCCGCGAAGCGGCGTGTCACGTGGCTGATTTGAAGGATCGGGCTCATATGCGGTGGGCCCGCACATTTTCAATGAAATAGCGCCATCCCGATTTGCGGAAACGACGCACCACATCTGCCAGCCCGCGCGGCATCAGCACCACGGCGACCACGACAACGATACCGAAGAACAGGCCGGCGAGGCTGGTGACCTCGCTCGACAGGAACTCCGAGATCGCAGACAGAGTGAACGCGCCGACGACAGGCCCGAGGACGGTGCCGGGCCCGCCGAAGACCGCCATGATGATCATCTTCACGTTGAGGCTGATATCGAAAGCGCTTTCGGGATCGAGGAAGGTGATCCAATAGGCGTGAATGCCGCCAGCGAGAGCGGTGAAAACGCCGGACAGGGCGAAGGCCAGCACCTTGTAGAGCGTCGTGTTGACGCCCATCACGGCGGCACCCTCCTCGTTCTCCCGGATGGCGATCAGCCCGAAGCCGAAGCGGCTTCGCGTCAGCCACAAAATCGTCAGGGTCGCCAGCACCAGCAGCCCGAGAGCCAGCTCATAGAACAGCAGGTCGTTGTTGAGCGGCGGCAGCACGAGGCCGATGTTCTGGCCGGCCAGTCCGATGTTGGACACAATGGCGATCATGACTTGCGCCAGCGCCAGGGTGGCGATCGCAAAATAATGCCCCTTCAACCTCAGCACCGGAAGGCCAAGCAGAAAGGCAAAGGCGACCGCCAAGGCGACGCCGAATACCAGCCCGACGGCGAAAGGCAACTGCCACTGCACCATGGCGATGGCGACGCCGTAGCTGCCGAGGCCGTAAAACACCGAATTGCCGAAAGAGGCATAACCGGCATAGCCGCCGATGATGTTCCAGCCTTGCGCCAGAACCCCCAACAGCAGCGCGTTGATACCGAACTGGATCAGCACGTCCGAGCCGAACCACGGCACGGCCGCGAGCGCCGCGACCACGACCAAAGCGACGACTATGCGCAGAGCGGTCATGCGGTCTTGCCCAGCAGTCCGCTCGGCCGCGCAATCAACACGGCAACCAGTACGCCGAAACTTGCCACGTCGGCGAAGGTCGCGCCGATATAGAGCACCGCCAGTGACTCGATCGTGCCGAGGAACAGCCCTCCGACCAACACACCTAAGGGGTTGTCCAGTCCGCCGATGATGGCGATGGCGAAGGATTTGGCGGTCAATGCCGCGCCGACATAGGGATTGATCTGCGAAACCGTGCCGTAAAGCCCGCCGGCAGCACCTGCAAGTCCAATGCCAATGCCGAAGGTCACCGCGTAGAGATGACGCGGCTCGACGCCGTAAAGCCTTGCCGCCACGAGGTTCTGAGCGGTAGCGCGAATGGCGCGGCCAAGCTTGGAGCGCAGCAGGAAAGCCCACATGGCAAGGGTCAGCACGATGGCCACGCCGAACGCCATCAGCCGGGCCTGCGGCAGCACGATCGGGCCGAGGGAGATGCTGTTGCCGGCGTAGGGCGGGTTGATGGTGCGGAAATCGGCGGAGAAGGCAAGCTGCGCCAGATAGGTCAGCACCACCTCCAGCCCGAAGGTTATGAGCAGCGTGTTGAACATCGGCCCGCGCGCCACCAGGTTGAGTAACCCGCGCTGCACCCCATAGCCGAGCGCGAACATGATTATGGCGGTAATCGGCAGGCCGAGGAACGGGTCGATGCCGAGATAGGTGTAGAGATGCCAGGACAAATAGGCTCCAAGCATGATGAAGGCGCCGTGTGCCAGATTGACGATGTTGAGCACGCCCCAGACAAGGGCGAGCCCGAGCGCCATGACGGCGTAGAGCCCGCCAAGCAGGATGCCGTTGATCAGGATTTGCGCAAGCAGATCCATCCCGGTCTCCCCAACTTGCCTTTACAGCGTCAGCGTTTGTCCCAAGCCGGCATCGGGTATTTCGGCTTCTCTATGAAACCCTTCGCGCCATAGATCGGCTTGAGGTCCGTGCCCTGCACCTGGATAACCGTCTGAGGCAGGTCGATCTGACCGTTTTCGGCGAAGGCGATCTTGCCATAGAGGCTGTCGAGGTTGAGTTTGGCCAGCGCATCACGGACCTTGGCGGCATCGATGCCGCCGGCATCCTCGATCGCCTGCGCCAATGCCTCGACGTCGGCCGCACCCGAGGCGGCATGGTAATCGGGATCATAGTGATATTTCGCCTTGTAAGCCTTGGCGAAGGCAGCAGCATCGCCGAACCATTTGTCCTTCAGCTCCGCCGACGGCAGCCAGGCAGTCATGCCGAAGGCATAGTCTGCGTCCGCACCGAGCGCCTTGCGGAAATCCTCGCTCGGCACACCGACGGTGAAGGAATAGAGCTTTGGGGCGACGGCCAGGCTTTTTGCCTGGCGGACGAAATTGAGGATTTCGGTTTCGTGGCCGGCGACCAGAACCACCTCCGCGCCATTGCTCTTGATCTGAGACAGCAGCGAATTGAAGTCACTGGCATTGGAACTGTATTTCTCGTCCATGGCGATCGTCAGCCCAGCCTGCTTCAACAAGGGCCGCGTGCCATCCGCGACCGAGACGTCGAAAGCATCGTCGGCATAGAGCAAGGCGACGGACTTGGGTGCGGGATCGAGTTCGCCAAGCATCTTGACCGTCGAGCCGAAATAGTTGCTCGCAGGTGCCAGCGTGCCGAATATGTATTTGAACTTGCGCGAGAAGATCTGGTCCGACGCGCCGCCGCCTTGCACCATGGGAACTTGATATTTCTCCGACACGGCGGAATCGGCCAGCGCGAAGTTCGACGCGAACGGCCCGAGCAGCAGGGCGACCTTGTCCTGCGAGACCAACTGCGTGTACTGCCGCACGCTCAAATTAACGTCCGACTGGTTGTCGTAGATTTTCAGCGCCAGCTTGTGCTTCTCGCCGCCCACCGTGACGCCGCCGGCGGCGTTGATCTTGTCGATCGCGAACTCGTAGGCATCCTTGTAATAGCGGCCTGTATTGGCTGAGGCGCCGGTCAGTTGCACCGATGCGCCAAGCACGATGTCGTCCGCGCATGCCGCGCCCGATGAAAATCCGAAGGCCGCGCCGGCCAGCAACGCGCCGGCCAGATGAAGCATTTTGTTTGACATGATTTCTCCTCCCTAAGCGTCTTTGCCGCGCCACCGGCTACCAGCGGCAGGCTGTCGAATGGAACGGGTCTCCTCAACCAAATCTGTTCAGCCACTGGGTATCCTTGAAAGCTGGAGTTTGGAGGCTCCAGGGCAAGAGGGGTGCTGCGACATTCGTGCAAGGCAACGCCCCAGTGACAGGTCACCGGTACCACATCGTCGGCAACCAAAGCGTCAGTTGCGGGATCACCGAAACCAGCACCAGAACGATCAGCAGCGGGATGAGAAACGGCAGCACCGCCATGACCGTGCGGTCGAAGGACAGTTTGCCGACGCGCGACAGAACGAACAGCACCATGCCGACAGGCGGAGTCAGCAGACCGATCATGAGGTTGAGTACCATGACCACCCCGAACTGGACCGGGTCGATACCGACCTGATTGACCACCGGCATCAGGATCGGCACCAGGATCGAAATCGCGGCGATGGTCTCCATGAAGCAGCCGACGACCAGCAGGATAATGTTGATGATCAGCAGCAGCAGCAGCGGGTTGTCGGTGATCGAGAGCAACCCGGCGGCTACATGTTCCGTCACCCGTGTGGTGGTCAGCACCCAGCCGAACAGGGAGGCGCCGCCGACGATGATGAGCACGCTTGCGGTCGTCTCTATGGTCTCCAGCGTGATGCGGTAGAACTGGCGGAAGGTGAGCGACCGGTAAAGGAAAATTCCGAGGAACAGCGCCCAGGCACAAGCAGCGACGGCCGCTTCGGTCGGTGTGAAGGCGCCGGTGGTCATGCCACCGATGATGATGACGGGGGTCAGCAATGCGGGAATAGCGCGAATGAAATCACGCCCAAGCGCGCGCCAGCGGAACGACTGGTCGTGGCCCAGGCCGTTGCGTCGAGCATACCAACTTACGTAGAGCATCAGTGCTGCTGCTACCACGAGGCCGGGTATGATCCCTGCCGTGAAAAGCTGACCGATCGAAACGTTGGCCATCACGCCGAACACCACCATTGGCAGCGAAGGCGGGATGATCGGTCCGATGGTGGAGGATGCGGCCGTGATGCCGACCGAGAATTCATGGTCGTAGCCGTGGTCGCGCATCGCCTTGATTTCGATGTTGCCGAGCCCTCCGGCGTCGGCCACGGCGGTTCCCGACATGCCGGCAAAGATGATCGAGGCGACGACGTTGACATGCCCAAGCCCGCCGCGCAGCCAGCCCACGGCGGAGGCGGCGAAGTCGAAGATGCGGTTCGTGATACCAGCCGTGTTCATGAGATTGCCGGCGAGGATGAAGAATGGCACCGCCAGCAACGGAAAGGAATCGACGCCGCCGGCCATGCGATGCAGCACCACGAAGTCGGGGATGTTGGACAAGAACACGGTGTCGACCAGAGAGGCGCCGCCCAGGGCAAGGAAGATCGGCGCACCGATCAGCAGCAGGGCGAAAAACGCTAGGAACAGGAGCCACATTTTTGTCCGGCCTCAATCGATGATCAGTTCTGTGCGGCTCGGATCAGGACGCCAGCCGCGCCTGGCGCCGGCGAGGAAGCGCCCCGCCGCGCGCCACAGCATCAGGAAACAACCGATGGCGATGCCGCCATAGACGATGCTCATCGGCCATGGAAACACGGTCATGGTCTGGATTTGCATGAGCCGTGTGATCGCTATGGAGAACCAGCACAACAGCCCCACGAAGCCGATCACCAGCACGTCGATGATGAAGTTCAAAACGCGTACGGCCGGTGCGGGCAGAAACATATGCGCCACCTCGACGCTGATGTGGGTGCCGCGCCGCATGGCGATCGCGGCGCCGACAAAGGTGATGATCATCAGGAGATAGCGGGCGATCTCCTCGGTCCAGGCCAGCGAATTGTTGAGCACATAGCGCGTGAAGAACTGCAGGAAGACGATGATCGCCATGCCCCAGAAGATGGCGAAGGCAAGCCAGTCCTCGACATGATGCTCGATTGGAGGATCGGGCGCCTCTTCGGAGACGCGAATGCGCGCCGCGTCGCCCAGGCTGTTTTGCGTCATAGCGGTTTCCCTATTCCTGGCCCGCAGCTTCGCGGATAGCAGACCGGGAGGCGAGGCCTCCCCCTGGGGAGGGATCGGCGACTATTTGAGGGCCTGCAAAGCGTCGTACTGCTCCTTCGTCCAGACAGCGCCGGAGTCGGGATCATTGTGCAGCGGCCGCGCCGCCTTGATGAAGGCCTGGCGATCGACGTCGACGACCGTCTTGCCCATAGCGCGGAACTTGCCGGCGAGCTCGCTTTCCTTGGTGCGGATCTGGTCGGTGCAGCGCGAGGCAGCTTCCTTCAGCACGTCGGTGAAGATTTTCTTGTCCTCCTCGCTCATCGCGCTCCAGACATGACCGCCGACGATGGTGACCAACGATTCGGTGATGTGGCCGGTCAGCATGATGTGACTCTGCACTTCATAGAACTTCTTGGCCATGATGGTCGGCAGCGGATTTTCCTGGCCATCGACCGTGCCTTGTTGCAGAGCGAGATAGACCTCGGAAAACGCGATCGGCGTGGCGTTGGCGCCGACCGACTTGGTGAACATCTTAAACAAGGGCGCCGGGGGTACGCGCAGTTTCATGCCCTTCATGTCCTCCGGTTCCTTGATCTCCTTGTTGGCGGTCACGTCGCGCTGGCCATAGTAGGTCAGGGAAACGATGTGGTGTCCGGTCTTGTCGTCATAGCCCTTGGCCAGATCCTGGAAGAGCGATGAATCGCGATAGGCTTTCCAGTGGTTGAAATCCCGCAGGATGAACGGGGCATTGGTCATCGACAGCGGACCGTAGATCGAGCCGGCGAAGGCGACGCCAGTGTAGATCATGTCGACCGTGCCAAGCGTCAGCGCCTCGTTTATCTGGTTTTCGTTGCCCAGCTGCGAGGCCGGGAATACCTCGATCTTGTATCGGCCGTCCGTGCGTTTGGCGATTTCGTCGGCGGCCCATAGGGCCTGGATGTGATAGGGCTCGCCGGTCTCGTAGACATGCGCCCATTTCAGCACCGTTTGGGCCGATGCCGGCCCGATGGCAAATGCCGAAAGCACCGCGAAAGCGGCGACGGCCAGCCTGAAAAGTCTGGTGATCATGACGGTTCCTCCCTGTGTTCAACAAATTCGGTGCGGACACCCTCGCCTATCGGCCGCTGCCCTCCCTCATGTCCGACCTGCGGTCGGCATCGGTCTCGTCTGTGAAATAGTTCGGATAGAGACTTCGGATCGCCCCGATATCGAGCCTCAGCTGGTCGATATGCGCGGCCATGGCCGCGGCGGCGGCGGCGCAATCACGCGCTTCAAGTCCGGCCAGCACGGCCTCATGATCCTTCTGGACGCGCGCCATGCGCCCCTTCTGCGGCAAGGTAAGGCGGCGATAGCGGTCAACCTGCGCCTTCACCTGCTGGACCAGCACCCAGATACCGGGATAACCTGCCGCCCGCGCGATCTGTGCATGGAAAGCCTCGTCCGCGGCATGGAAGGCGGCTTCATTTGCCTGTTCGGCGGCCTCCCGCTGGCGCTGGATCAGCATGCGCAAGCCCATAAGATCGCTGATGCTGGCGCATTCGGCGGCGGCCCGGGTGGTGATGTCTTCCAGCGATTTGCGCACCAGGATAGCTTCAGGCAGCCGTGACGCCGGAATCCGCGTAACCCGCGTCCCCGACTTCGGCACAACTTCGACCAGGCCTTCGTCGGATAGGCGCAACAGTGCTTCCCGGACCGGCGTTCGCCCGATGCCGTAGACAGTCGAAAGCTCATTTTCCGAAACGACCGTCCCGGGCTTGAGCGCAAGCGAGAGGATGTCGTCGCGCAGGCGTCGATGAACGAGAGTCGCAATCTTCTGCGCGCTGCCGGAAAAGCCGAAAGCGTTGCGACCCGCACCGTCACGTGGCGGCGGGGTTGCGGCGGAAAGCAGCGTTGTCGTTTCGTCCGTCAAACCATCCTGCCCAGTTTCTCGAACACGATCATACGCCCTGACATATCTAACATACAAGGCCTGTAGGCAGCCCAGGTCGTACTAGTGCGACCGTGCCAAGCGCCTGGCCCACGACAAACAGGTCAACCGGAGGGAGCTGCTTGCGCGACGCAATTCGTATCGCTCGGTTCCGGCCCTCGCGTGTCCATCCACATGCCTGGCGACTTGCCCTGAAGAAGGCAGCCAGCACTCAGCGCAGACGATCCGGCAGGTCGATCGGGGCGAGGCCTAGCGGTTCATACTGGGCCAGGGTTTGCAGAGCGGTGGCGTCCGTCAATTCGATGCGACGTGCCTCGGTCGTAATCAGTCGTTGCACGCGTAACTGCTGCATGACGCGGTTGAGATGCGGCACACTCAGCCCTAGGGCGTCGGCCATGATCTCCTGCGAGAAAGGGAGATCAAAGCGAGTTTCGGTGGCACGTCCGACCTGCGAAAGGCGTTCATGCAGTTCGAGCAGGAGGTGGGCCAAGCGCTCGATTGGCCTGCGCCGGCCAATGTTGACGATATGCTCGGCATAGCCTGCCGCTTCCTGCGCGGCGAGCCAACTCAGAACAAGCCCGAATTGCGGTTGCTCGTAGCACAGGCGGATATAGGACTCGAGCGAACAGACCGTGCAGGTCATTTCAGTGAGCGCCACGACGGTATAGGTGGATCGATCGAAGAAGCTCACGGGAAATCCGATGACGTCACCCGGCAGGATGAGCTTGAGGATTTGACGCCTTCCGTTTCGCAGCACCCTGTAGCGAATTGCATATCCGTCTTTGACAAAGCACAAGCTGCGGAAGGGCGAGCCGTGGATGACGAGTTCCTCGCGCTTCCCGACGGTAACGTCTCGCTCGAAGAGGGCTTCAAGACTGGCGAGGTCAGCTGCCCCAAGTTTCATGACCTGCGTTAGTCTGGCCATCACTGCGTGACCGTTTAGGGGCATTCCGCGTCCGAGCCGTGAGAGTTCCATCTGCCGATGCAATTTGCGGTGGCTTGTTAATCTAGATCATTGATCCAAATCATCCAACCAAAGTTGCATTGACCGAACCTCTCGTGCGGTTGCGAATGCCAATGCGATCCGATTTTTGCCCGAGCGTGGGCAGCAACGAGTGCTCCAGAAGCGCTTGGCCAAGGGAGGAACATGCAATGCAATTCAACGACCATAAATCGGCCGGCCTGTCCCGGCGCACCATGCTGCAGGCCGGCGCCGGCGTGGCCGGCAGCATGATGCTGCCAGCTTCATTCCTACGCCCGGCCTTTGCCGCCGACGACAAGCCTGCGCTCGGCACCTGGCCTGTAGGCTCGCAGGGAGACACCGTCTATATCGGCGCTTCTGTCCCACGCACGGGCGCCTATGCGGTACAGGGCGAGGATGAACTCAAGGGCATGCAGTTGGCGATCGAGCACATCAACGAAGGCAACGATCTGCTCAAACAGATCGCGCCTAAGATCGGGAAAGGTGTACTGGGCAAGAAGGTGGAACTGGTGGTCGCCGACTCAGCCGCCAAACCGAACAACGCCGTGCAGGAACAGCAGACTTTCATCAACGACAAGAAGATCGTCGCCATGACGGGCTCCACGTCCTCGGCGGTCGCCGTCGCACTCAACAAATTCGCCCAGCGCGAAAAGATCCTCTACCTTGTGGCCATCTCCGGCTCGAATGACACCACGGGCAAGGACTGCGCGCGTTACTCTTTCCGTCAGTGCGTCTATGGCGAAACCTGCGCCAACGCCATCGGTCCGGTGCTGCTGAAGAACTTTGGGAAGGGCAAGAAAGCCGCGTTCATGACGCCCGACTATACCTATGGCCACACCGTCACCAAGTCGGTCAATGACTATCTGACTTCGCAGGGCGGCTGGCAGATGGTGACGAACCAGGTGTCGCCGCTCGGAACCCAGGACTTCAGCCAGTATCTTACCAACATTGCCAATTCCGGCGCCGAGTTTATCGTCAACGTCAACTGGGGCCGCGACGCCGTGCTGTCGGTACAACAGGCCAAGCAATTCGGCCTGACGCCGAACATGAAGATGGTGATTCCGTACCAAATCCCATTCCTGGCCAAGGAAGTCGGGGCGGAGCTGACTGAAGGCGTGTTTGCGGCCACCGATTTCTGGTGGACGATGCAAGACCAGTACCCCCTGGCCAAGGCTTTCGTCGATGCTTTCCAGAAGAAGTACAACTACCGGCCTGAATGGGGCGCCGAGAATGGCTACATGCAATTCGCCATCTGGGCACGCATGGTCTCGGAAGCAGGAAGTTTCTATCCACCCGACGTAATCAAGCAGTATGAGAAGGGCGAGACCTTCCCATCGATGGTCGGCGATGTGAAATTCCGTGCAGAGGATCACCAGCTCATTCGTCCCGTCGTCATCGTTCGTGGCAAGGCCGCCAAGGACATGAAAAATGAGGAGGATTTCTGGGACGTCGTCGAGATCGTGCCCGGCGAAGGTCTGATGCAGAAGCCCGACGCGTTCGGCTGTCAGCTGGGCGAGTATACCTGAAGTACGCCCTGACGCCTTTTCCGCGCATGGAGCGCGGAGAAAGCCGGCGCTTCCGCTTTCGACCCGCGGCCCGAACGTTACCGGATGGCTCGTCCTGGCAGCGACGGCACGGACTATTCCTTAACCTCGGACGGTGGGCGGCAGCGTGATCAACTGGGCCAATTTTATATCGCAATGCTTCAACGGCTTGGTGCTGGGGGCCCTGCTGGCCCTCATTTCCTCCGGCTTGACCATAATTTACGGGACACTCGGTGTGCTCAACCTGGCGCATGGCGCGATGTTCATGCTTGGCGGGTATGCCGGCTACGTCGCCTATGATTATACCGGCTCTTTCGTCGCTGCGGTGGTCGCCGGTTCGCTCTTCGTCATGCTGGTCGGCCTCCTCATGGAGAAGCTCATCATCAGGCATTTCTATTCGCGACCCTATGAGGATCAGTTGCTCGTCACGTTCGGACTGGGCATCGTCTTTGTCGAGGCGGTGCGCTTCTTTTTCGGCGGCCTGTCGAAGACCGTGCCCCCGCCCGGGCCGCTGGTCGGCATCACCCCCCTCGGTTTCATGATGTATCCCACGTATCGCCTGGCTCTGCTGGCTATCGTCGCCGTTGCGCTGCTCGCGCTCTACTTCGTGCTCTACCGCACCCGTGTCGGCATGATCGTGCGCGCCGGCATCGAGGACTCTGTGATGGTCAGCTCGCTTGGCATAGACGTCTACAAGATCTTCACGCTGGTGTTCGGCATCGGGGCGATGGCGGCCGGTTTTGCAGGTATCGTAAACGCGCCAGTGGTGTCGATCGCGCCGGACGTCGGCGAGTCGATCCTGGTGCAGACTTTCGTTGTCGTCGTTATCGGCGGCGTAGGATCTTTCCCGGGTGCCGTTGTCGGGGGCCTGATCGCTGGCGAGATCATCTCCATCACCTCGATGTTCAACCCGGGCTACGCCTATGTCATGCTTTTTGTGGCGATGACTCTCGTACTCGTGCTTCGCCCGTACGGACTGTTCGGCACGGCGGGCCGTGAATGACCGGTGCGCCATGAACAGCAAAAAACCATTTCTGGTCGAGGTGCTGACGGCGATCGCGTTGGTCGGAGCGCCATTCGTGCTGCCGCATTTCGGCTTTGCGCCGGCGACCATAAATCGCATTCTGATCTGGGGCCTGTTCGGATTGGGATTCGACATTCTCTTCGGCTACACCGGGCTGCTTTCGTTCGGCCAGTCCGCTTTTTTCGGCACGGGCGGCATGTTCGCGGCCTATCTAATGACCGAGTTGAACTTCCCCCACGTGCTGGCGTCCGTCTGCATCGGCGCCATCGTGGCCGGCCTCGTTGGTCATCTGGTCGGATTGATCGCGCTGAAGCGGACAGGCATCTATTTCGCGATGATCACGGTGGCGATTTCGGAGGTGTTCTTCTTCGTCGAGTTCAATCCGCTATCGGCTTACACGGGTGGCGAAAACGGCCTGCCCGGAGTGCCGACGCCGAGTTTCGACGTTGGCTTCACCACACTCGAATTCGATACCGATCGAACGATGTATGTCTTCCTGGCCTTCTGGTATTTCGTTGGCCTGATGATCGCGTTGCGAATCGTGCGCTCGCCCGTCGGAGCGATCCTCTCGGCCATCCGGGACAACCCCCTACGCGCCGGGGCGCTGGGCCACGACATCCACCGCTACAAACACGCCGCTTTCGTGATTGCCGCCGTTTATGCCGGCTTCGCCGGCGGTCTGCTCGGTGTCATGCAGGGCTTCATGCCGCCCGAAGCCTTCATGTTCGACACCTCCGGCCAGCTGGTCATGCAGACCGCAATCGGCGGCGCTGGAACACTGTTCGGGCCCTTGGTCGGTGCCACGGTGTGGCTCTTTCTGAGCGACTTCTTCCAAAACACGCTGCATCTTGGGGCGATATGGAAGCTGGTGCTTGGCATCGTCTTCGTGCTGCTCGTCTGTTTTCTCAGGCGAGGCATCGTCGGCGCTATTGTCGACGTCTATGAATGGGGCACGGGCGGAAAGAAAGCCGCGCGGCCGGCACAGCCGTCAGACGCACTCCCCTCGAGCGACCATTCTAGGTTCCCCTCCACCGCGCAGCTGATGCCGACAAGACACCGCCCGACAGACTCCGCAGCCGGACCGATCCTTCGCGCCATCGGGTTGAGCAAGCGTTACGGGGGCCTGCTGGCCAACAGCGACATCGACTTCAGCGTAGAGCACGGCGAGGTGCGGGGCATCATCGGTCCAAATGGTGCCGGCAAGAGCACCTTCTTCAAGATGCTCACCCGAGAGGTGACGCCGACATCCGGCAGGATCCTGTTCCAGGGCCGTGACATCACCAATTTGGGCGTCGCGGATGTATGCCAGTTGGGGCTGACGAAGAGCTACCAGATCAACCAGCTCTTTGATCGGCTGACGGTCAGGCAGAATCTTACGATCGCCGCCTTGGGCGAGCTTCGCGGCAGATTCAGGCTCGATCTCTTCCGCAGCATCCGCGCAATCCCGGGCCTCGAAGAACAGGTGGAGCGCACGCTGGCGCTGGTGAACCTCACGCACCGGCCCGAGACCCCAGTATCCGAACTTGCCTATGGTGAGAAACGCCGGCTCGAGATTGGCTTGGCGCTGGCGACCTCGCCCAGCCTGCTGCTGCTGGACGAGCCACTTGCGGGGATGAGTCCACGAGAGCGCGTGGAAACCGTTGCACTGCTGAAGTCGGTCGCGCGCGGCCGCACGATGATCATCATCGACCACGACATGGATGCGCTGTTCGAACTGGTCGAAAGGGTGACCGTGCTGCAGGAGGGCCGCGTCCTCGTGGAAGGGTCACCAGATGAGATCAAGGCCAATGCAAAGGTGCAGGAAGCCTATCTCGGCGGGATCCACGAGGAGTTAGCATGAGCCTGCTCGAGGTCGCCGGGCTGAACAGCTACTACGGTGACAGCCATATTCTATTCGACGTATCGCTGCGGGTTGAAAAGCACGAGGTGATCGCGCTGCTTGGGAGGAACGGCGCCGGCAAGTCGACGACGCTAAAGAGCCTGATGGGAGTTGTGACGCCGCGAACGGGCAGTATCAAGCTCGATGGTGAGGAACTGGCGGGCAGGAAGGCACACAGCATAGCTCGACGCGGAATGCAGCTGGTCCACGAGGATCGCCGCATCTTCGGCAGCTTGAGCGTCGAAGACAACATCGTCCTGGCTGGATTGACCGCAGACAACAATTGGCCGCTCGAGCGCATATACGAGATGTTCCCGCGGCTGAAGGAAAGGCGCGGCAGCCGGGGTACCGATCTTTCGGGCGGCGAACAGCAGATGCTGGCCATCGCCCGCGCTCTTGTTCGCGACCCAAAAATCGTCCTGCTCGACGAGCCGTTCGAGGGCCTTGCACCTGTCATCGTACAGAATCTCGTTCGCACCTGCCGCGACCTGGCCGAAGCCGGCCATACCCTCGTTCTTGTCGAACAGAACCTGGCGGCAACGCTTTCGCTGGCAAAGCGCGTCTACATCATCAACAACGGCCATATCGTCCACGAAGGCCCTGCCGCGGAGATCAAGGCGCAGCCCGAACTCTTGCAACGCTACATCGGTGTTTAGCCCGGGCGACGTGCTGTTCCTGGTCGCCCCGTAAGCGGGGGCACGCGGCTGGGATCAGGTCCCGCGACGCGGGCAGCGCGTCGTCATTGCGCCCGGTGCATGGCGATCTGGTGGACAGGCATGCGTCCGGCGCAGCCCGAGCTGCAACCGAGTGGCATGGCTTTCCAGCCCTGCTGACATCACAGCGCCTGAGCAGTCGGAACCCGAGAACGGCCTCGACTTCCTCACCGGCTCCGGTCAGGTGTGGACGAACCCGCGCGTTCGGCGGTCAGCCCCATCCGTCTGATAAGCCACGGCATGCTCAGCCCCTGGACAAAGATGGAGAAGGCAACAACCGCGAACGCGACAACGATTATTTGACTGCGCTCGGCGACGTTTTCAGGAAGTGCAAGCGCCAGGGCCAGAGCGAGCGCACCGCGCAGCCCGCCCCATACCAGAATGTGCTGATAGCTGGCATCCACCTTCAGGGGCGTCGCAGCAAGCAGGGCACAGAAAGGATAGATAGCCAATGTCCGGCCAACCAGCACCAGGATGATGGCGATCGCCGAGGTGCCTGCGAATATCCCAAGTGGCTGATGGGCTTCATGGCCGCCGATCAAGATGAACACGATAGAATTTGCCAGGAAGGCCGCGTATTCCCAGAACGCCAGAACGTGACTTCTGGCATTGGTGGAAATAGCGCCTTTCCATCCGACGTTGCCGACGATCAAGCCTGCGGTGAGTGTAGCCAGCACGCCCGACATGGCAAGGTCCTCAGCAAGCAGAAACGAACCGTAGGCCGCGATGGTCGTCAGGGTTATTTCAACAAGATGGTCTTCGGTTCGGCCGGCAATCAGAAGCAGCACAGCTGCCACGGCCGCGCCGGAGGCAATCCCACCCGCGACAGTCCACAACAGCGACGCAGCAATGCTCAGGGATGTCGCTTCGGAGCCTGCCGCGATGGCCGCGAGGATGCCGAAGCCAACCGCGGCCGCGCCATCGTTAAGCAGACTTTCCGATTCGACAAGGAGAGCCAGACGGGGCTGAACCTTCATCTCCTTGAAGGCTGCGATAACCGACACCGGATCGGTCGCCGCTATCAGCACGCCGAATAGTCCGGCTCCGATCCAGGTCCATCCCAGCAGCAAATGCATGCCAGCCGCAACCACTGCGGCGGCAACTGCTACCCCGGGAAAAGCGAGCAGAATCGTGACCGGCAGATTCAGGCGAAAATGACGCCATTCAATCGCAAGGGCCGCCTGGAAGATCAGCGGCGGCAAAAAGACCGTGAAGATCAGATCCCGACTGAGCGGAAGTTCGACAACGCCGGGCATGAAGCCAAGGGCGATGCCTGCCGCAACAAGCCCGACGCTGTAGGGAAGTTGCAGCCGTCGGGAGATCATCGCCACCAAAGAAGCGGTGAGCAGGATCATCCCCAGGGTGAGGATTGGAAGATCGTTCATGGCGGCCCCAGGTAAGGTCTGATCAGGACAAATAGGGCCGTAAGGCCCCAGTGGAACGGCCGGTGCGAAGAAGTTCGCGTGATCCGAAGGGGAGATGTGACCAGAGCAGATCCGGATGCGCCCTGGCCGATACGCCGCGCCACCATGTTCCCGATCACAAACGCGTCAGAAGCGGAACATTTCGGGATGGGGAGGGTTGCGGGTCAAATAAGCCCACAGCTGCTGGATCTCCGCCATGAAGCCGAACTTGTTGAGCCGCCGTAAGTTTCTCACGGCAGGTGCGACAGTCACGGCATCGGCCACGATTGGGGCGGCTTCGGCGCGAGACGTCAAAGGCGGCGACGGTGACAGGTGGCTGCCACATCAGGCGGACGCGCCAAACCCGCTCGATGCGGCTGACTATAAATTCTTCACCGCCGACGAGGCCGCCTTTGTCGAAGCCGCGACCGAAAGGCTGATCCCTGAGGATGCTCTCGGCCCGGGTGCCCGCGGCTGTGGTGTGCCGCTGTTCATCGACCACCAACTCGCTGGCGCGTATGGACGCGGCGGCAGCTGGTACATGCAAGGCCCCTGGGACAAGGGCGAGGACACGCAGGGCTACCAATCGCGCATGACGCCTTCCGCGCTCTACCGCGCGGCGATCACTGCGATTGACCAGCATGCAGTCGCTTCGCAAGGCGGCAAGCGTTTCGCGGAGCTTGCGCCCGAAGCACAGGATGCACTTCTGTCTGATCTTGAGAAGGGCAAGCTTGATCTCGGCGGCGTCGATGCCAAGACATTCTTTCAAATGCTGTGGCTGAACACCAAGGAGGGTATGTTCAGCGATCCCATCTATGGCGGCAACAAGGACATGGCCGGCTGGAAGATGCTCGGCTTTCCGGGTGCGCGTTACAATTATCTCGACTGGGTCGACCGCCACGGGGACCGCTACGATCAGTCCCCTGTCGGTATTCGCGGCCGGCCCGCTTGGGACAGCAAGGGATAGCACCATGGCTCAGAAGCTTCCTTCGGTTGATGTCGTGCTGGTCGGATTCGGCTGGACCGGCGCCATCATGGGACACGAACTGACCGAGGCTGGTCTCGAAGTCCTTGCGATCGAACGTGGCAGCTTGCGGGAAACCAGCACGGATTTTGCCCCAACCTTCATCCAGGACGAGCTGCGCTATCGCTACCGCGGTCATCTGTTCGAACAGACCGCCCAGGAGACGCTGACGTTCCGCAATACGTCCGACCAGAAGGCGCTGCCGATGCGGCGCCTGGGGTCATTCTTACCCGGAACCGGCGTCGGAGGTTCGATCCTACACTGGAATGGTCAGGCCTGGCGCTTCCTGCCTTATGACTTCGAGATCCGCAGCCAGACGATCGCACGCTATGGCGAAGGCATGGTTCCGCAGGACATGACGCTGCAGGATTGGGGCGTCACCTATAACGAGCTCGAGCCGTACTATACCCGGTGGGAAGAACTGTGCGGGATCGCCGGTCAGGCCGGCAACGTAAACGGACAGAAAAAATCGGGCGGGAACCCCTTCGAGGGACGGCGTTCCAAATCCTACCCCACGCCGCCGATGAAGCAGACCTATGGGCCGACGTTGTTTGCAGAAGCGGCGGACTCGATCGGGCTGCATGCGTTCCCATGCCCTTCCGCCAACATGTCACAGGCCTATACCAACCCGCTCGGTGTCAGTCTGGCGCCCTGCACCTATTGCGGGTTCTGCGAAAAGTTCGGCTGCGGCAACTATTCCAAGGCGAGTGCGCAGACGACGATCTTGCCCGTCTTGATGCAGAAGAAAAACTTTGGTCTTCGCACCGAAAGCGAGGTCACGGCGATCAATCTCGACAGCTCGCGCAAACACGCCACGGGTGTCACTTACGTCGACATGCACGGGAACGAATACGAACAGCCCGCCGACCTTGTGGTTGTGTGCGCCTACATCACCCACAACGTGCACCTGTTGATGACCTCCGGAATTGGGACAATCTACGACCCAAGTACCGGCCAGGGGACGCTCGGCAAGAACTATTGCTATCAGATCACCCCTTCGGTGGACGTCTTCCTTGGCGACAAGGTCCTCAATCCCTTTGTGGGGGCCGGCGCTTTGGGCATGATCGTCGACGACTGGAACGGCGATAACTTCGACCATAGCGGGCTTGGTTTCATCCACGGCGGCTACATTGCCGGCTACGTGACCACCGGCCGGCCGATCGAGACCGAGTTCCTGCCGGAAGGCACCCCAAAATGGGGTGCCAAGTGGAAGAAGGCCTTCATCGAGAACTATCTGACCTCCATGTCGGTTTCGTTGATGGGGGCGGTAATGCCGAACTCGGCCAACCACCTGGATCTTGATCCAACCTATCGGGACGTCTACGGCCGACCCCTGATGCGCATGACCTACGACTTCAAGCAGAACGAATTGAGGATGCAGGATTTCACCATGGCCAAGATGGTCGACATTGCAAAGGCGATGAAGCCGCGCGAGATCAAGAAGTCGCCGCGGGGGCCGCATTATGACATCGAGCCCTATCAGTCGACGCACAACACAGGTGGCGCCATTATGGGCGCCACTGCTCAGCAAAGCGTGGTCAACCGGTATCTGCAGCACTGGGAGGTGCCTAACCTGTTCGTGGTCGGCGCCAGCGCCTTTCCGCACAACAGCGGATACAACCCGACCGGGACAGTGAGTGCACTTGCGCTTTGGGCAGCGGACGCGATCCGCAATCAGTATCTCAAGCGACCAGGTCCTCTGGTGCAGACATGACGAAGCACACGCTCCTCGCCCTGGCTGCAACCACCGCCCTGATCGGCGGGTGGTTGGTTCTTCCCGGCCCCTTCGCCCAGGCGCAGATCGGGGACTTCGCCAGGCAGGAGCGCGGGCGCCGTCTGGCGGCAGCCGGCGATTGCGTCGCCTGCCACACGGCGGATGGCGGCAAGCCCTTTGCCGGCGACCGGCCCATCGAGACGCCGTTCGGCACTATCTATTCAGCCAACATAACCCCCGACCCCGAGACGGGCATCGGCGCGTGGACCGAGGAGCAATTCTACCGCGCCATGCACGAGGGGATAGCCGCAGATGGCCACCGTCTCTATCCGGCATTTCCCTATCCCTGGTTCACCAAGGTTTCGCGCGCGGACGTTGATGACATCCGCGCTTACCTGCGTACGGTTGAGCCGGTGCGGGCACCGACGCGTGCCAACGAGTTTACATGGCCGCTCAACCATCGGATCGCCATGGCGGGATGGAACGAACTGTTCTTCACGCCCGGCGAATTCCAGCCTGACAAAAGGCAGTCGGCGGAGTGGAATCGCGGCGCTTATCTGGTGGAAGGTCTCGGTCACTGCGGGGCCTGCCACACACCCAAGAACATGTTCGGCTCGGCCAAGACGGACCAAATGTATCAGGGCGGGGAAATCCAGAACTGGTACGCGCCGAGCCTGGCAGGCGACCGGCGTCAGGGCCTGGGATCGTGGAACACAGGGGACATAGCCCGTTTTCTCAAGACTGGCCGCAATGACCGCACCACCGCCTATGGGCCGATGGCCGAGGTGATCAAGGACTCGACATCCAAAATGAGCGACGAAGATTTGCAGGCGATCGCAACGTATCTAAAGTCGCTTCCGGCTACCGCTCGGCAAGGCTCGGAAGGTCCAGACCAGGACGACGTTCGCGCCGG
Source organism: Mesorhizobium sp. B2-7-3 (assembly GCF_006440715.1). NCBI lineage: Bacteria > Pseudomonadati > Pseudomonadota > Alphaproteobacteria > Hyphomicrobiales > Phyllobacteriaceae > Mesorhizobium > Mesorhizobium sp. B2-7-3. The sequence goes on from NZ_VFTY01000007.1 coordinate 234,175, forward strand.
ACAGGCGATCTATGCCGACCAATGCTCTGCTTGCCATCAGTCAGGAGGCGTCGGCGTGAAAGGACTCTTTCCCTCCCTCAAAGGGGACGCAGTCGTCCAATCCGACCAGCCGCTGTCGGTTTTACGCATCATCCTCAACGGCGGGCACGCTGCCTCGATGCCCGAAAGTCCGAACCCACTGGCGATGCCGTCATTCGGATGGAAGCTTACCGATGGCCAGATTGCGTCAGTCGCTACCTACGTCCGCAATGCCTGGGGCAACAAGGCAGGCGCGGTGAGCTCCGACGAGGTGCGAGACCTGCGCAAGTCGGTCGAGTCGGCCACGAGCGCGTATTAGGTGGTCTGCACCGCCTCCGGCGGCCGTAGCGAAAGCGGTATAGCGAACCTTCCAGAGGCGTGCCAAGCGGTCCATTTTAAGGCCTGCACAATGCTGCCACAGCGGCAGCGAGGATCGACCAAGCATCGGGTCCGGAGCCGGCGGAGTGTCGGATGGCAGGGGCGTGCGCTGGGGGAGCGTTAAGGCTGAGCGGCGCTGCGGGAATGGCTCATCGCAAGGCACGGTTTCTCCTGCAGGGGAGCTGGGGCAGCTCTGGCGAGGGGCGCAGCCCTACATCAGTTCCTTTATGCCTTTCCTGAGGAGCCACCAATTTACGGGATAACTGGTTGCAAAGCCGGCCAGCATGGCCAGTTGCATCAAGAACCAGAACTCAGGCATGTTGGCTTCCAGTTGCGTCCCGAAGACCGGTTTGAAGAGCAAAAACTGCCCGACGCCCATGAGGCCATACATACCAACCTGCCATGCTGTCAGCGACAGAGCATCAGCCTTGAGGGCTTGTAGCAATCCTTGCTTCGCGGACAGCTGTCGCATCGGCTTTATCGTAAAATACTGGAAGGCGATGCCCAGCACAAAGGCGAAGATGTAGTCCAGGATCCAGACCGAAATCGTCCTCTCCGCAAACAAGCTTTTCCAGCCCAGCCACAACAGGACAGTTGGGAAGGCAAGAGCCAGCGTTTCGGCAATGACATCGCCCACGGTGCAGCCGGCTCCGCAATGCAATGCTGCCTTTGCGATCGCCGTCGGCGAAAGAGCTGTCTTGTGCGAGCCTGAGTTCTTTGCGTCTCCGCTTCGCCGCTCGACCGTGCCCTTGGAGCTTGGCCGGCCGGAGTGCACATAAAGGAAAAGAACGAAGCCATATCCGAAGAGGGCACACACCGGCCAAACGAGGTTCATGATCCACATATCCTGCGGGGCTCGGAACTCGTCTGTTGCAATCCAGATTGACGACAGAATTCCGGCCAGCAAGGAAAGCACGGCCACCCAACGTAACCATTCGGGAATCATAGTTTCCTCCTCTTTCGCTGTCCTTGGATGCCGCCTGCCATCCTGGCCGTCAATTTGATGCGCCGGCTCACGAGACTGACGGGAACAGCTTCGATCAGCCCACCGCGCCGGGCAAAGCCGAGAGCAGCCGAAGTCGTTCGGCAGCCCGGGGCGTCAGCGACGCAAGCGGTTGCGGGTTCATGGGCGCCATGTTCTGGTCGAGGTGTCGCATGATCCAGACGGAGCCGAGCACAATCAGGACAACGATCAACACTCCAAAAGCGAGGGCCAAAATGTTGTTTGTGTTGTCTGGTCCGGTCGTCAGATGCAGGAAGAAAACCAGATGCACGCCGATCTGTGCAAGGGCCAGCACGACGAGCGCAGAAATGACGGCCGGCTGATAGATCAACTCCGTCTGCGAGGCGATGAACGACCCCACCGTCAACAGGAGCGCGAGGCCGTAGCCGAGCAGATATCCCCGCAGTCCAGCCGCAGGCTCATTGCGCGCGATCGTCTCCTCGCCAGGGGCGGCATCGCGGGTGTCGACGGGCGCGTCGGATGGGGCGGTCTTATCTGTCACTGCGATGCTCCCAGCAGGTAAACGAGGCTGAAAATCGCGACCCAGATGATGTCCAGGGCGTGCCAAAAGAGGGTAAAACAGTGAAGCCTGCGCAAGATGTCGGCGCGAAAGCCCTTCACCCAGAGCTGGGCCATCATGGTTCCGAGCCACAGGATGCCAAGCCCCACATGGACGCCATGGCACCCGACCAAAGCGAAGAAGGCCGACAGGAACGCGCTTCGGCCGGGACCGGCATTGTCCCCGATCATCGTGATGAATTCCTGTCCCTCGAGAAGCAGGAACAATGCTCCAAGGACCCCAGTGACGACCAGCCATGACTGTGCGCCAGGCATCGAACGTCTTTCGACCGCCAGCGAGGCGAGCCCTGCGGTGAAGGTCGAGGTCAACAAGAGCCCGGTCTGAATGGCAACGCGTGTGAGGTCGAACAGCTGCTTGCCTGTCGGCCCGTTATCGGTCGCATTCGCGAGCACCGCGTACGACGCGAAAATGGCCGAGAACATGATTATGTCGGACAGGAGAAAAATCCAAAATCCGTAGGTGACGGTTACAAATTTCGAGGCGGGACCGCCCTCGCCGTGTCCGGTGGCACCCTGGTGTCGTGAGCGCCCTTCTCCCTGCTCGCTCGAACGGCCCACCATGTAGGGGTCGCGTCTGGTACTTCCAGCGGTGATGTCACTGGGCATCGTATCGAAGTGGTCACTCATGTCACTTGCTCCCTGCGCCGGAGCCAGGCGATTTGCGCGGCGGTGCGGTCGCGGTCGATCCGTTCGACCTCTTTGGCAGGGATCACGATTTCGGCCTGGTCTCGCCAGGCGAACACGACAAATGTGGCGTAGGCGCCGAGGAACCCGAGAATTGACAGCCACCAGATGTGCCAGATGAGTGCAAATCCGATAAGCGTTGCGAAGAATGCAGTCACGAAACCCGTTGGGCTGTTCTTTGGCATGTCGATCGGTTCGTACTGCCTGACCGTCTTTGGGTCTTGGCCTTCGATCACGCGTTGTTTCATGCTCCAATAGGGCTCCTCGTTTTCGACATGCGGCTGGTGCGCAAAGTTGAACGGAGGGGGTGGCGACGGTGTCGACCACTCGAGCGAGCGCCCGTCCCAAGGGTCGCCAGTGTCGTCGCGAAGCTGGTCACGGTCCCTGATTGACAGGAAGAGCTGCGCGATCTGGCAGGCCGCACCTAAAAGCATTACCGCGATACCGCTTGCCGCGATGACGATCCAAGGCGCCCAAGCATCCACTTCAATGTGCTGGAGCCGGCGCGTCATGCCTTCCAGGCCAACCACATAAAGAGGTGCGAAGACGAGGATGAAGCCCAGTAGCGTTAGCCAGAAGGCCGCCTTGCCCCATCCCTCGTGCAGTCGAAAGCCGAACGCCTTTGGGAACCAGAAGGTAAAGCCGGCGAAAGCGCCGAAGAGAACGCCTGAGATGATGACATTGTGGAAATGCGCCACCAGGAAGAGCGAATTGTGCAGAACGTAGTCGGCTGGCGGCACTGCAAGCAGGACGCCGGTCATTCCCCCGATGGTGAAAGTGGTGACAAAGCCAAGCGCCCATAGCATTGGAGTGTCGAAGCGAATTCTCCCGCCATACATGGTGAAGAGCCAATTGTAGATCTTCACCCCTGTTCCAACAGCAATTACCGAGGTGGCTATGCCGAAGGCCGTATTTACGTCTGCGCCTGCGCCCATGGTGAAGAAGTGGTGCAGCCAGACCATGAACGACACGAGACAGATGAACATCGTCGCCGCCACCATGGAGCGATAGCCGAACAGCGGCTTGGACGAGAACGTGGAGAAGATCTCGGAGAACACGCCAAAGGCGGGAAGCACCAGGATGTACACTTCTGGATGGCCCCAGGCCCAGATGAGGTTGACGAACATCATCTGGTTCCCGCCGGCTTCGTTGGTGAAGAAGTGAAAGCCGAGGTAGCGGTCGAGCGTCAGCATCGCCAGCGTCGCCGTAAGGATCGGGAAGGCAGCAACGATCAGGAGATTGGAAGCCAACGACGTCCAGCAGAACATGGGCATGCGCAGATACCCCATTCCAGGAGCGCGCATCTTCAAAATGGTGGTTACCAGGTTCACGCCGGTAAAGAGCGTTCCGACCCCGGAGATCTGGATCGCCCACAAATAATAATCCACACCCACGCCGGGCGAATATGCGAGTTCGGAAAGCGGCGCATAGGGCAGCCAGCCGGTGCGCGCGAATTCCCCGACAACCAGAGAGATATTGACCAGCAGGGCACCGGTCGCCGTCAGCCAGAAACTGACCGAGTTGAGCGTGGGGAACGCCACATCACGTATTCCCAATTGCAGCGGCACAACGAAGTTCATCAGGCCGATCATGAACGGCATCGAGGCGAAGAAGATCATGATCGTCCCGTGGGCCGAGAATATCTGATTGAAGTGCTCGGGCGGCAGGTAACCCGGTCCGTGAATCGCAAACAGCTGCTGGGTGCGCATCATGATTGCGTCGACGAAGCCGCGCAGCAGCATCAGTACGGCAAGCACAATGTACATAACGCCAATGCGCTTGTGATCGACGGACGTTATCCAGTCGTGCCATAGATAAGGCCAATGCCCCTTTAACGTAATCCAGCCTAGCACACCGAGGCCGGCAAGAAACACGATCAAGGCCGCTCCAAGTGGGATCGGCTGGTCAAAGGGGATGGCGGACCAGTCGAGCTTACCGAGCATTGTGCGCCTCCTCTCGTTGCTTCGTCGCCGGGTTCGCCGAAGCGGTGGGCGACGGCGACGACTCGGGCCTGATGTTCGGTTTGTTGCCGGACTTGTTGTCGGCTGGACCGGGGCCGGGAGGCAGCGCCTGATGCACGATTGCATCAAACAAACCCGGTTGTGCATGACCAAACGTGGTCGCCGGAACATCGCTGCCCTGTTGCGCGAGCTTGAGGTAGACGTCGGCGTTCAAGACGCCGGTTTCGGCTTTCAAACCGGATACGAAGGCGTCAAATTCTTGTGCCGGGATCGCGTGCACCTGGAAGTGCATATCCGAAAAGCCGTCGCCACTAAAATGCGCCGATTGCCCGTAGTAGGTACCCACGTGGTCAGCCTGCAGGTGCAGGTCTGTCTGCATACCGTTCATGGCGTAGATCATGCTGCCGAGCTGCGGCACGAAGAAAGCATTCATGACACTGGCGGAAGTCAATGTGAAATGTATCGGCACGCCAGCCGGGATGACAAGCTTGTTGACAGTGGCGACTTGCTGGTCGGGATAGATGAAGAGCCATTTCCAGTCGAGCGCCACGACTTGGACATTCAGCTGTGGCTTATCTGAAGCTATCGGCGTGCGGGGATCCAGGTGATGTGATCCGTAGTAGATGAGTCCACCAAGGAAGAGGATCGTCAAAGTTGGAATCCCCCAGACGATCAGCTCTATGCGACCGGAATAAACAAACTCGGGGTCGTAGCGGGCCTGACTGTTTGTGGCTCGGAATTTCCAGGCGAAAAGGAGCAGCGCGACCAATGTAGGGATCACGATGACCAGCATTACGGCCAGCGAATTGAGCAAGATTTTCGTGTTGCCGGCCGCGATTGGTCCCTGCGGATCGAATACGCCTCCCGAACACCCGGTCAGAACCGCGGAGGTTGCCGACAGAGCGGCCACGGCTCGTGCGATGAGCGGTGCGGCGCGATCGACCCTTTGGCAGGTGCCTCTTTGGACTTCGCCCTTGCCTTGCATGCACGACGACGCCTTTGCGCTTTGGCAATTCCCAACTCTCATTCGAAGTAGCCTTCACAGCTTCCTGGATGTGGCCGATGGTGCATCCTGAGCAAGACAGTCACAGCGGCAGCGACTGGACCTGCGACCAGAGCTTTACCGGTGGTGGCGTTTGGTCGTTACGGCCCGGGAAGGGCATAAGCGGCAACCTGATCGCCAACCTGGTCTTTCAGAATGGTATTTCCGCCGGCGACGAACACCACGTATTCGCGGCCGCGGTACTCGTACACCGCGGGATTGGCCACCGCGGGCGCCTGGACAATGTCGGACCAAAGTTCCTGTCCGTTGGTGAGAGAATAGGCGCGCACCTTGGCGTCCATCGACCCCCCGATGAATATCAAACCACCCGCCGTCACGGCCGGGCCACCAATCGTCACCGACCCGAGTGATTCAGGCATATAGAAGCCCCACTTCTGCGATGCTCCCATCGGCCGGCGCCATTTGATGTCGCCGGTGGTCATGTCGATGGCGGCGATTTCTCCAAAGGGGGGTGCCCAGCAGGGCATGCCAAGCCAGTTGAGAGCGTTGTGCAGCGACATGCCGTAGGGTGCGCCCTCCTGCGGATAGTAGCCCTGCTCATTGCCGGAATCGCCGGCGAGCCGCTGGTATTCATCGCGGGGATAGAGCTTGATGGATTGGACGACGTGCGAGAAGTTGACCACCGCCGTTTGGGTGCCTGGATCGAACCCCACCCCGCCCCATTGGACGCCGCCCGCCGAATCCGGGTAAGCCAGCACGCCTTCGCCCTTGTGTGTCGGGGGGCTGTACATGCCACGATAGGAGAGGTTGTCCCATAGCCGGGAGCACTCGCCCAGGCCGACGACATCAGCTATTCGCCAGATGGGTGGCTTTTTGGACTGGTCCAGCAGCGGTGCGGGTTTGGTGGGGAAGGGCTGCGTGGGAGCGTAGACTTCCCCTTGGACGCTGCCGTCGCCGCCCGGTACAGGGCGTTCATCGATCGGCCAGACGTCTTTTCCGGTGCGCCGGTCAACGACGAACAGAAAGCCCATCTTCGTCGCCTGCATGAGGGCAGGAATTTGTTTGCCCGCCACGGTGATGTCCATAAGCGTAGGCGCGGAATTGATGTCGTAGTCCCAGATGTCGTGATGGACCCACTGTCGCGACCAGACGACCTTGCCGGTTTCGAGATCCAGCGCGGTGGTCGATGTCGCAAGTGGTATGGGATCGGCACGGTTGCCGCCCCAGTAGTTCGGCGACGGGCTGGAGACCGGCAGGTACACGAGCCCGAGCCCTTCGTCCACGGACATTGCCGTCCAAACATTGGCGGTCCCGGTCCGTTTTGCGATCTGCGCAGGCAGTGCCGAAAACGACCACTGTCGCACGCCGGTCTGCGGATCCAACGAGAACACCGTCCCAGGAGGAGCCTCGGCATAGGCCCAATCCTTACCAGCCCAGCCGATGATGACGTGGTTGCCCGCCACGGTGGGCGGCTGCAACAGCGAAAGCGGGTACTTGGCGTTGATGTCGTTCCACTGGTTCACATCCAACACGCCACCCGAGCCAAATTTCTTGCAGAGCTGTCCGGAATCGGCATCGAGCGCGAAGAGGTGCGCATCCATGGTGCCGAGATAGACGATCTTCTGACAGCCTTCGCCGGCTATCGGATTCTTGCTCTGCCAGTAAGCAACGCCACGGTTCTTCAAGGCTGGCTGTGTCAATGCTTTCAAAGTGGATTTGGACTCGAACTTCCACTTGATCGCCCCTGTCCCCGGATCGAGTGCCAGCACCCCGTAGAAGGGTGTCCCGATATAAAGCGTGTCGTTGGCGAAAATGGGAGTTGCGGACCAGACCGAGGCTGGCAATGCCCCTGAGCCGTCCGACATATCACCGGTGTGCAGCTCCCATACTTTACGCAGCGAGCCAACGTTTGCCGCGGTAATCTGGGTGAGCGGCGAGAACTTTTGGCCATTAAGCTGGCCATGAAAGCTGCTCCAGGTCGGCTGCGGCGGGATCAGAGGGATTGGCTTTGGTGCGGGGAGCGGGGCCGTTGTCGCTTCCATCGGCGAACCCGCGCCCCCGGCCGAAGGGCTGGCGCCTCCGCTCGTGTCGTTCGGCTGTTTAACGGCATCCGGTATGCCGCCCGGTTGCGACGCGGGTGAATTATTGTCATTTTGGGCAGAGACTGAATGTATGCCGACCCCGATCAACAGGAAGACGGCAAAGGCCACGCTCGTACGGAAGTTACCAGTTTTCATTGGGACGTATCCTGAATCTTGGTCTGACGGAAACCCAGCGTGATCAGCAGCCCGGCCAACACAACGGCCACGGCAGCCACGAGCCACCAGGCATGGAGAAACACGGCGGCGGTGAATGTGCCGAGTGCTCCTAGAAGGCCCAAGATCCAGGCCAGGGTGAAGACGACACCACCTCTTCTGAAGCGCAATACGAGGCCATCCAGCGCAAGTGCCAGGCTGGCAACGAGCACAAGCATGGCTCCGGGGGTTCCATTTACCCCAGTCAGTGGGGTGGCGAAGTAGTAGAAAGCGATTGCGCTCGCCAGCACCGCCGCTGTGATGACGACGAGCGGGCCACGATGATTGATGTTCGGCAGTTGCTGGGTTTTCATGATCGTTCCTGCGACGTTTGTTTAAGCGATCCCAAAGGGGCGTCTTGCGGGACGGAGCACTTTGCTAACCCGAGCTTGGCCGGTCTGTTCCAACCGCGGCTTCACCATCACGTGAGCGGCGGAAGCTCGACGTGAGCGGCGGAACGCGCCGCGCGTGCCTAGGGAAACGCAGCTTTGTTGGCCATCGTGCCGTCTGGATTGCCTGTTGTGCCCTCAGCTTCCCGGGGCGTCATCCCACCCCAGTAAAGTGCATACGCTTCAGCACTGGGGGGCTCCCGCGCCGCCCCGAGGTCGGGGGCATAGGTGAGCAATCTGGCGAGCAATTCATCCCAAGGCAGCCAGCCGACTATCCAGGCGCGATCCGCTCCCGGCCGACTGAGGCTGAGGCAGGGAAATCTGCCGACGCCTCGGAATCTGGCTTCGCGCACATCCTCCTCGAGCGCGGCTCGCGCCTCGGCTCCGATTGCGTCCAACTCGAGCCGCTTGGGGTCGAGCAGATCAGGGCGTGCTTTGGCAAGCTCATGTGCGATGTCGGCCAGCACCTCTTCTTTCGCGATATTCCGGCCTTCAATCATCACGGCTTCGCGAATGCGGCGCAGATAGAGGTCGGCGGCGGCGGCCGACTGGAGACCCGCCGCCTTGACCGCGAGACAGGAAGGCCACGAAGAGGCTGGCGGATCGCGAGCCCATATCGTCGGCTCGAATGGCATGCCAGTAATACGAGCCGCCTGGATCCAGATCGGACCCATCTGCGCCGGGCGGTGAACGTCGTTTAGTGGATCACTGAACCTGTCCCAGCTACCGATCATGCCGCCCAAACGCAATCGCAACGCAATCCGACCGGCGAAGCCGTAGCGTAAGCGTCTCAATTGAGGCTCGAAGCCCCAGCTCCAACAGCACAGTGGATCCGTGAAATACGAGATCTCAAGAACCGGCGTGTTATTGGGCCGGGGTTCGGGCGAGGCTTGGTTCTCGCTCTCACCCACGTCGTCAGATTCCCGTGGATTGCGCTTTCACCGGGCTGTCGATCGAGTCCTGCGGATAGGAGGACCACTGGGTGGGAGCAGAGGTTGTTTTTGCTTTGACCTCGGCGCTGCGTTTGTGGGAGAGCTCCTTGTTCTTGGCCTCCACCTGCTTTTGAGTGATGTTGACGCTCTTTGGTTCGTGGTTGATCTCTCCCTGGGTGTCGATGACGTGCTTGTGAGGCTCCTTCACATAGTCCCAGCTCTCGCCGGCGCTCCACGGACCCTGTCCCTCGTTCCAGGGACCCCGCGCCTCGGCTCCGTTCGAGAGATTGAAGTAGGTGTGGGTATGCCGCGGGTCTCCCTGCAGGACGCCCATTGGGAAGTTGGGTTGAATGGTCTCCAACGCTGCCCCGAACATCTGGAAGTGGGCGATCTCGCGAGTCATCAGGAATCGCAGGCTGTCGTGGACAAGAGGATCGTCCGTGAATTTCATCAGGTATTCGTAGGTGATCTTCGCTCGCGCCTCGGCGGCCATGTCCGAGCGCAGGTCCACGGTCAAATCGCCGTTGGCGTCTATGTAGCTGCCGGAAAACGGCACACCTTGGCTATTCGTCAAGGTCGGTCCGCCAGCTGATTGAACCAGAAATTGTGGGTTGGTCAACGCCTCATGGAGCACATCCTCCTTGCCGGCCTTACCTTTCGTCAGTTTGTTCAGGGGGCTCGCCTCGGCCGCATTCTTCAGTTCACCGTTGACCCCGTCCAGAAGCATCGTGATGGTTGCTCCGACGATCTCGAGATGGCTGAACTCCTCCGTCGCAATGTCCATCAACATATCGTACTTGTCGGGGTAAGGTTTGCGGGTTGAGAAGGCCTGGGTAAAATACCGCATCGCGGCGGCCAGCTCGCCATTGGCGCCACCGAATTGTTCAAGCAGCAGGGCAGCGAATTTTGGGTCGGGTTCAGATACGCGCGCGTTGAACTGAAGTTCCTTGACGTGGTGAAACATGATTGTCTCCGTTTTGGGGGTGGCCGATCCGACGGTTCACCCCAGAGGGCACTCACGTCGGGCTCACGTGCAACACCGGGGCGCAGCACCTCGGGCCGAACTGAAGGGGCAGAGTTTTGTTCCTCCAACCGGGCACTCCTTTTCTGGGTGTCGCGAGAGGCGAAGGAACCGGGCAGGAGTTTGCGGCAGCATGCCTTATCCGAGCGTTTGTGGCGCGGAATGACTGGGCACGCCTCGCCGGTATGTTCATGGCTTCATCTGCTGAGCATGACGGCGACTAACTACTTCTTCATCGAAGCATTTACAGGCGCAGAAATTTGAGGGCCCCGGTGGACCCTGCTTCGCAGCACAATGAGCGCGTGCTGTTCACCGGAGCCTCCGCATGTCTAGCAGGCTCTTGTCCGCTATGGGGTTTCCCGCTCGTCGCGCCGCATTTTGCGGCCGACGCCTGTTCGGCCTCGCCGAAATTGCAAGGCGCTGAGCCCAAACATCGCCCCGAGCGCCGCCCACAGAAGGGTGCTGAATGTAAACGGCCTGGCAAGCCATTCCAGCATGGGCACGGCATCGCCCGGCCAAGCATAGGCGAGATAGCCGAGTGCAGTCGACAGGGCGACCCCAGCAGCGACAGCGAATATCGTTTCGAAAATCGATCTCGTCACAACGCATCAGGGAACGCTAAAAAAAGAGGCCGATCAAGAGCGATAACGCAATCGTGCAATCTTATCCCTCAAACGCTCAAGCCTCGAAATGTGAATTGCTGCCGGGGCGCCATTGCGATTATCTGCCACCTGTGAACATCTCGAAACTGATCATCTGGATAATGCTGGCGATGTTGCTGGCCATCGGCATTTACCTGTTCGTTCAGGCGGACGCATCCGACTGGTCGCACCGACTTTAACCTTCGCCGGGAAGTCGTGGACGTCCTCGTGAGCTGCAGGGAAGGAGGAGATTCTAAGGAGTCTTGGCCTGAGGGAGCATTCACGAGGATCGCACTTGGCGGCGCTGCTTGCCCAGCATCGCGACCTCGCCATACTCGTCGGCCATGAAGGCCATCCGGCGAGAGCGGTCAGGCAAGGCGCCAGCGGGGCGATCAGCGGGGCGGCCAATTTCGCACCGGCGCTGCTGGCGAAACTCGTGCGCGGTGAGGACGATCGCTTGATCGACGACCTGCTTGGCAAGCTCCTGAAGCTGCCCGTCGTGCCAGCGGTGAAGGCGGTTCTGGCCCAACCAACCGGTGATGCCGTGTGGTTGCGCGTTCGCGCTCCACTGGAGGCACTTGAAGAAGCAAGCGACGTGGATGCCTGCCGGGAAATTGCGGCGATGGTGGCCAACGGTGACGGCACGGTCGTGGGCGAGATATGAGCTCCTCCGCCCCTGTCGGACAGAGTGTGTCGAAGAGGGTACTGGTGACGGCGAAACCCGCAGAAGCCAAACTTGGGGGCAAGCACATCGACAGTTCAGCGGCCGATTGACGCCAAGGTGGTAGACCGACCCTTGCTGCGCATTGCTACCGCTGTGCCGATTTGCGGTTCTCGCCCTGACCCACGAGTCCGCGACATCGGGCTCCCTTCGAAGTTTCCGTCTGTAGCGCTACGCCACAGGAAGAGATCAGGCGGCTGAGAAAACGGGCAGCCAGCATCTTGCCTTCAGAAACTTGCGACCGGCGTGGAATAGATTCCGCCCATGCTAAGTATATTGTGCATCAGACAAATCGGAAGCTCTGCCGGTGAGATGCCCCACCCCTCCACCTGCTGGACAGCCAGCAGCAAGCTTTTGACGACCTGCGCGGGTTGGCTTCGATCCCAGTCCACAGAGAACAAACGAGACGGAGAACCAGGAAATGTCGCAACAATTCGAAGAATATCGGCCTTCCAAGACGCTCTGGTTCTGGTCAGTGGTAGGCGCGGTGGTCCTCACCATCATCGTCGGATTCACTGCCGGCGGCTGGACCCTGGCAGGAACTGCGGCGGAAATGGCCAAGACCTCAGCCATAAAAGCCAGGGCAGAACTGGCCGCCAATCTGTGTGTCCAAAAGTTTATCACGGCGTCCGACGCGAGCCAAAATCTGGCCAAGCTGAAGGAAACGTCTTCCTATCAGAGGGACGGTTTCATTACCGACGGTGGCTGGGTCAAATTCGCCGGAATAAAAAAGGATGCACCGGGCGCCGCTGATCTGTGCGCGGAAAAACTGGTCGCGTTGGACGCGATTCCGACGAGCACCGTGTCTGAGGATCAGACAAAGGGCTGATGCCATACGTCGTCTGCTGCCGAGAACCTCAATGGCGTATGACGCAACCGGTAAAACCTGATCTGAACCCCCCGGCGGCTTGCACTGCAGTGGCCGATCTGGACGCTACCTGGACCGACGGATCGTGCATCTTCTCGCGGCATTGAAATCACCTCGCCTCAAAGCTCGGTCGGGCTTCTACAAGAGCATAGGAACGGCGTCCGGCAATCAACGCTCTCGTTTGCTGCATGCGAGATTGCCGTTCCACATTCCGTGGCAGATTGCATGAAGTCGACGGCGAATCTCGGCCCGAACGTCCTCAGCAAGGCCGGGCATCACTGGTCTATCTCTCTTGCTCGGTTCATTCTGATAGCTGGATCGCTCGCAGGATCCGCGACGGCGACGGGACTCCGCTCCAAGGCTAATCTTCTCGTTCTGCCTCGCTTTGCCGCGCTGAGAGCCTCATCAGCCAACCTTCGTGTCGGTCCTGGCATGGGGTATCAAGTTGAATGGGTCCTTATGCGCCCGGGAATGCCGCTGGAAATCTACCAACAGTATGACAATTGGCGACGGGTCAGAGACTGGGACGGAACCAGCGGATGGATTCATGAATCGCTCCTGTCAGGCCGCAGGGCGGCCGTTGTCGAGCCCTGGGCCAAGGACAACGTTGCGCTGCGAGACAAACCGTCCAGTGGCAGTTCGGTTGTTGCCTGGCTGCAGCCTGGCGTGCGGGTAGAACTGACCCGATGCGACGGACAATGGTGTGCTGTTGCACTGGGCCCCAAATCCGGCTTCATCAGGCAGATCAGTATGTGGGGCGTCTATCCCGGCGAGGTGCTTTGAAGCGAACCCGCACGGGTCGAGTGGCTTGCGGACGATCACAGGCAAGCATCCAGAGGACGGATTGTTGAGCGACCCCCCTTGTGAACAACGAGCTGCCTGTTGCGGGCCGGATCCTTCCACTCACCATTTCGTGAATCGTGGTGACGGCAAGCTGACGGCAGTCACGAACCCTCGAAGAGCCGAAAGCGAGATTTTTCCGGGCGAAAGCCTCGGGGACACTATGGCGCTGCTAAGCTGGAAGGAAATAATGGGCATCAAATCAGTTGGAGCGGGCATCGCATGTTTGCTGGTTTCTACCACTTGGGTGCAGGCTGCCCCAAGACTCCTCTCGCGGCACGGCGCTTGGGGCGTCTATTCTTATCGTGCCGACACGACAAGGTGCTATGTCTTGAGTGTCCCCGTTTCCAAACTGCCGGCCGGTGTCGATCATGGCGAAAATTTTGTAACGGTCTCGCGCACACCGGTCGAGGAACAGCCCGAGGCAATCATGGGGTATCGGCTCAAGCCAGGGTCGAATATCAATGTGGTGATTGCAGACCAGCGCTTCTCAATGTTCACGCAAGATAACAAGGCCTGGCTTCAGAACGCCGGTGAGGATCGGTCAATGATCAGTGCGATGCGGGCCGGAAGCAACATGAAGCTGTTCGCCACGTCCTGGAGGGGCACCCAGACCCAGTACGTATATTCCCTGATGGGATTGAGCGCCGCATTGCAGGCGAGTAGCGCTTGCAAATAGAATTCCAATGGCCCTGCTTGGTACTGCCAGAGGCGTTGCTGGCTCGACATCGAATAGGAGCGACTGCTCAGTCATCAGGCTCACTCTCACCATCTTGAATGGGAACCCATGAGAGAGATTTTGAAGACTGCTATCGTAATCGCATTGATCGCGGCCGCAGTTGTCCTACTTTTGCTGGCACCAAGAGGTTTTCGCGCCGGTCCGTCCGATCCGATTGTTAGTTCCGGTCATTCTCGCTTGCGGCTTGCAGACATAGCCTCGGTTTGCCGACAGCCTCGGATAGAGCGGCCTGAGCTGGTCCGATCTTCAGCTTGGCGCCACCCATTCACACCCGATGCCAAGCGCGCCCCCTTCAAGCTCTCGGGGCGCTAATCTCTTTAGCACCCGCGCCGGCCTCTCATCCCCGAGAAGGAGATACAGCTGTGATCCGTCTCGCCCTTTGGGCGGGCAAAAAATCCGGCGGCCTTGGAATAGTTTCCGGTGCTGTCCGGTATATTCCAGGCAGGCAAGCTAGTCGCCCCTCGCCTGTCAGGCCCAGCAGGCCCTCCTTGGTTGTCCCTTCACTGCTGGGCCTCCCCCGCCGAAAGGAACATCCATGACACTGTCTGGCGCCAGGAATGACACGGCCGGCCACGAAGTAGCGGATTTGCAGCGCTCGGACCTGCGCGCAGCCTTCATGTTACGAAACACGCCAGGTGTGCCACTGAGGCCAAAAACTGCAGACGGGCTGGCAACTCTGGCGAGCCGGATGAATGTCAGTCGCGATGATCTCATTGAGAGAGCTCTGAGCGAGTGGCTTGAAACACGGTTGATGGATCCAGTCCCAGGCGACGATTTGATCCATCGGTAGAATCAGACCGGCGGTAGCAAATTGTAGTCAGTGGGGTTGGAATAGTTTCGGCTCCCGATCAGTATATGGACCATGAAGGTGAACTTCGACGTCACTCCACACTTGGAGGACCTGTGGCGCTACAGCAGGGTGCTCACAAAAAATGACACCGACGCGGACGATCTGGTGCAGGAGGCGCTTGTTCGGGCACTCGGGTTGTCGCGCACCTACGACGCGTCGCGCCCGCTGATGCCGTGGTTGATCACGATCGTTCGGAACACATTTTTCACAAGCGCTGTCCGAGCTGATGCTGAGCGCCGTCGCTTGGCCGCTTATGCCCAACAATGCGACCCGTTGCTGATGCCATCACAAGAACACTGCGCTGAGCTCTCCAACGTTCAACGGGCGCTAGAGGGACTACCGTCTGACCAAGCCGAAGTGCTCCATTTGGTCGCCGTCTTAGGCTTCACCTATTCGGATGCTGCCGCGGTGCTTGGGGTTCCGGTGGGAACAGTGATGTCTCGTTTGAGCCGGGCCCGGATTGCCCTGAAACACAATATGGAAAAGACGAACGACACCGCACGGGCTCAATTGAAAATAGTGGGAGGCCGTGATGTGGCCAAGTGACCGAATTTCCGAAGAGGAGATAAACCGGTTTCTTGACGGCGAGCTGTTGCCGTCCCGGAGGTCTGAACTCCAGGCGCGTCTTGCCCGCGAGCCGGAAGCAGCGGCGGAGGTATTCGCGCAAGCACAGCGCATGGAAGCGTTGCGCAATGTCCAGCCCCAGCGGCTGTTTCCACCTCGAGCAAGCCTGGACAGGGCCCGGGAGTTGGAGAACGCGTTCCGACGAAGGAAAGTATTTGCGGTGTTCAAGTTGCAGCTGGCTGCGGCGGCGCTGGTCTTCTTGGGCTGGTCAGCCAATTCGTTGACCGAGCCGCTTCGCCAAGGCGGTCAAAAGGCGGATGAGACGTTCATCCTGGCTGCGCGGGACGCGTTGCGGGTCGCCCAGCTCAATGCCGGCCCTGAGAAGGGCAGCGAGCCGAAGCAGGATAAGATCGAACGGCTGATCGGAGCGGTAAACATAAGCATGCCCGCTCTTCCGACAGTCTGGCGGGTGAAGGACGTTCAGGTTCAGCCCTGGAACGGGAAGCAGAGCCTGGTAGTAACGGCGGACACCCCAAGTGTTGGCCGTATTACGCTGGTGGCAGTTCCCATGAACGGCGAAGACGCCGTGCCCCCAACTCCGGCCACTGACGGTCGAGTGCCCACCGTTTACTGGCAGTCAGGTGGCACGGCATATGCGCTGATGGGCTCTGCCACGCCGGATCGCCTGGAGAAGGAAGCAAAGGAAATGGAAGTGGCCAGCCGCAGAAATGTCGCCCCCAAGGTCAGAGGTTAAGTTGCTGGCCGGCCGTAGCAGCGACGAACGGATGTCTCAGAAGCACGGCATTGACGGCTTTGGAAGCTCGGCAGTGACTGGAAGGCTCGAATTTACGAGAGGAATCGGCTTGATTTTTGCAGGACACAAACTTGCGTCGAGCTTGCAAATTCAGCGCTCGGTTGGGGCGCCACTGAATACGGTTGCCGCGGCGTTGCAGCTCTAAGCTTTTTCGATCGAGGAAGTGCGAACGCGCCAGCACTTCCTTAGCGGTCCGGCGTTTCCGCGGGGGTTTATGCCGGACCGCTCACGTTAGATGGCAGCGGGGAGCAGCGGTAGCTCGGCGACCAACGTGAGAAGAAGGGCCACCCCCGCAAATTGGGGTGGAGGGTCACCGGTTAGGCCATGCGCAATGTTGCGCAGCCTCGGTCTGGCCGGGCAAGCACCCGGATCGTATGTTGCTTTGCAGCAATCACGTGCTATACGGGAACAACTCAATTCGGACCCGGTGTGATCCCGGGTGGCTATTCCGGCCGCTGATCCGCCGGACAATTTCCAAAGCCCAGTTAGCGTTCACCCTTTTGAGGGGGCGGCTTTGCGTTCACTTCGGACACTTATGAATTCCTTGGAAAGGTATCGCCGAGAATGGCTCTGCAACCTCCGCGGGGACTTGCTCGCGGGCATTGTCGTAGCTCTCGCACTGATACCCGAGGCGATCGGATTTTCGATCATCGCGGGGGTCGACCCCAAAGTCGGACTCTATGCCTCATTCTCCATTGCCGTCATTATATCCATCACCGGCGGTCGACCGGGGATGATCTCGGCCGCAACAGCGGCCACGGCCGTTCTTATGGTGTCGCTCGTTCGCGATCATGGCCTGCAGTATCTCCTGGCGGCGACTGTACTGGCGGGTGTACTACAGGTGCTCGCGGGATTTGCCCGGCTTGGCCATGCCATGCGTTTCGTCTCTGGCTCGGTTCTCACCGGCTTCGTCAATGCACTCGCCATTCTCATCTTCATGGCGCAATTTCCCGAATTGATCGGCAAGACCTGGGAAACCTACGTGATGATCGCCGCCGGGTTGGCGATAATCTATCTTTTCCCCCGAATCTCCAAGGCCGTTCCTTCCCCACTCGTCTGCATCGTCGTCCTTACCCTGGCTTCGCTGACGCTGGGCCTTGATGTGCGTACGGTCGGCGATCTTGGAGAATTACCGTCAAGCCTCCCAAGATTCCTGATCCCCGACGTGCCTTACACGTTGGACACGTTGTGGATCATCCTTCCCTATTCAGCCGGCGTTGCTGCCGTCGGCTTGCTGGAGAGCTTGCTCACAGCATCCATCGTGGACCAGATGACCGACACCAGAAGCGACAAGAACCGCGAGTGCGTCGGTCAGGGTATTGCCAATTTTTGCACTGGCTTCCTGGGCGGCATGGCGGGCTGCGCGATGATCGGCCAGTCGGTGATCAATGTTAAATCGGGCGGTCGCGGGAGACTTTCCGCCTTCGTCGCGGGCTCGTTCCTACTCTGCCTGCTTCTGCTGCTCAACGATTGGGTCAGGATGGTGCCAATGCCGGCCTTGGTGGCGATCATGATCATGGTTTCGATCGGCACATTTTCCTGGTCCTCCATCAACGACCTGCGCACGCATCCCCGCCGCTCCAGCCTTGTCATGCTGGCAACCGTGTTTACCGTGGTGGGAACGCACAACCTTGCGCTTGGTGTAGGGGTCGGCGTGTTGCTTTCCGGCATCTTCTTTGCGTGGAAAGTCTCGCAGATTTTCAGGGTTGTCTCAGAGAGCTCGCAGGACGGACGGGTGCGGACCTACACCATCCTGGGTCAGCTTTTTTTCGCCACGGCGGGGGAATTCCTTGAGGCCCTCGACTTCGGCGAGAACCTGGATAGCGTCCGCATCGACCTCTCTCACGCTCATGTCTGGGATCTAACGGGAGTGGGAGCGATTGACCGGGCGGTCCTGAAATTCCAAGCTCAGAAAGTGGACGTGGAGCTGGTCGGCTTAAACCAAGCGAGCGCCACGATCATGGGCAAGTTCGCCCTTCGCGAAGCCAGGCATATAACAGCCTCCGGCCACTAGACGCGGGGTCCGAGAGGCACTTGAGCATAGCTAAAACAGGGGCTAGCTCGCACCACACCAGGGCGGGTAATGTTGGTTGGTTACCACTGGAGCAGGGCGTAGTCAGAACTCGTGTTCCAGGAGATGGCCTTGTTCAGCTGCTTCCAGGAGATGGCCTTGTTCAGCTGCCGGCTGCAGGGCCGCCCTCAGCAGCATGCCAACAGGTCGCGCGGCTCATCGGGATCGGCTAGAAGATTGATCTCCTCGAAGAGGCCGGTGGCCTGCAGATAGTCGCCAACATATCGCAGCGCCGAGAGGCCTTTGCAATCCTGGGACGTCGCGTGCCGCACAGCTGGCGACGACGCAGTCACGATGCGGCTTGACCTCGCAGCGCGTCGAGGCTAGCCCGCACAAACATGGGTTTCCGGGGGGTAGTGATCTGCTGATCGCACTGGAACCCGGGTAGTCTTGCAATCCATCATTCGGAATTCTCCAAAAGGCGATCGAACCAGCGACCGGCTTGGCTTTTCGGGCGATCTGCGCCCCCGTCGACCGGTTCCCGCAGCGCTCTGCTGGCCTAAACTCACAGCTCGGTGGATTTCGGTAATGGAAGCATACCGGATTGAGCAAAACTCTGGACGTTTGCAGAACGGGTCATATTTAAACCGGACGGCGATCGACTGATGATCGCGGCGGCGAGGCAGGTATTCCAGTGCTGGCGCCGACAGTAGCAGAACCCAGGGAGGCGAGGATGAAGACGATCCGAAACGCTGCCGGCACACAGCATGATGCAACTGCTCATCACGCCGGCCAGGTTCTCGACATCAATTCGGCTTCGCAGAACGAGTTGGCGGCATTGCCTGGCATGGATGCTCGGTTGGCCCGCCGATTGTGCGACCACCGGCCCTTCAAACGATGGGCCGAAGTCGAGGCTCTGGACGGCTTCGATGCCGCGCTGGTGGTGCGGCTGAAGGCTGGGCCGGCCACGATCAGGAAACTCTGATTTCGACAGTTCGCCGCGCAAGCACGGAACTCACCGGCAAGCGGCGATGCTGTCGGCTACGGCTTGGCCAGAGCGCAGTGAACGTGCCGGCGCCCGTCACCACACATTTTGGCCATGACCCGAGAAGCGAGGGAGATCGCCGCCGTACATTGCAGAAATGCCTGCCAGCTTCTTCATGGCACTAAACTGGGCCCGCTGACTGCTTGCGAGCTTCTCGCGGAGCGGATCACAAGTCGAAGCTCACTGCGTGCCCGTGCCGGACGGCCGAACGGGCGATCATGCTGCTTAGCTCCTGTGCCTGGATGGCACAATCCGGCATTTCCGCGAGGATAATTGCCGCCGCCGCCGCCACCGAAACAGGCGAACAGGTCCAGGACCTCGTCTCCATGTATTGCTCGATAAGTTCCTCAAGGCGAGCAGTATGGTATTTGATCACGGCGTACCTCCATTGGTGTTCCGGTGATTTGCAATATTTGCCTTGCTTCAAAGCCGTGCTCTGGCTGTGGTCTATGTGGTCTGGCGCGAACTCTAGTCTGCCCGAGGCAGTCTGCCCGAGGCGGTCGTTCCCGACCGGGATGGCCCAAACAAACCGCCCTGCGCAAGGCGGCGGACTGAAGGTACCGGTGTCACAGTCGACCCACCGTGGGATTGGCTTCAGCAGATGACCATCTGGCCTTCAGAAGCTGAATCGCCACTAACCAGAAAGAGAAGATACTTGCCGGCCTGGGTCGGCAGCTCATGCTGGAGGATCGTGTCGGCCTACACATGACTGCACGCAGCCCTGGTAGGTGGACGGCCTCACCTGGCCCGGCCGGCCCTCCTATTCCCCAAGCGCGACGGAACGCCACCTCGCGGAGCCAAGGGACTGAAACTGTCATTCGTGGGCGGTTTGGCCCGCAATAGCGATCGGAGTGTGAGAAGAGCATCCAAATCCTCAGCTAGGGTACGGGGGCCCGGCTCGGTTAAACAGCACCGCGGGCCTCTTGACGCGAGGAACCGAATTGAACATGGGTTCGGTGGCGGCCGGGGGCCGCGCACCTTTGGCGATCAGAGATTCACTGCGCGACGCTACCTTGGTTCCCCGTGGCCGAGGTGGTGTCGGACAAGCTCGCAGGCGGGTTGATGACCATGAAGATCCGGTCTCCGTCGTCCGTCTGAGCCTGGACAAGATACGAGGCGTCCAGCACTTGGATCTGCTTGAACCCCGCGTTCTTGAGCTGAGTTTCAACTTTTCCACCGTCATCGCCATGTCTTTGTTTTGCTGGGCATTTCCGCCTTCGCCAGTTTGAGCGCTCTTTGTGGTGTTGCTTGTGTCGCCTGATTGGGCAAACGCGGGTACAGCGAACGCCATCATGGCCAGAGAGAGAATCAAGCCTTTCATGTTTTACTCCTTTGGTCGGTGCTTTATGACCTGCGTGCGTCACCCGCGATGGCTGGTGGCCTTACAGGCCGCGAGACCCCGAGCTCATCTCTGAGCTGGCTTCGCCGGACTTGCCGACGAAGGCTTGTCAAGACCTGGCAGGCGCGCGAAACGAAGGGTTGCACCTGCCTTCCCCGCGGATCAGCTCAGGCGATGCGTACCTGCCGATCGCGGCCGATGGGATCTCCAAGTTCCAACCAATGGAACAAGCTATTGTTCCGCACCTAAAGTAAATTCACGAAAAATCTCGTGATAAGACTAAGAGGAACTTTAAAGATGCTGACGAACGTTCAATTGATCTTTCTAGATGAACGTTAAACACCAGCTGGGATATAAGGTCAGTAGAGTATAATGACTGTGCGGACCAGGATGCCGGCCGCTGGCCAGCCTGCACGAGGATAGTGGCGGTCGGAGTTCCTTTGCCGAGAAGTGCGTTTGGCAAATCGGGCAGTCGATCCGCCCAGCCAACCCTCAGGCCATTCCGTCAGAATTGAGGTAGTGGAGGGGGCCACGAGTTTTCATCGTCATGAATCCAGCGTACTTGCGGACGATGTCGCGGAGATCCTCGGGCGTGTGGATGTTCCGTTTGGCGTCGCCCAGCAGTAGATCGGCGTGGCGTTGCAGCGCAGCTCGACGAGACGGGGCCTGGTCGCACGCCATAACGACCGTCAGCACCTCCAGCATCCTCATGAGCAGAACCGGACTGCTCGAACCGTTCTGCCTTATCATGTGGAACATGTCGTCCAACAGGCCATCGTAGTCAACGCTGGGTGACACTAGGACAGGCGTTCCCTCGTGGATCAAGACACCGCTGGGCAGGTGCAAGGGTGCAAGCTTGCATAAGGTTGCCCCGAACCGGTCGATCACGGTCAGAGCTGTGTATGGATCGTTTATCCCCGAAGATAGCGCACGGACGGCAACTTCGACAAGCTGCCGCACTGCGAATTTCATATCGGCCGAACTGCCACGTTCACTGCTGAGTGCCGTAGCATCTCGTATCGCATCCGCTGCGCCCTCAGCGGGCCGTGTCATCAATGCGACTGGCGCTCCGGGAAATACATAGTCACCTGGCCGGGCCAGCAGTCGCAGCGTGGTTCCCCTGCTGGCCGCCCACTTGGCCAATCCTGACTCATCCAATTGCTGAAGATAGCCTTGCCGGCTGTCGAAAATGACCGTTGCACCGCTCCAAAATGAGGGCGGAGGAGCCTCGGGCTGCCTGTCCTTCTTTGCGATTCGGTCGAATGCAAGCTGCATGTCGTTGCTCACCAACGAGATCACCGTGTCGACGTTTATGCGTCCCGCCATATGGCCAACGAAAAACACGAGGGTGGCCACACAGACGAACGCAAGTGCGATGGCGACGGTGAGTGCGAGATGGGGTACAAAAACACCCTCGCCTTGGGTGCGAACTGCCCGCAGGACCAGAAGAGCATATGAAAACGTGCCGACAAAGACACCCAGCGTAAACTGGTTGCTACGATCGCTCGTGAAGTTCCGCAGCAGCCGCGGGCCCATCTGTCCAGCTGCAAGCGACAGAGCCGCAATGGTGATGGAGAAAACGGTACCCGCGACACCGATTGTCGAGGACGCGATGGCCCCCAGTAGGGTTCGTGCGCCCGTGGCCCCGCCGCTGTAAAGCCAAGAGTTCTCCAGTTGCGAATTGGTCATAATCCTGCTGTGGTCCGCTGCGATCAGCACGAACGCCAGCAACACCCCCACGAGGGTCATCGCAGCCGGAATCAACCAAAAAGTGTTCACGAGCCAGGCGCCCAGCTTGCGGAGACGCGCTCTCATAACCCTGGTTGACTTTTCATTGCAGGCAACTGGTCATCACGAATCTCCAAACACCAAGAGCCAGACGAAGATTCTCGTTCCGCGACTCTGGCCAATCAACCGGCGTGATCAGTTCAGCTCGGTTTTCGAACCAAGCGCCTCACTGGAGGGTTGTTGCGGCACCGCGCCTGGCGGAATAACGGGCATTGTGCCGACGTGCGGAGCTGGCTCGACCATTTCCTTGTCGCCAATCTTCGGGGCCTTGAGCACTCCGTCGCAACTCTTGAGCTTGTCGGATAGTGTCTCGGGAGCAGATCCCTGGTCTAAGCTCGAGCCCTGAGCCGGACGACAGTTGAGCGTGTGTTTTTCCGCTGCGGCCTGCGAGGCCACCGGGTGAACTGAAAAGGCGATTGAAGCTGCGGTCGCAGCAACTATGAGTCTCATTTGCATTACCTTTCTGGGCGACAGGTCCGCCCCAGGGTGTTCCGTTTGAACAGGAACTGCTCTGTTGGGCAGCGGTTCCACGCTATCTTGGGCGCGACAGTATGGTCATTGAGCATTGCCCCAATTAACCCTGACGCTTAGGACCTCACGCTGCGAATTCGGGGCTGGCGGGCGTTTACGACAGCCCGAGCGCGTCGGTAGCAATGCACGTCGAACTTAGCGAAGTTCAAATGCGAGATCGGGCATCGCTACATCCTTGACCATTGCTAGGTGGGAGCAGCCGGTTCACACGATTTTATCACTCGACCTGCCAGCGCGATGTAGAAGCCCTTCCCACGAGAGAGCATTCTAGCAGAAGATCAGTCTAGTGACCTGCCCGAAGGACAGGCCTGAGACGTAGAGCCCGATTCCAAAGGAAGTATGCGCGATCAGGCTGCGAAAGCGGGCAATCAGGGCTTCGGGGTACGAGAAGCTGCGACGCCGATGCCAAGTCCGGGCTGCATGACAAAAAATGGTGCGCCAATGCTGCCGATCCCGACCATGAGAGCGGGCGCAAGCGTCGATGACGCAACCACTCGGCCCCCAAACACTCGGCCCCCCAAACGGCGACGAGAATGATGGCGAACAGGATGCCAATGAGATAATGGGCTTCCCAACCCAGAAGCGCCTCTCCAGGCAAAGGGGCAGCTTTGCCAATCGCGTCATGCGCGAATTTTCCTTTGGGAGAGTAGCCGATCCATCGGCCGACGAAGCGGTAATCAAGTGAGGAAACCCCGAAGGCCCGCTTTTGCAGCTGCGCCCAGACATCCATGACAAGCGTGGCCCCCGCCCCGACCAGCACGGCGCCGTAAGCACTTGTGACGATGTCCTGGTTCATGCGCCATCTCCATGTTCATATATCTCGCAAGGAACGACGATCATTCAATGACTCGCTTGAATGATTGTGCGATGATACACCTTTGTCAATGATGAAAGCAGACGCCGCCACCTCGCTCTATACCGACCTTGCCGAGACGGCTCGGACGCTCGGCCATCCGCATCGCCTTGTGCTGCTGGAGCATATCGCGCAGGGCGAGCGGTCCGTCGAGCGGCTAGCTGAACTAGGTGGGCTGACGGTCGCGAACGCCTCTCAGCATCTTCAGCACCTGCGCCGAGCCGGATTCGTGGAGACGCGCCGCGATGGCAAGCGCGTATTTTACCGCCTTGGCGTGGGTCCGATTGAAGCCGTGTTGGCGTCGCTTCGCGCCTACGCTGAGCACACACGTGCTGAGATCCGCGAGTTAATGGCCGATCCGATGAACGCGAGCGGAAAGCTGGACTCGATCTCTCGCGACGAACTGCTACAGCGCCTCGGCGATCGTACCATCACACTGCTCGATGTCCGTCCGCCCGAAGAATATCAGCAAGGCCATCTACCTGGTGCGCTCAACATTCCGATCGAGGATCTTGAACTTCGACTGGCCGAACTGCCTGCGGATCAGGATATCGTCGCCTATTGCCGCGGTCCCTATTGCGTTCTTTCTGCTACTGCAGCCGACATTCTGATCGACAGGGGCTTTCGAGTCCGCCGCCTCGCGGCTGGATTTCCGGACTGGAAGGCTGCCGGCCTTCCGATCGAAGTTGCAGCCTGAAAACAGGCTATTCCGCGGTCTGCCGTTTTAATGCTCTGTGCCTGCTAGCGCGCTCCCAGCGCCGGCTGATCTCACTCCTCAATGATCGTGGCGCCTCCTCCCTGATTCATGCGGGCGAGACTATCCTTCATTTCTTGGAGTCGCTCCGGCGAATGGCCAACCCAATCCTCGACCTCGCCGGTGATCCGCAGCGGATCGACCGAACGGTAGGACGCGGTCATGTTGCCAGGGAACCTCTTGTCGGTGAGGTTCGGATCGTCGTCGAACGGCCCGGTGGGTTCGACAATGAAGATGCGGCTTCGACCCTCACCCTTGGCGAGCTCTGCCCCCCAAGTCGCTGCTTCGAGTGTGGCGGTGAAATAGACGTGCTGCAAGCCGCGTTCGACGAAATTGCTTCGGAAGCCGGGCTCGATCAGGTCGCCGACTTCGAGGTCAGCTTTGGTTCCGTGGTAGAAGGTGGTCCCGGCCGGAACGTCTTTGGCGTACATACCTCTTCAACTCCTATGCATCGTCATTCATGTGGTGAACCGCTTGGCTAACCGTCGGTCACCAAAGAAGACCTGCTGCGGGGCAATTGGGCGGACGGCCGGCAGCAACGCAAGTGCAATCCGACACTAGCCTCATAAGATCGCGCCGGTCAGTCAATGGCCCGCAAAAAGCGACGCTTAGTTAAGGGCGGAAGTCTGCTCACGCTAGTGACGCAGGCGGCCCCGCAGAATTCAATTTCCGCCGTGACGCTAGATCGGTTCGGCTAGATCGATTCAATGCGAACGATATCCCATCAATGAACATGATCCGGCGCAGGAAAGGAGGTTCGGCGAATGTGCCGCAGCGAGACAGTGCCGAGAAGTTTCTCGAATCAATTCGGCGCGGCAGCCGGCGCTCACTGCAAAAGGCGGGCTTTCTCCCCCCGCCGCACGCAAGGTGCAAGACTTCCTGCACGAGAACTTCACCCGCAAGCTGGCGCTTGCCGAGATGGCCGCGGAGTGCGGGCTTTCGCCCTCTCATTTCGTACGGGCGTTTGCCAGGACCTTCGGCGTGCCGCCGCATCAATATGTTCTCGACCTGCGGCTGGACCTCCCTGAAAGGCTGCTTGCCGACAGCCGCATGGCGATCGCCGACATCGCTCATTCCAGTGGATTTTCAAACCAGAGCCATTTTACCACCGTGATGAACAAATACCGGCAGGTGACCCCATTGCAGGCGCGGATGGGGAAGCTTAACGCTAAGACTGGATGAGGGGTCGCTCACACCGCTGTCGAGATTTTCCGATGAACAGATCCATCGGTATTTTGAAGGAGCACCGGGCCGGGCTCTCGGCGACGGAGCTCCGTAATTCAAATCACACCCAATATCAAGCACTGACGTGGCGCGCTCGGCGCGGCAGCTCCGCGACTGAGACGACATCCGCACCGACTGTCCCCGGAACGTTGGACCGGATCCACTGGTCGAGGAAGCCAGTGCCTCGCGTGCTCATCCGAACCAACCGAACGTAAGGCTGAACACGGCCACCGCGAACATGACGGAGATTGGCACCGCCGCTAGCAGGGGCGCTTCGAAAACTGAACTCGAGCTTCTTTATCCCTGAACATTTGGCGCGCCTCATGCAACCTTCGTGAAGCTAACAAGTCGTTAACCCCTTGATTCGGTTACCTGATGTGCCGCCGAAGAGGCCGCTCGTCGGCAAGCCGACGTAGACCGCTTGGGAGCGTATCCGTTCAGCCAAGGACCATTCCCGCGAATACCACGGTGAGGAGCAGTGACACTGGCACGGCTAGAAGATAGCACACCTCGATGGTTCTCGTATCTTGCCGCTTGTCCATCTCGCCGTCTCGCATTGTTCGCTGTCATGTTGACGCTAACGGGTGGCCGAAGGAAGCCGTTCCGCGCGAGGCCGCTTGAGAAGCAGCCGGGGTGCTGTATATTAGCAACACCTTGGCCGATCCCGGGGAGCCGCCGTCGCTGTGCCGCAGTGAAACAGCTCAACGAAAAAGCCCGCCGCGTGGCCTCCCGCGACGGGCCTCCTTATTGAGTGGCTGGATCCCGGAGGGAATCGACCACGCATCGTTAACTGGAAGTGGCCGACTAGGTTCCGCCCAAAAATCCTGCCGAGCTAAATAAGCGGCCGCACACATCGTTCTGGCTAATATTGCGGAACCTCCCAGTGACGTACAAAGAACCTGACTCACACCTTTGTAGTTTAGATGCAGCCTCCGCCGCGTGGTCTTACACGGAAGCGACTAAGACGACATAGGGCCATCCTGCTGGGTTCAATATCAGAGCACGTACAGTCGTTTATGGTGATCGCGGAAGTCTGACAAGCATCACCATGCGCGTGGCACGGTCGATGAAGGGCTGGCGCACTGTTGAGCGCATGGCAAATTGTCGAGAGACATGGTTTCGGATGACTGCCCCTGAAGACACATTGAACCTGGCGGAATTGACCGACACGGCGCAGGCCGTCAGAGCGGCGATCGAACTCTTTGGGCTGGAAGCGGCGACCTCTGCGGCGCAGTGACGGCGTTCGAGGTTGCGCCGCGAAGTTGATCGGCTTTTCGATGACTTTCATCCCTTCGACTTCCGGCTGCCCTCTTCCCCCTCGTTTTCGGCCGCGACCAGCCCGCGTTCCGCGGCTCTGCCTGGCCGGTAGCGCGGGCGATGGACCTGGTCGAGAAGGCCAATGGGTTTGAGATCATCGTCGAGCTCCCGGGCATCAACGGAAAGAATGTCGGCATCAAGCTCGCCAACAAGATCCTGACCATAAAGGGCGAGAAGACCGAGGAAAACAGGAGGACTACTATCTCTCGGAGCGGCGCTACTGCTCCTTCTAGCGATCGTTCCAGTTGCCCGACGGGCTGCTAGCCGGGACTCATCCGGATTGGCGGTTAAGTTGCGATGTCTGCCGCCGGCGTGGGTCAATCTCGAGCACGGACTCCTCGAATTCGATCGGGTTGAGGTAGGATTGGTGTCCCTTGTTGTCAAACAGCGGCAGGCTCTCGCCATGGGTCATCTCCGACGAGTGTGCCGTTATGCAGGATCATTTGTTTTTCCGAAACCGGATCGGCCGAGCGCTGCGGCGCCGTCCGATCGTTTCATCGCCATTGCCAGCAGGTAACGCCGGATCGAGCTGTCGTTTTGACCTTAATCAAAGCTGGGCAAGGCCATGACCGGCCCATGATAGCGAACGACTTGACCGTTCAGGCCTAAGTGGCCGTAAGCCATCGACAGGAGCGCATCCTATCGGCCACCCGGCTCAATACGCTGGCCGGCCGTCGGCCGTAGGAAAGCTCGGTCTAAGCCTCTTCCTTCTTTGCTCTCGCAAAGCCGCGGTCCGTTGCGATGAACCGTTCAAGCATTGGCGCAATCAAGCGTGATGGACCCGCAGATGGCTGCCCGGTCTCGCGGCCAAGGATCTCTGCGTATTTCACCAAGTCGCGATGCAGAGGCGCCGGCAGTTCCACCGTAATCTTCACCGGCTTGTCGTCGGCGATCGTTGCAAGTTTCAACTTGGCCATGTCAACCTCCGTATGGTTCAAGGGCAAGGTCGCGGCTGACGAGGACGCGAACGGGAAACCCAGGCCGAATCGTGAGCGTCGGGGCGATAGCGAGTTGCCGCTGAACGACCTGTTGGCCTACCTGGCTGACGCTACCGGAAGCGCCGCTGCGCAGAGCCCGCACGATATCGCTGTCTTGATCAGAAGAACCGGCCTGCGCGCCAACGCTCAGAATGGTCGACAACGCCGCGGCCTTGAACAACTCGCCCCAGTGATAATCGACGGCATCCTCCAGGCCGGCATAGCCCTGAGTGTCTGCACCAGGCTGCCGCTCCAGCACCATGGAGCGTCCGTCGGGAAAGATCAGCCTGTTCCAGACAAGCAGCACGCGGCGCTGCCCGGAACCAATTGCGCTATTGTACTGCCCAACAATTCGAGTGCCTTGCGGGATGAGCAGCGAGCGACCGGTGGGGCTGTCATAAACATTTTCGGTCACCTGGGCGCTGATCTGCCCGGGAAGGTCCGACCGGATACCTGTGACGAGCGCGGCCGGGATCACGGCACCGGCTTGAAGCACATAGGGTGACGCGGGAGGGGTGATGTGATCCGGGGCCACGGTACGCCGGTCAGCGGCGGCGGACAGGAAGGAAAGCTGGCGATCCTGCGCATTTGGCTGAGCGTACTGACTGGCAAGATCGCTGACAGCAGGAGCGGACGCTTCGGCGGTCCTGGAATCTCCTTGCGCTGTCTGGAAGAACACGCGCGAGGTTCTGGCCGCTTCCTCTTCGGCTTGCCGGCGCTGCTCGGCTTCGTCGATCGCGGGACTTGCGATTGATGGGGGCACCACGGCTTGCCCTTTGTTCTGCGCATCGAGAATCGGCCTGCCGAGATCGCCAGGCAGCGGCGGCCCAAGGATCGGGCCGGCATAGTCGCGCGGAAGTGTTGCCAACCCGTCGGCGGGCGGCCGATTGGAGGTAGGGTAGAGCTCCTCGCCCTGCTTGAATGTGCTGGCCTCCTGCAGAGCGTAAATCAGCGCGCCGCCGACACCGAGCGAGGCGACGAAGCCGATGCCTGCGAGCATTTTGCGCGACAGACGCGTCACACGCGGCGGGTCGGCGCGAAGCCGCATGGGTTCGGCCATATTCTTCTCGTTCATGGCTGCAGCGCTCCCCTGTGCATTGCGTTCGGCAGCTCCGACGCGGCGCTGTCGCTGGGGCTCCGCCACAACCCATCGCTTCTTCTGTCGACGCGCACTATCCTGACCGTCTGCTGCCGCTTGCCTGCGCCAAGACGCAGTTCGGCCGCACCAAAAAGGCGGTCGATGATGAGGATGCTTTGATAGACGCGGCTGTTGGTGATTTCAGCCTCGCCGTCCGGACCGATGACGAAAATCGGCGGCATCTCGCCTTGGACGATACCGCGCGGAAACTCGACCATGACGGCGCGATAGAACCAATCGGGCAGGATCATTTCGACGCCAAGCGGGCGACCGTTTCGACCGCAGCGCTCCTGCCATTCATTGATCCACGAGAAGCGGTGACGGCGGCCCTCGGCCGGCTGGCGAATGGAGGTGACGACGCTTGTCGACTGCAGGCGATCGAGCGCCGCCTTGAGGCGCAGGTAGTCTCGCTTGGAGACGCCGCGGCCGATGAAGGTAAGCATCTCATATGGCGTCGCGGCCATCAGGCGGGATGTGCGCAATCCGGCGTCCCGAGCGTTGACGATCTGGCTCGCCGCCCAGATCAGGATATCGGCATCCCAGATCGTCGCCATGCCGTGATCGGGCATCGCTTCGACGCGGATCGCCACATCGCCGGCGTGAAAGTCGATCGGAGCGAGGCGCCTGGATTTGGCGAGGGAGAAGAAGGGATAGGCCATGAGGTCCTGCGCATCGCGTGGCGCCACGACACCGGGCAGCGCCTGAAACAGATCGAGCTGTTCGCGCTCCAATGGTGGGCGTGGTCGTGCCGACATTGGGGAGATCGGCGGGCTCAGCGCCTTTCGCGTCCGGCATAGGGGATCAGGCGGGCGGCCTGAGGCTTGGCGGGCAGCAGCGAGCCATACGGATCGGATGTCGATGTCATCGCGCCGCGCTGAACCCAGGCCTGGAGGTCGTCGACGGCGTAGACGACGCGGCCGCCGAGTTTGCGATAGGCGGGCCCTGTGCCGTAGGTGCGATGTTTCTCAAGTGTGCGCGCCGAGAGACTGAGGAAATGCGCGGCTTCCGAAGTGCGCAGGTAGCGCGGCGGCAATGGCGCGGCGTCGGTGTTCATGAGGTATCTCCTTCCGGCCGTCGAGGTTGAACGGCGATCGATGGCCAGGATGGAGGAGCCAGGGCACCGTGATCAGGTGCGCAATTGAGCGGCGCTATTTCGCACCGCTAGGAGGCCTTCGGGATGGCGCCGACGCTCGCTGCAATATCGCCGCGCTCGACCATCTTCACGCAGGCGGCATCAGCAACGTAACTGATGACAGGAAGCCCTGTGGCGGTCCGCGGAAAGCTTTCGCCTCATCAAAAGGCGCCCCGCCCGGTACCGGGCGAGGCGTCTGCCAGTTCACTCGCCGTTGCGGCGGTTGGGGCGGGACCAGATCAGGCTGTGGCCCTCGCCTTCCTCGTCGGCGAAGAGGTTGGCGTAGATGGGAGCGGTGAAGCTCGGATCGTCCAGCTTGAGGCCGAGATAGTCGCGGCCCTCGTTGGAGCGCTTGGACCAGGCGGCGCCGATCTCGGCCTTGCCGACCACGACGCGGTGGCTTGGTGCGTTCTCGCCGCTGGCGCGGGTGTCGGGGACGATGCGCACGCCCTTGGCCTGGACGCTGAGGGTGACGATCTCGCCGGCGAACTCGTTCGCACTGGTCTTCTTGAAGATGCCGATGGTAGCCATTTTCAGTCTCCGTTCTTCGTTTCCGAGCCCGCACCATGCGGCCTCGATGGCGATCGTGAGGCCGGAGGCGACCGCCGCCGCATCGCTTGCGACCGCAGCACAGCGGAGGATGGCACAGGCGCGCGTTTCTTGGTTCGCGAGGAATGGGCTTTGCCCAGGGGAAGAAACGCGCGCCGCGCCATTGCGGCATAGGCGATCGAGGCTTCAGCCGTCCTTCGGCCAGATCAGCCCGTTCGAGAGGTCATTGGTGCGCTCCGCGAAATGGCCGACGGAGGCAATGGCGGCATGAGGGATCAACAAAGATTAAGCGGATTGCTTCGCCAGCGGATTTCCTGACACGGATTCGGCAAGTACTGCATCGAAGCCTCTTTCCCTCCAGTGCCAAGCGCACGCTACCTTTGAGCGGCTGACTGCTCGGATCGAGATGCCTTCGCCCGCACTGCAGCGTCGACGTGTCGTGCTACGGGCGCAAGGCCATTTGGATCGCGCTTCCCGCAGATCTATGATGACGTTTGCTGGACGCTTTGGGAATCGGCGGCGAAAGACGCGTTTTGATGCTACCTTTTTTCGTCGCGCGGCATTGTCTGAATGTCTCATTAGGGGCCGTTACCGGCCTGGCGGGTTTCAGCTGGGATTTTCGATAGCCTGCCGTTCTGCGGGCGCTCGCTTTGCGGGACATAGGGTCGCTTTGACTCGGCCCGGTGGAGTGGCAGCAGGGGTCGTTCGTTCCGACTGTATTTCCCGCATCCCAGGCAGTGCGGCCGCGAACTGCGGCATCATCCATTTCATTTCTCTTCGCCGACTCTCCCGACCGACGCCGTCCCAGCATTAACCTTGTCGTCCTCTGCGACATGCGGACAAACTGGCGGGCGTGATCACTCACAATGGCCGTCGCGACCGTGATGGCGAAGGATCTCGCCTTTGCCGACCGGGAGATTGGTTCAACGAGGTCTGGCCACCCATCGTCGTGGGTATTCACTCAGATGGCATAGTGCGAGACGGAACGAGCGCCTGCGACCAGGAAGGAGTTAGTAGAAGGCGGGGATGGTGGTGACGGTCTCCTCCAGCAGCTTCGCCTTAATCTCCTCGGATGTGAGGTCTGCGCCGCCCGGGATTAGATCGTGCTTCTTGAGCCACCAGATGGGTAGCTCCTCGGCGTCGCAGTAGGCCAGGTTCGCCTTGATCTGCGATCGCAACCGCTTCAGTTCCGGCACAGTGATCACTGTGCCAGCGAGCTGGTCGAAGTTCAGCCGCACCACGCCGATGCTGGTGCGGACCTCGACCAGGATCGGCTCGGCGAGCTGTAGCGAGCCTGGCCCGTCGAGCTCGAGCTTCGATGGCAGCGCTTTCTCGCCAGGCACGAAGGTGAGTCCGGTGCTGCCGTCCGTGGGAGGCATGCGCACAGAAATGACGTTGTCGACCGATACGGGCGCCGTGCCGGTCGACGTGAGTTCAGCCTCGGCGTGCATGCTGATCGAGCCGGCTGGGTCGGCGTCGAATGCCTCGAGTGTGGAGTAGCCCAGCACCCCGCACGACACGAACGGAGCATTTCGGGCGAACCGCGAAGCTGTGACCTTCAACTCGCCGGGGCTTAGGTTCGTCACGCTCCATGTGCCGCCGACGGTTACCGCTTCGGCATCGGCCGAGAACGTCGTGATCGCGCCAGGGAGGGAACTCGGTGCCGTGAACGGAATGCGGGCGCGGTATTTGAAGGGGCCGATCTCTTCGACCTTCGTGCCCTCCGGAAGACCGTCGATCCCGGAGGCGGCTTGGGCGATGGCTTGGGACGCCTCGTCGAGCAGGACGCCTAGCACCTCGTTGAGCACAATAGCCGCGAGCCAGCCGACGAGCGGGACGAACGCTGCGACGAGGCCGGCGATCACGGCGCGAATCCCGCCGGCAAGGTCGTCGGCTGCGGAGGCGTCGATCTCGACTACTACCTTGCCGGTCTCGAATCCGACCGAGATACCGAACGAGGCGGAGACTACGTTGACGATCACCTCCACGCCGTCCTCCCACACCTCAAGATACGGCGTGATCGTGAAGGAGGCGCGGTCGCCGTGGCCGGAATACTGCACATCGACGGTGCGCACCCGGTACTGGCCGAGCGCCTGCGTGAGTCGCCCCCAGATCTGCGTCTGGATCGTGAGGCTTAGGTCCCGCGGGAGTGCGACAACGGCCCAGTCGGCCCGGCCGAGTCTCTCCTTGATCGCGCCGTTGTAGAAATCGGTCCAGCGAGAGGGATTGCCGTCGTCGGCCACCTCGGCGCGGATGATCAGCGCGTTGCCCGTCGCGTCAAGGGCGATCCCCTGGTTCCAGAACTGCAGGCCCTTGGCGAGCGTGTCGGAGAGATCTAACTTGATCGGCTTCAGGTTGAGAAGCGATTTCAGCTGGTCCATCGCCCACTGCTTCGGGTCGACGACGCCCGCGATCGACGGGAACGAGATGCCGACTTCAAGGTCGCGAAACGTCGTATCGAGCGCCAGCACCCCGATCGATGACTGCTTGACCTCAAGGTCGAAGACGAGCGTACCATCAACGGTCACGTCGGGAGTCGCGAGACGGTTCGGCTGTGCTGCGATGTTGGCCTCTGCCGTAATCTCGGCGGTAACGTCGACAGCCAGTTGCGTCTGCCGAGCGCTGATGTCGTAGTACCCGGGACCTTGGTCGTGGCTGGCGTTGACATGCAATAGGCGGTAGGACGCGACCGCATCGCGGCGGAGGCTTACACTGCGGTAGCGCACCCGCTGTAGCTGCATCCCGAGGTAGGGGTCCGGGAGCGGGCGCGGTGTCGCGAGCAGTGTCTGGAGCACTTGGTCGGTGAACTTTTGGGCGCTGACCTGAAGCTCGATGGTTGAGGTCATAACGATATTCCAGCTGCATGGAAGGGGTAAGTCGTGTTCGCTCTGTGGCGACAAAAAGGAACCGTCCCCTCCTGTGGTGTAGAGTAGGCGTGGAACGCGACGGTTCTGTTGGCGTCCCACCCGATCTCGCCGGTGACTTGGGTGCGGCAGCGGAAAAAAGCGTTGCCTTTTGATTGCAGGTCGGCAGGGACTGCATTGGTCATCTGAGTACCCCTCAAATTACTGGGCGTCACAAATGAAAATCTCAGGTCGGATTATTGCGGTAGACAATTACACATTAGCAAGCTGGTGTATTTATTCCGACCCAAGACCTTTATAGGATTGGTTAACAACACGTTAAGACAATCCGGGCATCCTACTCATCTCGGCACCACCCGCTTCTCTACGATAGCGGACGTTCGGCGCGGTGCGACCAAGGTGGGAAACTAACCCAAATAGCAGCCAAGAGGCGTGACAGACTCCGCCCCTGAGCGCCCATACAATCCTTGTGATTTCCTTCGCTCCAGGTTGCCGCATTGCCAATGGCCGAAGAACGCAATCAGCGTCGCCTTGCCGCCATCCTCGCGGCCGATGTGGTCGGCTACTCCAGGCTGATGGGTCGCGACGAGAGCGGAACCCTGTCAGCGTTCAAGGCGCATCGCCACGAACTGGTAGACACTAAGATCGCCGAGCATCAGGGCAGGATCGTAAAGCTAACGGGCGATGGGTTGCTGGTAGAGTTCCCCAGCGCGGTAAATGCCGTGGCTTGCGCCACCGACATCCAGCACAAGATGCGCGAGCGCAATGCCGACGTGCCGGCGGACAGCCGCATCGAGTTCCGCATCGGGATCAATGTCGGAGATATCATTGACGACGACGACGACATCTTCGGTGATGGCGTCAACATCGCGGCACGGATCGAGAGCATCGCCAAACCGGGCGGCGTTGCCGTATCCGGCTCTGTCCGGGACAGTCTCGGCAACAGGCTCGCACTCTCCTTTGAAGATACGGGCGAGCAGACGCTCAAGAACATCGAGCGGCCGGTGCGCGTCTACAACGTCCATCTCTTTCCCGACGCGCCGTTCCTGCAGCCCGTCGGAGTTGAGTCGGTCGCCAATGAGAAGCCGTCGATCGCCGTGCTGCCCTTCGACAACATGAGCGGCGATCAAGAGCAGGAGTACTTCGCCGACGGCATCACAGAGGACATCATCACTGAACTGGCGCGCAATCGCGGCCTGTTCGTGATCGCACGGAACTCGTCCTTCGCGTTCAAGGGAATCGCCGTCGACATCGCAGAAGCAGGGCGAAAGCTTGGCGTACGCTACTTGGTGGAGGGCAGCGTTCGCAGAGTCGCCAAGCGAGTGCGCATCACGGCCCAGTTGATCGAGGCAGCGACCGGTAGTCACGTCTGGGCCGAACGCTATGATCGGGAGTTGGAGGACATCTTCGCGGTTCAGGACGAAGTGACTCGAAGCATTGTCGCCGCCGTTCCGGGATATGTCGAATCCGACGTCGTGAAGGCATCGCGGCGTAAACCGACCGAGAGCTTGGGAGCCTATGACCACTACTTGCGCGGCATGGAGATCGTCAATCGCTGGCGCAACGATGATATTCCGCAAGCCATGGCGGAATTCGAAACGGCGGTGAAGCTTGATCCAAACTTTGCCCGTGCTCATGCGGCGGTAGGCCATATGCACGTTCGAGTCTATTGGCAAACGCGAGAGCCGCGGGAAGCCGCCGACGCACTCGGAGAAGGGGCGGCAATAGGACACCACTAGCGTCGTCTCGTAGCACTGGAAGCGCCGCAGCTCCGCCAGGCTATACTTCTGGTCGAAGTCGACGGCCTCGCGGATGAAGGTGATGGCGCTGCGTGCGTGGGCGAAATCTCGGAGCGAGAGGAGCATCCTCTGGAAGAGCGCGTGGTCCTTCAAGCGTTCCGGCGGGAGCCTCGAGGGGTCAGGCGGCGGGAAGCACCGGATGCCTCCGTAGCTCGAATCTTTGGCCGTCTCGACCCAGTAGAACCAGTCGTCCGGGAAGCCGTAAGGGTGCGGCTGTGCACGTTCCTCCAAGCCCCACCCTCCGATAATTCCGAGAATGTAGCAGCAGCCGGGCCGAAGCACAAACGCCGCTTTGGTGGATCCGGGAGAAAGCCGTGAACAAACGCCAAGGATACGGACGTACGGGCGATGCCTCGCCTATATTGGCCGCATGAAAGATCAATTTGAATACGACGTGGCCTTCTCATTTACCGCACAGGATGAGGCGCGGGCAACACAGCTGAACGACCTTGTGGCGGACAGGTTGAAGACGTTCATCTATTCGGAGCGGCAGAAGGAACTTGCCGGGACGGACGGGCAGACCACTTTCAGCGAGGTGTACGGCAAGAAGGCCCGGGTCGTGGTCGTGGTCATCCTGTACCGCACCGAATGGGGCCAGACCCGCTGGACCGGGGTCGAAATGAACGCCATCCGGACGAGGGCCTTCGAGCATGGCTTCGACTTTACCGTGTTCATCCCAACCGAGCCGAAGCCGTCGACGCCTGCCTGGCTTCCGCCAACTCGGCTCTACGTCGGTCTCGAAAGATGGGGCCTAGAGGGAGCTGCAGCCGTCATCGAGCAGCGGGTGCTCGACGCAGGTGGCACGTCAAGGCCGGAGACGGTGATGGAGAGGGCCGCGCGGCTCAAGCGGGCAACAGAGCTCAAGATCGCTCAACAGCAATTCGAACGCTCCCACGAAGGCACCGCCAAGGCCAAAGCGGCCTATGAGGAGTTCAGCGATGCCCTCAAGGCCGGAACCGAGGTGGTTCGGAGCTCAGGCTTGAATGTCGAGTACAAGACCTCCCAGCACTTCCGCATTGTAAGCTGCTATCCGGTCAACTTGATCTGCAGTTGGTACCCTCACTACATAAACTCTATCGAGCATATCGATCTCCACGCCACGTTCTACAAGGGCTTCCCGGAGCTGCCGGGGTTCTACCCGTCCTTCAACAAGGCCGCACAGCTACGAAGCCTGAAGTTCCGCTACGGCCTCGTTCGTATGGACTACAGCGCCTACGTAACGAAGGCATCTCCTGCCAAGGAGTTTTCGCCGGAACAGCTTGCGGATCATCTGCTGTCCCAGCTCATGGACGTTGCGGAGCGAACTTCGAGGGACTGATCACCACTTCAGCTTCGACATCGCCCGATCCGCCACGTAGAGCCGGAACGGTAGCATGGCGAGGACGAGGCCGGGAGAGTTGTGGGCCGCAAGCAGAATGTCCGGTTTGACATTCGTTTGCGTGAGAATCGCGACATCGCCGGTTGTGGTTACACCCTACCTCAGCTTCTTTTTTCGCGAGGATCAGCGGCGAGCGTTTTATTCCACTTCATCATCCAATAGCGGTTCAGAAATCACCTTCGGCATATGCGCGCCGATGGAGCAAATGAAACTGATCGTTATTTCTGTGTCGACCTTGTCGATTGGCCAGAGTGAAACTCCGGCGAGTGTTGGATTTACGTCAGCTTCATGAGCGATCTGATTCCTCCGTTTCCAGACGCTTTTGAGTTGCCCCTTTATGTGCTCTGGGGATTTACGCTCAATCTCTGGGAGGCCGGAATTGATCAGTATTGCCAACCTGTCCCACGGCTTCAAACAGTAGCAAGATAGCAATTCCGCCAACTTCGCCGGGTCTACGAACGCTTTGTAGGAATTTGTTTGTCGAACGTGGGTCTCGGCCGTTGCTATGCGCGCTTCCTCGTCGGCGATAGTCATAACATCCATCGGAAGATGAATGTTTCTTGTCCTCAAACCGTTGGTGAAACGATGCTTGGCTTCTACGGCAGCCAGTTCGTGCGCAAAAAAGTCAAACGAACTGACAGCCAGAAAATAGGCTGACCTGAGTGCGTCGTCATTTGCTGGCTCGTGGGGACGCAATGCTGTCAGCGCGTCGAATAGTGCAACCATCTGACGCGCCCTTTCGATGGCGTGCTCGAAGGTAGCTGTTGCACCGCTGAACCTCTCCATGTTCAGAAGATATCCGTCAGGGCGATGACCTTCTCCGCGCCGGATTTAAACCCTTGATACACGTCATTTATTTTTATTTGATAAGTATCGGCTACGTTCCCTCGGAAGTTGGTGTCGGTTGCGAGATCGATCGCGAACACCGGTTTAGCCAACTCCTGTGCCGTCGCGATCAAGCCGTCCAACGACCCGATCTCCATAAGGAACTCGTTCGTTGGTGCATTTGCAGCAGCGTAGGTCTCAGTGGGGAGAAGCATCTTCGAAGCTTCGAGGGCGACGAGCAGATCAGTGCTTCTCGCTTCCGCCAGCCGGTCAAACCACTTTTGAAATGCTTGGGTCGGCTTCGCCTGCTCCTCCCCTCTCGCCCGCTTTCGAAAATTGTTTACGGTCGAACCCAAATAGACCGGCGTAATTGGGCGAAATGGGTAATCAGCAATTTTCAATAGTGCATTGGCGGAAGCTTTTCGCCCCCATTCTGCCCACTTTGGAAGCGTTCGCGCCAGGGAGCGAAGTGCCATCGCCGAGAACAGGTCAGGCGCCATCGGCAGAATGAAGGCATCGCTCGTCATAAAAAGGTTTTGGTTTATAGCTCCTAGGCTTGGGCTCATATCGACCAGGGCATAGTCTATACCGTAAAGGTCTGCAGATTTCCTGATGGCATGATGCAGAGCGCCTGGAATGTTCTGGAGTGCCGACAGCGTGTTACTGAGTTCGTGAGCGACAGCAAGCTGACTTTCATATTCGGACAGACCCACATGGCCCGGGAGCAAAAATAGACCCTTTTGGGCCGGTGACTCATAGAGTTCGGTCGCCTCGATCATATATGGTCGAGATTCGAAGGCTGGTCGCACAGCGTCTCGAATATTTCGCGGCTTCTGAGGCGACTCACTTTCGAATGGATAGTCCTCGGTATCCATATCGCCGAGAAAAATCCCAGTGAGATTGCATTGGGGGTCGCAGTCAACGACCATCACCCGCTTGCCCAGCATTGATAACATCCATGCCAAATGGAATGTCATCGTAGTTTTCGCGACTCCGCCCTTATGGTTAAATATAGCAATCTGCTTCATAACCCCCCCTGCTGGCCCAGCTCACACGGCGACGACCGGCGTCTTGCGATTTGTTGGCATCAAGCACGCCTGATGGAAGTCCGCAATACGCAAACCCTCGCTTGGGCACCTAAGTGATTGGCCGCTTTCGGGATCATGCCAGGGCGCCGCTGCCGGCCGGGATGGGGCGCAAAAAACGCCGTTCACTTCAGGATCGTAGGCCCGGCTTGGAGACCACGCATCAAGTGAACCAGGCGGCGTCGAACCCCTTCAGGAAAGGCGCCGTCGCGCGCGAAGCAATTGACGGTAGCCGCGCTCGACCATCCTGAAACCGTCCCGCGCTAAGCGATGCGTCTGATATCGAAAAGCCGAGTCGTGCCAGTCGACGGCACTGACCAGTCGCCGACCGAACAAGGCGGTAGCGACTTCAAAATGGGATGCCTGCTCTTCCCGGCCATCGAGGCATCGCAGCATTTGGCTTAGGCGCCGGCGCTGGGCTGCAGTCAATCGAGCGTCGAGAAGCTGCTGCCTGTGGATCGAGCGGATGAACCGCTCAATGGCTTGCAGCCGGTCGTGCGCCATGTCGTCCAGCGGTATGATGGCGGCAAGCGGTTCGCCTGGCTTCGTGTCGCCAAGAAGCGCCAGTTGCATATCGCCAAGAGACGAACGCATGTGAAGGCCGACCTCATCATGCCGGCCCACGGCCAACGGTACGTCGAAGGCGCTGCCCTCCCGCGCTCGCAGATCCGGTGGAACCTCGACAAGGTTCACGACCCCAGGATCGATCTGAGGCGCCCAATAGACGGGCTGCTCGACCGCGGACTGGTCAGGCCGAGCGGCGAAACTGCAAACCCCAGCGCTTACGTAATGCGCGCCTCGACTTAGCCGAGCGGGAGGTTGCGAAGTCCTGCTGATAGTGCGGGTTGCGTCGCAGGAACTCCCAGGCGATCTCGTCAGCGGCTGCGCCTTTGACGAATGCGTATGCCTGTGGGTCACGCCACTGTGATGTGTCGGGCTTCATCCGCGTCCTTCCCTTCTCAAGGATTGATAGGAGTACGCGGCGTTGAGCGAAATCCTTGGATTCCGTCATTGACGAAGGGACGAAGACATATCTCGGCACCGAGCAGTTAGACCAAGACTTTGCGATGCCTATTGGCTTGCACCCTGCAGTATCTTGAATGTGCTCGTCCATGTGCGATAGCCTTCGTCATCACCCTGGCACCACGCGCTGAACGCGCGCCAAGCGGCGAAGGACGAGGCGGACTGCTCGAACAGCGAGCCGATCGACTGGTCGCCGGCGGGCCAGCCAGCTGGCTGATCGTTTATCGCGTGCTGCGTGAGACGCCGCAGATCGGCCAAGGCGGAGCGGATGTGCGGCAGCGGAAATTCGCACAGGTCGGTGTTGTCAGTCGCCTCCCGAATGACAGCCGCAAGCTTCGCAACCACACCCGCTAGAGACTGGGCAGGCGTCGCCGCAATCTCCGCCAACGAGGCGTCCGCGCTTTCAGCGTTGTCCTGCTCTTCCTTGCACAAATCAA
This sequence comes from Mesorhizobium sp. B2-7-3, assembly GCF_006440715.1. Taxonomy (NCBI): domain Bacteria; kingdom Pseudomonadati; phylum Pseudomonadota; class Alphaproteobacteria; order Hyphomicrobiales; family Phyllobacteriaceae; genus Mesorhizobium; species Mesorhizobium sp. B2-7-3. The sequence continues at coordinate 274,543 of NZ_VFTY01000007.1, forward strand.
GATAATCTGGGTCGGCGTCAGCCCCCTCCCCGCGCCCGATGACTTCGCCAATAGACAACAGTGCGCCGCGCTCTAGGAGCCCGCACTCAGCCTCCTGCTGCCGGATACAAGAGGCCAGCTTCGCTACGTGCGCCCGGAGCCAGGCGAGGGACACGGCAAGCGCTGGATCAGCGGGCGGCTGATCTTCAGCTGCATGGTCGGCAGGAGGCTCAGGACGCTCTGCTGTCAACGGAGATTCGGGCTCCCGTCCCAGCGTGACGGAAGGCAAAGTCGTGGTATTGTCGGAATCAGCCATGATCCGAGCTCCACACAGCTTGGCTTTGGTCAGGTCGAAAAGGGTGTTCGCGCACCCTCTTCGACCGCAAGTTCGAGACAGGGGTAATATACAAATTGATTGACGCCAATCATAATTGGCGGCGTGCTGCCGGAGGTCCCCGAACTGGGCTCAGAGCCGCCGCGAGACGCTGGCGCTGCTGGAGCAAGGCCCGGCCGCTAGCGCTCTTTTCGTCCGGCATTGGCTGGCAACCGCGATGGTGCGCGGTTGGTTCGGGCTAAGGTATATTCCTGAAGGCATCCGTCGGTTGCCCGGCGTCGCTCACGAGATGACTGTTCTCGTCGAGGACGGTACAGGGCAATTGCAGGGCGACAGCAAATCACAACAGGGCTTCTTTAGCCGTCTCGTAGCACAGCTCTGGCTGGTGGGCGCCACCCGACACCCAGCATCATAACCGAGCCTTGCGGACTATCGTCCGTTCGCGGTCTTATGGTGAGCGGCAAGCGAAGCAATACTGCCTATCTTGGTCGACCGGGGCGCGCCTATGCTGCGTCCCTGTTGTCGTGGCGATGGGTGTTGCCCTGCTGGGCGTGCATCCAGTCGGCGATCTGTTGCGCCTTAGCCGCGGCGGTGAAGATGGCCCGCTTGTCGGCGCGAAGCACTTCGAGCCAGGACGCGACATAGGCGGCGTGATCGGGCCGCGGCTCGACACTGAGGTTGAGGTCGGCGCAGATCATGGCACTCAGGAGCTCGACCGTGCATTCCTCCATGGCGTAGGCCGCCGAGCCGAAACGTCCGGAGAGGTCGCGATCGAGTCGATGGCTGGCGCCGGAGGCATGCCCGCATTCGTGGAGCAGCACGGCGTAGTAGGCGACGGCATCGCGGAAGCAGGCAAACTCGGGCATCTGCACGTGATCCGTGGACGGTCTATAGTACGCTCGTGAGCCGCCGTGCCGGATGTCGATGCCAAGCGCCGCACAGAACCGCTCGGCCTGCTCGATACGCTCGGCCTCGGGCAGCACCGGCATCTCAGGCAGCGTGTAGCCATCGACCTGGGCGCAATTGAAGACCGTGTAGCCGCGGGCGAACATGCGCCGGGCAGGCTCGTCGTGATCTTCGTCGCCGTCCTCGGCGTCGGCCTCGCCGTGGCGATCGGCAATCTTCCAGAACACGACCAGATGGCCGCGCTCGCCCTTGCGGACCTGGGCGCCGAGTGCCTGCCACTGGCGATAGGTGCCCCAGATGCCAACGGGATAGCCGACCGCGTACGCTGCGGCCCAGAGTGCGATGACGTTGACGCCGCGATAGGCCTTCTGCGAGGCGACGTTGACGGGCGTGGTGATGGCTGATCCGTCATGGTGCCAGGGCATCCGATAGTCGTCGGCGCCGGCCTCTATTGCCGCGATGATCTGGCTGGTGACGCGCTCATAGATGTCGGTCCGGGTCTCATGTGTGCGATTCGTGGTCATGACTGCCTCCTCAAGCTCGCCCTTTCCGTCGAGGGCGAGGCGGCAGAGGCAGACGCGGGAAGCCGGCCCGTCACACACTGTTCTCGGTGCTGGTGCGGAACAGGGTTGACGGGCCGGCAGCGTCTGCCACAACCCGAGCCCTGCCTCGACGGGCGAGCTTGAGGAGGGCGGCCATGACCGGCGCGCCGAGACCGGATCGATGAGGATGACGCGCGGTTCTCAGTCGCCACCACGAGGCGGACGCCGCAGCGGCACGACTCTGGCGTCAACATCGTGCCAACTCGTCCTTCAGACCGTCGATCGCGGCATCGCGCTCGGCGACCTGCAATGTCAGCACCTGGATATGCTGCGCGAGCGTGCGGGCGAGCGCCCGCAGCTCGGCCACCTCGGCACCGCGCACGGCGCGCAGCTCCGCTTCGAGAGCGCGGACGCGTTCCTTGAGGGCGCTGGGCGACGATCGTCGCTGGCGGACCTCGGCGGTCCGGAACTAGACGAGAAGATCACCGGCCCGGTTCGCCGTCGCCCGGCTGATGCCGGCCTCGCGTGCCAGATTGGCGATGGTCAGCGCCCCGTCGGTGCGCTCGGGGCGACCGTCGAGCAGCCGCGCCATGGCCGTCCTCAACGCGGCTTCGCTCTTCGGCCCGAGCGCTGTCATGTGTCACCCTCCAGGAGGGGTGCGACCAGTCGGCGCTTCCGCTCATTGTCCTTAAGGATCGCCGTGCGCTGCAATTGCGACAGGCGCCGGTCGGCAAGCAGCGGTTCGCCCTCGGCGATCGAAGTCTGCCAAGGCCCAAGGTGCCTGGCGGTCAGGCAGGCGTTGGGACAGCGATCGGGGCTTCATCGCGACAACGCGGGCGCCGTTCGCTCGGAATCCACCGCGCCAGTGAGGTAGAGCGCGGTCGCCGCATCGAAGAGACAGTCGTTGAGGAAGCCGACATGCAGCGTCCGCCCGAGATGGGCAAGCATGGTGCGCAGTCGCTTGCGGTCCATGATCCGGCCAGGGAGATCGCCGAGTTCGCCCTCAACGCGGGCGCACTCCCGTCGCAATCGGGCTGCACCCGGTCCGGCCGGACCTTCCTGGCGAAGGAATGCCTCGTAATGGGCGACGATATCGTCGAGCTGGCCGAGTGCGCGCTCGCGCTCGACAGCGAGGCGGAAATCGGCCTGGCTCGATCCGGCTAGCCCTCGAACATGGCGACGGAGGCGTGCTTGTACTGGATTGCCGGCGACCGTACCGAACGGCCGGTTGGCGATGTACCAGGCGACCGTGCGGCGCAATTGCCGCGTCGTGAACTTCCAGGGCTCGTCTCCAATGCGCGGGATGACCGGCCCGTCTTGCGCATGCGCATCGACACCGTCGCGGAAAGATTGAGCGTCGGCGCCGCACCTATGCCGAGATGATCGGCTCCACCCGTTTTTCTCGGAAGGTTGGTCCTCTCCGCTCAGGCCGCCGACTTCAGGCCCAACGTCGTCCTCGGCCTCGCTTCCGGCCCACTTGTTTTTTTCTTAGCGTCGTTTGAACGGTTGCGCCCGCTAGCGGTCTCTTATCGGCGTTCGTCCGAATTGCTGCTTGCGCCCGTAACCGGATGTCGCCCGTCGCAAGAGTCAGGCGAGGAATTTGCCTTTGGCGAGTGACACTTGCGACTGCTCCGGCGTAGCGATTTTGGAATTATTACTTTGGAACGAGCGTCTCAAGGCGACGTACGTCCTCAGCGGCCTCGGCCAACAGCCAGTCCCGAAATGTCGCGATTTTGGGCAGCATCGACGTCGCCTTGGGACACACGATCCAATAGGTCTTGGACAATCGCAGAGCCGTGGCGAAGGGCCTGACGAGCCGCCCGTTGATGAGGTCCCACGCCGCAAGCGTCGTGCGGGCGAGTGCGACGCCCTGGCCGTCTACAGCGGCGTCTATGACCATGCTGGCGCGGTTCAAGATCGGTCCGTGGGAGAGTTTGGCATCAACGACGCCAGCGACCTCGAGCCATTCCGACCAGTCCTTTCGGTCATCAAGATGCAGCAACGGAAATCTCAGCACGTCGGAAGGCTCGCGCATTCGCTGCTTCAGTTTGGGACTGCAGATCGCGAACAGTTCCTCGGAGCATATGCGGACAACATCATGCCCCGGCCAGTTGCCATCGCCATGCCGCACCGCAAGATCGACATCCTCTCTGGCGAAGTCGACGTGATGCATGGTTGCGGAAATCCTGAGATCGATGGCTGGATGCGTCTCGGCAAACCTGCCAAGGCGGTTGACCAACCATTTGGCCGCAAAGTCGGGCGACGTGCTGACCGTCAGCGCTCCGGCCCGTGATAGATGCTGGATGCGCTGCGTGCCGAGAGCTATGCTGTCGAAGGCATCGCGCACCACCTCCAGATAGGTAAGCCCGGCCCGTGTAATGCTCAGCTTTTGACGTTCGCGATCGAACAGCCTGATGCCCAATTCAAGCTCGAGCGCCTTCACCTGATGGCTCACCGCGCCCTGCGTCACGGACAGCTCTTCCGCCGCCCTTGTGAAGCTCTGATGACGTGCCGCCGCCTCGAAGGCTTTGAGGGCATTGAGCGACGGCAGTCGGCGAGCCAATTTAGCACCAGATCATGAGAAAAATTGGGGCTAGCACGAGAAACCATGCTTTGCGCGCGGCAGCAGATTGGCGCACTTCAGCGCCACAGGTCAACATGGATGCCGCGAAAGGATGAGAAATGTTCAATCACCCGGTGGCTGAGGCGCGGAGGCCTTCGTCGTCGTTGCCGACACATGTCCGTCACATCGCCAACAATGTGACAGGAGCGATTGTAATGGTAGCGCGCTGGATCCAACTCCACTGCCAGCGTGGACAATTGGCCGAGCTCGAGGACCATCAGCTTGCAGACCTGGGTCTTAGTCGTACTCAGGTTCGGAACGAATGCGCAAAATGGCCTTGGCAGGCCTAATTCTGGCCCCCGCATCGCCGTCGGATCAGCGAAGCAGATTTCATTGACCGCCCGGGCCACGAGAGCCGCACCAGCGAAGTGCAGGCATCGAACAGACGCGGCCGGCTCTCAACGAAAATGGCATTGTTGCGGGCAGTTTACGGTTCGCTCGCCTGTCCAAACAAGATCACAACCATGCCATCGCTCGCTCGGTTCGGATTACGAACTACAGACATCCCCAAGCCTTTCCTCGGATGTCGCCTTTAGGGCCGAGAGCGGACTGGGCTGCAACGACGAGGCTTGGGTGGTGCCCCACCGGATATCAAAAGAGATCAGTGGTAGTGCGCTGAGCCGCCCTAGTAGCGCCCGGGCGAAAGCTGCGGTTATTGGACTTTCGTTTCGATTGGGGTACGGTCCGCTTGGCGCTTCAGAGATTGTCCATGGCAAACGAGAGATACGACATCAGGAAAGAGCGCGACGACACGTGGACAGTTTTCGATGTCTTCACAGGACAGCCTTACGAACGGGGCGCTTTGGTGCTCTATCAATTGTCGATAGAACAGGCTCGCAGTTTGGTTAGCCTCGCAAATCGGCTCGACAAGCCACGAAGTTAATTCCTCAGGTTGAGATGATCACAGCCGAGTCGAGACTAAAGACGTGCGATCTGCGGATTTTACGCCTCAAGCACGACTTGATAGACGCGGCGTAATTCTCGACCTGCGTCGCACCTCACTGAGAGCCCCTGCTCGCCCTAGGACACTCATGCTATATCGAGAGTGCGGCGGGGGACGGACACCTTGAAGGAGGCACCAGAGGGAAATGCAAATGGCCCGGGGTCTTGGGGCACGTTTTGCGTAACAGTCAGTCGCAAACCTTTGCCCGCCTCACGATCCGCCATCTCCATTTAGGAGTTCACCGCCTGGGCTTGGAAGACGAGGATGGTGCGTGGAAAAGGCCGATCACGCCCACCAATTAAAGAGGCCAGGTCCGACACCGATCTCTCACCGTCCATCAGATGAACAAGGATCAGCAACCGCTTGCTGAAGCTCAGGGCCGCAAATAGCCGCCAGGCAGCGGAGACCCGCCTTAGCGAAGGCCGGGCTTAGCTCGCGGGCGCCTGCGAAGTTTGGGATCGGCTTGATTTCAGCGAGCCGCTGTCTCACGCAGGTGCTCGAGTCCGCCTCGCCGCGCTAAACACAGCAAAGCCCGCCACTGAGGGGACGGTGGCGGGCTTTGTTTGAAAGCTGTTAGAACAACTCTCCGGCGCTCCTGCCCGGGGGAATCAAGGGTGCCACGGAATGAACTTGGGCCGAGAGGATCGGTTCCCGGCCGGAAGCAAAAAAGCCCGCCACCTTTCGGCAGCGGGCAATTACAGGAAGTGCTGGGATCAACCAGCATAGATAAACGGACGGCCGTCTGGTCGGTTGCGCTAATCGTTCACCGGTATTTTACCCGGCGAACATATACCGCGCGTCACGCGCATGGTAGCCACCACGAGGGCGCGGTGCGGTTCGAGCGGGCGATGGGGGCATCACTCGGTCGGGCCAAGCTCAGGCGAGCTGCCGCGTCCGCACCATCTCAGTCGGGCTGGGCCCCACCGGAACATGGGCGCCGCGTCACTTCCCCCGCGCCACTTTCCTTAGCCAAGTCGCCAATCTCGCGGCGCAGCTCGGCAATCTCATCGACGGCGCGATTGGCGACCTCGACGACGCGGTAGCCGAGCTGTCGCTGTTTCTCGGCGTCAACACGATGGCCGATGGCTTCGTCTGGGCGACTTCGCAAGCGAGGCCAGCAGGTTCCAATCCTATCCCAGCAACCAATTCCATCATCAATAACCGTCCCGGTCTGACCGAGGCCGTTTTTTTGCGTTTGAGAGGAACGCAGCACGAATGGACGCCGAAATAGGAGACGCCGTGCATACGTGGACGTTCACGAAATATCTCTTTCCGACTGATGCAGTAAGCATTATCGTTCGATATTGATCCAGAATTAGCCCCTTGCCTCGCGATGTCGCCACCTTCGCCGGCGGCTCGATGATATCGGCATTGGCTTTCTTGGCCTGCTTGCCATCTTCGGACTGAAATACGGAGGGAAGGCCGCAACGCCTGCGGATCGCCAGGTGGAAGTCGCCGGCGCGCTGGTCGACAACACGGCTGTTAAGGCGCTCGCCGCCGCGATTGAGGGGTACACCCTGGAACTCAATTGCAGCGCTGTATCGGCGGTAGCGCTCTGAGGCTTACCTCTCTTAGCCGGGATCGTCAGCGATGTGTCCGAAAGGTACGCCGCAGCCGCCGGTCGCCGCCCGACCAGAGGCACACCCTTCCCGTGCTGCTGAAAGTCCGCTTACTCGGACGATATGCTTTGTGCGTGGAGGACCAGAAAGGATGGACTGTGAAGCGGCGCCTGCCAGCAGCGCGGCCGATCACGGTTGAGCGGATTGAGCGCGCGCTCGATCGCGTTGCCGAGATCATCGTCGCGCGAGGTGAGCAGGGTGAGGCATGGCTCCCGTTATACGATTATCTCGAACGCGCACTGCAGGACTACCAGGCGAAGCAGGATCGGATTGCGGTGGTGCGACAGCGCGTTAAACGATTGCGGGATCAAAGGGCAGAGCGATCTTCATGAGTTCTTCCTGCCACATCTTCATGTCACCGCCCTCGCCATATTTTGGCCGGTCAATTGTATGGCCCATCAGCATACGACGCAGTTCCTCGTCCAACCTGGCATTCTTCATACGGTCTTCGAAGGAGTGTCTCAGCGAATAGACCGTGTGCTTGTCAGTTGGGAACAATTTGTGGGTCTCGAAGTGCTTGTTGAGCAGCGCGGACAGGGACGCCTCACGATCCTTGTAGCGCGGAAAGCCCCCCGGATGCTTCTTGAACACTTCAAGCGCGACACCTACCAGGGGGACCTTGCGTACCGATGACGCGGTCTTGATCTCGCGCGGATCATCAGGATCCTCACGGGGCTCGATCGAAATGTGCGGCACTTCATGATCGAGACGGATGACGCCCGAGTGGAGGTTTGCAAGTTCGCTTGGCCTCGCACCCGTTTCCGCAAAGGCAAGGACGATGCCGCGTGCCTCGTCATTGAGCGTCGCGAGTGCGCCAGGTGCAAATATCTTGTCTCGAATCCAGTCTGTTGGAAATGGAGGCCGAGAGCGCTTCGACTTGTCGCTGAATGACAGGTCCGCGAAGGGATTCTTCTGCTCGGGAAAGCCAATATGCCGGTAGTAATCGCCATATAGGGTCCGAAGGTTGCCCATATTTCGGTTGCCGGTCGACGCCGAGCGGTCTGGCCTTCCCTTCTTAGGCGCAATTCGATCCAGCCAATATTTGTGGACCGTTCGCGCATCATCGCGGGTGATCTCGCCCATCGTCTTGTCGCCGACCAAGCCTATGAAGACATCGACGCTCATTTGGCGTTTTGCCTTCCACCGCCTTCTCTGATCTGGACTTTTGGTGCGGATTTCGTCGCGAGCGATATCGGTGAAGTAGAGTTGCAGTGCCTCCGACATCTTGTCGTCGGGAGGGGCTGCTGCACCACCGACCGCATCGAGCACTGGCGAGGTGTCAGGCTTTCCAATCGTAGCTTCAACGCGCTTTAAGATCGTGTCGAGCGGCTCGGCAACCAGGATGTCCGCGAGCGGCCGATAGACGAACCCCAACGCCTCCGCGCGTTTGATCGCTCGCTGGTATCGAATGCGTGCAGCCTGGGGGTTGTCCCCCAGCATAAGAGAGGACCAAAGCGCGTTGTCGGCAGCCTCATGAAGATCTCGGGCGGTTCGCGCCCTCGATCGGTCGATCGTGTCCAAGGCGCGCCGCACGAATTCACCACGCTCATCGAGGTCACGGAGTTCCTTTGGGACGCGCCGGTAGTAATGAAAACGGCTGCCTCGCACCCTAAGGAAGCGGTCAGGGTCCTGCTCTTCTCGGCGTCTTCCCATGTAGTGAACATACCATTTGTAGCACAATAGGTAACACAATAGGTAGCACAAGAGTTCAAATCGGGGCAATACCCTCGCCAAAATTGGAAGATTTACGTAATAGAATCAAGAACTTAGAGAGAAGTGCAAATGGTACCGTTGGCTGGGATCGAACCAGCGACCTCCGGATCCACAATCCGGCGCTCTAACCATCTGAGCTACAACGGCACGTCTTAACGTTGGTAGCAGGATCGGGGTGGAAGGTTCACTCTCCGCGATCCGCTCTTTCGTTCGGCGATGCGTCCTTACGGGCTTATGAATTCTAATTCAAGGCTTTTGCAAAGCAAAGGCCACTTCCCTACAGCGGCGCCTCTTTCGCCGGACAAAGAAAAAGGCCGGCGGGAGGAGGTGCCGGCCTTTTCCTGTTACGAGCCAGCGGGAGGAGGTGCTGGCTGGTCACCCCGAAGAGCAGAGGGAGGAGGTTCCACTCGCCGGGTATTCGCTCGGTCGCCACTATCTCACATCTATTTGTCCGACAAAATGCGACCTTTTGTTGCATCCGCGGACGATGCGCACTTGTTAGGCGGCCTTGATTTCCTTGATCGCCTTCTCGAAGGCGGTCTTGATCGGCTTCGAGACGTCCTCGGCCGCCTTGGAGGCAACGGCCTGGAAGTCCTTGGCCTGCTCGACGGTCAGTTCGACGCGCTTACGCAGGAACGCGGTCTGCAACTCGATGACTTCCGACAGCGACTTCGCGCCGATCAGGGCTTCGAGATGCGAGAAGCCGGCCTCGGCGTTGGCGCGCAGCGCGGTGATGGTCTTGAGCGACAGGTCGCTGGAAACAGCCTTGGCGGTTTCGTAGGTCGACTCCAGGGCCTTCTGGGTTTCCTCGGCACCGGTCTTGAGCTTGGCGTAGGCCTCCTTCGACTGCTCAACGCCCTTTTCGGCGAAAGCGCGCATCTGGTCGGTGGCCTTGGAAGCGTCGAAGCTCGGGAATTCAACGTTTTCGATCGTCTCGGCGGTCTTGGTCCTGGACATTTTCCATCCTTTTCAGCGGCAGCGGCTTTGACAGAAAGCCGTCTCGTTCATGTATGATGGCAATATAAAGGCAAATCTTGTGCATTGCAATATCTTTGTTGCAGTGCACAAAAAAATGTTTTCGGCCGTTAACCAAACGGCCAAAATTCAGCCTTTGCACGTTCTGGCTTGTGGACCTTCGTGGCTGCGGCTTTTATTAACAAAGCGTTAACTGCAAATTCGCCGCTCCGTGAGGGTTCGCCAAGCGCATGCCGTCCGAATATTCCTTCCTCGACGTCGCCGTGCTTGACGCGGTCCGCCAGCGGTTTGCCGCCGGCGACGCAATCGCGATCCTGTCGGTGGACCTCGAGCAGGTGATCTGGGCCAACGGGCCGGGCGCCGCCATGTTCGGCTATCCCGACATCGAAGCGATCATTGGGGCCTCGGCGCGGCTGCCGCTGGTCGCACGCCGCCAGATCATGGCGACCAGCGGTTTTCCCCAGATCGGCGTCGATCGATCGATTACCGTGCGCCTGGCGACCGGCATGACCAGTCGCGCCGTCGGCTTTCTTGCCAGTGCCGTGACGCTACCCGACGGCGAGAATGCCATCATGCTGGCGGTGCCGGCCGCGCAGACCGGCTCGCGCAGTGCCGCCGAGATCGCCGGCCGGGCAATCAGCGGCTTTACCGAAGACGGCCATTTCATCGCCTTCATCGATGCCAAGGGCAATGTCGAGGCCGCCTCGGAGGGATTTTCGGCGCTCGGCATCCAGCCCGCGACACTGGCGGCCCTGGTGGCAGACGTCGCGGCCGAGGGCGAGCGCATCGTCAAGCGCCTCGTTCCGGGCGGCAGGACCTCCTACCCCGCCGGTCTCGCCCGGCTGACGCCGGAGCGGCATCTGCTGGTGGTGATAGACGAGGACCAACTCGAGGACAGCGCGGCTCCGGCAGACGGTTCGCCCGCGACCACGGAAAGCCCTGCCGAGGAGGTTGGCGTTCGGATGGTGGGAACCGCCGCGACAGAGGCGAGCGAGCAGTTGCCCGTCGCTGCCGCGACCGAGCACGAACACGTCCCTTCCGAACCCATGGCTGGCGAGATGCCGGAGCCGACAGCGCGGGAAATCGAGGAGCCGGCCGGGCCGACACCCGCTGCCGCCGACAATGATCAGCCGGCGGCCGGCACGCCGGGGCAGCACGATCATTGGTATTTCAATGCCGGAGAAGACGACGCGCCAGCCGCGCCGGAACCGAAACGCGTGGCAGAGGCGGTCGGCACCGAAGCTGCGGCGCACAGCGTAAAGCAAGACGAGGCCACCTCGCCCGTAGCCCCGACCGCGACCGTGGTCACCCGGACGATAGACCGCTCGGCCGCACCGCTGCGTTTTGTCTGGCGGACCGACGCCGAGGGTAAGTTCAGCGCCCTGTCGCCGGAATTCGCCGATATCGTCGGCCATCCGGCCGCCGACGTGATCGGCCGGCGCTTCCGGGATGTGGCGGCGGCCTTCGGCCTTGATGCATCCGGCGAGATCTCCGGCCTGCTGGAGCGGCGCGACACCTGGTCCGGCCGCTCGGTGCTGTGGCCGGTCGTCGGTACCGACCTGAAGATCCCTGTCGACCTGGCGGCATTGCCTGTCTATGGGCGCGGCCGCGCCTTCGAAGGCTTTCGCGGCTTCGGCGTCGCGCGAAGCGGGGATGCGGTCGTCGATCCGGAAGCGATCGGCATGGCCCTGGTGCCCAATGGCGAGATGCCGGCGGCACCCAAGCCGAAAACCGTGGAGACAATGCCGGAAGACCCAAAGGCCGAAGAACCAAAAGCATCGGATCCGTTCAAGGGCGAAGTGCCGGCGCTGACCATCGTCCCGAAACCGGAGCGGCGCTTTGCCGACAAGGTCATCCGGTTGGCCGAACACCGGCAGCCGGCCAACGACAAGGGACTGTCCTCGCTGGAACGCAGCGCATTCCGCGAGATCGGCGAGCGGCTGAAAAAAGACAGTTCCACGGCAGAGCCGCCGGCGGCAGCCGAGCCGGCAAGGCAGGCGGAACAAGGTGCCGGAGCAGGGTCTTTGCCCGGGCCGCACGACGCGGCCAAGGCGGAGGCCGATGCGGAGCCGCGGGCGGATATCGCCGACCCGAATGCCGGACCAGCAGGCTCGAGCCAGGAACCGGCGAGCGGCCCGGCGCATGAGATGGCAGCGCCCGATACGGAAGACGAGCCGGATGCGGGCGAATTTTCCCCAAGCGATGCCGAGGATCAGAGGGATCTGGCGCGGCTCGACGGTGCGCAACCGGACCAGGCCGAACAACAGGCGCCGGCCTCCGGATCCCCGCCGCCGGAGGCCTCGGGCTCCCTGCTCGACTATGCCGCCCACGATAGCGACAAAGAGGCGGCGACGGCCGAGGATGGCGAGGCTGCGGCGCAGGCAGAACCTGCCCAGGCACCGGCCGATGACGACAGCATGACGTCAGACGATTTTCGCGACGCCGAGGATGACGAGGATTGGGCCGGCGACGCAGCAACTGCATCCGGCGATCAAGCGATTGCGGCCACCGGCGGAACCGGCGGCACGCATCACGCGGCCGAGACGCTCATCCAGCCGCCACGGCTGCAGGTACCGCCGCTCAAGACCGAAGGGTTCATGCCGTCGGCTTTTTCCGTCGGCACAGAAAACAAGACGCCCGATACATCGCTGCTCGGCAAGCTGCCGGTGCCGCTGATCATCCATTCAGGCGACCAGTTGCACTATGCCAACGAGGAATTCCTCGACCTGACCAGGTACGCGACGCTGGAGGACCTCGAGGATGCGGGCGGCCTCGGCGCTTTGTTTGCCGATCCCTATGCCGATGACGGCGCCTCCGACGGCAGCGACCGGGCGCTGCGGCTGAAGACGCGCGACGGGCAGGAATTCCCGATCGACGCCATCCTGCGCTCCGTGCCCTGGCGCGACGGCAAGGCCCTGATGCTGGTCGTCCGCCGTTCCGGCGAGGATGATGCGCCTGTGGCCCTGCACGCGATCGGCGAGGAGCCGACGCAGCCCGACATTTCCGAGCTCAAGGCACGCATCGCCGAGATGCGCACCATCATCGACACAGCTACCGACGGGGTCGTGCTGATCGGCAGCGACGGCACCATCCGTTCGATCAGCCGCCCGGCCGAGGCGCTGTTCGGTTTCGACAGCGACGAGGTGACCGGCAAGCCCTTCGCCTCGCTGTTTGCCATCGAGAGCCAGCGCGCGGCGCGCGACTATCTCACCGGCCTGTCGGAGCCTGGTGTGGCGAGCGTCTTGAATGACGGCCGCGAGGTGATCGGCCGCGAAGCACAGGGACGCTTCATCCCGCTGTTCATGACCATCGGCCGGTTGCCCAACGACAGCGGCTTCTGTGCCGTGGTGCGCGACATCACGCAGTGGAAGCGAGCCGAAGAGGATCTCACCCAGGCGCGCGCGGTGGCCGAACGCGCCTCCTCGCAGAAGACAGATTTCCTCGCCCGCATCAGCCATGAGATCCGCACGCCGCTCAACGCCATCATCGGCTTTTCCGAACTGATGGTCGACGAGAAGTTCGGGCCGGTGGCCAATGACCGCTACCGCGATTATCTGCGCGACATCAACCGCTCGGGCAACCACGTGCTCGATCTGGTCAACGACCTCCTGGATATCTCGAAGATCGAGGCCGGCCAGCAGGAAATGGCTTATGAGGCGGTGTCGCTCAACGATACACTGGCCGAAACCGTGGCGATGATGCAGCCCCAGGCCAACCGCGAACGCGTCATCATCCGCTCCAGCTTCGCCTCGCGGCTGCCGGAAGTGGTGGCGGACCTGCGCAGCGTGCGCCAGATCGCGCTCAACATCCTGTCCAACGCCGTGCGCTATACCCAGGCCGGCGGCCAGGTGATCGTCTCGACCGCCTACGAGACCTCGGGCGACGTCGTCATGCGGGTCCGCGACACCGGCATCGGCATGAGCCAGGCCGAGATCGAGCAGGCGCTGAAGCCGTTCAAGCAGATCAATGCGCTGAAGCGTGGGCGCGGCGACGGCACCGGCCTTGGCCTGCCGCTGACCAAGGCGATGGTGGAAGCCAACCGCGCCCGCTTCACCATCAATTCGACGCCCGGCGAAGGCACGCTGGTGGAGGTTGCGTTTCCCTCGACCCGGGTGCTCGCGGAATAGCAAGCCAAGAAAAAAGGCGCCCGGTAAGGACGCCTTAGGAAATTGGATTGCTGTCACAACGGGGGCTTGAGCTGAATTCAGATCCTCGGGGCTGAGGAACGGGATTTCTCCCTCAAGTTACGTGCGACTATCGACGCCGGGCCTTAACAAGTCCTTACCGGGGCGCCAAAAAATTTACGAATGTGTACCACTCGTGAAATCTAGGTAAATTCGTGCGACATATTTCGTTAACCATGGCGGTCGTGGTCACTGCGCGAGCTGCGGCAAGTCGCGGAACAGTTCCAGCGCTTCCGGGTTGGCCAGCGCTTCCTTGTTCTTGATGGCGCGGCCGTGGACCACGTCGCGCACCGCAAGCTCGGTGATCTTGCCCGACTTGGTGCGGGGGATGTCGGAGACGGCGACGATCCTGGCCGGAACATGGCGTGGGCTGGCGCCGCTGCGGATCTTGGCCCGGATGCGCTTTTCAAGATCGTCGTCGAGCTTGACGCCGGCGGCAAGCCGCACGAACAGCACGACGCGCACATCATTGTCGAAATCCTGGCCGATGCACAGCGCCTCCAGGATTTCCGGCATCTGCTCGACCTGGTTGTAGATCTCGGCCGTGCCGATGCGCACACCGCCGGGGTTGAGCGTCGCGTCGGAGCGGCCATGGATGACCATGCCGCCATGATCGGTCCATTCGGCGAAATCGCCATGGCACCAGACATTGTCGAAACGCTCGAAATAGGCCGCCTGGTATTTCCTGCCGTCGGGATCGTTCCAGAAGCCGATCGGCATGGACGGGAAAGCCCTGGTGCACACCAGCTCCCCCTTCTCCTGCCGGACCGGCTTGCCGTCATCGTCCCAGACGTCGACGGCGAGGCCGAGGCCCGGCCCCTGGATCTCGCCGGTCCAGACCGGCTGGGTCGGCACGCCGAGCACGAAGCACGAGACGATATCGGTGCCCCCGGACACCGAGGCAAGGTGCACGTCCTTCTTGATGCCATCATAGACGAAGCGGAAATCCTCGGGCGAAAGCGGCGATCCGGTGGAGGATATGGCGCGTATCGTCGACAGATCATGGCTGCGGATCGGCTTGAGGCCGGCCTTGCGCACGGAATCGATGAACTTGGCCGAGGTGCCGAAAAAGGTCATCTTCTCGGCATCGGCGAAATCGAACAGCACATTGCCGTCGGGATAGAACGGAGAACCGTCGTAGAGCAGCAACGTGGCGCCGGAAGCGAGGCCCGAAACCAGCCAGTTCCACATCATCCAGCCGCAGGTGGTGAAATAGAAGAAGCGATCGCCATCGCCGAGGCCGGCATGCAACCGGTGTTCCTTGACATGCTGAATGAGCGTGCCGCCGGCCGAATGGACGATGCATTTGGGAATGCCGGTGGTACCGGACGAAAACAGGATATAGAGCGGATGCGAAAACGGCAGCCGCTCGAAGGTGACGGGCCTGACGGCAAAGGGCGACAGGGCCTCTTCCATCGCCACCGCCTTGTCGATGGTATCAGCCACGTCGGCGGAGGTGCCGAGATAGTCGACGAGCAGGACTTTGCGGACGCCGCCGAGCCTGGCCGCGACCGCCTTGATCTTGTCGGCGACCTCGATCGCCTTGCCATTATACCAATAGCCGTCCGGCGCGATGAAGATGACTGGCTCGATCTGGCCGAACCTATCGAGTACGCCCTGCTCGCCGAAATCGGGAGAACAGGATGACCACACCGCCCCGATGGAGGCCGCCGCCAGCATGGCGGCGACGGCCTCGGGCATGTTGGGCATCATCGCCGCTATACGGTCACCCTTCTTCACCTTGAGCGACAGGAAAAGCTGCTGCAGGCGCGAGACCAGGCCATGCAGTTCATTCCACGACAGCCGCCTCTCGACCTTGTCCTCGCCGCGAAAGACGATGGCCTCGCCAGCGCCCGTCTTTTTCAGAAGGTTTTCGGCGAAATTCAAAGACGCGTCCGGAAAGAAAGAGGCGCCGGGCATCTTCTCGCCGTCGAGCAGCAGTCGTTCACCCTTGTCGCCTTCAAGACCGCAGAAATCCCAGACGAGACCCCAGAACGCCTCCCGGTTCTCGACCGACCAGAGGTGGAGGTCGGCATAGGACGAGAATGGACTGCCGGTACTCGCTGCCGCGGCCTTCATGAAAGCGGTCAATGGCGAGGCATCAATCTGGTCTTGCGTCGGGGTCCAGAGCGGTAGTTCGCCAGCCATGATCGATCCTCCCACGGTCGCCATCGCTTATGCATATCGCTGCGCGGCAGAGCAAGATTTTGTTGGGCCGATGCGGTCAGGTGTGCGCAAATGCCATCGCCGGGCCATAAAGACTTGAAATGCGTCGGCCCTAAGTCGTAGTGACGACAGGGGTTATACCCGTCGGACGCTCGTTTTTGTCGGAATGGAAGCATACGGGGCTATATGCCATCATCCTTGATCCGCCGCGGAGTATGGGCGATCGGCGCTGCCGCGATCGTCATCGCTCTGGTGGTCGCGGCCCTGCCGCTGATCGCCTCGACGCGGATCGTGCGTGACCGCATCGCGTGGGAATTGAGCGCCTGGAGTGGCTTTCGGGTTGCCATCGAGGGGTCGCCACGAATCGAGGTCTGGCCGAATTTCCGCGCGATCCTGACCGATGTGACGCTGTCAAAATGGACCGACGGCGATGCGCCGCCGGTCGTCGAAGCCGAACGGGTCGAAGTCGACCTCTCGGCCATGGCGGCATTGCAGGGCGATGTGGTGTTTTCCACGGCACGGCTGGTGCGGCCGACGATCCGGGTCCAGCGCACGGCGGACGGTCTGTTCCTGCCCACGGCGCCGACCGGCGGGCGCATCGCGCGCTCCATCGATGCGGCCCGTGGCCTGGTCAACGCCGACCCCGCCAAGCCCGACCTCGACAAGCTGCCGGCCGACACGTTCGGCACTGTGGAGTTCAGGGACGGCCGCATGGTGGCGTCCGTCAACGGCAAGGATGAAGAGATCCTGAGCAGTCTTAGCGGCCAGGCCAACTGGGCGGCGATGAACAGCAATGCAACACTGTCCGCGACCGGGATCTGGCGTGGCGAAAGCGTGACCGTGGATGCTGCCTCGCCGAGGCCGCTGGTGCTGTTTGCCGGGGGCATGGCGCCGCTGACCCTGTCCTTCAAGGCGGCGCCGGCCACCTTCTCCTTCGACGGCACGGCCAGCATGTCCGAAAACGCCTATTTCGACGGCCAGGTGAAATTCGCGGCACCTTCGCTGCGCCGCGTACTGGAATGGTCGCAGGCGGGCATCGCGCCGAGCGCCGCGATCGGCTCGATCAGCATTTCGAGCAAGGTCACGGCATCGGCCGGACGCGTCAAGTTCGAGAACACGGCGCTGGCGCTGGACAACAATCCGGGCATGGGTGCGCTGGACGTGTCGCTTGGCGAGGCACAGCCGGTGATCTCGGGCACGCTTGCCTTCGACACGCTCGACCTCAGGTCGTTTCTATCCGCCTTCACGTCGCTGGGACCGGCGAGCAGCGGCGAACCAGGTCAGATCGACACGAGTTTCGCCGACCGGGTCAACCTCGATCTCAGG
Source organism: Mesorhizobium sp. B2-7-3 (assembly GCF_006440715.1). Taxonomy (NCBI): domain Bacteria; kingdom Pseudomonadati; phylum Pseudomonadota; class Alphaproteobacteria; order Hyphomicrobiales; family Phyllobacteriaceae; genus Mesorhizobium; species Mesorhizobium sp. B2-7-3. The sequence goes on from NZ_VFTY01000007.1 coordinate 291,853, forward strand.
CTGTCGGCGGCGCATGCCACCGCAGGGAGCATCCAGCTTGCCGATGTCGCAGCCACCGCGCAGGTCAAGGATGGCCTTTCCGTCTTCGACATCTCCGACGCCTCCGCCTTCGGCGGCAACATCCAGACCAGCCTTCGTTTCGACCGCAAGCCCGAGGGCACCCAGGTCGAGATCCGGCTGCTGGCCTCCGATGTCGATGGCGGGGCGTTCGGCACCGCGGCCGGGATGACCCGGCTGGTGCCGGTCGGCACGGGCACCGTCTCGGTCATCCTCAAGGGACCGGGAAGGACCTGGGATTCGGTTTTTGAGAACGCCGACGGCTCGGTCTCGGCGACCTTTGGCCCTGGCGCGCTCAGCAAGTTCAACCTGCCGGCCTTTCTCAAGCATACCGAACAAGGCGGCTTCTTCGCGCTCGACGATGTCTCGGACGGGACGCTGCCCATCGATGGCGCCGAAGTGAAGGCAACCATTTCGCGAGGCGTGGCCAGACTGGACAAGGCCGAGGCCAATTCGGCGAAATACAAGATATGGCTTTCCGGCATCGCATCCTACGCAGGACGCGGACTGGCGTTGTCGGGCGGTGTCATCCAGCCGGATCAGCCAGCAACGCAGAAGAGCGGCCAGCAGGGACCCAACCAGTCGTCGTTTTTCGTCGGCGGAACCTGGAGCACGCCGTTCATTTCGCCCATCAGCCGCGGCGTTTCGGGCGAATAAGGCCCGGCCCTCAGTTGAAACGCTTCTAACCGCGTTGCGCGGCCCGCTCGTCAAGCTGCCGCTGTACCTCGCGCCGCTTATTGGCGACGGAAGCGATGATGACGCCAACCGTGACGATCGCGATCAGAAGGGTGCAGGCGGCATTGATCTCCGGCGTCACACCGAGGCGGACCTGGCTGTAGATCTTCATCGGCAGCGTGGTGGCGCCAGGGCCGGAAGCAAAGCTGGCGATGACCAGGTCGTCTAGTGACAGCGTGAAGGCCAGCATCCAACCAGACACGATCGCTGGCAGAATGACTGGCAGGGTGATCTGGAAAAAGGTCTTCACGGGCGGCGCGCCGAGATCCATGGCGGCTTCTTCCAGCGAGCGATCGAAACTGACAAGCCGCGACTGCACGACAACAGCGACAAAGCACATCGTGAAGGTGATATGCGCGAGGATCACGGTCGTCATGCCGCGATCCATGCCGATGGCGACAAACAGCAGGAGCAGCGACAGGCCGGTAATGACGTCAGGCATGACCAATGGTGCGAAGATCATGCCGGAGAACAGGACCCTGCCCCGGAAGCGTGTGTAGCGGGTCAGCGCCAGGGCCCCCATTGTGCCGAGAACGGTCGCCACGGTCGCTGAAATCAGACCGACGCGGATGGTCACCCATGCGGCGTCCATCAGGCCCTGATTGTGGAACAGCGATACGTACCATTTGGTGGAAAAGCCGCCCCAGACGGTGACGAGCTTGGACTCGTTGAAGGAAAAGACGACGAGCAGCACGATCGGCAAATAGAGAAAGGCAAAACCGAGCGTGATCGAAGTGATGTTGAAGCGGCTCCAGGTGGTGTTCATTTGCCCTGCTCCTGCGCGCGGGCCTGGGCATGCTGGAACAACACGATCGGTACGATCAGCAGCAACAGCAGGATGACGGCAACGGCCGACGACACCGGCCAGTCACGATTGGCGAAAAACTCGTTCCACAGCGTCTTGCCGATCATCAGCGTCTGCGAGCCGCCGAGCAAATCGGGGATGACGAACTCGCCGACGGCCGGGATGAACACCAGCAGGCAGCCGGCTATGACGCCGGGCAGCGACAGCGGAAAAGTGATCTTCCAGAAGGCTGACGTCGGCGGGCAGCCGAGGTCCTTGGCTGCCTCGATCAGCGAATAGTCCATTTTTTCCAGCGACGAATAAAGCGGCAGCACCATGAACGGCAGGTAGGAATAGACGATGCCTATGAAGATGGCCGTGTAGGTGTTGAGGATCACCAGCGGCTGGTTGATGATGTGCAGCGACAAGAGCAGCTGGTTGAGCAGGCCCTCGGGCTTGAGAATGCCGATCCAGGCATAGACGCGGATCAGGAACGACGTCCAGAACGGCAGGATGACCAGCATCAGCAATGTCGGGCGGATTGTCGCCGGAGCGCGCGCCATGCCATAGGCGATGGGATAGCCAACCAGCAGGGTCAGCACCGTCGAGATGGCAGCGATGACCACGCTGGTGAGATAGGCCTTGAAATAGAGTGCGTCCTGCGTCAGCCAGACATAATTGTCGAAGTTGAGGTCGCGAAAGCCGGCGAAGAAACCGGAAACGCCGTCCCTGAAATCGAGCACCGGCGTATAGGGTGGCATGGCGATAGCCGTCTGCGACAACGAGATCTTGAAGACGATGACAAAGGGGACAAGAAAGAAGAACAGCAGCCAGAGATAGGGAACGATGATGACGAGCCGGCTGACGAAGCCGGCACCGAGCCGCGTCAGGAACGGATTGGCGGCGGTCGGTGGCGCGGCGGCATCGGTAACGGCGATGTTGGACATGGCCGTCCCCTACCGTGCCAGCACGACGCCGGCGTCGGGCCGGAAAGACACCCAGGCACGGTCGTTCCAGGTCAGTGGATCCTCGGTCACACGGGCCGCGTTCAAGGCGCTTGCCCGCACGATCTGCCCGTCGTCCAGCCTGACGTGATAGACAGTCATGTCGCCGAGATAGGCGATGTCGTAAACCTCACCTTCCAGCGCGTTGACGGCATCGGCCGGCTTCTTAGACGAGACCCTGATCTTCTCCGGCCTGACGGCGAAGACGATGTCCGCATTGGCCTTCGCAGCCGCGCCACCGTTCTCGACGACGATCTGAGCTCCGCTTGGACCTGTAATGCGCGTCGTGTTGGCCGCCTGTTCGGCAACCTTGCCCTCGAACATGTTCACGTTGCCGACGAAATGGGCGACGAAGCGCGAGGTCGGGGCTTCATAGACTTCCGGCGGCGTCGCCACCTGCATCACCTCGCCCTTATCCATGATGGCGATGCGATCGGCCATCGTCATCGCCTCTTCCTGATCATGGGTGACGACGACGAAGGTGAGACCAAGCTCCTGCTGCAGATCCATCAGTTCGAACTGAGTTTCCTCGCGCAGTTTCTTGTCGAGCGCGCCGAGCGGCTCGTCGAGCAGCAGCACCTTCGGTCGCTTGGCTACCGAGCGGGCAAGCGCGACGCGCTGGCGCTGGCCGCCGGAAAGCTGGTGCGGCTTGCGCTTGGCGAACTGCTCGAGCTTGACCAGCTTCAGCATGTCGGCGACGCGTTTTTCGATATCCGGCTTCGGCATGCCTTCCTGTTTGAGACCGAAGGCGATGTTCTTCTCGACGGTCATATGCGGGAACAAGGCATAAGACTGGAACATCATGTTGACCGGCCGGCGATAGGGCGGAATGCCGCGCAGATCCTGGCCGTCGAGCAGGATGCGCCCGGCCGTCGGCTCCTCGAAGCCGGCAAGCATCCTGAGCAGCGTCGACTTTCCGCAACCCGATGCGCCAAGCAGAGCGAAGAATTCACGCTCGAAAATGGTCAGCGACAGATTGTTGACGGCGGTAAAGTCACCAAACTTCTTGGTGACATTGTCGAACTGGATATATGGCTTGGCGTTCGGGTCGTTCCATGGCGCGAAGTCCCTGCGGATGCTGCCAAGCGATTTCATATCCCCACTCCGTGCTTTTTTATTCCCCAAAAGAAATCGACCCCGGCAGTTGGCTGCCGGGGTCGCGCCGGATTGCCTACTGGCCGGTGACGATCTTGGTCCAGCTGCGCGTGACGATGCGCTGGGTCTTGGGATCGTAAGGCTGGGTGGTATAGAGCTTCTGCAAGGTCGCGGCGTCCGGATAGACCGACGGATCGTCGAGCAGCGCCTTGTCCACGAATTGCTGCGATGCCTTGTTGCCGTTGGCATAAAGGACATAGTTCGACGACTTGGCGATCACTTCCGGCGTCATCATGTAGTTGATGAATTCAAGCGCCTCGGCGACGTGCGGCGCGTCGGCGGGGATCGCCATCTGATCGAACCACATCTGGGCGCCTTCCTTCGGCACGGAATAGCCGATTTCCACGCCTTGCTTGGCCTCGACCGCGCGGTTGCGAGCCTGGAACACGTCACCCGACCAGCCGACCGCCAGGCAGATATCGCCATTGGCAAGTGCGTTGATGTATTCGGACGAGTGGAACTTCCTGATATAGGGACGGACCTTGAGAAGAGCTTCCTCGGCCTTGGCGATATCGTCGGGCGACGTGCTGTTGGGGTCGAGACCGAGGTACTTCAGCGCCGCCGGCAGGATGTCGGATGGAGAATCCAGCACATAGACGCCGCAATCCTTCAATTTGGCCAGGCTATCGGGGTTGAAGAAGGTATCCCAGCTGTCGATCTTGTCGGTGCCGAGCGCTGCCTGCACTTTCTTGGTGTTGTAGCCGATGCCGACCGTGCCCCACATGTAATTGACCGAGTATTCGTTGCCGGGATCGTATTTGGCGGTGCGCTCCGTAACCGTGTCCCACATGTTGGAGAGGTTCGGCAGCTTCGACTTGTCGAGTTTCTGGAACACACCGGCCTGGATCTGGCGGGCCAGGAAATTGCCGCTCGGCACGACGACGTCGTAGCCGCTGCCGCCGGCGAGCAGCTTGGTTTCGAGGATCTCGTTGGAATCGAACGTATCGTAAACGACCTTGATGCCGGTTTTCTTGGTGAAATCATCGATGATCGAACTGTCGATGTAATCCGACCAGTTGAAGACGTTGACGACGCGGTCCGCGGCGTGACCGGCGGGCGTCAAAAGCGCCAGAAATACCGAGGTTGCCGAAAGCCAGAGCGCTTTGCGGATCATGCTATTCTCCTTTGGTGAGTGTTCCATTGCCGGCGCGTCGCGACATGCTCGCGCGGCCGGGCATTTGCTTTAGACTGTTGAGCTTTCCAGAGGTCGACGACCGCCATTCGGCACGCTGCCGACGGCCGCCCACTCGGTCGGGGCGGGAAGGAATTGCGATGCCGTCAGAAGCTTTCGCCGCCGTACGGTCAGAGATACTAGAATGTGGTCCGGTCTCGATCGGGCCGCCGGGGAGACTTGGCAAGATACGCCTGTCTTGTTGTTGCCGTGTTCCCAGCCTGCCCGGGTGGCAGCGACATTGTCAATGGGCAAAGCTTCGGCGCCCGCATCAATTAGGCGAAGGCACCCCGGTGACCCCAGCCCGCTGAGGCCGCGCCTGGCGCTTGAATTCGAGCCCGATATGGACAAGCAGCGCCGTGACCACCACCGCGCCGCCGACGATGGTGCGCCCGGACGGCACCTCGGAATGGATGAGCCAGACCCATATCGGCCCCAGGATCGGCTCGAACGTGCCGAGCAACGCCGCGATAGCCGCCGGGATCAAGCGCGCGCCAGTGGCGAAGAATGCAAGGCCAAGGCCGAGATTGACCACGCCGAAGACGAGGAGAAGGCCCATGTCGCCGGCCGACACCGCGAACGTCGAGGCCTGCGAGGCAGCGAAGCCCGCCGCCAGAATCGTGCCGAGACAGGTCGCCGGCGTCATGCGGACGCTGGAGAAGCGCCGGGTGATGACGGTGGCGATCGAGAACATGAACGCGATCAGCAGCGCCAGTCCATCGCCTATGGGCGAGACGGCGCCGTCAACAGATTCAGACACCATGATGGCGACGCCGGCGATGACGGCGACGATTGCTATCCAGGTCGCGACGGTTACCTTTTCGCGGAACAGCGCCCAGGCAAACAGGGCCGCCAGAAGCGGCACGCCGGCTTGCATCAAAAGAATATTGGCGACGGTGGTATAGGCAAGCGCCACCACGAACGAGGTCGACGCAATGGCGAAGCAGAACCCCACCGCAATGCCTGGCAGGCCCATGTCGCGGAATGATTTCAGCATGCCGCGCCAGCCGTCACGCCAGACCATGAAGCAAAGCAGGAAGACGGCAGCCCACGCGGAGCGCCAGAATATCACGGTCCAACTGTCGCCGACCGTGATGAACCGGGCGATGGTGCCGCCGAAACTCCACATCAGTGCCGACAGGAACACCAGAAGGAAGCCGATGCGCTCCTCGCGCGGCGGGATGGCCGCGGACGTGGCGATCTGCCTTGATGTGGTGTCGGTCATGGGCGCGACTGTCGAGATTTTGAGGACGGCACGATGCGCAGGAGACGACAAGAACGTACCCTGTTCGCGTACCGCAAAGGCATTGGCGAGGCGTGATCCAGTGCAGTGTTCCGTTTGGCGCACTGCCGGCACCCTACCGGCGCGCCCGACAACAGTCAGCAGCGCTTGGGCGACGCCTACGACGTGCGCTTGTTGCCGCGAATGAAGCGCCAGACTCCGGCCAAGGGAACCAGCAAGATCAAACCGAATTTCTTCAGCGCAATGAGCGCCACGGCCAGAAGGCCCGCCTTCGCCGCCAATTTTCCCGCTATGAGGCCACCAATGCCAACTGCCGCAACTGTATCGGAGCCGGGTATGAAATCAGTGTATTTCTTGCCGGTATTGAAGGCGGCGAGGCCAAGGACTTCGTCCAGGCTTTGCCTTATCTCCGGCAATTGCTCCACCGTAGCGATATAACTCATCACAAAAACGCCCTCCTTACCCAGAAAACGGACGTCGTAGTTGAGCGTGTGGACGGTATCGTCTCCGAATTGCAGTTCCTTTGCCCAGTGCAAACGCTTGTTGACCGAGTCGTAGACTGGCGGCGAGGCCCAGCCGATCAAGGTAATGGGAGGAAAGCCATCCTTTGCCCTTTGATCGTTGCCTGACAATGTGTCCGCCTGCATGGTGCGCAGCAACTCGCCGTAGTCGATGGATGCGGCGTCGCCATCATCGACATAGCCTATCTTCTCCCATCGCAACTCTATGCCCCAATTACCGTCGGCAATGGGATCATATTTGGCCGGAAAGATCATGCCGACCGAATCGGCAGCGGAACTGGCAGGATTGCCCCAGGCTTCTGTCAAAACAGAGGCAGTGTCTTTCTTGTTAAGAAAATAGAACTTATCGCCAAGGGTCAGGTGTACACCTTCGGCAAGATGCACCGTGCCGATCTTCGGCTCGATTTTGTCCAGGAAAGCCTTGCCGTCGTCATTGTACCCTTGGTAAGATTTAAAAAAATTCGAGGATTTTTCCGCCTGAGCGGGCCAGACCGAAAGGGCAAGGCCCAAACCAAGCCAAAGAGCTATCCGGCTCATCAATCCCCCGATCGCTGCACAGATTGTCGTTGATATCTTAACAGCAACGCTTAATCAATATTGCATCCGCTATATTTAGCGTGAAGGCTTATTGTCTTCCTGAGTAGGAAGCAGTCTTCTTCTTCGCGCGGCAAGTCACCACGACATCACTGAAAGTCGAAGGCACTCAGGCCGGTGACCATCTCGTCGAGGCCGAGCGGTCGCGTCACCGGCGGCTCGGCGCGCGCCAGGCAGCCGGCGCGCTCGCAAAGCCGGCAGGCGGGGCCGACAGGCGTCGCCGCGACGGTGCCCGCCCCCATCTTCGCGCCGGTCGCCGCGCCAGGCAGCACCGTGCCATAGACGATGTCGTCGCGAAAGCCGATGTCGCAGCCGAGCAGCAGTGCCGTGCGGCGGGGTCGTTCGGAGAACGCGCCTTGCGGCCCCTCCAGCGTGCGGGCGATGCACAGGAACTCGGCGCCGTCGGGCATTTCCACCGCCTCGACGAATATCTGGCCCGGCTGAGTGAAGGCGACATGCACGGGAAGCTTGGCACAGCCCCCGCCGAAGCGGCTTTGCGGAAAGCCCTGGCTGCCGGCCTTGCGGAAGCGGTTTCCCGCATTGTCGATCTCCAGCATGAAGAAGGGCACGCCGGAAGCAACTGGCCGCTGCAGCATGGTCAGCCGGTTTGCCGCCTGCTCGAAGGAAACGCCGAAGCGCGAGCGCAGGACATCAATGTCGTAGCGTGAGCGAACGGCCGCCGCGTGAAAGGGCTGATAGGGCATCATCAGCGCATGGGCGGCGTAGCGGCCGAGTTCGAAGCGGGCAAGGCGGCGCGCCTCGTCCGTGGTCAGCCTCAGTGCCTGGATCTCACCGGCGACCGCAACCGACATGCGGATCAGGCAGGCCTCCATCGCGACTTCACGCAACTGGTCGAACGGCGACAGACGCTCGGACAGGAACAGGCGCTGCGAGTGGCGGTCGTAGCGGCGGCGCCAGTTCGGCATGGTGGCGACCGGCAGAACCTTGACCACGATGCCGTATTCGCGCTTCAGCCATGCCTTCAAGGCGCCAAACAGGTCGTCGCCGGGATCGAGCACCGACGTGAACGCCTCGGCCTCTTCCTCGAGCGAGACGAAATGGTTCGGTCGCCGCTCGAAAATCTCGCGCACCTCGTCGATCGGCAGGCGGGCGCCAGAGAGGGCGGTCGCCCGGCCCTCGCGGGCCAGAAGCTCGTTGAGATCGGACAGCCGCTCGGCTTGCTCGCGATAGGCGCGGAACAGTTTTATCACCGCGGCGGAGGCGTTGGGCGCCGCCTCGGCGAACTCGATCAATTCCTGGTCTCCCGGCAGTTCGCCGACCAGCAGCGGATCGGTGAACACCTCCTTGAGGGCAGCGACCGATCCCCTTGCCTCGCCCTGAAGCTCATGCGGATCGACTTTGTAGACGGAGGCGAGCTTCAGGATCAATTGCACCGTCAGCGGCCGCTGGTTGCGCTCGATCAGGTTGAGGTAGGACGGCGAGATGCCGAGCCCCTCGGCCATCGCCGTCTGGGTCAGGCCCTTGGCGCCACGGATGCGGCGGATGCGCGGCCCAGCGAAAATCTTCTGGTCAGCCATCGCCAATCCTTGACAGGAATTTACACGCCGCCCGCTGCATCCCGTCTCCTTCGCTTTACAGGATTGACAAATTTACAGCGCCTTGCTGTCAAATACAACACAGGTTTTCTCTTATATCCGCCCGATTTTACTGATTTTTCTAGCCCATGCGGTGCCAGAATGTAAATTCAGTCACATAGAAGCAGCCCGAGAATTGGCTGTGCAGAAATCTTCGGAGTGACCAATGACTGATTTTTACAACCTCGTCCCCTCGGCGCCTGAAGGTCGCTTCGACGGCATTGAACGTCCCTATTCGCCGGAGGACGTGAAGCGGCTGCGCGGTTCGGTGCAGATTCGTCAGAGCCTTGCCGAAATGGGCGCCAACCGGCTGTGGAAACTCATCCACGAGGAGGACTTCGTCAACGCGCTCGGCGCCATGTCCGGCAACCAGGCGATGCAGCAGGTGCGCGCCGGGCTGAAGGCGATCTACCTGTCGGGCTGGCAAGTCGCCGCCGACGCAAACACCGCCTCGGCAATGTATCCGGACCAGTCGCTCTATCCGGCCAATGCGGCGCCCGAACTGGTCAAGCGCATCAACCGCACGCTGCAGCGCGCCGACCAGATCGAAACCTCCGAAGGCAAGGGGCTTTCTGTCGAGACCTGGTTCGCGCCGATCGTTGCCGACGCGGAAGCCGGCTTCGGCGGTCCGCTCAACGCCTTCGAGATCATGAAGGCGTTCATCGAGGCCGGTGCCGCTGGCGTCCATTACGAGGACCAGTTGGCGTCGGAGAAGAAGTGCGGCCATCTCGGCGGCAAGGTGCTGATCCCGACCGCGGCGCATATCCGCAACCTCAACGCGGCGCGGCTCGCGGCCGACGTGATGGCTACGCCCACCTTGGTCGTGGCACGCACGGACGCGGAAGCTGCAAAGCTGCTGACCTCCGATATCGATGAGCGCGACCAGCCCTTCGTCGACTATGATGCCGGCCGCACGGTGGAAGGCTTCTACCAGGTCCGGAACGGCATCGAGCCTTGCATCGCGCGGGCCATTGCCTATGCGCCGCACGCCGACCTGATCTGGTGCGAGACCTCGAAGCCCGACCTGGCGCAGGCCAAGAAATTCGCCGAGGGGGTGCGCAGGCACCATCCAGGCAAGCTGCTCGCCTACAATTGCTCGCCGTCGTTCAACTGGAAGAAGAATCTCGACGACGCGACGATCGCCAAGTTCCAGAGGGAACTGGGCGCCATGGGCTACAAGTTCCAATTCATCACGCTGGCCGGCTTCCACCAGCTCAACTACGGCATGTTCGAACTCGCCCGCGGCTACAAGGCGCGGCAGATGGCGGCCTATTCCGAGTTGCAGGAAGCGGAATTCGCGGCGGAAGCCAGTGGCTATACCGCGACCAAGCACCAGCGCGAGGTCGGCACCGGCTATTTCGACGCGGTCTCTATGGCGATCACCGGCGGCCGGTCGTCGACCACGGCCATGCATGAATCGACCGAGCACGCGCAGTTCAAGCCGGCCGCGGAATAGCGACCAGAAATACCGAGGAAACGCCCAACAGGGCCTCAGACACAGGAGAAGACCAATGGCATCGATAAGCCGCGTCAAGGAACGGGCCGAAGAGCAATCGACCACGATGAGCGTCGACCAGCAGGCGACAATCCGCATGCTGGCCAACGACCTGCACAGGCTCAACCAATCGGTGATGAAGGCGGTCGAGGCGGGCGTCTCGGTGGAGCTCGTGCGCTCCGCGAGGCACCATGGCGGCGACGGCAATTGGGGCGACCTGCTGATCCCGGTCATCGTTACACAACAAAGCCATGGCTGACCCGGAAGCGCTACAACCGGCCATTTGCCCGCGCCGCGTATGCGTAGGTGAATTTTATTTTCACGCAACCAAGCTATGGACAGGGCAGTACAGTACTGTTGCTTGAATCCACTGTGTGGGAGACGGTTTCAGAAGTCTTTTATTTCAACTTGACATAGGGTGCGATCTCACGCCAATTGTCCGCAGATTCAACTCTGCATTGAAATAGGGGCAAGATTCTTGGCCGACTTGGGTGCCTAGTGAGTGACGAGGGGGAGAGTACAAAACATCTGAATCGGGTGACCCGGGGTTCAAACATTGAGACGATCCGAGATCCTTCGCGGGTGCTTGTTGTCGGGAAGTCGCCGATCAATCGCGTCGTGGTGTCTAAAATCGTCGAGCGTTCCGGGCTCAAACCAATCTCGGAATCGCCTGAAATGGCGGTGAAGACCTTACGTTCGCTTATCCCCGGGGCGGTTGTCCTCGATGGTGGCCCCGACAACAAAGACTGCGACACGCTGATGTCCAGTATCGACACGTTGCGGCGAGCCGCGGGCAAGGCACTTCCTCCCGTGATCCTGCTTTCAACCAAGAATGGCACGCCCGAGAGCCTGGGCCTGGCGCATGTCGTCGACGCGGTGGTGGCCAAGCCGATCACGCCCGAACGGCTGCAACCGGTCATCGATCGCCTGACCGGCCGCTAAAACGATTCCAAAAGGCGAAAACCGTTTTTCCATCCAGAATTGCGCGAAAAAAGCAGTCGGAGGTCTACGATCGAACTCTGTTCCTGATGCTTTCGACAAGCGCGGGCAATTGGCTGAGATCCGATATCTGGCGGAAACGCGGCTCGGCGACCGGCGCCTCGACATGTTCGAGCACCCAGGTCAATTCGTGCGGCACATGGACACCCCAGCCGCCGGCCTCGATGGCGGGCACCACGTCCGACTTCAGCGAATTGCCGACCATCATGCTCCTTGCCGGGCCATCGCCATGGCGGTTGAAAAGGCGCGCATAGGTCGCCGCGGTCTTGTCGCTGACGATCTCGACCGCGTCGAACAACTCGCCCAGCCCGGAGCCGGCCAGCTTGCGCTCCTGATCGAACAGATCGCCCTTGGTGATCAGCACGAGGCGGAAGGTGCCGGCGAGCTTCTCGACCGTCTCGCGTGCATGCGGCAAAGGCTCGATCGGATGGCCCAGCATCTCGCGGCCGGCGTCGAGAATCTCCGATATGACGGAAGCCGGCACGCGCCCGTCGGTGACCTCTATCGCCGTCTCGATCATCGAGAGCGTAAATCCCTTGATGCCGAAACCGTAGATCGCGAGATTGCGCCTCTCGGCTTCCAACAGTCGAGCCGAGATCTGCTCGCCCTCGCCATGATCGGCCAGCATGGCGGCAAAGCGCTTTTCCGTCATGCGGAAGAACCGTTCGTTCTGCCAAAGCGTGTCGTCGGCATCGAAGCCGATCGTGGTCAGTTCGCTACTGGATCTCATCGCCGGCTTCTCGAGTGCGGGAAGACGCCAAACCTATGCCGACCGGCAAGCGGTTTTCAACCCGCAACGGCAAATGCCCGCGGCGGCTCCCCTTCCCTTCCGTTGCACGGCACGGCTATACTTGAAAATCCGCAACCCAATCTGGTGAATGATGCCGCCTGCAAAAAAGGAAGTCCGTCCGTCGAGCCGCGGAGGACGGGCGCGCACGCCTGCCTTCGTGAAAAACCTGCGAGGTGTGAAGAACTGGAAGGAAGTCAGCGATTGGCTGGAATGGCGCGGCATCGAGGATATCGAATGCATCACGCCTGATCAGGCCGGTGTGGCGCGCGGCAAGATGATGCCGTCGAAGAAATTCACTTCCAACACCTCACTGGCGCTGCCTTCGGCGGTCTTCATGACGACGATTTCCGGCGGCTATCCGGAGGACGGCAACGGCTTTCACTATCCGGAAGACGACGGCGACCTCAAGCTGATGCCGGACCTGTCGACATTGACCGTGGTGCCCTGGGAGGAAGACCCGACGGCCGCCGTCATCTGCGACCTCGTCCACCAGGACGGCCGCTCGGTCGAGTTCACGCCGCGCAATGTGCTGAAGCGAGTGCTGGCGGCCTATGACAAGCTTGGGCTGAAGCCGGTCGTGGCACCCGAAATCGAGTTCTACCTCGTGCGCAAGAATCCGGACCCGGACTATCCCCTGACCCCGCCTGTCGGCCGCTCGGGGCGCGCGATCGGCGGCGGCGCCGGCTATTCGATCGCCGGCGTCAACGAGTTCGACGAACTGATCGACGACATCTACCATTTCTCCGAAAGCCAGGGCCTGGAGATCGACACGCTCATCCACGAAGAGGGCGCCGGCCAGCTCGAGATCAATCTGCGCCACGGCGATCCGATCGAGCTCGCCGACCAAGTGTTCATGTTCAAGCGCACCATTCGTGAAGCCGCGCTCAAGCATGAGATCTACGCGACCTTCATGGCCAAGCCGATTCAGGGCCAGCCGGGCTCCGCCATGCATATCCATCAGTCGATCGTCGACAAGAAGACGGGCAGGAACATCTTTTCGGCCGAGGATGGTTCGGAGACCGAGGATTTCTTCCATTTCATCGGCGGCATGCAGAAGCACGTGCCGAATGCGCTGGTTATGTTCGCGCCCTACGTCAATTCCTACCGGCGGCTGACGCAGGCGGCCTCTGCCCCGGTCAACAACAAATGGGGCTACGACAACCGCACCACGGCTTTCCGCGTGCCGCGTTCCGATCCAGCGGCGCGGCGCGTTGAAAACCGCATCCCGTCCTCCGATGCCAATCCCTATCTGGCGCTGGCGGCTTCGCTTGCCTGCGGGCTGATCGGCATCACCAGGAAGATCAAGGCCGAGCCTCCCGTGCTGACCACCGCCAACGCGCACGAGATCGACCTGCCGCGCAGCCTGCTCGAAGCCGTCGACCTGTTCGAAGGCGACGAGGAACTCTGCGCACTGCTGGGCAAGTCCTTCGCCGCCACCTATGCGGCGATCAAGCGGGCGGAATTCGAAACGTTCATGGAAGTGATCAGTCCGTGGGAGCGGGAATATCTGCTGCTGAATGTGTGATGGTGAGTGAGTAGTGAGTAGTTGGTAGCGACTACTCACTACTCACTACTCACTACTCACTACTCACTACTCACTACTCACTACTCACTACTCACTACTCACTACTCACTACCCGAACTCCCTCGAGTCTTCGCTCATCATGAACTACCAATCCCCCATTTCCCCCGGCCGGTCCTGGTATGAGGACACGGCTGGGCCGCGGCCCGAATATCCAACGCTCGACGGTGACCGGACCTGCGACGTCGTTATTATCGGCGGCGGGTTTACCGGCCTGTCGGCAGCGACACATTTGGCCAAGGCCGGTACCGGCGTTGTCCTGATCGAAGCATATCGTTTTGGCGATGGCGCTTCGGGGCGCAATGGCGGCCAGCTCGGCACCGGGCAGCGTGCCTGGGCCGAGGACCTGGAGGCCGAATACGGTCTGTCCCGCGCCAGGGCCCTGTTCGATCTCGCCGAAGAGGCGAAAGCGCATCTGCTCGACTTCGCCGCCCTCAACCAGATCGATATCGACTATATGCCAGGCCAGCTCTCGGTCGCGCACAAGCCGCGCTATGTCGACGACTACAAGGCGCATGCCGAAATCATGGCCGGCCGCTTCTCATACCCGCACATCTCCTTCATGGATGCGAAGGAGACGGCGGATCGGCTGGGCTCGAGCGCTTATTTCGGCGGCACGCGCGATATCGGCACCGGCCATATCCATCCGATGAAGCTGGTGATCGGCACGGCGCGGGCGGCGGCACAAGCTGGCGCCCACTTGTTCGAAGGAACGCCATCGACCGGCATCGTCTCGGCAGGCGGCAAGGTCAGGGTCTCCACGCCGAGAGGGACGATCTCGGCGCAAAAATGCCTGATCGCGGTCAACGCCTATGGCGGCACGCTCGAGCCGGTGAGCGCCGCGCACATCATGCCGATCGGATCCTTCATCGGCGCGACCGTGCCGCTGGGGTTGGATTCGAACGTGTTGCCGGGGGGCGAATCGGTCGACGATTCCCGCTTCGTCGTGCGCTATTTCCGCAAATCCAGGGATGGACGGCTGCTGTTCGGCGGACGCGAGGTCTATGGCGTCAACGATCCCAAAGATATCCACATCCACATTCGCCGTCAGATCGCGGAGCTCTATCCGGCGCTCAGCGATGTCGAGATCACCCATGGCTGGGGCGGCTATGTCGGCATCACGGTGCCGAGGAAGCCATTCGTGCGCGAAGTGATGCCGAATGTGATCTCAGCCGGCGGCTATTCCGGTCACGGCGTCATGCTGTCGAACTTCTTCGGCAAACTCTATGCCGAAACCATCACCGGCAACCGCGACCGGCTGAAGCTGATCGAGGAGCTGAAAATCCCGCCATTTCCTGGCGGCCGCCGGTTCCGGGCGCCGCTGCTTTTCCTTGCGCTCAACTGGTTTGCGCTGCGGGACAGGATCTAATGCGTCGCGCGAAGTGACCTTTGGGAGGAACGACATGCACAACAAGATCCAAGTGCGTTGTGGAGCCTTTTTCGACACGACGTGCTTAGGCTGCGATCGGATCGCCGCTATCCCTGCGATCACGAACTCATGTAATATTGTAATATCCATGTAATATTTGTTGCCCGGGCGACACATTGCGGAATTGCGGGCAAAAGCGCAGAATCCTTGGTAAGGGCGTACTGACGCCACAATCGCGGGCGAAAGGTCCGCATCTGGGCGATTGTTCGGGGATTGTTGCGGGCCCGCCCGCGTTTGGGACCGATGCTGATCGAACGCGTGACTTGCGATATTTGATCGAAAGAACACCGGCCCGCTTATGGAGGTGGCAAGAGTGAGAGAGCCCTTCAGTTTCGGTGCTCCGGAACGTCGGCGCTTCGCCATGCAGTTCGGCTATGACATGCGCCCGTCATTCTGGCAGGGAGTCCGTTCGAACTCGCACCTGGTTATCGCGGCAATAGGCACCGCGGCACTGCTTGGCGTTGCCGCAGTGGCGCTCTGGCTGGCGTTGCCGACCGGCGAGAGGCAAGCAGCCGCCAGCCCCGAGCAGAGCATTCCGACCATTCCGGTGAAGACGACGAAAGTTCCCTCCTCGGGGACGACGGTGACGGCGGCGGCCGTGACGCCGCAGGCGGAGCGCAAGTCCAGCCAGGTGTCACCGACCAAGGCAGCGGCGGCGGTGGACATACCAGCGCTTGCCGCCAATGATCCCCGCTGGACAGGGGCGCAGCCGAAGGCTGCGGCGGCAACTGATCCCGATCAAACGGCGGCTCCCAGCCAGGTAGCCAAGCAGCCCGAGCCGGCGCCTGACAAAACAGCGGCGGCATTCGCGCAATCGTTTACCGATACCGATGCCACCGACGAGCTTGCCAAGGTCGCCGCGCCGAGCCCGCCTGCCAATAGCAGCAATCCCGATGGCGCGCAGACCGCCGCCATTCCGGAGACGCAGCCGCAAGCACCGGACCAAAAACCCGCGAATGCACAAGGCGAGGACAACGCAGCCAAGGCGAAGCCGCGCAAGGTGGCGGCGACAGGCAACGGCCGTATTCTCAGGGCTGTGACCATGCGCAGTGCTCCGAAGAAGGGGGCCACCCCCATCGGTACGATCCCTGCCCGGACCTCGGTGCAACTGATGGGCTGCAAGCAGTGGTGCGAGATCGTCTACAACGGCAAGCACGGCTGGGTGTACAAGAGCTACGTCAAGCCCGGCACGTAATATCCGACGATCGCCGCGTTCAGATGCAGCGCCCGCCATCGACCTCCAGCGCGACCCCGGTGATGAAAGCGGCCTCGTCCGAGGCCAGCCATAAAGCCGCGTTGGCGATGTCGAGCGGGGTCGACAGCCGCCCGAGCGGGATCGAGGCGCGGAATGCCTCGCGGATCTCGGGCGTGTCGGCGCCCATGAATTTTTCAAGCATGCCGGTTTCACCGGCGACCGGGCAAAGGCAGTTGACGCGGATGTTCCTGGGCGCGAGTTCCACCGCCATCGACTTGGTGGCGGTGATCGCCCAACCCTTCGAGGCATTGTACCAGGTGAGGCCGGGCCGCGGCCGCAGGCCCGCGGTGGAGGCCGTGGTCAGGATGACACCACCACCTTGCCGCTCCATGATCGGTACCACCGCAAGGGCGGCGTGATAGATCGCCTTCATGTTGACTGATGTGATCAGGTCGAAGGTTTCCTCGTCGACCTTGAGCATGTCGCCATTGCGATGGGTGAACCCGGCATTGTTGACCATGATGTCGACACGGCCGAAGGCGCTTTTGGCGGCATAGACCATCTCGTCGGACTCGGAGCGCAACGAAACGTCGGTCTGCGTCCAGATTGCCGCCTCGCCGATCTCATCGGCGACGCGTTTGGCACCCTTGGCGTTGAGATCGGCGACAACGACCCTGGCGCCCTCTTCCGCGAAGCGCTTGGCCATGCCTTCGCCGAAGCCCGATGCCGCACCGGTGATAATGGCGACCTTGTTTTCCAGACGCATGCTTTTCCCGCTCATGGACTTCCTCGATATCACTGCACAGCTTGCACAAGGGCTGGCGACCGATGCGATCGATGCCGCAAGGCGCGCCGATTTCTCCCTTAGCTTTCGTCACATTCACGTTCTATGCTGCAACTGCGAAAGCTTCCGGAGTCTTCGTTCACCGACAAGCCTCCCGGCGGCGCCAGTGTCAAGCGCACACGTGGACCGACGCAAAATCCAGCGGCTGGTCCTCGATGTGACACCATGGCACTGGAAAATTTAAATCGATTAGAATATATCAGCCGCGTATTTGCGACCGGCGTCAAAGCGGACAGACCATGACCAGCCAGATCATCCCCGTCGACCCTTTCGACTTCATCATTTTCGGTGGTACCGGCGACCTGTCGGAACGCAAGCTGCTGCCGTCGCTCTACTATCGCCAGCGCGACCATCAATTCTCCGAGCCGACGCGTATCATCGGCACGTCGCGCTCGAAAATGAGCGACGAGGAGTTCCAGGCTTTCGCCAAGCAGGCGATTTCGGACCATGTCAAGCCGGCCGATATCGATGCCAAGGAGTTGAAGACCTTCCTCGCCCGGCTTTCCTACGTCCCGGCCGATGCAACGAGCGGCGCCGGCTTCGACAAGCTGAAAAAGGCGATCGGCGAAAGTGACCACATCCGCGCCTTTTACCTGGCCGTGGCGCCGGCGCTGTTCGGCGACATCTCGCACAAGCTCAAAGAGCACAATCTGATCACGCCGAATTCGCGCATCGTGCTGGAGAAGCCGATCGGCCGCGATCTTGCCTCAGCGCAGGCGCTCAACGACCTGGTCGGCGACGACTTCCACGAAAGCCAGATTTTCCGCATCGACCACTATCTCGGCAAGGAGACGGTGCAGAACCTGATGGCGCTGCGCTTTGCCAATGCGCTGTACGAGCCGCTGTGGAATTCCGCCCACATCGACCACGTGCAGATCACCGTCGCCGAGACCGTGGGCTTGGAAGACCGCGTCACCTACTACGACAAGGCCGGTGCGCTGCGCGACATGGTGCAGAACCACATGCTGCAGCTGCTTTGCCTCGTCGCCATGGAAGCGCCCTCGTCGATGGACGCCGACGCGGTGCGCGACGAGAAGCTCAAGGTGCTGCGGGCGCTGAAGCGCATCAACGGCAACGAGGCGCCGAAGCACACCGTGCGCGGCCAGTACCGCGCCGGTGCGTCGGCCGGGGGACCGGTGAAAGGCTATGTCGAGGAACTCGGCAAGGACAGCAACACCGAGACCTTCGTCGCCATCAAGGCCGAGATCGGCACCTGGCGCTGGGCCGGCGTTCCATTCTACCTCAGGACCGGAAAGCGGCTGGCGACCCGGGTTTCGGAAATCGTCATCGAGTTCAAGCCGATCCCGCACTCGATTTTCGGCGACAGCGGCGCGGGGCCGATCTTTGCCAACCAACTGGTCATCCGGCTGCAGCCGGACGAAGGCGTCAAGCAGTTCATCATGATCAAGGACCCAGGCCCTGGCGGCATGCGGCTGCGCCAGATCTCGCTCGACATGAGTTTCGCGCAGTCTTTCGACGGCCGCGCGCCTGACGCCTATGAACGGCTGATCATGGATGTCATCCGCGGCAACCAGACTCTGTTCATGCGCCGCGACGAGGTGGAAGCCGCCTGGAAGTGGATCGACCCGATCCAGAATGCCTGGGAAGGCGCCAAGCAGGAAGCGCAGGGCTATACGGCAGGCACATGGGGGCCGTCGGCCTCGATAGCACTGATCGAACGTGACGGGCGGACATGGCACGAGAGCAATTGAACGGCGCCAGCTACAACTGGAACGCTTTTCCCGACCGTCCGCAACTGGCCTTGGCGCTGGCTGGCCGCGTCGCTGATGCCCTGACCAAGGCGATCACCGGGCGCGGCACGGCATTGCTGGCGGTCTCCGGCGGCACGACACCGGCAAAGTTCTTTGCCACGCTCTCTGCGGCGCCGATCGCCTGGGACAAGGTGATCGTGACGCTGGTCGACGAACGTTTCGTGCCGGCCTCCTCGCCGCGATCCAATGCCGGGCTGGTTGCCGCCAACCTGCTGCAGAACGCGGCCAAGGCGGCCCGCTTCGTTCCGCTCTACCACGAGGCGGTCGGCATCGAGGATGCTGCAGCATCCGACGATGCGGCCCTGCGATCCCTGCCCTGGCCGCTCGATGCCGTGATCCTCGGCATGGGGCCGGACGGCCATACCGCCTCATTCTTTCCCGACGCCGACGATCTGCCGAAGCTGCTCGACCCCGCCTCGGACAGGATCATCCTGCCGGTTCACGCCGCAAGTGCGGGTGAGCCTCGGCTGACCCTGACCCTGGCGCGGATCATCGACGCCGGTTTCATCGCGCTGCACATCGAGGGCGAGGACAAGCGCACCGCCTTCGACGGCGCGGCCGCGTCCGGGCCGCGAAAGCCGATCCGTGCCGTGCTCGACGCATCGCCCAAGCCCGTGGAGGTTTTCTGGGCGCCCTGATTTCAAGTTTACAAGTGGTCCCGGCAACGGCGGGAGGATGTTTCCGGGACCTCGCCTGAAAGGACCTGATCCCATGACCGCAAGACGAGACATCGAAGCCATCACCGAACGGATACGCCAGCGCTCCAAACCGGGCCGGGAGCGCTACCTCAGCCGTATCGCCGAAGCGTCGAACCAGACCGCCAACCGGTCGGTGCTGTCCTGCGGCAACCTTGCCCATGGCTTCGCGGTCTGCAGCCCCTCGGAAAAGCTGGCGCTCGGTGCCGACAAGGTGCCCAATCTCGGCATCATCACCTCTTACAACGACATGCTGTCGGCGCATCAGCCCTTCGAGACCTTCCCTGCCCTGATCAAGGAGGCCGCGCGCGAGGCGGGCGGCATCGCCCAGGTCGCGGGCGGCGTGCCGGCGATGTGCGATGGCGTGACCCAAGGCCAGCCCGGCATGGAGCTGTCGCTGTTTTCGCGCGACGTGATCGCCATGGCAGCCGCGATCGGCCTGTCGCACAACATGTTCGACGCCGCCGTCTATCTCGGCGTCTGCGACAAGATCGTCCCGGGTCTGGTGATCGCCGCACTAACCTTCGGCCATCTGCCGGCGGTGTTCATTCCTGCCGGCCCGATGACGACAGGCCTGCCCAACGATGAGAAGGCCAAGGTCCGCCAGCTCTATGCCGAGGGCAAGGCAGGACGCGCCGAACTCCTGGAAGCCGAGTCCAAGTCGTATCACGGGCCGGGCACCTGCACCTTCTACGGGACGGCGAACTCCAACCAGATGCTGATGGAGATCATGGGCCTGCACACGCCGGGCGCGTCCTTCGTCAACCCCGGCACGCCCCTGCGCGACGCCTTGACCCGCGAAGCGACGAAACGGGCACTGGCGATCACCGCGCTCGGCAACGCCTATACGCCGGTCGGGCGGATGATCGACGAACGTTCGTTCGTCAATGGCGTCGTCGGCCTGCATGCCACCGGCGGGTCGACCAACCACACCATCCACCTGATCGCCATGGCCGCCGCCGCCGGCATCGCGCTGACCTGGCAGGATATTTCCGACCTCTCGGAAGCGGTGCCTCTGTTGGCACGGGTCTATCCGAACGGACTTGCCGACGTGAATCATTTCCATGCAGCCGGCGGCCTCGGCTTCCTGATCCGCGAACTGCTCGACGAAGGCGTCCTGCACGAGGATGTGCAGACGGTGTGGGGCGAAGGCCTGCGGCCGTACGCGGTCGAGGCAAAGCTCGGCGCCGACGGCGGCGTGCTGCGCGAGGCTTCGCCGCGCGCAAGCGGCGACGAAAAGGTGCTGGCGCCGTTCAACAAGGCCTTCCAAGCGACGGGCGGTCTGAAGGTGCTGGCGGGCAATCTCGGCCACGCCGTCATCAAGACATCGGCGGTCAAACCGGAGCGGCGTATCATCGAAGCGCCGGCCAAGGTGTTCGACAGCCAGCAGGGGCTGAACGACGCCTTCAAGGCGGGCACACTCACCGGCGACTTCATCGCCGTCATCCGCTTCCAGGGTCCGAAGGCCAACGGCATGCCGGAACTGCACAAGCTGACCACCGTGCTCGGCATCCTGCAGGATCGCGGCCAGCGCGTGGCGCTGGTCACCGATGGGCGCATGTCGGGTGCCTCCGGCAAGGTGCCGGCGGCAATCCATGTGACGCCGGAAGCGGTCGAGGACGGGCCGATCGCGCGGATCCATGACGGCGACATCATCCGCCTCGACGCCGATGCCGGCACGCTGGAAGTGCTGGTGCCAGGCACCGAATTCGCGTTGCGCCGCACGGCCGAAGTCGATCTCATCGGCAATGAATTCGGCTTCGGACGCGAGTTGTTCGCCGGCTTCCGCCAATTGGTGGGCCGCGCCGATCACGGCGCCAGCGCGTTCGGCACTGCCTGACGCATTCTGTCCGGCATGAAAAGGGCGGCACGTGGCCGCCCTTTTTCACGGTCGAAATCGCAATCCTCATTGCACCGTCAGTTCAACCCGCTCTCCGGCCTTCACGGTCACGGCGCCTTCCTTCTTGCTGTTGTCCGACTTCTCCGAAACCACCGCGTAATCGCCCTCCGCTATCGCGGCCTGATACTTCTCGTCATAGGCATAGCCGATCGACTTGCGATTGCCATTGATGTCCTTCTTCGTCTCGAAGATCTCGATCTTGGAGGTGCCAGGCGCCGTGATTGCCAGCACGCCGGCATTCATGGCGACCTTGAGGTCCTGGAACTCGCCGACCTTGACGCTAAAAGGCTGTTCCACGATGGCGAGATCGACCGTCGCGATCAGCACATAGTCATCGGGCGGCAGATCGAACTTGCTGTCGGGGCCATAGGCATAGGTGACCTCGTCGCGGGTGCCATCGATCTTCTTCTTGGCCTTGAGCACCTTGAAGCCGGTGCCTGAACCGTCAGCCTTGTCGCCGCCGGCCACATAGTATGCGTTGGCAACGACATGGCCGACGCCGACGATTATGTCCTTGTCGATCACCCTGCCCGCGGCAAGCAGGATCGTTTCGGTGACCACGCCCCGTCCGATCGTGACGGTCACTTTCTCGTCGCCGGCCGGCAACACGACTTTCGTGTCTCCATAATAGGTCGGAGGGTTGTCGACGCCCGGATAGGCGATCACGACAGCCGCCCCGCTGGCCACATCGGCACCTTGGCTCGGACGCGGATGCAGGATGAGTGTGCCGGCATTCAAGGTGAACAGCGGCTTGTAGACCTGGCCCGCCTCGATCTTGATCTTCTGCTCCGTCTTGGCCTCACCGTCGCGCGCGACGACGATGTAGTCGCCCGGTTCCAGATTGGCTTTGTAGTCGCCGTATTCGGTGGTGACGTTGTCGCCGCGCGTGCCGTCCGATTTGGCCTTGTAGACTTCCCAGGCATTGCCGTCGGTGACAGGATCGCCGCCCTCGGCCAGCACCACGGTCGGCATGAAATTGAACTCGGGCTTCGCCGGCTCGGGCGCTGGTGCCGGAGCGAGGGCCGGTGCTGGCTCGGGCGCCGGTGCCGGCGCCGCGACGGTCTCGACCAGCGCTTCCTGCAGCGCCTTCTC
This sequence comes from Mesorhizobium sp. B2-7-3, assembly GCF_006440715.1. Taxonomy (NCBI): domain Bacteria; kingdom Pseudomonadati; phylum Pseudomonadota; class Alphaproteobacteria; order Hyphomicrobiales; family Phyllobacteriaceae; genus Mesorhizobium; species Mesorhizobium sp. B2-7-3. Next base: position 314,505 of record NZ_VFTY01000007.1, read on the forward strand.
GTCGGAAGCCTGGATGTATTTGCCGCCGGTGTTGTCCGCGAGGCAGGCAATCTGCTTGCCTTCGTCGGCGGTCAGGCCGAAGCCGACGACGTCGGCGGTGAAATCGACGCCGGAGGCTTCGAGTTCCTTGCCCAGCGCACAAGGGTCGCCGCCGCACGTTTCGAGCCCATCGGTGATAAGAACGACAGTTGCCTTGTCCTCGGTATATTTCAGCGCTTCGGCCGCCTGCTTGACGGCTGCCGTCAGCGGCGTCTTGCCGAGGAACTTCATGCTGTCGGCGGCTGCCGAGATGGCGCTTGCCGAGCCCGCCTGGGGCGGCACGATCAGTTGGATGTCGTCGCAGCTGCCTTTTTCGCGATGGCCATAGGCCATGAAGCCGATCTCGTCGTCGGCGGGAACCGATTGAAGCACGGTCCTCAGCGATTCGCGGGCGATTTCCAGCTTGGGCTTTCCGTCGATCTGCGCCCACATCGATCCCGACGCGTCGAGGATGATGATGACCTTGTTGGCGGCAAAGCCGAATGTCGTCGTCGACAAAAGGAGGATCGCCGCAGCGACGCTCCGCGCAAGTATCGCCATCGAAATCTCCTGAGTTAGCCACCCCGTCCGCTGGCCGAAGCTATTTGAGCGCGTGCAGGGACACAAGCCACCGCTATCAGCGATAGCTCGCATAGGGCCCGTGCGTACCCAATTCAGTATGTCGTGCGGCGCTCTTCCGAGGGCGGGCGGCCAAACTGCAGCCGATAGCTCTGGGCAAAATAGGAATGCGAGGTGAAGCCGGTCGCGATCGCCACGTCGAGGATCGGCATGTTGGTCTGGCGCAGCAATTCGCGCGCGCGCTCCAGCCGCAGCCGCATGTAGTAGCGCCCCGGCGTGACGTTGAGATGGCGCAAAAACAGCCGCTCCACCTGGCGCACCGAGAGGCCCGCCGACTTGGCGAGCTGTACCGCCGACAGCGGCTCGTCGAGATGGTCGGCCATCAATTCGACGATGCGTCGCAACTTCTCCGACTTGCCGGTGAGGTCACGCTCCGGCCCGACGCGCTGGCGGTCTCCAGCGGAGCGGATGCGCTCGTGCTGGAACTGGTTGGCGACGCCATTGGCGAGGTTGGAGCCGAAATCGCCACGCACGATCTCCAGCATCAGATCGATCGAGGTGGTGCCGCCGGCGCAGGTGTAGCGTTTGCGGTCGATCTCGAAGACGTTGCCCGTGCAGTTGATGTCGGGAAAGCGCTCGACGAAGCCGGCGCGGTTTTCCCAATGGATCGTGCAGCGATAGCCTTCGAGCTGGCCAGCCTCGGCCAGCAGGTAGGATCCGACCGACAAGGCACCAAGCGCGTTGCCGCGCCGGCCCCAGCTGCGCAAGGCGGCCAGAACCTTGCTCTTGCCCGGAAATTCTGTCGTCAAGCCGACCGAGACGAAGAGAATATCGACCGGCGGCAGGTCGGCGACGGCGTAGTCGATCTTGAGCGGCAGGCCGTTGGAAGCCATCACCGGGTCACCATCGGCCGACACAGTTGTCCAGCCGTAGAAGTCGCGACCGAGCAGGCGGTTCGCCGACCGGAACGTATCGATCGCGGCGGCCAGCGAGAACATCGAAAACTTGTCGACCAGCAGGAAAGCGAACTGCCGGCCGCCTTGAACGGGATCATTCGTGACCGGCCGTTCCGGGGAAATAGTGGGGTTCGGCAAAGCTGCGGCTTTCAGGGTCAACCCGGGCTCAGAAGGAAGGCCGCTTCAGTCCGGCCGCAAGGTAGGCCGAAGCTAACGTATTGGCCATCAACATGGCAATGGTCATCGGCCCGACGCCGCCGGGCACCGGAGTGATCGCGCCGGCCGCCCTGGCCGCTTCGGCATAGGCGACATCGCCGACGAGACGCGACTTGCCCTCGCCTTTCTCGGGCGCGGGAATGCGGTTGATGCCGACATCGATGACGGTGGCGCCAGGCTTGACCCAGTCACCCCTGATCATTTCCGGCCTGCCGACAGCGGCGACCAGGATGTCGGCCGTGCGGGCAAGCGCCGGCAGGTCCTTGGTGCGGCTATGCGCGATGGTGACGGTGCAGTTGGCGGCAAGCAGCAGATTGGCCATCGGCTTGCCGACGATGTTGGAGCGGCCGACGACAACGGCGTTGAGGCCGGACAGGTCCTTGCCGCGCACGCGCTCGATCAAAAGCATCGAGCCGGCGGGCGTGCAGGGAACGAAGGCCGTGTCGAGTTCACCAGTGCCGAGCTTGCCGACATTGATGAAATGGAAGCCGTCGACGTCCTTGTGCGGCGCGATCGCCTGGATGATCTTGCCGGCATCGACATGGGCGGGCAGCGGAAGCTGGACCAGGATGCCGTTGATTTCAGGATCGGCGTTGAGTTCGGCGATGAGCTTGAGCAGCGCCTCTTGGGACGTTTCCGCCGGCAGCGTGTGCTGAAGCGAATGAAAGCCGCATTCCTTGGCGGTGCGGGATTTGGAGGCGACATAGACCTGGCTCGCCGGATCCTCGCCGACGATGACCACGGCCAGGCCTGGCTTGGCCTTGCCCTTGGCGACCAGCTCGGCGGTCAGCGCCTTGACCGTCCGCACCACGTCTTCGGCAACGCTTTTTCCGTCAATCACTTCGGCCATGCCACCCTCAACATCGTTTCGCCCACGCCGCTTTCGAGAACATAATGCCGCGGCGCAGGCAATCTGCAGCGCGGCATTGTCACGAAAATACAAGCTCGCAATCCCGTCAAAGCGCCTTCCCATGCCGTTTACGCGAAACCAGCACGGTTTTGTTCGGCCTCCGCAGCCTATCTGGTGGCTCAGAAGTAGCGGCGGCGGGTGCGGTTTTCCGTGAGTTCGCGGACCGCTTCGCGGAATTCACGCAGGCTGGCGCGAATCTCTTCGACCGATGCTTGTTCGCCACCCTCCTCGACCGGAGTCGGCCTCGCGGGCGGGGCGGCCGGTGGCTGCGCCGGAGCGGGCGGCGGCGGATACGGCATCTGCGCCGCATAAGGTCCCGCTGAGCTTTGCGTGGAGGGATGGCCCGCTTGCGACCAGGGCTGCGCCTGGGGGTAGCCCAACGGCTGTGCATAGGGAGAGGACGGAAACGGGGGAGCCGGGTACGTTGCCTGTTGCGGCATCAGGGGCGAGCGCGAAGGCAAGGTCATCCGCTGCCCATACCCCGCATCGGGGCCCGGCTGGAAGGGTGACTGCGAATAATCCAGGCCGGGCGCCTGCCGAGGCCCGAAACCGGACTCCGGATGGCCAGGAAATAGCGGAGCGTTGACAGGCCGTCCGTTGTCGGCGAAGGCGGGTAGGCCGAACCCGCTGGAGATGTCGTCGTCGGCTTCGGCGGACGGCTTGCGGGACATGGCCTTGCGCAGTCTCGACATGAGTGCGCCGATCCTCCCGGAGCTTTCGGCGGGAGCGGCCTCGGTCCGCGTGACCGGCGGCGGTGGTGCGGGCGGCGGCGGCACAGGCGCTGCCGGCATCGGTGGCTCTGGCGGAGGCTCCGCCCGGAATGCCTGCTCCTCGCGAGGCGCTCTCTGGTCAGCCAACTTGCGTTCGTCCACCTTGCGCTCGCGGCGTGAGCGCGCGCTTGCCGTCTCGCGCAGGCTGTCATAGGTACCGCGCAGAGCGCCAACGCCAACGCCGGCGGCAAGGCCAAGCAGCAGGCCGGCCAGCGCCACCAAGGCCCGTGAGGGTCCATTTGGCTCGAGTGGAGCCTGGGCGGGAGTGATCACATTGATGTTGGTCGTGTTGATGCCCGTCTGTTCACCAGTCTCCTTGGCGCGCAAGAGATATTGTTCGTAGACGGAACGTTTGGCGGTGGCCTCACGCTCCAGTTCCCGCAGGGCAACCAGGTCGCTGTTGACGTCGCCGCTTTGGACCTTTGCCTGGGCCAGCCGGGAAGCAAGGTCCTGTTCGAGCTGAACCGCGCGCTTCAAGTCGACCTGCAGCGAAGAGGCGATGCGGCGCAGTTCAGCCGCGATGCGCTCGCGCGCGCCGGCGATCTGGGCGTCGAGGGCCTGGAGTTCTGGATGACGCGGTCCCAGCCGGACCGCGGCACGATCGGCCTCCTGCTTCAGCGTTGCATATTGCGAGCGCAGATCGCTCATGGCGTTGGAGTTGATCTCTTCCGGCAACGTGCCGGTCAGAACGGAATTGACATCCAGCGAACGCGCCGACGCTGCCCGGGCATTGAGTTCCAGCGTGCGGGCGCGGGCGACCGAGAGCTGCTCGTTGAGCTTCAGCATTTGATCGTCGCTGATCAGATGGCCTTGCGCGTCGACCAGGCCATGCGTGGCCCTGAAATCCTCGACCTTGCGCTCGGACGCCTCGACCCCCTTGCGCAGATCATCGAGCTTGGACGTCAATTCGTTCGTCGCGCGTCCGGCCATGTCGGACTGGTATTTGGCGGCTTCCTGCTGGAAGACGGTCCTCGTCGTATTGGCAATGAGCGCCGACTTGTCGCCGTTCTGGGTCACGGCGCTGACGGAAATGACAAAAGTCTTGCCGCTGCGTTCGACCGACAGACTTTTGGCCAGATTGCCGACAGCCAGCGCCTGGCGGCGAATCTCATCGACGCCGCCCGGCCCATCGTTGCGTGACACGATCGAGCGGATGAGCGACATGACGCCGAGGCCGCCGGAGCCCTGGCCATTGAATTCCGGATCGTTGACGAGGTTGAGATTCTTGACGACCTGATCGAGAACGGTGCCCGAGGTTAGCATCTTGATCCGGGTTTCGACGACGGCCAGAGCGGCATCGGGCTGGCCTACCGGTTGGGTGAGATCGCGGTCGGAGAGCTTCAGGTCACCCGGCTCGATGATCAGTTCGGTCGTGGCTTCGTATTTCTTCGGCATCGACAAGGCGATGGCAACGCCAAGTCCAGCGCCCAGTATCGTGGTCGCAACGATCAGCAGCTTCGACCTGGCAACGCCGCGAACGACCAGCATCGGATCGATCAGCGGCTTCCACTGCTGACTGTCCGCCCCGCCATTGGAGGACGGGTCGGCTCTGCCCGCAGCGCGGGACCCGATTGCATCGTGGGCGCCACCCGTGCCCGAAGGTTCCTCGGGGGCGGGCCTTGCTTGCGGCATGTCGGGTGGCAAATCGCCGGTGCCGGTTTCCCCCCGCGAACGCCAGGCGCCCTCGGATACAAACGGCTGCTCCTCGTCCAGGCGAGACCGTTCGGCGTTATCGGCTGCCGACCGAGGCGGGCTCGCCTTCGTCTCGCGACGGGAACGAGCCAGGCGATGGCGCGTGGCGGCATCCTCGCGCCATGAGGGGTCCGCGCGGTCTCCTATCGACACCAGCGAAGCATCGTCCTCGCCACGCACGGCTTCGCCAAGCGCCAGCAAGGAGCGCTCGCGCTTCCAGTCTTCACGGTTTTCCCTGTCGACCATGTCGTGGAGCTTTACTCTTGGCCGCTTGGCAGCGGCGGTCGGCCATTCGTTAAGCCACGCTAAACAGGCATAGGAAACAAAAGGTTAATTTCCAGGAGACGATCGCGGTAATTCACGTCTTGGTTGCAAGAATTTTCAACACTACTTAAAGCTTCAGAACGACGCGTTAAACTTTCCACTCTATGCATTTTCCTCGACGTATGACTGAGGCCAGCGACATACCGCAAAGGCGGACCTTCGCGCGGATCGGCACCTTGATGGCCGAACGGCGGGGGCTGGTGCGCGACTATTTTTCGGCGATCAGCGGCGCCGGCGGGCGACTGGTGTTTTCACTCGCCTATTTCATCGCGCTCGCCAATACGCTGTCGATCGCAGAGTTCGGCATGTTCGCCACCGCCTCGGCGGCCGGCGTCATGCTGTCGAGGCTTCTCGCCTTCGGTTTCATTTCGGCACTCTACCGCACCGCCACCATCCGCCCCAATCTGATCGGCACGTTCACGGCGGGTTTCCTGCTGCTCGGCGCCGTCTCGCTGCCGCTTTTGGCCGTGGCCTCGTTCGGCGTTTACCTGATCTTCTTTGCCGGCACCGTGCCGCTGTCGGTATTCACGGCGATCGTTTTTGCCGAGGCGCTGCTGTGGCGGCCGGTGGAAGTGGCGCTGATCGTCAACAACGGGCTGGGCAAATTCGGCCGTGCAGCCGTGCTGGCGATCCTGGCCACCGCCCTGCGGGCGCTTGGCGCGGTGTTGTTCATGGTCTCGCCACAGCATGACATTTGGATGTGGTCGTGGTTCTACATAGGGGCCAACGCCGCCTCGCTGCTTTTGGCTTTTGGCTGGTTCTATCCACGCCAGCGGCTGCGGCTGCGCATCGAACTCTATCTGCGGCGGCTCGCCGATTCCATCTATGTGGCCGGCGCCGAGGTGTTGTTCTACCTGCAATCGGAATTCGACAAGCTGCTGGTGCTGGCGATCGGCGGCCCGCATTTGGCCGGCATCTATGCCATCATCATGCGGCTCGTCGACCTGACGGCGATCCCCATCCGTACCTTCTCCATGATGCTCGTGCAGCGCATGATGCGCGCGCCGGAGCTGCTGTCGCGCCTTGCGATAAAGAGCGGCATCGAGGGCGGCGTGTTCCTCGTTTCAACGCTGGCGCTGGCAGCGCTTGGCATCGTGCTGCATTTCTTTCCCAACGCACTCGGCAGGAATGTTTCCGAGGCCTCACCCCTGGTGGCGCTGGCGATCTGTGTGCCTGGACTGCGCAATCTGGTCGAATACCAGGCCGAGCTTCTTTTCGCGCGCGGCCAGACGCTGGTGCGAGCGCTCAATCTCGGCCTGCTCGCCGCCCTCAAGGCGCTGCTGCTGATCTATGTGCTGACCACCATTTCCGAAACATCTGATCTGGTGCTGTCGCTCAACATCGTCTTCCTGCTGCTCTACCTCGCGTCCATGCTGCTGACCTATTCGGCGCTGCGCAGACCGGCCAAGGCAATCTAGGACAAATCAGCGATCAAGCCCGATCAGGCGTCGGATCCGGCCTATATCGGTGCCGATAAAGGACTGCATGCCGATTGCCACCTGCTCTGGCGCCATGCTGGCAACGAAGCGGCGGAACTCGTCGTCCGACAGCGCCTCGCCCGTCCAGTGGACGCGGCAGAATTCTTCCGAACCGTGGAAGTGGCCGGCTCCGTCCAGCAGATCGTCGACATAGCGTCCGTAGATCATGCATTCGGAGAATTTGCGCGCCGAGCCGATGACCTCGACCCAGTCGCGGCCATGGACCTTTTCGATCCGGCCGCACATGGCAAGCACCGTGTCGCGGCGCCAGGCGATCAGCGTCGAGATATAATCATGGACCGATGTCCGGGACGAATCGATGCCAAGTGCCATTCCGGCATTGCGCGACCACAAGCGATGCTCGTCATGGCCGTCATCGGCGAGCACACCATCCCGGCGAAACAAACGCGCCTTGCCATCTCGCCAAAAGGCACCGCAATCGAAGGCCTTCAGGAAAGCGACGTCGGAATCGCAGAAGATCAGCACATCTTCCCCCGCGTGCGCCGATATGGCGATACGGCGCAGCTGCTGCACGTGCCAGCCACGCAGCGGCTGGGTCTTCAGGCTGAGCCAGACGCGGCGGCGAAACAGGCTGAGCGGATCGTCGAAGGCGCGCAGCCAGTGCGGCAGGAGATCCCGCTCATCGACGATCGAACGGCGGCTGGTCTCCAACTGGCGGAAAAGCGGAAGGTCGCGATGTTCCACCAGAATGTAGTGGTGCGCGGCGCCCGAGACATGCCGGTCAAGCGTTTCGCACAGCAGTCGGCAGCGTTCAAAATCCGGGGCGTAGCTTGCCGTCACAACCGCTGCCGTCGGCGTCTTCGGCAACAGGCGTGGGCCGGCCAGCGGGTCTGGGACGAACCGCTTGTTCAACGAAACTCTCCGGGAGCATCTGCGACGGCCTCGGCGCCGCGCGCCCATTTCTGCTTGACGACCCGCCACAGGAACAGGGGGTTGCCGACCACGTAGCGGCGCCAGAGCCGGCCGGGCTCGACCGCCAGGCGGAACAGCCATTCCAGCCGCAGGCGGCGCATCCACAGCGGTGCGCGCGGCACCGAGCCGCTCAGGAAATCGAGCAGCGCGCCGACCGCGATCGGCAGCGTGCAATGGCGTTCGTCGATGTGGCGTTCAATCCACAATTCCTGGCGCGGCACGCCCATCGCGACCAGCAGCATATCAGGCCGTAGCTTTGCGATCCGGTCGATGATCTCCGGCTCCTGCGCGGGGGAGAAATAACCGTCGTGAATGACCACGAAGTTGTGCTGTACGGCAAGCGCCGCCAGCTTCACGGACGCCGCCTCGGCGTTGACACGGGTCGCTCCGAGCAGCCCCACCGTCAGCGGCCTCTTGGAAGCCTGCAGGAAGGCCGGCACGAAGTCGGTGCCGTTGAGATTGTCGGGAAACGGCGCGCCGTAGAGCAGCTTCGCGGCGAGATCGACGCCGATGCCGTCCGGCAGGATGAGGAAATCGTCGAGCGCCTCGGCGAACACCGGGTCGGTGTGGGCGATATTGGCATTGTGGGCGTTGAGGAAACTGACCTTGGTGAAGCGCCGCTCGGCGATCAATCGGTTCAGCAAGGCAATCGCATCGTCCCAGCGGATCGCCAGCACCGGGATGCCGAGGATTGCCTTCAGGCTGTCAAAGCCGAACGCGGCGCGGGCGGCGTGCATGTTCATGCAAACACCTCCTCCCGCACGGCGCCGATTTTTTCGAGACCGACACGAACCGCGGCGTCGAGCGCCTTGACCTGCCGGCCATGGAAGGTGCTGCCATCGACATCGTTGATGTCGGCCGCGGCTGCCTCCAGGGCCTTGGCGAAGCCGGCCGGATCGTCGGTGACGACGCAATTGTCGGGGCGATGGTCGATGCCGCGCAGCGACCGGCTGGTGGCCACCGAGGGCAGGCCAAGCTCGAAGGTCTCGATGGTCTTCAGCTGCACGCCGCTGCCTGCGGTGCTGATCAGCGGGATGACGGCCGCGCCGCGCACGAAAGCCCTGGCATCCGCGACACGGCCGACAAACTCGACGCCCGGATGCGCGGAGGTGACGCCGGAAGGCATGTGACCCGCTATGCGGATGCGGAAACCAGGCCGCAGATGCGGCACCACCTTGCCCAGGAACCAGTCGAGGCCGATGCGGTTCGGCTGCCAGGTCCAGGTGCCGATCAGGGCCGCGTCACAGTCGATCGCGCGCCGGCCGTTCCGGACTGGCGCCGTGGCGCAGGTCACCAGCGGCAGCACCGCCGAACGATCATCCGAGGCGACGCCAAGTGCCCCGCGATCCTCCTCGGCCAACGTGAAGACAAAACGCGCGCGGCGGCAGAGGCGCTCTTCGACCAGTTTGAGCAGCCTTGCCTCGCGCCGAAACAGCAGGCGCTGGAAAATGTCGGCGGAGGCAACGGCGTTCTCCCGCGCCGAGAGATGCTCGACATTGTGGGCGACGAAAATCGAGGGCCGGTCTTCGAAGACCCGTTCGAAAGCGCCGGCGAACTGCACGGAATTCAGCACATATCCATCGAACGGACCGGCTCGTTCGAGGGCGGCCTGAACATCGTGGCTGGACACCGCACGCAACTTGACCGACGCGAAGGTCAGGCCTGAAAACATCGCCTTGCCGACCCAGACAAGCTTTTGCAGCGGCGAAGCACTTTCGGTGCGCACGTCGACCGCCCCCAGCACCACGGTATTTTCGGGATCGGCCGCGGCTTTTCCGGGCCAGGTGAAGCCGATGACCGTGACGCGCGCGCCGGCGCGCCGCAGGGCGGCGATAATCGCGGCGTTGGCTATCTCGTAGCCCGAGGCGAGAGCACCGTCGGGCACGATCGATGTGGCGAACAGCAGATGCATCTTACCTATCCTGTGGTGTAGCCGGTAGCAAAGCGCGGTGAACCCTTGATTAAACGAGCACGATCAACGCCCCAAAACCCATGTCTGGCGGGCCTCTCCGTGCAAGGTGATTAACGAAACCTTATCATCGTGGTGGTACCAGAACGCGACTCACGACGCGGCTGGACACGGATGATCCCTTTGCCATTGGACGGTTCGGTATCGATCGCGGGACGATCTCGCCTGCTCGACGTGGAGCCCGTCGAAGCGATCGTCACCTTGCCGACGTTCAAGCGGCCGCAGCAGGTGCTGGAGACACTGGCGTCGCTTCGCGCGCAGCAAACCGACAGGCGCTTTGCCGTCATCCTCATCGAAAACGAGGCCGAGGCGCGGGAGGGCGCCAAGGCGGTGCTGCCGCTGTTCGAGCGCGGCGAGATACCGGGCATGGTCATCATCGCGCATGAGCGCGGCAATTGCAGCGCCTACAATGCCGGCTGGCAGACGGCGATCCTGCAGTTCCCGAACTTCAAGCATCTTCTGGTCATCGACGATGACGAGACCGCCGATCCGCAATGGCTGGAGCGGATGTGCCACGCCGCCGAAACGCTCGCCGCCGACATCGTCGGCGGCCCGCAGGTGCCCGTTTTTGCCGATCCTGCCCATGCCAAATGGGCCGAGCATCCCGTCTTCGCACCCCCCTACCGGGAGACGGGACGGGTGCCCGCGCTCTATTCGTCCGGCAATCTTCTGGTCGGGCGCAACGTGCTGACCGCGATGGGGCCGCCCTTCCTCGATCTCAGATTCAATTTCATGGGCGGCGGCGATTCCGACTTTCTCAGCCGGTCGGCGCAACGCGGCTTCGTGCTGGGCTGGTGCGCCGAAGCCAAGGTGCGGGAGACCGTTCCGGCCCGGCGCGTCGAGACCGACTGGATCCGCGCCCGCAGCCTACGCAACGGTGTCATCTCGACACTGGTGGAAAAGAAGAGGCGCGCCGGCATGCCGTTCGCCGGCGCCAAGGTATTCGCCAGGAGCCTGGCGCTGCTTGCCGCCTCGCCGCTTCGCGGCATCATGCGGCTGGCGCGCACGGGATCCCCGGCGGCCGCCATCTACCCCGTCCATGTGGCGCTGGGCCGCGTGCTGGCCGAATTCGGATATGCCAATGAGCAATACCGCCAGCCTGAGAAGAACTGAGCGCGCGCCGCTCAGCGCCGCGTTCACGCGCGGTGGCGTGGCGACCGCGATCGCCGCGCTGCTGTTCACCGTCATCATGGTGTCCTTCCGCCCGTTCCAGCCGGCCGGCGCCGAACTCACCGGCGAAGGGGGCGACATCGTCAATCAGCTCGGCTTCGGCTCGCTCGGCGGGATTTCGATCTTCGCGCTGATGGCCTTCGCCGATCCGCGCGTCGTGCGCTCGCTGCTCAGCCCGTCCTGGATACTGATGCTGGGCTTCTTCTTCCTGTCGGTGGTGCTGGCGACCGATCCGCCCTCGGCAATGCGCGCGGCGTCCTTCACCATGATCGGCATCCTGACGATGGCGACGATTCTGGCGCTACCCCGCGACGCCGAGTCCTTCTCCAGGGTCATCATCTTCACCGCGGTTGTGGTCATGGGCCTGTCCTATCTCGGCCTGATCGTCTTTCCGCACGAGGCGATGCACACGGCTGACTCGCAGGAGCCCGAACATGCCGGCCTGTGGCGCGGGGTGTTCACCCACAAGAACATCGCCGGCCCGATCATGGCCTGCTTCAGCTTCGCCGGGCTTTATCTCTACCGACGCGGCCAGCGCTGGTGGGGCGCGGGTATCTTCTGCGCGGCGATGATCTTCATGCTGCACACCGGCTCCAAGACCACCGCCGGGCTGGTGCCGTTCTCGATCCTGATCGTGATGTTTCCGAGTCTGATGGGCATGCGGCTCGGTACGCCGATCCTGTTCATGCTGGCGATCATCGCCACGGCGGTCGGCACGCTGGGCATCGTCTTCCTGCCGCCGGTGAAGCATCTGGCGGCCATCTACTTCCCCGACCTCACCTATACCGGCCGGACGACATTGTGGGAGTTCGCCGGCTCGATGCTGGCGAAGAAGCCGTGGACCGGCTACGGTTATGAGAGCTTCTGGGGCACGCCGCTGCTGCTCAACCAGGACCAACCCTTCGATCGCCCGTGGGACATCAGGACCATCGTGCACGGCCATGACGGCTATCTCGACATCGCGGTGCTGATGGGCATCCCTGCCCTTTGCGTGGCGGTCTACACGTTCCTCATCGCACCATTGCGCGACTATATGCGCATTCCGCAGCGCAAGGAGAACATCTATCTCGGCGATTTCTTCATGATGGTGGTGCTGTTCACCGCACTCAACGCCTTTCTCGAGAGCTTCTTCTTCCATCGCGGCGATCCGGTCTGGCTGTTCTTCGTGCTCGGCGTGCTGGGCCTCAGGCAAGTGTCGTTGCGGCCGATCGCGGTGCGCACGCCTGTTCAGCGGTCCTGAGAGGGCTTCCCCACCGACCCGCGAGCGTCTATGTCATGGCCTTTCCTCGGAGGGCTCTCGATGACGATCAGGCTTGTTCTCGCCGGTTGCGGCAATATGGGTTACGCCATGCTCTCGGGCTGGCTGAAGTCCGGCAAGCTTGCACCCTCGGCGGTTTTCGTGGTCGAGCCCAATGCCGAGCTGCGCGATCGCGCAGTGGCGCTTGGCTGCGGCTCGGCAGCGGATGCCGGGGCCATTCCGGCGGATGCCGTGCCCGATCTGGTCGTCATCGCGGTGAAACCTCAGGTGATTCGCGACGTCACCGCCGCGTACAAGCGCTTCGGCGATGGACGCACCACTTTCGTCAGCATCGCCGCCGGCACGCCGTCCGCCACCTTCGAGGGCATCCTCGGCAACCGCGCCCCCGTTGTGCGGTGCATGCCCAACACGCCGGCGGCCATCGGCAAGGGCATGATGGTGGTGTTTTCCAATCCCCTGGTTTCCGCCGACGCCAAGCGCTTCGTCGCCGACCTTCTGTCGGCCAGCGGCGAAGTGGCCACTATCGACGACGAAGGCCTTATGGATGCGGTGACCGCCGTGTCCGGATCGGGTCCGGCCTATATCTTCCATTTCATCGAGGCGCTGACGGTGGCCGCCGAGAAGGCCGGCCTGCCGGCGGCGACCGCCAGGCTGCTCGCCATGCAGACCGTTTACGGCGCGGCATCGCTCGCCGCTGAAAGCCGCGAGGACCCGGCCGTGCTGCGCAAGCAGGTGACCAGCCCCAACGGCACGACGGCGGCGGCGCTTGGCGTGCTGATGGGCGATGACCGGTTGACCAATCTCCTTACGCAAGCGGTGGAAGCGGCGCGGCTGCGGTCGATCGAACTAGGGAAATAGAGCAGACTCCCTAGGCCAGATCGGTATGCGAGAAGTCGTTGCCTTTGTAGAGCAGAGCAGAGCCGCGGCCCTTTGCGCAAGCATAGGACAGGCAATCGGCCAGGTTGAGTTGGGCGGGATGCCCGCGTCCTTTTCCATAGTCTGAAAAAGCTTGGACCGCGAGCTTGGCGTCGCCGGCGTCGATGGGAACGATTTCGATTTCGGCCTCGCGGAGAAAAGCCTCTATCGCCACTTCAGCGACGAGCGGCTCGACCGCCAGCATAGTTGAAAGCCGCATAGCCGCTTCGAGCACCACCAGCGCGGAAGTAATAGTGCGAGGTGCTACCGCGATGCGGTTGCTCCACTCGCCAGCATCTCCTTCTCCCGAAAGAATTGCGACGACCACCGAGGTGTCGACAAACATCAGGAGTGGCCCCACATCTCATCGATCTCATCCTTGTGTACGGGCCGGCCGCCCTGGCCAGCTCTGGCTTTGAGTTCATCGGCGATGGCAGCCAGCCGCTGCGCCAACGGAGCGCGTCCACTTTCCCGTTTCAGTTCGGACTCAAGAGCTTCGATCACCGCCTCGGTCATCGAAATCTTGCGTTTGGCGGCGAGCCGCTGTGCCAGTTCACGTGCACGCGGGTCCCTGATCTGGAGGTTCATTGGTCGATCCTCGGCGTCATCTGCCATTACAATATAGCGCATCTGTCATGACAGCGCCACAACGGGCTTGTTTCCGTACAGCATCTCGTCCTGCAGGCGACGCAGCGCGAACAGACTGGTCGTCCGGTCTGGCGCTGCATTGTCGGTGGTCAGCAGTGCACCTTTCCTGACCGGCTTCAGCACCTTGCCGCCCTCGAGCAGGCCGACCGGCACGGCGCGCTGGGAACGCGCGTCGCCGACGGTCATGGTCCAGGAGCGATAGCAGGTCTCGCCGATCGCATCGAAGGTCTCGCCGGCGGCGAGATCGCGCTTGGCGACGGCGCAGACCTCGGCAACCGGCCGCGGCAGCGGCACCATGTCGGGCTTGCCGAACAGCACGATGCGAGCGGCCGTCAGCGGCACTTCCAGTGAGGTCAGATGGTAGGGCCGGAACAGGCTGTAATAGGGACCGCGGCCGATATGCAGGTCGTCCATGCGTTCGATGATGCGCGGATGCGTCGCCTCGACGATGACGAAGACACCGGGCGCCACACCCTTGCCGATGGTGTAGTCGACGACGCCTTTTTTCAGCAGGAGGCCACCATCCTCGCGCGGGATCAGCACCTTGACGAGGTCATCGCGGTCGGCCTTGGGACCATGCATGCCGGGCACGTCAGGCACCAGCCCGGTGGCGTTGGCGATGGCGCACATCTCGACCATGGTCTTGGAGCCGTCGACGAACTCGACCAGCATGCGCGGGTTCATGTTGCGGCGGGTCGCTTCCTCGCGATAGTCGTCAGGCACGGCATCGTGGTTGAGCGGGTTGTTCTTGCCCTTGCCAGCCGAGACGATGGTAAGGCCGAGTGCGGACGCGAACTCGATCAGTTCCATGCAGCTCGACGGCTCGTCGCCGGCGCCGACCGAATAAACCACGCCAAGCCGGTCGGCCTGCTGCTTGAGGTAACAGCCGATGGTGACGTCGGCCTCGACATTCATCATCACCAGGTGCTTGCCGTGCTCCATCGCCATCAGGTCGAAATCGGCGGCGACGCCCGGCTTGCCGGTGGCGTCGATGACGACATCGATCAGTGGGTTGGTGACCAGCATCTCGTTCGAGGTGATGGCTATTTTTCCAACCTCGATCGCCGCGGTGACTTTCGACGCGGTGTCGGCTTCGACCGCCATCGCCTCGTCACCGTAGGCGATGCGGATGGCGTCACGCGCGGTGTGCGGGCGCCGGGTCGAGACGGCGCAAACCGCAATGCCGGGCATCAGCATGCCTTGCGTGACGAGGTCAGTGCCCATTTCGCCGGAGCCGATGATGCCGATGCGCACCGGGCGGCCGTCGGCGGCACGTCTGGCGAGATCGCGGGCAAGCCCGGTCAAGGCGACATTGGTCATGCGGGATGTCCACAGCTTCTTGGTCTGGACGCGAATTAGCAGGGACCATTCCCCTGTGCCAACAAAACCGCTCGCGACCGGCGATTTCCAACGAAAATGACCCGTAACAAGCGTCGTCGCCTTGGCCGATTGGCCCAAAGGCTTGCCAATTGACATTGTTGCGAACAGTCTCAATAAAACATTCGTTTGCCAACAAAGGCAAATGTTCATCGAGACAACCGCTCGGAGGGGCACTCGTCTCGCGGCATCTGGGGAGTGCCTTTGCGCTAAGATGGCGGCAGAGGCTGAGAGAAAGGAGCACCGCGAAGCTTTAGGCTCGGGGCTCCAGGGGAGGAAGAATGGATACTCTACTCGCTGGCCTCAAGGGGGCCATCGACACGCTCGGCGCGACAATCCTGCTGCCGATCGTCATTTTCATCATTGCCGTGGTTTTGGGCGCCAAGGTCAGCAAGGCCTTTCGCGCCGCCGTCACCATCGGGGTCGCCTTCATCGGTATCAACCTTGTGCTTGGCCTGATGTTCACGTCGATCGGCGACGTCGCCAAGGCCATTGTCACCAACACCGGCATTCATCGCGACATTATCGACGTCGGCTGGCCCTCGGCGGCCGCCATCGCCTTTGGCTCCTCGGTCGGGCTTTGGGTCATCCCGGTCGGCATCCTGGTCAACATCGTGCTGTTGCTGACGCGCATGACGCGCACGCTCAATGTCGACGTCTGGAATTTCTGGCATTTCGCCTTCGTCGGCTCGCTCGTCGTCGCCGCCACCGACAATCTGGCCTACGGCATTGCCATCGCGGCCCTGGTTGCGGCGCTGTCGCTGCTGTTCGCCGATTGGTCGGCGCGCGCGGTGCAGCAATTCTACGGCGTTCCCGGCATTTCGGTGCCGCATCTCGCCTCGGCGCAAATCCTGCCGATCGCCATCATGCTGAACTGGATCATGGACCGCATTCCCGGCATCAACCGCATCAACATCAACACCGAAACCATCGAGCGCCGCTTCGGCGTGTTCGGCGAACCGGTCGTGCTCGGCCTGATCATCGGCCTCGTGCTCGGCGCCATCGCCTTCTACAATGCCGGCGATCCCGGCACGGTGCTGGCCAAGGTGCTGGGCACCGGAATGACACTTGCCGCGGTTATGCTGCTGCTGCCGCGCATGGTGAAGATCCTGATGGAGGGCCTGATCCCGGTTTCCGACGCGGCGCAGGAGTTCGTGCGCAAGCGCACTGGCGATCGCGAGCTTCTCGTCGGCCTCGATTCGGCGATCCTGATCGGCCATCCCGCCGCGATCTCGTCGTCGCTGATCCTGGTGCCGATCGCGATCATCCTGTCGGTGATCCTGCCGGGCAACCGCGTCATCCTGTTCGCCGATCTGGCGGTCATCCCGTTCATCGTCGCCATGACCGCCCCGCTGGTCAAGGGCAATGTGTTCCGCATGGTGGTGATCGGCACGGTGACCTTGGCGATCGGCTTCTATGTCGCCAACGCCCTGGCGCCGCTGTTCACCAGTGCGGCCGTCGCGTCGGGCTTCAAACTGCCGGCGGATGCTTTGCAGATCACCTCGGTGGTCGACGGCTTCCTGTGGGTGCCCTATGTGATCATCGAGGCCATCCAGGGACTTGGGCTGATCGGCATCATCGTGATCGCCGTGGTCATCGCGGCCCTGTTCGTGCTCTATCGCCGCAATCCGCTCGGCTGGGAACGGGCGGCGGGCGCCGAGGACGAGCCGGCCGAAGGCACGGCCTGAACGCAAGCATGCCTTCATCTGAAACGATCGTGCGCCTTCGCCGGCGCACGATTTATCGACGGAGCAAGACATGTCCGACGCCCTCATGCAGCTTCTGGATCCCGAAGCGATCGTGCTCGGGTCGGACGCGTTGACCAATGAGGAGATCATCCGCGTCCTGGCGGGACGGCTCGAGGCCCTTGGCTATGTCAAGAGCTCCTATGCCGACGCGGTCGTGCGCCGCGAAATGACCATCCCGACAGGATTGCCGCTGGAACGCGCCGACAATGTCGCGGTGCCCCACACCGATCCCGAGCATGTGCTGAAGCCCGGCATCGCAATGGGCACGCTGAGAAGGCCGGTGATCTTCGCCAACATGGAAGACCCCGACGAGAAGCTGCCGGTGGGTTTTGTCTTCCTGCTTGCGATCAATGACAAGGACAAGCAGATTGAAGCGCTGCAGTCCGTCATGGCAACGATCCAGAATCCAGATGCATTGGACGGCTTGAGGTCGGCCAGGACGCTTGACGACGTGCGCACCGTGCTCGGCTGCTAATCAAGGGAAAGCAAAGATGGCCAGACAGAAGACAATTCTCTTTGCCTGCGGCACCGGCATCGCCACCTCGACGGCGGTCAACGTCGCCGTTACCGAGGCGATGAAGATGCGCGGCCTTACCTTCAACGCGCAGCAGGCCAAGGCAACCGAAGTGCCGGGGCTCGCCGACAGCGTCGACTTCATCGTCGCCACCACGCCGATCTCGGCTTCGGTGACCAAGCCGGTCATCAAGGGCCTCGCCTTCCTCACCGGCATCGGCAAGGACAAGGTGCTCGACGAGATCGAGGCGCAACTGCGCAAGTAGGTCGCGGACAATGCTGCCTTCGGTGGGCCCGGCTCAGACCACCCTGACGTAACTCGTCATGCCCGATTTCTGGTGCTCGATGATGTGGCAATGCAGCAGCCAGTCGCCGGGATTGTCGGCGACGAAGCCAAGGCTCACCTTCTCATTGGGCTGGATGAGATAGGTGTCCGAAATTAACGGCCGCACCGGCCGCGTCGAGGATGACAAAACCTTGAAGCTCATGCCGTGCAAATGCATCGGATGCGATTGCGGCGTCAGGTTCTCCATGTCGATGACATAGCTCCTGCCAAGCTTCAGCTCGGCGAGCGGCGCGGTTGGATCGGGCGTATCGCCCGGCCACGGCACCTTGTTGATCGCCCAGAAACTGTAGCCGAGAGAACCGCAGATGCTGTCGCTCGGGACGTTCTCCGCCGTGGCGCTGAGCGACAGGGAGATATGCTGGGCCGAGCCGAGATCCACTTCCGCCACCGGATTCACTTCCAGCGGCGCAACGTCGCGAACGTCCCGCTTGAGCGAGTTGCCCGTCGCGCGCAGCGTCGCCAGCACCTTGGGCTTGGTGCCCCTGACGTCCCGCAGGCTGACGATCGCGCCCTCATCGTCGGGCATGCGGATGGCGAGTTCCATGCGCTGCCCCGGTCCAAGCAGCAAGGCATCGGGCGCAAAGCGCTCCGGCACCGGATTGCCGTCCAGCGCCATCACCATCGCTTCGGCGCCGTCGACGCGAAAGGCATAGATGCGGGTGACATCGGTAATGGCGATGCGCAGCCGCACCAGCCCGCCGGCGGGCGCGTCATATTGCGGCTGATCGAGCCAGTTGGCGGTACGCACCGTGCCGTAAGTGCCGGTTCTCGCGGCATCGCGCGGCCGGAACTGGTCGATGAACTGGCCGTCGTCGCCAAGGCGCCAGTCGCGCAGGTTGAGGACAAATTCAGCGTCGAATTCCGGATCGTTCGGGTTTTCAACCACGATCACGCCGGTCAGGCCGTGCCCCATCTGCTCCAGCGTGTTGCAGTGCGGGTGATACCAGAAGGTGCCGGCATCGGGCGGCGTGAAGGCATAGTCGAAATGATCGCCGGTGTAGACGTAAGGCTGCACCAGGAAGGGCACGCCATCCATCTTGTTCGGCAGGCGAATACCATGCCAGTGGATGGTCGTCGGATCGTCGATGGCATTGTCGAGGCGCGCGGCAAAGGGTTCGCCTTTTTTCATCCTGAGCACCGGCGGCATTCCCGCTTTGCCGTAAGTCAGCACATTGTTGGTCTGGCCGACATCCATCAGCTTCGCCTGGATTTTCGCCGTCCGCAGCACCACCGGCTCAGGCGCGGACGCCGCCCAGCCGCCAATCCTGCCCATGGCGGCAAGCCCGAGCCCGCTCGCACCGGCAACGGCGGCAGTTTTCAGCAGTCCGCGGCGTGTAAATACGGTCATGTCGCACTCCAACGGAAAAGCTGACTGCTCTCCGCAACTTTGCCGTCATAGCCGGACACGCATGCCTTGCCAACGGCCCAGTCGCGGCCGCCCTCCTCCTGTCAGTGCAATGAGGCCAGCAGGGCTGGACACATTCCGGTCGATGGCGGCTGGTCGGTGCCTTGCGGCGAGTCTATGCCTGATCCACGCTTTCCAGGAAGCGGGCGAAGATCGGGTTGAAGCGGCCGGGAGAATCCCAGAACGGCGCATGGCCCGATTTGTCGAGCAGATGCGCCTTGCCTTCCCACAGGTTGGAGAACTTGACCGCTGAGACAAAATCGGTGTTCACGAAAGGCTCGTCGATGCCATTGAGAACGGCTATCGGAGGCGTCTTGCCGGCGACGATCTCGCGCTGGTTGCGGCCTGTGCCGGCCGCGAATTTCTCGAACATCAGGCGCCGCGCCCGCCCGTCGGTGCGCGCCACCGTGTCGAGGAGGAACGGTTCGAACGGTTCCCCGCAAGTGCTGCGCGCATAAGCCTCGACATCAGCGGCGGTGAAGGCCTCTTGTCCGGCAAGATGCATATGCGGACTCGACTTGAAGCCGTTGCCGACCTCCTCGGGCGCTACAGGCGGAGTGCCCGATATCATCAGGCCAAGCAGGCCAGGATAACGGTCGATCATCTCCAGCCCGATATGACCGCCGAGCGACCAGCCGAAGACGATGCCCTTGTCGATACCGAGCAGGCCGAGCACTTCGGTCATCGCATCGGCATAGCCTTCCATACTGTAGGAGCGGTCCGGATCGATCGCATTGCCGGAGGCGCCGTGGCCCGGCAGATCGGGGGCGATCATGTGGTAGCGCTCGCCCAGCGGGCTCTCGAGCTGGTTGCGGAAAACGGCACCGGAAGACGAATTGCCGTGGATCAGCAGGACGGCGGTGCCTTTGCCGCCGGTCTCGCGAACGGCGATCCTGCCGTGACTGGTTTCAAGGGTCTTCTGCGCGATCGTCATCTTTGGCTCCGTCTGGAATCGCCCTGTTTCGAAGCAGTTGCACAACAAAGCGCCGCCGCCTCCCCAAGCCCTGCCATAACATTTTCCCGGTCTCGTGCCGTTGAAAAATCCTTTTCAAATAACAACAATTGTGCGTAGATTGTCAATTATCCAACTCCCGATGAACGGGAGGAAAAGAGGGAACGGCACGATGAAATCCAAATTCGCAGGCAACAGACTCCGCCATATGCTGATGACCACGGCCCTGATCGCGGCGTTTGCCACGGCAAGCGCCCCCGCTTTCGCCGATGTCGTCAAGATCGGCCTGCTGGCGCCGATCACGGGCCCTGCCGCGGCGGACGGCCAGGAATTCCAGCGCGGCGTGCAGATGGCAATCGATGAGGCGAATGCCGCCGGCGGCGTTGCCGGCAACACATTCGAACTGGTGGTCGGCGACGTCAAGGATCAGTCCGCCGGCAACGTCACCAGCGCGGTCGAGCGCCTGCTTGGCGATCCCGGCGTGCAATTCATGCTCACCGGCTACGCCAGCCTGACGAATTTCGAGATCGACAACATGGCCGAGGCCGAGATGCCCTACATGCTGGCGGCCACCTCGCAGCAGACCAGGGACATCATCGCGCCGAGTCCAGACAAGTACATGTGCTGTTGGTCGCTAACGCCGTCCTTCGACGCCTACAACACCGACGTCACCTTGTTCGTCGAGAAACTCGCGGCCGACGGCAAGATCACATTGCCGACCAAGAAAGTCGCCATCATCTCCTCCGACAACGCCTATTCGAAGACCATCTCGGAGGGCATGAAGAAGACTTTCAAGGAGAAGGGCTGGACTATCAGCGTCGATGAGATCGTGCCCTTCGGCGAAGTCACCGACTGGCGTTCGATCCTGGCCAAGGTGCGCGAGAATGTTCTCGATGTCGTCATCAACACCGATTATCTGCCGGGCAATTCGGCGTCTTTCCTGAACCAGTTCCTCGAACAGCCGACCAAGAGCCTTGTCTTCCTGCAATATGCGCCGAGTGTTCCGGAATTCGTCGAACTCACCGGCAAAAAGTCGAATGGCGTCATCTACAATCTCCTCGGCGGGGCGCTGACGACGCCGAAGAACCCGCGCGCCGATGAGGTGGCGGCCAAGTTCAAGGCCAAATATGGCGTCGAGAGCGGCACCTATGGCGTCGGCCTCTATGAAATGACCAACGTCTATTTCGACGCGGTCAAGAAAGTCGGCGGCGCATCCGACCACGCCGCGATCATGAAGGCGCTGTCGGAGACCGACAAGCAGGTCGCCGAAGGCCGGCTGAAATTCGATCCCGCCACGCATCTCGCCACGCAGGGCGACGACTATATCCCGATCACCTTCTTTCAGATCTGGGACGGCCAGCGCACGCTGATCTCGCCGGAAAAATACGCCACCGGTGCCTTCAAGCCGCAGCCCTGGATGCAGTGAGGCATGGCCCTGCTTGAATTGGACGACGTATCGAAGGCCTTCGGTTCGCTGAAGGCCGTCGATGGCGTGTCGTTCAAGGTCGAGGCTGGCGAGATCTTTGGCATCGCAGGCCCGAACGGCAGCGGCAAGAGCACGCTGTTCAACATCATCACCGGCATCCCGTTCGGGCCGGACAGAGGCCACATCCGCTTTGACGGGACCGCGATCAACGGCAAGTCTGGACATGCCATCGCGCGCCTCGGCCTTGCCCGCACCTTTCAGCGCGAAACCAGCTTCGACGGGCTGACCGTATTCGAGAACGCGCTGATCGGCGCCAGCTACGGCAGAAAGGAGAAAGGTGCAGCGGCAGCCGCCCGCGAGGCGGCCGCAGAGGCACTGGAGTTTGTCGGCTTGGGTTCAGTGTCCTTCGGGCGGCTGGCCGGCGAGCTTTCCGTCTTCGAGCGCAAATGCCTGATGCTTGCCACCGCGATCGCCATGCAGCCACGTATGCTGTTGCTCGACGAACCGGCATCGAGCTTGACCAAGCCCGAGATCGAGACGTCGATCGGTTTGATCCGCCGCACCGCCGAACGCGGCATCACCATCCTCCTGATCGAGCATGTGCTGACCTTCCTGATGAGCCTGTCGCAGCATCTGCTGGTGCTTAACAATGGCCGCGTGCTCGCCGCTGGCGAGCCGGCAAGCGTGATCGCCGACCAGCGCGTCATCGAGGCCTATCTCGGAACCAGGAGGGCGGTGGCGTGATTCCCATCCTCACCGTCGAAGGCGTCACCGCCGGCTATGGCCGCGTCACCGTGCTGCACGACATTTCGCTGGAAGCTGGCCGCTTCGGCAATGTCGGCCTGTTCGGACCCAACGGTCATGGCAAGACGACCCTGTTGCGCACCGTCTCCGGCCTGCTCCGGCCGAAGAACGGCCGCATCCAGTTCGACGGGCAAGACATAGCAGGCCTCAGCGCCCGCGCCATCGTCGGCGCCGGCCTGATCCACGTGCCGCAAGGCAACCGGCTGTTTCCCGACCTCTCCATCGCCGACTGCATGGCGCTGGGCGCCTATTCGCCGCGCGCCCGTCCGCATGAGGCGGAGAACCGCGAGAAGGTGATCAAACTGTTCCCGAAACTGGCGGAACGCTGGCGCCAGCGCGTGCGCACGCTGTCGGGCGGCGAGCGCCAGATGGTGTCGATCGGCACGGCGCTGATGAGCCATCCGCGCCTCCTGATCCTCGACGAGCCGACGCTTGGGCTGGCCCCCAAGATCAAGGACGAACTCTGCGCCTCCGTCATGGACATTTCGCGCGGCGGGGTGCCGCTGATCGTCGTCGAGCAGGACATCGAGTTCCTGCTGGAACTGACGCAGCAACTCTACCTCGTCAACCACGGCGCGGTGGCGACCGAGATCAAGCCGGGCGAGAGCCTCGACCACGGCGAGATCATGTCGATGTATTTTGGCCACTAGGAACTTGGTATGAGCGCATTGGCGGAAATCCTGTTCGGCGGCCTGTTCCAAGGTTCGCTCTACGCCATGATGGCGGTCGGGCTCGCTTTGGTCTGGACGACGATCGGCGTGTTCAACTTCAGCCATGGCGTGTTCATGATGCTGGGCGCCTATGTCGCCTGGCAATTGGTGGAACTCGGCCTGCCGGCGGCGGTAGCCTTTCCCGTCGCCGTGGTCGTCATGGCCGGCGCCGGCTGGATCCTGCAGGCAAGCGTCGTGCGGCCGCTGATCGGCCGGCCCAACATCGTGCTGGTCGTCGTCATCACCACGCTTGCCGCCGGATCGCTGATCGAGAACGGAGCGCTCACCATCTGGGGGCCGCGCTCCAAGCAGATCCCGGCGCTGGTGGACGGCAACGCCACCATCGGCGGCGTCGGCGTTTCGCTGCACCAGATCGCCATCATCGTCATCACGCCGCTGATCCTGGCGGCGTTGTGGATGTTCCTCAACCGTTCGCGCCTCGGGCTGGCATTGCGTGCGGTCGCGCAGAACGAGGATGCCAGCCATCTGGTCGGCCTGAATGTCACCGCGCTCTACGGGCTGGCCTTCGCCATCGCCGCTTCGTTGGCGGGGCTCGCCGGCATCTTCATGGGCGGCTATCGCTTCATGTCGCCCGTGATGGGCTCAGACCCGCTGCTCAAGGCGCTGATCGTCGTCGTCTTCGGCGGCATATCGAGCATATCGGGACCGATCTTCGCCGCCTATCTGATCGGCTTTTTCGAGGCCGCCTGCAGCTATTATTTCGGGCTCTACTGGACGCCGGCATTGCTGTTCGGCGTGCTGATCCTGACCCTGATGGTACGTCCCGAGGGCATTTTCGCCAGCCGCTCGCGAGGCCTCGCATGACCGACACGACCTCGCCGATCACCCAGATCCGCACAGCGGCGGCAACCCCGATCGCACCTGGCCGCACGCCGTGGAAGCACGAAGCCATCGGATTCGTGCTCGGCTTGGCCGTGCTGGCGCTGCTGCCGCTCGTCTTCGGCGACACCTATGCCCGCCACATCCTGATCATGGCCTTTATCTACGCCATCGTGGCGTCGAATTGGGACCTCAGCCTCGGCTATGGCGGCGTCTTCAATTTCGGTCATCTGGCGCTCTTCGGCATCGGCGTCTACGCCTACAGCCTGCTGACCAAGCTGGCCGGGCTCGATCCGTGGATCGCGCTGTTTGCCAGCGGCATCATCGCCACGCTTGCCGCGATCGTGGTGACCATCCCGATCCTGCGCCTGAAGGGCATCTATATCATCCTGGTCACCTTCGGCTTCGCGCAATTGGTCATGCAAGTGATCCTCAGCCAGTCCGACATCACCGGCGGCACGCAAGGGATCGTGCGTATCCCCGGCCTCTACTGGTTCGACCACAATATGGTCCGCGACGCCAAATTCGCCTATTTCTACATCGCGCTGGCGCTGCTGGGGGCGAGCACGCTGTTCCTGCGTGTGTTCGTGCGCTCGCGCGCCGGCGCCAGCATCGTGGCGCTGCGCGACAATGAGGAATACGCCGTCAGCCGCGGTGTCTCGATCGTGCGCCAGCGCATGCTGACGCTTGCGGCAAGCGCCTTCTTTACCGGCATCGCCGGGGCCTTCTATGCCGCCTACCAGCGCAACGCCTCGATCGACGTGTTCGGCATGAGCCTGGCGACCATCATCCTGTCGATGGTGCTGCTGGGCGGCACCAGCACCATCTACGGCGCCATCGTCGCCTCTTTCGTGCTGACGGTTTTCGCCGAGTGGATGGCTGATTTCGGCGCATGGCGCCCAATGATCACGGCGGTTCTGATCATCGGCGTGATGCTGGCCTATCCCAGCGGACTGGCCGGCATGATCAAAGCGGCTTGGGGTGCCGTCGCCGGGCGGATCAACCGCCCGGCGTGACCACCTGAAAAGCAAGCTTCTCAGCGCACGCCGCACCAGTCGATGACGGATGCCGCGATCACCTTGGCGGTCTCGACCACCGATTCCACTTCGACATATTCGTTGGCGCCATGGAAGCCGTCGCCCGACGGACCGAAAATGACACCGTCGACACCGGCGCCAGCATAGTGCGCTGCATCGCACACGGCGACGAAGCCGCTTGTCTGAGGCGCCTTGCCGATCGCCGCCTTGCGTTTCATCAGCGACGTCACCAGCGGATGGTCGACCGGCGTGTTCATCGGCGGGAAATGCAGCCCGCCGAGCTCCCACTGGATGGCAGGCGGGTTGTCGCGCAACCAGGCGTCGGTTTGCGCGAAATGATGGACGAACGCTTCGAAGTCGCGGCGGTATTCGGCTGAATTCTCATCCGGCAGAAACTTCATGTCGAGATCGAGCACGGCAACATCGGGGATGATGGCCGGGTTGGTCATCACCGTCGGCAGGCCGTGTTCGCCAAGGCCCGTTCCGCCATGCATGACTCCGATGTTGATCGTGTTCATGCCGACCGGCAGCAGCGGATGGGACTTTGCCCGTGTCCGGTCGAGCTCGTATTGGCGGACGGCGGCAATGAACCGCGCCGCGATCTCGATGGCGTTGACACCCGGCTTCAGCCGGTCCTTGTCGTGCCGTTGCGGGTAGATTTCGTTGTAACGCAGCGCCGAATGCGCGTTGCGGCCACGGATCGTCACCCGCGCCCATTCGAGCCCGCCCTCGACCGGGAGGACATCGCCCCAGGTCGGCTCGGCGACAAGCACCGCCTTGGCGAGTTTGCCCTTCTTGACCGCATCCATGGCGCCGAAGCCACCAGCCTCCTCGTCGACGACGGAGTGGACGGCCAACCGGCCTTGCAGTGTGATACCCGCCTTGCGGATCGCGTGCGCGGCGGCGACGCAAGCCGCGACGCCGCCCTTCATGTCGACCGCACCCCGGCCATAGAGCCGGCCATTCGTGATCTCACCGCCAAACGGATCGACCGACCAGTCCTTCATCTCGCCGACCGGCACGACATCGATATGCCCACACAGGATCAGGCTGCGCTCCTCGTTTCCAGCCCATTCGCCGACCAGATTGGGCCGGCCGGGCAAGGCGTCCCACTGTTCGGTCTTGAAGCCATCGTTCTTGAGGATCGGCTCCAGCAGAGCCTGGACATCCGCCTCGCGGTTGATCGCCGGATTGGCCTCGAATTTAGGATTGACCGAAGGGATTCGGACCATGTCGCGGACAAGCCCGATCAGCCAGTCGCGGTCTCTCTCGATTTCAGCCTGCACGGCATCGATGATCGTCTGGGCGTCAGCCATGGTTATTCCTTCCTCGCACCGCCGCGCCGGGCGCATCGATGCTATTTCCTGGTGGCTCTTGGTTTGGCGGTTTCGTTGTCGGACGGCGACAAGGCGGCATCGAGGGTGACGGCATTGGCGCTGCGGATCTTCTCGATGTCCTCGATGCGCTTGCGCACCCCGGCGCCATGGCCTTCCAGCGCATGGGCGAAAACGGTCTCCATCTGAGCCACGGCGGTCGCCAGCGTGTCGAAGGGCGAGTTGGCGTCGATCGCCGCGACCATCGTCAGGTCGGCGACGTCAGCGATCGGCGACAGCCACACATCGGTGAACAGCAGGACGGAGACGCCGCGTTCCTTCGCCTGCCGCGCAAAGCTCACCACGTCCGACTGGTAGCGCCGGTAGTCGAACACGACGAGAAGGTCGCGCTTGCCGAGGTCGATCAGCAAGTCGAAATCCGCCGGGCTCAACGAGCCGATGTCGCGCACGCCGGAGCGGAACTGCAGGAGATAGCCGGCGAGCATGGAGGCGATGTGGCGGCTGAAGCGGCCGCCCAGCAGGACGACCTGGCCCTTGGTCTCGAGCAGCAAATTGACAGCGCGTGTATAGGCCTGCAGGGGGACCGCCGTGCGCGTGCGCTCCAGACTGTCGGAAACCGAATGGAAGTAGGCCAGTGCCGTGCCCTCGCTGGAGCCGCCGGGACGCTTGGCCTCCATCATCAGCAACGGCGAATGCAGTCTTGATTCGACTTCCGTCAGCAGCCGCGCCTGGAAATCGGCAAAGCCGACATATCCGAGCTTGGTCATCAGGCGGGTCACGCTCGGGTCGCTGACTCCAGCGCGTCGCGCCAGCCGGGTCGCCGTTCCCAGCCCCGACATCGGATAATCGGCGAGCAGGACCTGAACGATCTTTTCTTCCGCCGACGTGAAAGCCAAGGTGGTGTTGGCCAACTCTTCGCGGATCGACATGGTCATCGCCTCTCGCCAACGGAAAGACGATTATCTTACAATTTCATACAAGATTGTCAAATTTGGAAAATATCTTACAGACTTGCGCGTCGACCTATCTGAACCTGGCGGTGGGCAGGAATTTCACAGCGGAGCCGGTGAAGCGGCGGTGATCGGACGTCTGTCCTCGTGGCTGGAAGCCATCGAGATAGACCTGCTCCGGCGCCGTGCGGATGAAATTGGCGGCAATGACGGTCGCCGCTGTCGAGCCGGTTCCGGTGATGCGGCGCCCGGTCTCAACCGATTGGCCGGTCGGCGCCGCTGGCAGAATGACGGCGGTGGCTTCGGGATCGAGACGTGGCTGGACACGGTCGGCCTTGGGGCTGGTCCTGACACGGTCTTCAGGTTTCGATGCAGGGACTGCAATCCGCTGTCCAGCCAGCGAATCGAGGCTGTCATCGACGTGATGCGTGGCCAGCAAGGCACCGATTGCATCGGCGGATTTGGCCGCCTCCGGTTGACGCGCGGGGCCCGTCTGGTCTTGCGGTCGCCATGTCGGGACAGGGATGTTGAGCGCCAGCATGTCCGGACCGGCAATCGCGGGGGCGGCATTCATCCTGGCCACGGGAATTTCGGCACCGGTCGCCGCCGGTTCAACCCGCGCGGTGGACGCGCTGCTGGCTACGCCGAACGGCACGGCTTGCGGGATTGGAATGGTGGCGGCGAACCCGGTGCGCGGTGCGAAAGCGGGTATAGGCACCGTGCCGGGCGCCATTGCCATGACGATCGCTTCAGGCGTCTTTGCAGGCGTTTCTTCGGCCGGATCGGCGGAGGCGATCTGGACGTCCGCCCGCTGGGCTGCCTCCGGCGCCACGATAGCAATGCCCTGGCCAGCCGTCTTGGAGTCGCCAGGCATCTTGGGTTCACCGGCCGTTTTAGGTTCAACTGACTTGGTCGGCTTGCGTGGCGCAGGCGCCGCTTCCGCGGCATCGTCGGCTTCATCCGCGCCGCGCCCGCCCAAAAGCGTCGCCAGCAGGCCGCGCGCTGGCCTGCGCTGGCCGCGGTCGGCGCTGGCCAGTTCGATGTTGGGCGTGCCGGCGACCTTGCGTGACTCGTAGGCGGCAAACGCCTGCTCGTAGCCAGGCAACGGTTTGCCGTCGCTCGGCACATGCAGCGTGTTGCCGTTCGGGAAGACCCTGGCGAGCTCCAGGCGGCTGATGCCGGGCCAATGCCGCACATTGCCGACATCCATATGAATGAACGGCGAACCGGAGGTCGGATAATAGCCGACGCCGCCGCCCTGCATCTTCAGGCCGATGTCGCGCAACTTCTTCAGCGGCACGTCAGGCAGGAAGAAGTCCATGGCGCGGCCAACCATGTGCTGGCTTTCGCGGGCCACGCCCTTCGAACGACCGCGCAGCATGGCGTTGGTGGCCGGCGAGCGATAGGCGCTGACCACATGGATATAGGCCGTCGAGCCGCTGGCGCGGTAAGCCTGCCAGACCAGGTCGAGCAGGCGCGGGTCCATCCTGGTCGGCTCGTTGCGGCGCCAGTCGCGCAGCATGAAGTTGATCTTCTTCAGGCCCGCCTGATCGTAGCGCCCATCGCGCTTGAAGACGATCTCGGCCTTCTCGCCCGTATGAAGATGCTGAATCCGCAAGGCGCGCGTCTCGGCGAACGCATCGGTGACACACATGCAAAGCAACGCCATCGCAATGGCCGGCAACCATGTCCAACGACGGGAAGCGCCGAGCGGGTTTTGTTCGCTTTCAATCCCATTCATGCCTTGCACATCGTTCCTGTTTCAGGCGATTTGACGTCTTCGCTCAGATGAGGAGCTTTCGTTCGGCACTCTCCCCGGCCATGACTTAACCAGCCGGACAGGCAGCCGTCCGACAACCCGACATGTCGAAGAACAGCATCTTGGTTAACGAATCGTGTCATGCCGCGCATGCGTTCGACCGGTGAGGGCGCGCCACCGGCAAGCACTATAGACCTGTTCACATTGCCGGCGGCCATCGATTGGTGATGAAATTGTGCTGCCGCGCCTTGTCGATCGGCCTCGCGGGGACGCCGACCACGGTGCTCCCCGCCGGAATATTCCTAGTGACAACGGCACCCGCGCCGATAAGCGAGCGGCTGCCGATCGTGACCTCCTCTACGATGCACACGTTTGGGCCGATATAGACCTCGTCCCCTATCGACGCGGATTTGCCAAGCGTCGCCCCGATCGTCACATACTGGGATATGTTGCAGTTGTTGCCGATCGTTGCCGTATGATGGACCACGCACGGGCCGCCATGGCCTATGTAGAAGCCATGGCCGATGCTGGTCTCCACGGGGATTTGTATGCCGAATTTCCTCATCTTCAGCGAGAGGAAGAGACGGGCTATCCCGCACACGACGGAATTGTCCGACTGCGCGATCCGGTGCCAGACCATGTAGTTGAAGCCCCGATTCGTGAGATATTGCCGGCACAACGTCACGATGTCGCTGCTGCGCGTATAGCGATACAGATCGCTCTTGATGGCCTCGAATATCTGCATTGTGGCCTCGGCAGCCATGCCCGGAATGGGAACGGGCACTAGATCATCCCGGTAGCGCAAAGGGAACAACGCCGTGGGCAATCCACGGATTCCAGCGCATGCCGTGAGTTCATCGCCTGTCCGTGCCGGAAAGACGGTGTCACAGGCCGCGTTGTTTGCAGGGTGTCTGGTGCTGCGAGAGAGGATTGAACTCTCGACCTCTCCCTTACCAAGGGAGTGCTCTACCACTGAGCTACCGCAGCCGCTGATGGCGGGGCTTCTGCCATATCGAACCGGCAAGCGCAAGGCCAAGAACAACGCTTCTGTGAATGGTTTTGCCGGATAGCTTTTATTGACATGGCGGCGCCACAATGTTGGCTATCCCTGAAAGCGGGCTGGCTGGTCGCCAGCCGTGGCGGGACAATGAACGACAAGACAAATCCACCGAAGAACAGCGGAACAACCCGCAAGAACCGGCTCGCCGAGCAGTTGCGGGCCAACCTGCAGAAGCGCAAGGCGCAGTCGCGCTCGCGCCGGACAGGCGAGGCCGACCAGCGGCCCGACGGGCTCGGCGCGGCCAAGGAAATGAAGAAAGATTAACTCAAATCGGCCACTCTCAGGCCGGGGTGGGCGAAATCCTATTTCTTGAACCAAATTGGTCAATGGTCTAGACGGGCCGATACTCAAACGATTGAACCGGCCCTTTTCTGGCCGAGAGGGACAGTCTCCAATGGATCGCATCAGAATTGTCGGCGGCAACAAGCTTGCCGGAAGCATTCCGATCTCGGGCGCGAAAAACGCCGCCCTGCCGCTGATGATCGCCTCGCTTCTGACCGACGACACGCTGACGCTGGAAAACGTGCCGCATCTGGCCGATGTCGAGCAGTTGATCCGCATCCTCGGCAATCATGGCGTCGACTATTCGGTCAATGGCCGCCGCGAGAAGCAGAATGAGGGCTATTCGCGCACCATCAACTTCTCCGCCCGCAATATCGTCGATACCACGGCGCCTTACGAACTGGTGTCGAAAATGCGCGCCTCGTTCTGGGTGATCGGCCCGCTGCTGGCCCGCATGGGCGAGGCCAAGGTGTCGCTGCCCGGCGGCTGCGCCATCGGCACGCGCCCGGTCGATCTGTTCCTCGAAGGCCTGCAGGCACTGGGCGCCGACATCGATGTCGATACCGGCTACGTCATCGCCAAGACCCGGAACGGCCGCCTCGTCGGCAACCGCTATGTCTTCCCGAAAGTCTCGGTCGGCGCCACCCATGTGCTGATGATGGCGGCGTCGCTGGCCAAGGGCGAGACGGTGCTCGATAACGCCGCCTGCGAGCCCGAGATCGTCAATCTCGCCGAATGCCTGAACGCCATGGGCGCCAGAATTTCCGGCGCCGGCACCCCGACCATCACCATCGACGGCGTCGAAGCGCTGTCGGGCGCGCGCGTGCGTGTCATCCCCGACCGCATCGAGACCGGCACCTATGCCATGGCGGTGGCGATGACCGGCGGCGACGTCGTGCTGGAAGGCGCACGGCCGGAGCTGCTGCAGACGGCGCTCGACGTGATTTCCCAGACGGGTGCGGAGATCACCCAGACCAATTCCGGCATCCGCGTGAAGCGCAATGGCGCCGGCATTTCACCCGTCGACGTGACGACGGCCCCCTTCCCGGCCTTCCCGACCGATCTGCAGGCGCAGTTCATGGGCCTGATGACCATGGCCAAGGGCAAATCGCGCATCACCGAGACGATCTTCGAAAACCGCTTCATGCACGTCCAGGAACTGGCTCGGCTCGGCGCCCACATCACGCTCTCGGGGCAGACGGCGATCGTCGACGGCGTGGCGAAGCTGAAGGGCGCGCCAGTCATGGCGACCGACCTTCGCGCTTCCGTCTCGCTGGTCATCGCCGGGCTGGCGGCCGAAGGCGAAACCACGGTCAACCGTGTCTATCATCTCGACCGCGGTTTCGAGCGGCTGGAGGAAAAGCTGTCCAACTGCGGCGCGGTGATCGAACGTATTTCCGCCTGACGGTCGGACAGCAGCAGCTTCTGGCAAAGGGCGGCTCATAGCGCTGCCGCCCGTCTGCCCGCAGCGCAAACCCGAGGCAATGCCTCGGGCGGACGTCGTGGGGTGGTTGCACCGACCGGAAAGACCGCCTAACAGAGGCTGAAACCAACCTGTAGGTCGAAAATCCGGATGACCGCCCTCAAGCTTATCGCGCTCGACGACCAGGATCTGAGCATCGTCTCGGCCCATCTCCAGGACGCCGTGATGAAGGTCTCGGACCTCGAATTCCTGCCCAAGGCCAAACGCTTCGTCCTGACCATGAACCGTTTCGTGTGGGAGGCCAAATCCGGCCTGTTTCGCCAGCACAACGAACGACGGCAGGCCGTGCTGCATTTCGACCGGGTGCTGGGCGCCAAGACCAACGGCATCGCCCGCGACAAGCCCGCCGAAATTCTTTCCTTGCTGGCGATCAGCTTTATCGAGATCAGCAAGCCCGCGGGCATCGTCGAACTGATCTTTTCGGGCGGCGGCACAATCATGCTCGATGTCGAATGCATCGAAGCCCGCCTTGCCGATATTGGCGGTGCGTGGGAAGCCACCTCGCGCCCCATCCACAGGGCTTGAGCATACGATGGCCATCACGCTTGCCCAGTCCGACGCCGATTTCGAGCAGCGTTTCGCCGCGTTTCTCACGACCAAGCGCGAGGTGTCGGCCGACGTCGACGCCGTGGTGCGAGACATCATCGCGCGCGTGCGTGCCGAGGGCGATGCGGCACTGATCGACTACACGCGGAAATTCGGCGGAGGCGACCTCGCCAAGCTCGGCATTGCCGTCTCGGCGGAAGACATCGCCGGCGCCTATGCCGAGGCCGATCCGGCCACGGTCGAGGCGCTGAAATTCGCACGCGACCGCATCCGGTCCCATCACCAGCGGCAAAAGCCCCAGGACGAACGCTACACGGATGCCGTCGGCGTCGAGCTCGGCTCGCGTTGGACGGCGGTCGAAGCGGTCGGACTCTATGTGCCGGGCGGCACGGCAAGCTATCCGAGCTCGGTGCTGATGAACGCCGTGCCGGCCAAGGTAGCCGGCGTCGAGCGCATCGTCATGGTCGTGCCGGCACCGCACGGCGTCGTCAACCCGCTGGTGCTGGTGGCGGCGGATATATCGGGCGTCTCCGAAATCTACCGCGTCGGCGGCGCGCAAGCGATCGCGGCACTCGCCTATGGTACGCAGACGATAAAGCCCGTCGCCAAGATCGTCGGTCCAGGCAATGCCTATGTCGCCGCAGCCAAGCGGCAGGTGTTCGGCACGGTCGGCATCGACATGATCGCCGGCCCTTCCGAAGTGCTCGTCGTGGCGGACAGCGACAACGATCCGGACTGGATCGCCGCCGATCTGCTCGCCCAGGCCGAACATGACGTGTCGGCGCAGTCGATCCTGATCACCGACGACCCAGCATTCGGCAAGGCGGTCGAACGGGCGGTCGAACGCCAGCTGCGGAGCCTGCCGCGCGCGGAAACGGCGGCCCAGAGCTGGCGCGATTTCGGCGCCGTCATCCTGGTTGCGACGGTCGAGGCCGCGCTGCCGCTGGTCGACCGCATCGCCGCCGAACATGTCGAGCTGGCCATCGAGGATGCCGAAGGCTTCCTGGCGAAGATGCGCAACGCGGGCGCGGTTTTTCTCGGTCGCCACACGCCCGAGGTCATCGGCGACTATGTCGGCGGCTCCAACCACGTGCTGCCGACGGCGCGCTCGGCGCGCTTCTCGTCCGGCCTGTCCGTGCTCGACTTCGTCAAGCGCACCTCGGTCCTCAAACTCGGACCGGAGCAGTTGCGCGTGCTGGCACCGGCGGCGATCGCACTCGCGCAGGCGGAAGGGCTTGACGCGCATGGCCGCTCTGTCGCCATACGGCTGAACATGTAGGCCAGTATGACGGGCTCCGGTCAAACCCGCGCAAAACTGATCGATGTCGAACTCGATGAGTCGATCGGCCGTTCGACGCCCGATGTCGAGCATGAGCGGGCGGTGGCGATCTTCGACCTGATCGAGGAGAATAGTTTTCAGCCTGTCAACGACAGCGGTGCGGGTCCCTACCGGCTGAAGCTGTCGCTGGCCGAGTCCCGCCTGGTCTTTGCCGTGGCACGCGAGGACGGCACCGCCGTCGTCACCCACATCCTGTCGCTGACGCCGCTCAGGCGCATCGTCAAGGATTACTACATGATCTGCGAGAGCTATTACGACGCCATCCGCTCCTCGACGCCGAGCCATATCGAGGCGATCGACATGGGCCGCCGTGGCCTGCACAATGAGGGCTCGCAGACGCTGATGGATCGGCTCTCCGGCAAGATCGACATCGACTTCGACACGGCGCGACGGCTGTTCACGCTGGTCTGCGTGCTGCACTGGCGGGGCTGATCCTGGCCCCCGGCGCCCTGCCCCGCTCGGTTCTGTTCCTGTGCGGCATGAATGCCGTGCGCTCGCCGATGGCCGAGCAGCTGGCGCGCCGGATGCTGCCCGCCACCGTCTTCGTCGCCTCGGCCGGCGTGCGCGCCGGCGAGCGCGACCCGTTCGTCGATGCCGTGCTTGCCGAGGACGGGCTGTCGCTGGGTGAGCGTCATCCAAGGACGCTGAACGATCTCGAGGACGACTATTTCGACCTGATCGTGACACTGGCGCCGGAGGCCCACCATGCCGCGCTCGAACTCACGCGCTCGCTTGCCGTCGAGGTGGAATACTGGCCGACGCCGGATCCGACCGATGCCGGCGGCACGCGCGAACACATCATGGCCAGCTATCGCGACGTGCGCGAGCGGCTGAAAGCCCGGATCTACAGCCGGTTCACCGTTCCGAGGCCTGGCGATTAAGCGTGTTCACAAGCGACAGATTATCATATAGGTTCCGCCGAAATTCCAGCCGGGGCGCTGGAACTGCCATCCAAGCAAAGGTATCGAATGCCGAAGGAAGAAGTCCTCGAGTTTCCGGGTATCGTCACGGAATTGTTGCCCAACGCGATGTTCAGGGTGAAGCTCGAAAACGAACACGAGATCATCGCCCATACCGCCGGCCGCATGCGCAAGAACCGCATCCGCGTGCTGACCGGCGACAAGGTTCTGGTCGAGATGACGCCATACGACCTGACCAAGGGCCGCATCACCTACCGCTTCAAGTAAGATCAAGACCCGGCCGGTAAAGCGATGAGCATTTTGCAAAAGCTGGTGCTTGCCTCGGGTTCGCCGCGCCGCATCGAACTCCTGCAGCAGGCCGGCATCGAGCCGGACCGCATCCTGCCAGCCGATATCGACGAAACGCCGCTGCGTGCCGAGCATCCGCGCTCGCTGGCCAAACGGCTGTCGAAGGAAAAGGCCGAGAAGGCGTTCGCGTCGCTGAAGTCCGAGACGGACCATGCGCCGAGCTTCGTGCTGGCGGCCGACACGGTGGTCGCCGTCGGGCGGCGCATCCTGCCCAAGGCCGAGACGCTGGATGACGCCGCCAACTGCCTCGGGCTGTTGTCCGGACGTTCGCACCGGGTCTATTCCGGCATCTGCCTGATCACGCCGGGCGGCAAACTGCGCCAGCGACTGGTCGAGACGCGGGTGCGTTTCAAGCGGCTGCCGCGCGAGGAGATCGACGCCTATGTCGCGTCCGGCGAATGGCGCGGAAAGGCCGGCGGCTATGCCGTGCAAGGATTGGCCGGCGCCTTCGTCGTCAAGCTCGTCGGCTCCTACACCAACATTGTCGGCCTGCCGCTCTACGAGACGGTGGCGCTGCTGTCGGGCGAAGGTTTCAAGACGCATCAAAACTGGTTGTCCGCGCGACCATGAGCCTCGACGACAAGGTCACGCCCCTGCGGCCCAAGCGCCCGTGCCCGGAATGCGGCAAGCCATCGGCGCGCGAGACCTATCCATTCTGCTCGACGCGCTGCAAGGACATCGACCTCAACCGCTGGCTGAAGGGTGCCTATGTCATCTCGGCCCGCGACGACGAGGAAGAACCGGACGCCGACGAGCCGAAGTAGACGAGCGCCGGTCAGGCGGCTTCGTTCTTGCGTTTGACGCGCGCCCAGGCCGGCAGCCAGTCGCCATGTGCGGCCAGGAGATCATCGACCAGTGACCAGATCTGGTCGAGATCGAGTTCGGCCGCGGTGTGCGGATCCATCATCGCCGCGTGATAGATGTGGTCGCGGTTTTCGCTCATCAGCGCGCGCACCGTCAGTTCCTGTACGTTGATGTTGGTGCGGATCAGCGCCGTCAATTGCGGCGGCAGGTCGCCTATATAGGTCGGCTGGATGCCGGACGCATCGACCAGGCACGGCACTTCGGCGGCGCAATCACGCGGCAGCGAGGTGATGCAGCCATTGTTGCGCACATTGCCGTAGATGACCGACGGTTCGCCGGTCCAGACCGAATTCATGATCGAGGAGGCATATTCCTTCGACTCTTCGACCTCGATGCGCTGGGCCGAGCGGTAGGCCTGCGCCTGGTCCTTCCAACGCTCGATCTGCTCGACGCAGCGCTTGGGGTATTCATCGAGCGGAATGCCGTATTTCTCGATCAAATCGGGACGGCCGTCCTTGATGAAATAGGGCGTGTATTCGGCGAAATGCTCCGAGCTCTCGGTGACGAAATAGCCCAGCCGCGTCAGCATCTCATAGCGCACCTTGTTCGGACAGCGCGGATTCCAGCCGGGTTTGGGCGCGCGGCCTTCGCGATAGGCACGCACGAGATCGGGATAGAGGTCGCGATAGGATCCATCCGGCTGGCGATGCTCGAACTGCAGGTAGAAAGCCATGTGGTTGATGCCGGCCGAGCGGTAGCGGATCTCGTCATAGGGAAGGTCGAGATCGTGTGCCAGTTCCATCGCCGTACCTTGCACCGAGTGGCACAGCCCGACCTGCCTGATCTCGGGATATTTCTCCGAGATCGCCCAGGTGTTGATCGCCATCGGGTTGACATATTGCAGCATGATGGCCCGCGGGCAGACGGCAAGCATGTCCTCGCAGATCTTCCACAGATGCGGCACGGTCCTTAGGCCGCGCATGATGCCGCCGACGCCGAGCGTATCGGCGATGGTCTGGCGCAGGCCATATGTCTTCGGCACCTCGAAATCCGTGACGGTGCAGGGCTCATAGCCGCCGATCTGGAAGGCGACGACGACGAAATCGGCGTCCGCCAGCGCCTTGCGCTGGTCCGTGTAGGTCTCGGCCATCGCCTTGACGCCGAGTGTGGCGATCAGTTTGTTGACGACGACGGCGCTTTCTTCCAGCCGCTGCGGATTGATGTCCATCAGCGCGATCGTGGCGCCCGAAAGCGCCGGGCGCTGCAGCACGTCGCCGACGATGTTCTTCATGAACACCGTCGAGCCGGCGCCGATGAAAGTGATCCTGGGATGTCTTGCCACGTTAACCTCCGGCATATGTTCAGGCCACGTCGAAAGCGGCCCTGACGAGCCGTTCGGTGTAGGCGGTCTTGGGATGGGTGAGGACCTGGTCGACAGGTCCCTGCTCGACGATCTTGCCGTGCTGCATGACGATGACGCGGTGGCAGAGCGCCCGCACCACCTTCAGGTCGTGCGAGATGAAGAGATAGCTCAAGCCACGCTCGTCCTGCAGCTTGCGCAGCAGGTCGATGATCTGCGCCTGGACGGAGAGATCCAGCGCCGACGTCGGCTCGTCGAGCAGGATGAATTCGGGTTCGAGCGCGATGGCCCGGGCGATGGCGATGCGCTGCCGCTGGCCGCCGGAAAATTCATGCGGAAACCGCGACAGGATATCGCCCGGCATGCCCGCGCTGACCAACGCCTCGCGCACCCGTTCGACCCGCTCGCGGCGCGTTGCGCCGATGCCGTTGACGACCAGCCCTTCCTCGATGATCTGGCCGATCGTCATGCGTGGGTTAAGCGAGGAGAACGGGTCCTGGAAGACGATCTGCATGCGCGACCGCAGCGGCCGCATCTGCGTTCGCGACAGGCCATGGATCGGCTGGCCATCGAAGCGGATCTCACCGCGTTTCGCTTCGGTCAGCCGGAGCAGCGCCTGGCCGAACGTGGTCTTGCCGGAGCCGGATTCGCCGACCAGCCCAAGCGTCTCATGGCGGCAAAGCTTGAGGTCGAGGTCGTCGACCGCGACCAGTTCACGCCAGTCCGGCTTCAAGAACGTGCCGTGGCGCAGCATGAAGCAGACGCGCACGCCATTCGCTTCGAGGATGGTGCCAGAGCCCGCGGGCAACGGTTGCGGCCGTCCTCTTGGTTCGGAAGCAAGCAATCGCCTGGTGTAGGGATGCCGCGGATCGGCGAACAAGCGTTCAGTGACGTTGTGCTCGCACATTTCGCCATGCTGCATCACATAGACGTAGTCGGAAAACTTGCGCACCACGGTGAGGTCGTGGGTGATCAGGATGACCGCCATCCGCAGCTCTTTCTGCAGATTGCGGATCAGGTTGAGGATCTGCGCCTGGACCGTGACGTCGAGCGCGGTCGTCGGCTCATCGGCAATCAGCACGTCGGGATCGTTGGCGAGCGCCATGGCGATCATCACGCGCTGCCGTTGCCCACCCGAGAGCTGGTGCGGATATTGCTTGAGCCGCGCCTCGGGCTCGGGAATCTGCACATGCCGCAGCAGTTCGAGAGCGCGCGCCCAGGCTTGTTTGCGGCTCACCTTGCGATGCACCCGGATCGCTTCGACGATCTGGCTGCCGACCGTGTAAATCGGGTTGAGCGAGCTCATCGGCTCCTGGAAGATCATCGAGATGCGGTTGCCGCGCAGCTTGCGCCGGGCGCTCTCGGGGAATTTCAGAATGTCCTGTCCGTCATAACAGACGCTCGATTTCGGTGACACCGTTGCGCGGCGCGACAGCAGGCCCATGACGGTGCGCGCCGTCACCGACTTGCCGGAACCGGATTCGCCGACGATCGCGATCGTCTCGCCGCGATAGAGCTGGAACGAGATGTCCTTGACCGCCTCGACGGTACCGTGCTCGACCTTGAAGGCGACCTCGATGTTGCGGGCGTCGATGACGGGCTCTCCCTGGCGCCCATCATGATCGAGGCGGAAGGCTGGTGCGAAGGGCTCGGCGAGTACGACGGTCATTGCTGTCCCCTCAATACGGATCGACGGCATCGCGCAGGCCGTCGCCGAGCGCGTTGAAGGCGAAGACGGTGACCAGCACGAAACCGACCGGCGACAGGATCCAGGGATAGGTACCGATGACGGAATAGGTCGCGGTGTCCTGAAGCATCAGCCCCCAGGAGATCAGGGGCGGCTTGACGGCAAAACCGAGGAAACCGAGGAAGGATTCGAGCAGCACAACCGTCGGGATGGCCAGCGTCACGGCGACGATCACGTGGCTCATCACATTGGGGAAGATGTGCTGCAGGATGATGCGCCGGTCGGTGGAGCCGACCGCCATGGCGGCGCGCACATATTCGATGCGCGCCAGCGCCAGTGTCTTGCCGCGCACCTCGCGCGACATCTGCGCCCAGCCCAACGCCGACATGACGATGATGACAAAGCCGAGGAACACATTGGTCGGCGCGGTGACAGGGATCAGCGTCGTCAGCGCCAGATAGAGCGGCAGTTGTGGGAAGGCGAGCACCAGTTCGACGAAGCGCTGCATCCAGACGTCGAACCGGCCGCCGAAATAGCCCGACACCATGCCGACAGTGGTACCGATGACCGTGATGATGAAGACCACCGTCAGCGCGATCATCAGCGAGACGCGCGAACCATGGATGGCGCGCGACAGCACGTCCCGGCCGAATTTGTCGGTGCCGAGGAAATGCACCGGCTGGCCGTCCGTCGAGGCGAACAAGTGCCGGCTCGCCGGGATCAGCCCGAAGAGCTTGTAGGGCGCGCCCTCGACGAAGAAGCCAAGCAGCCTCGGGTGGTCGTAGTCGGGGCCGACGATGGGCTGGAAGGTGACCGGATCGAGATCGGCCGAATCGGCCAGCGCATAGACCCTAGGCCGCGCGACGAAATTACCATCCTTGTCGTGGAAGGACGGCAGCTGCGGCGGGGCGAAGCCGACA
This sequence comes from Mesorhizobium sp. B2-7-3, assembly GCF_006440715.1. Taxonomy (NCBI): domain Bacteria; kingdom Pseudomonadati; phylum Pseudomonadota; class Alphaproteobacteria; order Hyphomicrobiales; family Phyllobacteriaceae; genus Mesorhizobium; species Mesorhizobium sp. B2-7-3. The sequence continues at coordinate 354,291 of NZ_VFTY01000007.1, forward strand.
TCGGTCGCCTTCGGATCCATCGGGGCCAGGAATTCGGCGAACACGGCCATCACCAGCAGCAGCACGACCAGCCAAAGCCCAGCCATCCCGGTCCAGGAGCGCTTCAGTCGGCGCCAGACAAGCGCCATGTAGCTCTCATTGCCGCGTGCGGGCGCTACTGTGGCTCGCTCGGCCGGCAGTGGCGGTGGTGAAGGCTCTCGCGCCAGCATCTAGCCCTCCCCGAACTGGCGCACGCGCGGATCGAGCAGGACGAGCAGCATGTCGGCGATGATGTTGCCGACGATCAGCGTCGCCGACAGCACCATCATGAAGGTGGCTGTGACATAGACGTCGCCGACCGCCATCGAACCGACGATCGCCGGGCCGACGGTCGGCAGCGCGAAGATGATCGCCGTCTCGATCTCGCCCGTCAGCATGTATGGCAGCACCACGCCCTGGTACATGACGAGCGGATGCAAGGCATTGGGCACGGCGTGGCGCATGACGACGGCACTGCCGGTCAGGCCCTTGGCTCTCGCCGTCTCGACATATTGCGCGTTGAGCGTGTCGAGCAGATTGCTGCGCATGACGCGCATATTGTAGGCGAGGCCGCCGAAGGTGGCGATCGCCACCACCGGCCAGACATGCTTGACCAGGTCGACGAATTTGGCCCACGACCATGGCGCGCCGCCATATTGCGGCGAGAAGAATGAGCCGATCTCCGACACGTTAAACTGGAAGACCAGGAGATAGACGATGATCAGCGCCATCAGGAAGCGCGGCACCGTCATGCCGAGAAAGGCGATGGCCGACAGCGTGGAATCGATCCAGGTGTATTGCCGGGTCGCGGCCCATATGCCGAAAGTGATGCCGAGCACCGAGGCGAGCAGATGGCAGACCAGCGCGAGCAGCAGCGTGCGCGGCAGGCGCTCGCCGACAACCTCTGCCACCGGCTTGTTGTAATAGAGGCTGTAGCCGAAATCGCCGCGGGTGACGATGCCGCCGATCCAGTTGAGATACTGGACGGGCAGCGGCTTATCGAGGCCGTGTTCGACGCGATAGGCCTGGGCCTGCGCGTCGGCCTCCGCGAAGGAGGCTCCGCCCTGGTTGATCAGCTGCGAGCGGATGTAGTCGGCATAATCGCCAGGCGGCGCCTGGATGATGGCAAAAGTGACGAGGCTCAAAATAGCGAGAACCGGGATTGCCGACGCTATGCGCGTGAGCAGGAATCGCAGCATGGACGGTCCGCTTCCTCATCTCGCCGGACGCTTCCCTGGAGGGGCGCTCGGAGGGTTGGTTTGTCCCGGCCGCGCCATCGACGCGGCCGGGTCGCTCTCAGTCAGGGGAGGTAAACTTGCATCGGCCCTTAAACTTACATCGGGCCCTTGTCTCCAGGTTTGCCGGGAAGCTCTTCGGGGAACAATTCGTATTTCGCCTGTTTGTCGGCCGCGACGAAGACCCGTTCGCGGATGATCGAATCCTCGGCCCAGTTGAACATGAAGATCGGCGTGCCCTGCGGGATGTTGGAGAAGCGCTTGTTGACGATCAAGGCGCCGGGATATTCCGTCAGGCCGACATTGTAGACGTGCTCGGTCGAGATCTTCTGGAAGTCCCGCATCAGACTGGCGCGCTGGTTGTTATCCGCCGACGAGACGAACTTGTTGACGATGTCGACGAGGTCCTTCTCGAAAGGCATCAGGTCGACCTCGCCGCTTTCCGGCGCGCGGTGATCCCAGCTGGTCTTGGGGCCGACCGGAGCGAGTTGCACGGTGTTCTGCACCACGGAGGTCAGCTCCTGCTCATTGCGCCGGATCAGCCAGTCGAAGCGGCCTGAATATTGCGTGGCATCGCGCTGGGTGCCGTTAAGCCCGTTGAGCACGATCCGGAGGCCAAGCTTCTCCATCTGCGCGACCACGCCTTCGGCGAGGCTCTTGTCGGTCGTGTAGTCGTTGTTGACCAGCATCACGATTTCGACGTTCTTGCCGCCGGCGGTACCGGCCGGAAAGTTGACGATGCCGTCGCCGTCTGTGTCCTTCAGACCGGCCTTGGCGAGTTCGGCCTTGGCGCCCTCGAGGTCGAAAGGATAGTAGACGGTGGATTTGCGGTCATAAAAGCTGGTGCCCGAGGAAAGGCCGCCTGGATAGATCGCGGTGAACGGCCCCTTGACGAGGGAATCGCCCAGCGCCTTGCGGTCAAGCGCCATGGTGACGGCCTTGCGGAAATCCTCGTTGCGGTTCAGTTCGCGGATCGCCTGGCCGCGCTCGTCCGGATTGCCCCAGCCATTGGCGGAGAAGTTCAGGCGCAGATTGTAGCCGATCAGCCGCGGGCCGAAGGCAAGGCGCGCCGGCGCGTTCGCCTCCGCCGCGCGCTTCAGCGAGGCGACGAAGTTTTCCGGCTGCTCGAGGTTGGAGAAGTCGCCGGCGCCGGCGACCGCCTGAACGTCGCGGTCGGCCCAGGTCGACAGTTTGTAATGCAGCTCGTTGAGATAGGGCAGCTGGTTGCCATTCTCGTCCACCTTCCAATAGTAGGGATTGCGGCGCATGACGATGATGTCGTCGGCCCGATAGTCGACCGGCACCCAGGCGCCCATGACAGGCATGTTCATATATTCCGGCGGGAAGGCGTTCTTGAACTGGTCGTAGGTGTTCTTCGAATATTTCGGGTGCTGCGGCTTCAAGATATGCGCGGGACCGGGGCAGAAGGTGCCATAGGCCATTGCGTAGAGGTGCTGTTTCGGGAAGGCGTCCTTGAAGGTCCACTCGACGGTGTAGTCGTCGATCTTCTTCAGCGTCGTGCCGACGCCGAAGGTTTCCTGGGTGGCGCCATTGAGCGGCGAGACATTGGGATCCATGACCTCGTCGTCCCAGTAGAACATGACGTCGTCGGCGTTGAATGGCACGCCGTCCGACCATTTGGCGCCTTCGACGAGATGCATGGTCAGCTTGTGGCCATCGGCTGACCAATCCCAGCTTTTGGCGAGGTTGGGCAGCGGCTCGGTGTCCTTCGCCTCGACCTGGAACAGTGGCGCTGTGCGCGTCAGGCATTCGGAGAGGCCGATGTCGATGCCGCCCCACCCTTGGGTCTGGCCGGCGCCGTAGTTCCAGCCTTCCGGCCTTCCGCCGATGACATGGCGCATCGTATCGCCATAGACGCCGACGCCGTCCGGCATGTTGGCGGTCTTGAAGACAAGTGGCTCTTTCGGCAGCCGATCTTTCACCGGCGGCAGCTTGCCGGCCTTGACGTATTTTTCCGTGACCCAATCGGGCTCGTGATAGTCGGGCAGCGCCTTGAACTCTAGGATGGAGTCGCGCGGCACGTACTTGATCTTGCCCTCGGCCGGAAACGTCGCCGGAACCGGTGGGACGGTCGGCTCGGAAGCGAAAGCGTTGAGCGCCGGAACGGAGACGCTCAGCGCCAGTCCGGCGGCAATGCCAATGCTGCGTAGGTTGCTCATTGTCTCCTCCCTCGTATTCAGACGTTTGCTGCTGCTCGTATTTGGCCTGGACGGCAGGCTGCGGTGGATCCGCCTCCCGTGGATCCGCCGCCGCGCCCGGTTCTCAGACGGCCTGCTTCAGCGCGGCCTTTTCGGCGCGCAGTTCCTCGATCGAGCGCACGCTTCGCCGCGCGGCTCCGGCCCATTCCCGCGTCTTGACCGTGGATTTCGACAGCCTCTCCTTGGCTGCCGGAACCGCATGGGCATATTGCGGCAGCCATTGCGCCTGGGCGACGACCATTTCGTCGACCATCTGCCAGACCTCCTCCGGCGTCGACACCGCGCCGACCAGCGGGTCATGCAGCACGGCAAGCTTCAGAAGATCGATGTCGCCAGATATCGCCGCGTGGACCGACATGCGCTGGACGTTGATCGAGGCCATGCAAGTAGCGGCACAGGCTTCCGGCAACGTGATGCCGGCGGCCATGTTGATGCCGAAACGATCGACGAAACCGGGTGACTCGATGATGGCGTCCCGTGGCAGATTGGTGATGACGCCGTCATTCCTGACGTTGAAGTGGCCACGATAGACGCGGTTGGTTTCCAGCGCCTCCAATATGTGGCTCGCATGCTCATTCGAGCGCCTTGATGCGTCGATCGGTTTCGACGCCGCTTCGAGGAATTGCGGATATTCGGTCTCGAACCAGTTGCGGGTTTCCGTGGAATAGCGGAGGTAGCCGCCGGTCTCGCCATGGATCCAGTCGGACATGTCGATCCAGCGCGTGATCTCGTCGGGGCGCTTGCGGTACCAAGGCAGATATTCGGAGAGATGGCCGTTGCTTTCGGTCGAATAGACGCCGAAGCGCTTCAGCACATCGATGCGCAGCTTTTCCTGCTGGGAATAGACCGGATGTGCCTCGAAGGCGGCAATTAGCTCATCCCTGTCGATCTTGCGGCCGTTCAGCCGCAAATCGATGAACCAGGTCTGGTGGTTGATGCCGGAACAGACATAGTCGAGTTCCCGTGGCGATTTCGCGCCCAGCACCTCGGCGATCTGCTCGGCGCCGTGCTGGACGCCATGGCAGAGACCGACCGTGTCGACCTTGCCGTATTCGATCGCCGCCCAGGTGTTCATCGCCATCGGGTTGGCATAGTTGAGGAATTTGGCGTTGGTATCGGCGACTTCGCGGATGTCCTTGCAGAAATCCAGGATCACCGGAATGTTGCGCTGACCGTAGAGAATACCGCCGGCGCAGATCGTGTCGCCGACGCATTGGTCGATGCCGTATCTCAAGGGAATGCGGATATCATCGGCATAGGCTTCGAGGCCGCCGACCCGCACGCAGCTGATGATGTAGCGCGCGCCCTCGAGCGCCTTGCGGCGGTCGGTCGTCGCGGTCACCCTCGTTGGCAGATTGTTTGCCTCGACAATTCTGTCGAGGATCGCCTTGATCATCGCGAGATTGTGCTCGCTGACGTCGGTCAGCGCGAATTCAATGTCCTTGAATTCCGGCACGCACAATATGTCGGTGAACAGCTTCTTGGTGAAACCGACGCTGCCGGCGCCGATAATAGCGATTTTGAAACTCATCACCTTCACCTCGGTCCAATCGAATGCTAGGCAAGGAGCAGCAAGGGAAGAAAGATGGCCACACGCCTTTTGGGCGCATGCCATTCAAGCCGGAATCCGGCTTTTCTCTCCTCCCGCCCGCTCCTCGTTCGCGGGCTATTCGCGTTCGTCGAGGCGCGATTATGCGCTTATTCGCGGGCGCGACCAGAGAAGGATTATGCTTTCAGGGGTAATTTTGTGCTGCGGGATTTGATCGCCAACGGAGAGTCGATGCGGACCGTCTCGCTGCCGCGCGGCCGCCAGCGCCTGCATGCCATGCCGACGAGCACGGGCTATGAGGTGCGCGAGGACGTGACCTATGACTGGGACGGGCGAAAGCGCGGTCAGACACCGTTCACCGTCCTGCAGCATACGATCGGCGGTACCGGCCGGTTGCGCTACGAAAACCGCGATTACCGCCTGCAGACGAACGACACGCTGCTGGTGCTGGTGCCGCACAACCACCGCTACTGGCTGGCCAGGGGCGAGCGCTGGGAATATTTCTGGATCTCGATGAACGGCGAGGAGGCGTTGCGCGTCCACAAGTCGATCCTCGACGTGTCGGGTCCGGTCTTTCGGCTGCAGCCGGCGACGATCGATCATCTTGCCGATTGCAGTCTGCGTCTTATCAAAGGGGCCGCTTCTCCAGGCGCTGCTTCGGCGATCGCCTACGAGGCGGCGATGGCGCTCTACGACGATGTGTTCGGCTCGCACGCCTTTGCCGAAAAACAGAGTGCCATGCAGCCGGTCATCGATCATATCAACGCCAATCTCGACAAAGCCCTGCCGGTGGCGGACCTTGTCCAGATCAGCGGACTGAGCCGGGCTCATTTCTCACGCTGCTTCGCCGAGAGCGAAGGCCTGCCGCCCGCCGAGTTCGTGCTGCAGCAGCGGCTGCAGCGGGCGGCGAAATTGCTGACCAAGGCGGATTTCCTGCCGGTGAAGGAAGTGGCCATCCTGTGCGGGTTCGAGGATGCGAATTATTTTTCGAAGGTCTTTCGCCGCCTCTACGGCACGACGCCCAGCCAGTTCCGCACCACCGGCATGTATGCCAGCTTGCGAACGCCGGCCAGGCGCGGCGCCAGGGTGTGGACGACGAGACCTGACGCCGCTTGAGACCTAATCAGGCCGCGTGCAGGCTGCCGCCGTCCAGCCACTCGAGTTCGGCTGGCGAAAGCGCGATGTCCAGCGCCCGCAGGCTGTCGTCCAGTTCGCCCAGCGTGCGCGGCCCGATCAACGGGACCGATGGGAAAGGCTGGTTGAGGACATAGGCCAGCGCAATATGGATCGGGCTCTTGCGCAGCCTGGCGGCGAGTTCGATCGCCCGGTCGCGGCGGCCGAAATTGCGCTCGGAGTACCAGACCCGCACCAGTTCCTCGCTGTCCAGCCTGTCGCGCCCGGCGCGGTCGGTGAAGAAGCCGCGTCCCTGGCTCGACCAGGCGAAATTCGGCATCTGCCTGGATGTCAGCCAGGCTTTCCAGTCGTCGGTGGAGGAGGTGATGCAGCCGGCCCAGATCGGCTCCAGCATTTCGGCCAGCGAAAAATTGTTGGAGAGCGCGCCGGGCTTCTGCTTGCCAGTGCGCTCGGCATAGGCAATGGCCTCGTCCATGCGCTGCATCGTCCAGTTGGAGCCGCCGAAGGGACCGCGAATACGCCCGGCCTTGACCTCCGCGTCCATGGCGTCGACGAACTCGCCGACCGGCACGTCCGGATTGTCGCGATGCATGAAATAGATGTCGACATGGTCGGTCTGCAGGCGGTCGAGCGACTGGGCAAGCTGCTTTGCGATCACGTCGGGATAGCAGAGCGGCGAGTGCGCGCCCTTGGCGATGATCACCGACTGCTCGCGCACGCCACGGTTTCTCAGCCATTGGCCGAGCAGCGTCTCGGTGTAGCCGCCGCCATAGACGTAGCCGGTGTCGAACAGATTGCCGCCAGCCTCGAAAAAGGCATCGAGCAGGATCGACCCGGAGGAGAAGGTGCGGAAATCCTCGAAGCCGAGCGCCACCACGGAGGTCGGTTTCGGCAGGCCCGGTATGGTGCGCTTGCCTATCGCGGTGCCGCCGGGCCGCAGAGGTCGGCCGGAGATGGTGTTGGTGCGCAGCGAGGCCTTCTCGATCTCGTACTCCAGCCCCACCGCCGCGCGCCATCTGTCTAGCACGCGCAAGGTGCCGAGGCTGTCGGCCCAGCCCATCCCCGGCCAGGCGAATTCCTGTCGCCCGGCGCGGATCGCCTCGCCGGCGGCATCGACCTCGAAGGAATAGACATGGCGCTTCTCGTTGACGCTGATGGTCTCTTGCGCGCCGTCGGCGCCGATCACGTCGATCCGGCCGAGGCCGACATCGCGGTCGCCGCCGGCGAACCAGAAGTCCGGCACCTCGATGCGGCCCTTGGTGCCGAAGATGCGCAGCACGTTGTCCTGGTTCAGCGAGATACTGCAGGAAACCTCGGCGACGATGCCACCGGGGAAATGCAGGACAGCGGAGGCCCATTCGTCGACGCCGGACTGGCCAAGGTGGGCGGCGCCCACCACCTTGTCGGGTTCGGCGAATGGCTCTCCCGCGGCAGCGCCGGCAATGAGGCGCACCATCGACACGGGATAGCCGCCGACGTCGAGGATGCCGCCGCCGGCGAGGTCGTTGGCGTAGAGCCGGTGCTCCGGCATGAAATCAGGCATGGCGAAGCCGAAGCTCGACTTGATCATCCTGATCTCGCCGATGACGCCGGACTTGACCAGGCCCACCAGTTGCTGCGTCTGCGGATGCAGCCGGTACATGAAGGCTTCGCCGAGAAAGGTGCCGGCCTTGCGCGCCGCATGCATAATGGCGTCGGCCTCGAAGGCGGTCAGCCCGAGCGGCTTTTCGCAAAGCACATGTTTTCCGGCTTCCGCCGCCCGGATCGCCCATTGCGCGTGGCCGGGATGCGGCACCGCGATATAGATCGCGTCGATTTCCGGATCGGCGAGAAGAGCGTCATAACCGTCGAGGATGCGGGCGCCGGGAAAGCTCTCGGCCAGACCCGGCTTGCCGGGGTTACGCGCGCCGATGGCGACCAGTTTCCCGGTGCGCGAACCGGCGACGCCGCCGGCAAAAGCCTTGGCAATGCCGCCCGGCCCAAGAATCCCCCAGCGAATGGGCGTTGATGCAGTCATGTCATTCTCCTTGCGGGCTTGGAAAGGGGCGGCCGGTCAGCGCAGCCGCAGCCCCTTTTCGTCGAACAGGTAGGATTTGCGGATGGAAACGGTGACCTCCGAGGTGTCGGGAACCTTTGCCGCGTCGCGCTGGATCACCACATCCTCGCCATGGGTCGTTCGGGCATAGAGAAAGCTCGTGCCGCCGAGGTGCTCGACCACGTCGATGGCGGCGGTGAGGTCGGCGTCGCCTTCACCGGCGCTGCCAAAATGTTCCGGCCGCACGCCGACGATGACTTTGCTACCCAGTTCAGGCCCTGCGCATTTCAACGGTTGCGTGATGCGGGTCTTCTCCTCGCCCGCCAGCTCGACCACGACCCCTTTTTCATCACGCCCGACAATATGGGCCTTGATGAAATTCATCTTCGGCGAACCGACAAAGCCGGCCACGAACATATTGTCGGGATCGTCATAGAGTTCCAGCGGCCGGCCGATCTGCTCGATATGGCCGGCGCGCAGCACGACGATCCGGTCGGCCAGCGTCATCGCCTCGGTCTGGTCGTGGGTGACATAGACCATGGTGGCGCCGAGTTCCTTGTGGAGCCTTGAAATCTCGACCCGCATCTGGACACGCAGTTCGGCATCGAGATTGGAGAGCGGCTCGTCGAACAGGAACACTTGCGGCTCGCGCACGATGGCGCGGCCGATGGCGACACGCTGGCGCTGGCCACCGGAAAGTTTCTTCGGACGGCGGTCCATCAATTCGCTGATGCGCAGGATCTCGGCCGCGCGCTTCACCCGCCGCTCGGTGTCGGCCTTGGGGTTGCCGGTCATGCGCAGCCCGAAGGAGAGATTCTGCTCGACGCTCATATGCGGATAGAGCGCGTAGGACTGGAACACCATGGCGATGCCGCGGTCGGCGGGCTCGACATCGTTGACCACCTTGCCGCCGATGGCGATCTCGCCGCCGCTGATGTCCTCCAGCCCGGCGATCATCCTGAGCAGCGTTGACTTGCCGCAGCCCGACGGGCCGACGAAGACGACGAACTCGCCATCGGCGATGTCGATGTTGGCACAGTGGACGACTTCGAACGCGCCGAAGCGCTTGGCGACATTGGTGAGCGTGACGGTTGCCATTCTGCCCCTTACTTGACCGCGCCGGCGGCGATGCCGGCGATGAAATGACGCTGCAGGAGCACGAAGACGATGAGCATCGGCACGGTCAGCATGACCGCGCCCGCCATGATGCCGCCCCACGACACTTTGGTCAGGCCGATCAGCGTGCCAAGCGCCACGGGTGCTGTCATCGAACCCGGCTGGCTGTTGATCAGAAGTGGCCACAGATAATTATTCCAGGAGGCGAGGAACAGGATGATGCAGAGCGCCGCCAGCATCGGCCGCGCCAGCGGCAAGGCGATGAAGACGAAGATCCGCCACTCCTTGACGCCCTCGACGCGGGCCGCATCGAACAGATCGTCCGGCATCATCGAAAAACTCTGGCGCATGAACAGCGCGCCCAGCGAATTGAACAGCGGCGGCACGATCAGCGCCACCCAGGTGTTGGCAAGCTTGAAGTCGCGCGCCACCATGATGAATTGCGGGATCAGCACCACCGCATAGGGCAGCGTGATGGTGCCCAGGATGATGGCCACGACCACGCTTTTACCGAAGAACTGGTAGCGGGCCAGCGCCCAGCCGGCCATCGAGGTCAACAGCACCGACAAGACGGTGTAGGTCACCGCCACGCAAACGGAGATGACGATGGCGCCGACGAAGTCTGTGTCGCGCTGCAGATTGTTGAAATTGTCGACGAAATTGCCGCGCGGCAACAGTTCGATACCCGGGCTGAATATGCCGTTGTCGGGCATGGTCGAGAACACCACCATCATCCACAGCGGAAACAACCAGATCAGCGCCAGCGGCGTCAGGAACAGGTGCAGTGCGATGCTTCGTTTCAGTCTTGCCGACGAGAGCGAACTCATTTCGGTTCCCTCGTCAGCCATAGCTGCACCAGCGTGATGGCGATCGCCAGCCCGGCCATGGTGTAGGCGACGGCAGAGGCATAGCCGAAATTGAGCGAGCGGAAGCCTTGGCGGTAAAGCAGCAGACCGAGCGTCTCGGTGCCGCCGCCCGGCCCGCCACGCTCGGTGATCAGGAACGGCTCGGTGAACAATTGCATGGTGCCGATGATCGACAGCACGGCGCAGAAGACGATGACCGGCTTCAACAGCGGCAGGGTGATGTAGAAGAATTGCTTGAGCTTGCTTACCCGGTCGAGCGTCGCTGCCTCGTAGACATCCTCGGGAATGGACTGCATGCCGGCCAGCAGGATGATGGCGTTGTAGCCGGCCCAGCGCCAGGTGACCGCGATCATGATCAGCGCCATGGCCGGCGTGACATTGGAAAACCAGTCGACCTTGGGCAGGCCGATGCTGTTCAGCAGCTTGTTGACGATCCCGAAATCGAGGCTGAACATCAGCCGGAACACCGCCGAATAAGCGACCTCGCCGACCACCACGGGGGCGAAGAAGGCGAAGCGGTAGAGGCCGCGGGCCTTGAGCAGCGGCGAATTCAGAAGCACCGCCATCACCATGGCCAGCGCGATCATCACCGGAACCTGGATGACAAGGATGAGCAGCGTGTTCTTCAGCGCGTTGAAGAAGGCGGGGTCGCCGACCAGCCGGCCCCAGTTGAAGCCGGGCGCGAAGCGCCACGGCACGGTGCGCGTCGCCTGGAACGAGATCAGGAACGAGGAGATGATCGGCCACACCCAGAAGATGGCGAAGATCAGGAGATAGGGCGTAAGGAAGCGATAGGCCGTGGCATTGCGGTCGCGCATCTTTTGTCCTCCTTCATCCCTGGTGTTGAAAGCAAGCGTGCAAGCGGCGGGTCCAGGACGACATAGCTGCCGTCCCGGACCCCGTCCTGGGAGTTCAGGACTTGACAGGCAGCCCAGTCGCCGAGGCGATCTGGCTGGCGGCATCGTCGAGTGCCGCCTTGGCGTCGGGATATCCGCCGGCGAGGTATTTGGTCTGCACGGCGCGCACGATGATCTCGGCATCGCTCTGGAACTGCGTGCCGCGGCTCGGAACGACCTTGGGCAAGGTGCCCAGAATATCCTTCCACACCGCTTGGCCGCCCCAGTAGGGCTGGCCCTGGTTGACGTAAGGGTCGTTCAGGGCCGAGACCAGTGATGGGACGAGGCCGAACTCCTTCAGCATGGTGATCTGGCCTTCATTGGTGCCGAGCGTGTATTTCAAATACTCGTAGGCCGCTTCCTTGTTCTTCGACGCCGAGGTGATGGCGAGCGACGAACCGCCGAGATTGGCGGCGTGCGGCCCGTCCGCGGTCAGGCTCGGCATCAGGTAGACGCCCCACTTGCCGTTTTCGCCGGCCGATTCGGTGCGGATGGTGCCTTCGTACCAGCCGCCATAGACCTGGGTGGCGACGGTTCCGGCGGTGTTGTTGGTGATCTTGGTGCCCCAGTCGGCCGACGAGACGATGCCCGCGTCCTTCATCTCCTTGACCTTGGTCATGGCGTCGACGCATTTGGGCTGGTTGACCGTGATCGACTGGCCGTCCTCGGCGAAATAGGCACAGCCCTGTTCGTTGGAGATCATACGGAAGAATTCACTGTCGCCGTTGAAATCGGCATTGGTCATCGAGACCCCTGGATTGGCGGCCTGGATCTTCTTGCCGGCGGCGATGAAATCGTCCCAGGTCTTGATCGATGCCGGATCGACGCCGGCCTTTTCATAGAAGTCGCGGCGATAGAAGGCGGCGACCGGGCCGGAATCCCACGGCATGGCATAGGCCTTGTCGCCGACTTCGAGTTCGGTACGCTTGAAATCGGGGAATTTCTTCTGGTCTTCCGCCGTGTAGCCCAACGTGTGCAGGTCGACGAAACAGTCGGGAAACTGGCTCCAGTAATTCTCGGCCTCGCCGTTCTCGATGGTCACGATATCGGGCAGGCCGACGCCGCCGGCCGCGCACCCGGCGATCGACTTGTCATAGGTCGGCTGGTTGCCGAGATCCTGGACCGTGACCTTGATGTCGGGATGGACCTTGTTGAAACCGGCAACCGTTGCCTTCAGCGACGAGGCGGCGATGTTCCAGCTCCAGATGGTGATTTCGCCGGATTGCGCGAAGGCCGGGGCTGAGCCCAAGGCAAGCGCTAGCGCGGCGCAGGACAGTGTGATGCGCATTGAAATCCTCCCATTTCATTTGCTCTCTCTGCGAGCCTGGCTAGACTAGGCACCGGCAAAGGCCTGTCCCGGACAAAGGGAATACAAAATTGGCGGAAAGTAAGATGCCCGAACGGCCGTTTTACCAGCCTGGTGCCAGCAGTGTGGAAGGCCTGCCGCTGCTGTTGCAGATGTTCCACACCAATCCGCTGGTGATGCTGAAGCCGCATTGGCATGCCCAGGTCGAGGTGAATTTCATCGTCCGCGGCTCCGTCCACTACCGCATGAACGAGCACGAAATCTCGCTCTCGGCCGGCGAGATGTGCCTGTTCTGGGGCGGCCTGCCGCACCAGATGGACGATTTGAGCGACGACGCCGTCTATGCCGGCGCGCACCTGCCGCTGGTGCATTTCTTCCGGCTGCACCTGCCGGCGGATATACGCCACCGGCTGATGACGGGTGTGACGCTGGTGACAAGCGCCACCGATCAATCCGACAATGACAATTTCGCCCGCTGGAACCGCTACGCCCGTTCGGGCGACCCGGCCAAGACCGAGCATGCCGTCAACGAACTCCTGCTGCGGCTGGAGCGGGTGCGGTTCGAGCCCTATCGGCTGGTGCCGGAAAACGCCGCCGGGCAGGAGGCGGGCAGCCCCTTCGACCAGCAGTCCTCACGCAATGTCGGGCGCATGTGCGATTTCATCGCCGAAAATTTCCTCTACGACATCGATTGCATGAACATAGCGGCCGCCGCCGATATCCACCCCAAATACGCCATGAGCCTGTTCAAGAAATCAACCGGCATGACGCTCAACGAATATGTCAACCTGTTGCGGCTGAGCTACGCGCAGGCGCTTCTGATGCATCAGGACGCCAATGTGCTGCGGGTCGCCATGGACTCGGGCTTCGGCTCGCTCAGCGCCTTCAACAAATCCTTCCGCAAGCTGGCCGGCATGACCCCATCCGACTTCCGCAAGGGGCTGCCAAGCGCCAGATAGGCGGGCGCACGGCATGGAAACCGGCCCATCGGGCGACATTTCTTTTCCTGCGGGAAATCCACATCTGGGCGCTGGACAGGCCGGATTCCCATGCTATAACCCACGCGCTTTCAAGGGGCGCCCACGGTGCCTTCATGAAATCCGGAGCGCGAGTTTTCGTTAGCCGGAACAGGCCCAGATAGCTCAGTTGGTAGAGCAGCGGACTGAAAATCCGCGTGTCGGTGGTTCGAATCCGCCTCTGGGCACCATCATTTTAAGGTCCGTTCCGGACACATAGGTTACGGTTTATACCGGAGACATGGGTAACACTTTTGGCCCGAAGGGGTTTTGGAGT